>JBJXFG010000079.1:0-35374 GCA_046154665.1 Phycisphaerales bacterium | reverse complement strand
AGCAGATCGCGTTTTCGTTGAGGCAGGCCGAGAGCGGCGTACCGATCGTCGAGGTGTGCCGGAAGCTGGGGATTTCGGAGCAGACGTTTTTCCGGTGGAAGAAGCAGTTCGCCGGGATGGGCATCGCCGAGGTCCGGAGGCTGAAGCAGCTTGAGGAAGAGAACAGGAAGCTGAAGTCGCTGGTTGCGGACTTGAGCCTGGACAAGGCGATGCTCCAGGATGCCCTCAAGGGAAAACTCTGACGCCTGATCGTCGGCGGTCCATGGTGCGGAAGGCATGCATGGCGTACCGAGTGAGTGAGCGTCGCGCCTGTCGCGTGTTTGGACAGGCGCGAGCGGTGCAACGGTACGAATCGGTGAAGGACGATCAGGCGGCGCTGCGCGGGCGGATCAAGGAGATCGCTGGCGTGCATGTCACATGGGGGTATCCTCGGATCTGGGTGAGACTTCGGCGCGAGGGATGGTTGGTGAACAAGAAGCGTGTCTACCGGCTGTACAAGCACGAGGGGCTCTGTGTTGGCCGTCACAAGCCGCGGCGGCACCGCAGCGCCATGACCAGGCCGGAGGCGACGAAGGCGACGCGGGTGAACGAGAGCTGGAGCATGGACTTCATGGCCGACCAGCTGTTCGACGGGCGGAAGTTCCCCCCCCGCGGGGCTGTTGACGTTGGTCGATGACTTCAGACCGGGGGGCGTGAGAGCCCGGTGATCGAGGTCGATCAGCGGCTCACCGGCGAGCGTGTTGCGGCGGTGCTCGATCGGATCGGGCGTGAACGGGGCCTGCCGGAGAAGATCAGAGTGGACAACGGCAGCGAATTCACGGGTCGCGTGCTCGACCAGTGGGCGTACATGAATGGTGTCCGGCTGGACTTCAGCAGGCCGGGAAAGCCCACGGATAATGGGCTGATCGAAGCGTTCAACGGAAGACTTCGCGCGGAGTGCTTGAACGAGAACTGGTTCATGAGCTTTGACGATGCACGATCAAAGGTCGAGGCGTGGCGTCGTCACTACAATGAGGATCGACCCCACAGCGCCCTGGGCAGCCTGGCCCCACGGGAGTTCGCTGCGAACCAAGCCCGGGCATGCGCGGCCGGATGAAGCCAAAAACCTCACCCTGCGGTTGGTACTGAATCGGGGAGAAGCGCAGAAGCCAAAAACCTCACCCTGCGGTTGGTACTGAATCGGGGAGAAGCGCATCCCCGCCGCGTCCACGTTGAGCCCCCGCGTCGACAGACTGAACGGCGACGCCGTGAGTTTCTGCCGGTCGCCCATGAGCGAGAAGTTGCCCGAGCCGCCGGCGGGGTTCCGCACCTCGACCTGCAGCCAGCGCTCCTCGTTGGTGGTGTACGGCGACTCGCCGAAGTTGACTGCACACTCGAAGCGGCCGTCGTTGACGGGGATGTTGGGCACGTTCTGTGGCGCGCCGACGATGTTGGCAGTGAGGCCGGGGCCGTCAAAGAGGGTGAAGCGGAAGTCCGCGTTACCGGTAAGCGCCTGCCCCGCCTTGAGCAGTTGACCCTGGTAGGTGAACTCGGTGCCCACGGGCGGGCGGGCAAGCGAGGTGCCGCATGCGGCGGCGATGACGGCGGCGGACACAAGACCGATCAGACAGGTGCGAAGCATGTCAGGGTCTCCTCTCACAATCACGGGGACAGTCGGACGGCGCGGGGATGGGCCCAAATGCCAGACCTCGCACCAACATCCACGCGATCCGGGGGCGACGCGCCAAGGTGAACACGCGGAATCCCGCCGAGAAACAAAAACCCAGGCCTTGCGGCCTGGGCTGGTGTGTTCTTGGGCTTTCTTGGGGGCTTAGGGGGTCTCGGGCTCGGGGCGCGGCGGGTTGTAGGGGTTGCCGCCGTCCGGGCCTGAGGGGTTGTTGCCCTCGTTGCGGGACTGGGGCTGTTCGCCGAAGAAGAAGAACGGCATGCCGCCGCCGCCGATCTTGTCGGTGTTGTAAATGTACTGGGCGTCGAGGGCCTTTTCGATGCGGAGTTTGACCTCGGCGAAATGGGCGGCGGTGTAGGGGTCGAGGCGGTCGCCGGAGCCGTCGAGTTGCGAGCCCAGCTTGGTCTGGAGGGCACGGAGTTCGGCGGTGGCGAGGGTGGAGGCCGTCTTGCCGGCGGCGCCGATGATGCCGTCGGGGAACGCGAGATCGATCAACCGCTCGGCGTGCTCGCGCTGCAGGTTGCGGCGCAGGCTCGAGACCATCGGCTCACGGGCGGTGAAGCGCTTGCCGGCCTTTTCTTCGATCTCCTTCCAGACGGCGCTGGAGACGGCACCGAGCAGTTCGGGCAGGGTGAGCGCGTCCTCGCCGGCGGGGGTGCGCCATTCGTTATCGAGCACGCGGCGGAGCGTGGCCGGGTTCATCAGGCCGGTCATGGCGCTGGCCTGGATGCCCAGGATGCGGTCGTGGACGGGCCAGGTGGCGTCTTCCATCGGGGCGCCGCCGGCGTCCCAGAACTTGTCGACGGTGAGGCGGTTGAGGATCTCCGGCGTCAGACCGAATGCCTCGTCAAAGAAGGCGTTGTCGATGATGAACTTCAGCGCGGCCCGCTGCTGCTCGACGGGGGTCTTCTGGATGGGCGGGCGGCCGTTAGGGTCGCCCTTGCGGTCGCGGTTGACGAACGCGCCACCGACCCATCGCGACATGTGCGAGACGGCACCGAGGTGTTCGTTGAGGGTCATGGTGTAGCCGCGCCGCGCCTTGGCCCACGACTGGCCGTCTTTGACGAACTTCTCCAGCAATCGTTCGCGGTGGTACTTGACGAGCGCCATGCGCGAGGTGGCGAAGTCAAGAGGGTCTTGGGCGAAGTCGTAGCGGCGTGCCAGCGGGTCGGGGCCGCTGGTGTCTTCGTCGGTGCCGTAGATGAGCTCGGGCTCGGCGACGCGCTTGAGGACTTCCTTGGTGTCGCCGAAGGTGTAGCCCGCTTCGATGACCCAGAAGTCGTAGGGCCCGATGTCGATCATGGTGTAGTCGCCCTGGGCGGGCCCGTCCTTCATGTTGATGTTGACGGGGTTGTAATCCATGACCGAGCCGCCGTAGGCCTTCTTGCCCTTGAACTCCTCGGAGTTGATCTGTTCGAGCGAGTAGATGCCCGAGGCCTTGAAGTTGTGGCGCAGGCCGAGGGTGTGGCCGACCTCGTGGGCGACCAAGTCGGCGAGGACGGGTCCGATGAACCAGTCGGGGATGCCGTCGAGGCGGTCGAACTTCTCTTCGGGCTTGGCATCCTTCTTGGTCTCGTCTTTCTTCTTGTCCTTTTCCTTCTCGTCGGCTTTGGGCGCGTCGCCGCCGTCGCCAGCCGGCGGTGCGTCTTGTTCGTCGAGGGCGAGCATGCCCTCGATATCGAGGTGCATGCCCATGAGGGCCATGTCCATGGCCTTGCCGCTGGCGGCCATGCACATCTGGTTCATCCATCGACGTGCGGAGTCGGGCGAGGAATCGAGGGCGGATTCGATGGCGGCGGAGGGGCCGGTCATCAGTTCCGCGCCGGGGAAGGCGGCGGGGGAGCGCATGAAGCGCCCGATGCCGCGGACGCTGGCGTTCTCGTTCTGGTCACGGGCTTCGAGGGCGGCTTCCATGGCGAGCTGGCGCATGACCGCCTCGCGTTCCTGCGGCGGTGCCAGTCGCACGCGCGGGTCCCACTGCGGGCGGCGGCGCAGCCACGACATCGTCTCGGTGTCGAAGCCCTGCATGGCCTGCTCGGGCAGCACGCGGTTGGCCTGGTTCCAGAAGACGCGGATCCAGCCGTCGGTCAGGATGATGTCGGCGTCGAGAATCTGCCCGGTGCGCGGGTCGACGCGCGAGGGGCCGATGGCGGTGGCGATGTCGTTGCTCAGCCAGCGGACGAAGTTGTAGCGGACGTCCTCGGGGTCTTTGTCCATGTTGGCACCCGAGGCCTTGTCCTGGATGCGGACCTCGATGGCGTCGGAGAGGCCCACCTTCTCAAAGGCCTTGTTCCACATCAGGATGCCGTCGCGCACGAAGCGCCGGTAGCGGACCGGGACGGTGTGCTCGATGTAGAAGACGATGGGCTCTTTGGGGGGGCTGAGCTTGAGTTTGGGCTCGGCCTTTTCGAGGTGCCAGCGGTTGATGTAGCGGATCCACTTCTCGTCTTCGCCGAACTTGCCCAGGTCGCGGTAGTGGGTGGTGAAGTAGCCGACGCGTTCGTCGGCCTCGCGGGGCTTGTAGGCGGCGTTCTCGGGGAGGCTGCTGATGGAGTAGTGGAAGATGCGCAGCACGCCGTCGCCCCCGGGCACTTCGAAGGCGACCTCGATGTTGTTGGGGAAGGCCTTGGCCTCGACGATGCGGGTGAGGGCGACGTTGAGGTTGCGGGCGTCGGGGCCGAAAAACTTGTTGGCCTGGCCGACGAGCATGGCGTCGAGGTCGATGACGGGGCCGCCGTTGGGCCCCATGCAGGCGATAGGGATGTCGAGGATGACGCGGTCGGTGAAATGGCGTGAAACGCTGATCTTGGAAGGTTCATCGCCGGTGGAGCGGACGTCAAGGTTGGGCTGGATAAGGGCGAGACGCTTGTCGTAGCGCTTCCAATAGACGAGGAAGTCAGAGCCCTGCAGGCCCGACCACTCGTCGCCACTGGACTGGGTCATGGCGAAAAGGAAGCGTTTGCCGGCGAAGTCGCGGGGCAGCTCGGCGAGAATCTGGCCGTCCTTGTCACGCTTCCAGAGGGTGTAGAGCGAACCCTCCGATGAGGTGGCGACACGCTCGAAGTCCTTCGAGACTTCCTCAAACTTGGGGAAATCGGGGGGCGAGGGCGGGGTCGCGGCGGGGGGGCCCGAAGGGGCGGGAGCCGCCGGTCCCTGGGCGATCGCCGTGAGCGGGATACACAAGCCGGCGATGAGGGTGAGGAGTCGGGCAGTCGTCGCGGAAACGCCACGGGTTCGCATGATGGGCTCCAGGCACGCCCCGAGTTTCGAGTCCCGGCCGACGGACCGGGCGTTCGCGCTTCTCGGCGAGCGTCACAGACGGGTTTGGGCACCGTTGCCCCACGCAGTGGGCGATCCGGCACCGGGAATCGAAGCGTATCCTCGGCTCAAACGTCGGTTGCGGGTCAATCGGGAGATTCCCACACTTTGGTCGGTCTTGGTGCGATTGATGCCTGTTGGTTGACGCGTCCCACCTACGGTCATGCATGGGTTCCTTCGCCGTCATTCTTTGCCCGCTGGCGTTTGAGGCAAGGCATGCGCGGGCGGCCCTTCGCGGGGTCGGCGCTCGCGTGGTCATTACCGGGGCGGGGGGGACGCGGTGGGCCATGCCGTGCGGCGTGCCGTGGGACAGGGGGCGAGCACGCTGCTGCTGTTCGGCACTTGCGGGGCTTTGGTGGAGGTTGGGCCGGTGCCGATGATCGGGAGCGTGCGCGACGTGTCCGGGAGGACGTGGACGCCGACGGTGGTGCCGCCGCCGGTGGGCGGAGGTCACGGGGCTGTCACGGCAAGTGTCGTGGGCGTGGATCACCCCGTTGGCACACCCTCGGCGAAGGCTGACCTGCACGCCCGCACCGGGGCTGACCTGGTCGATTGCGAGTCGCACGTCTTCGCGCAGGCATGTGCCCACGCCGGGGTGCGATGGGGGGTGATCCGCGCCGTGAGCGATGGACCGGGGGATGAACTCGCTGAAGGGATTGAGACGTGGGTGACACCCGACGGGCGGACGCGGTTGGGGCGCGTGCTGTGGGCGTGCGTGCGCTCGCCGACGACCGTTGTTTCGCTCTTGAAGCTGGCGCGGCGCAGCGGTGCGGCCCTTCGGCTGGCGGCCCAGACGCTGGCGACGGTGGTGGGGGAGCGATCGAGTTCCGGGGACCACACGCGGTCCATCGTTCGAGGAGCACCCGCGTGAACTCGCCGATGCGCGATGATGACGACATGCTGGGGGCGGTGCCCGTGTCTCGGTGGCCCGTCCCTGCGGGTGTGGAACATGTCGTGCTGATGGGCGGGACGTTTGATCCGGTGCATCGCGGGCATGTCGAACTGGCGTTGGCGGCACGCGGGGCGATGGAACGTGGAGGTGGTGCGGGTGAGGGGGCATGGCTGGTGTTCGTCCCCGCGGCACGGAACCCACTCAAGGACGCCGGCCCTCGGCTGACCGATCGCCAGCGCATCGAACTGCTGGCGCTGGCGCTTCGGGGTGCGCCGCGGGTGGGGGTGTCGACGATTGAACTTGAGGACGCCGATGAGGCGGCACCGGTGAGTTACACCGTGGACACGCTCCGAAAGCTCAGCGCGATGAACTCACGCGCGAAGTTCCGGCTGGTCATCGGGGCGGATTCGGCGCGGTCGTTCCACCGCTGGCGCGACCCGGCGGGCATCATCGCGCTCGCCGAGCCGATGGTGCTGCTGCGCCGACCGGATGAGTCGCCCGAGGCGCTGCTGTCGGCGCTGGCCCCGCACTGGTCGCCCGGTGAGTTGGACCGGTGGCGATCGTGGATTGTGCCGGCGCCGCTGATCGACGTCAGTTCTACGTGGGTTCGTGAGCTGGTTGAGCGGGGTGAATGGGAGCATCCGGAACTCGTGGCGGCTTTGCACCCCAACGTGCTCGATTGGTTTGGGCGCTCGAACAACAAGCCCGGAGGGTGAGCGACGGGTTCAGAAACGCTCGTACTTGCGTTGCATTCGGACAGGAGAAACCCGCTCGCTCACGCTCGGGGCTCGTTTGGGGCAGCGCGCGCCGCCGCTTGCTGTGTCTCTCTGGGTGTGGCAGGATGTCCCGCCCGACGCCGCGCGATGCTCGACCCCTTGAAAGCGCTTCCAGGCCTCCGCGGCCCACGCCATGACCACGCCGCCGCCAAAACCCCCTCGCAGCGACCAGGACCCGACGTCCGTCGCGCCGGCGTCGCCGAGCGCATCGGGTTCAGGACATCCTTCAGCCCCAGCGTCGCGACCCTCCGAAGCCTTCCTCACCCCCGTGCCGACCACGATGCCCGAGCGCATCGGCAGCTACGTCATCCGCCGTGAAATCGGACAAGGCGGCATGGGTGTGGTGTACCTCGCCGCGCGTGAGGAGCAGGACTTCAGCCGCATCGTCGCGCTCAAAGTGGTGAAGCGCGGCATGGACACCAGCGAGGTGCTGCGCCGTTTCAACCTCGAGCGCCAGCTGCTCAGCGGGCTGAACCACCCCAACATCGCCACGCTGATCGACGGCGGGGCCACCGAAGACGGCCTGCCCTACTTCGTGCTCGAGTACGTCGAGGGCCAGCCGATCGACAAGTACTGCGACCTGAACCGTCTCACGGTCGCCGAGCGGCTCGGCCTCTTCAAGAAGGTCTGCGCGGCGGTGCATCACGCGCACCAGAACCTCATCGTTCACCGCGACCTCAAGCCGGGGAACATCCTCGTCACGAAAGAAGGCGAACCCAAGCTGCTCGACTTCGGCATCGCCAAGATGCTGAACCCGAACCTGGCGCAGATGGTCGAAGTCACCGGGCCCGAGCTGCGGCTGATGACGCCGGAGTACGCGAGCCCCGAGCAGGTCCGCGGCGACCCGATCACGACGTCGAGCGATATCTACGCGCTGGGCGTGCTGCTGTATGAACTGCTGACAGGGCGCAAGCCCTACCGATTCCGCACGCGGATGCAGCAGGAGATCGCCCGCGTCATCTGCGAGAGCGACCCTGAGCGACCCAGCACGGTGGTCACACGGATGGAGACGATCGCACAGCCCACGGGCGAACAGCGGACCATCACGCCGGACGAGGTGGCTCGCTCGCGCGAGGACGAGCCGACGCAGCTGCGTCGCAAACTCGCCGGCGATATCGACGACATCGTGATGATGGCGATGGAGAAAGTCCCGTCGCGGCGGTACGCGTCGGCAGCGTCGCTGTCGGCGGACCTTGATCGGCACCTGCAAGGCCTGCCCGTCGAGGCCCACGGGCGGCGCGGCGTGACGTATGTGCTCGGCAAGTTCGTGCGCCGGCACCGCCTGCCCGTGGCGTTCGGGGCGGCGCTGCTGCTGGCGATCGTCGCCGGCGCGGGCTTCACCTTGTGGCAATGGCGCCGTGCGGAAGCGGCAAACATCGAAACTCGGGCGGCGCTGGCGGAATCGGAACGGCGCTTCGGCATCGTCCGCGATCTCGCGTCGACATTCATGCGCGAGTCCGGCGGCAGCACCTACTTCCCGAACGTCGAGGAACGCCGAGCGATGGTGGCGGCGACGGTGAAGGGACTGGAAGCCCTCGAAGCCGGCACGCCGGACGCGACGCTGAAGGCCTCGATCGCAGCGGCGTACCAACGGCTGGGCGATATCACCGGCGGGCTGCGCACGCAGAACCTGGGCGACCCCAAGGCCGCGAGCGAGTACTACCGCAAGGCGCTGGCGCTGCGGCAATCGCTGCTCGACGCGGGGCCCGAAGTTGCGTCGCACAAGGCGGACTTGGCGATTTCGCACCGCGCTGTGGGTGACGTCATCGGCAAGACCGGCGCGCCCACCGAGGAACGCCTGGCGGCATACGAGAAAGCCGCGGAGCTCCTGCGTGGGTTGCCGGCCTTTCCTGATCGTGAGAAGCAAACGGCCGTCGAGGGCCATCTCGCCAGCGTGCTGATGTCTATCGGCGGGGCGAAGGCGACGCTGGGCGATCTGCCCGGTGCGGACGCGGCGTACAAGGAGGCCGCACTCGCGCGCGAGAAGGCGTACCGCGCCGAGAAGTCCAAGGCGTCGCGCCGTGAGTACGCCGCGGCGCTGGCGGCGTGGTCGGATGTCGCGCGGCGTCAGGGCGACGGCGCCGCGGCGTTGGAGCGGCTGCGTCAGGCCCAAGCGATGCGCGACGAGGCGCTCCGCGAGTTCCCCGATGACCAGACGGCCCTGCGCGATGCGGCGTTGGGGCTGGCACGCATCGCCGACGCATCGATGAAATCCGGCGATGCGGCGGCGAACCAGGCCTCGCTCTCGGACCTTGCGAAGGCCGAGCAGATGTTCCGCGCCAGTCTTGAGAAGGACGCGGCCAACGAGCGGCACCGCGAAGACCTCGGCACGGTGCTGGAACTCAGGGCGAAAGCGCTCCGCTTGCTCGAACGCTGGCAGGAAGCCGCAGACACCAGCGACGCCCAGACCGTCAACGCCGACGCGATCTTGAAGGGCAAGCCCGACAACGCGATCGCCAAGCTGCAATCGGCGGCGTCGCGCGTCGCTTCGGGCCGCGCGCTGACCAAGCTCGGTCGCACCGACGCGGCGTTGGAGCGCCTGCGCGATGGGGTCGAACGCTGGGGCGAACTCGCCGCGAAGGACCAGAAGAACATCGAGACGCAGCGCAACGTGGCGGTGGCGTTCGCCAGCCTGGGCGACGCGGCCGCGGCCCACGCCGCACGCCCCGGTGCCACCGATGCCGAGAAGCGATCTCATCGCGCGTCGGCGAGCGTCGCCTATGGGCAGGCGCTCGAGAAGTATGGGCAGTTCAAGGCGGCCAACCAAGCGCGCCCCGACGACGACAAGACCATCGCGGAACTCGAAGCAAAGCTGCGCGAGTTTTCCGAAGGCGCGGGGCCGTAAGGGGAGTGACGGAACCCCGATCGTGAGAGGAGGGCCCGAGGTCTCGTGACGCAACGCGTTTGTTCAGACCCGTCGCTCACGCTCCGGGCTCGTTGGCTGAACACTTGCCGGGTGGAAAGCCGCTCATGGGCTCACCTGAAAGCCCCGCCTGCGACCGGCGGGGTGCCCCGTTCGCTGCAGCTGGCACGATGGATTCCCGGACAATCTCGCTTGTCCTAATGCATTCGTAACACAAAGCGTGCCGCGCACGGGCGAATCTCGAACTTCTCTCTTGAAGGTCCCCGCACGGGAGCGGACAATCACATCCGACCATCGGGCCGCGCCGCCGTTTGGCCGGCCCCGTGCTGAGGGTGCGCTCGCGGCTTGGACGCGAGCGAAGAACGAATGCCGGGAGACTGAGATGCAGACACCACACAACAACCTTCGACTCGCTCAAAGTGCCGCCGGCATTGTCGCGGCGTTCACGGTCGGCGCCGCCGGTGCCGCCACGTTCCACGTCAACGCTTCGGCGCTGCCGGGAGGCGACGGCCTCAGTTGGTCGACGGCGTTCGACACGATCGACGCCGCCATCGCCGCCGCTGACGCCAATGGCGGGTCCGATGACATCTGGGTCGTCGCGGGCGTCTATCGCGCCCCGCTAACTGTGTGGTCGCTGAGCGATGTTCGTCTATTTGGCGGGTTTGCTGGCTTCGAGACTTCGTTGTTCGAACGCAACCTCGCCGCCAGCGAGACCGTGCTCACCGGCGACCAGCTCGGGGACGACGTGCCCATCGATATCAACCAGATCTCTGGTGGAATCATCGGGTTGGTCCCGCCGCCGCAGTTCGCCGACAACGTGCCGCAGATACTCTCGTTGAACTTTGCCACGCTCGACGGCGTGACGGTGACGGGCGTCAACACCAGCGCCCTTGGTGCGGCGTGCGTTGCCTCGGATTCGACCATCCGCTCGTGCCTGTTCCGCGACAACTTCGGCGGAGCGTTGTTTTCCCTCGGGAACAACATCGTCTCGAAGTCGACATTCGTCCGCTCGGCCACCAGCACCGCGGGGGCCGCGATCGCGCAGGTTACTCCGGGCTTCGGCTTCCAGCCCGTCCGCGTCTACAACTGCCGGTTCCACCAAAACTACAGCGTGGCGGGTGGAGCGGTCGCGGCGATCACGCACGGCGTGCTTCTGGCCAACTGCGTGTTCACCGGCAACATCGCGGCGCTGGGTGGTGCCGGCGTACATGTTGCCCAACAGTTTGCAGGCCCCGGCGTCACGGTGGACATCATCAACTGCACGATCGTGCGAAACCAGCGGTTGATTCCCCTCGGGGGCCCCACCGGTGTCGGCGTTCATACCCAAGCCCTCTTGGCCCCGAGCCAGGTCCGTGTCCGCAACTCGATCATCACCGAGAACACGCTCTTCGGCTCCGCCGCCGCTGGGATCGGCGTCTTTGATATCGCCCGCGCCAGCACCGGCACCGGCGGCGTCGTTCAGCATCTCGTCGAGCGCTGCCTCGCCACGGTCAGTTCCAGCATCAGCGTCTCAGCCCCGGTGAACCCGCAAGGCGCGCCGGTGCCTTCGCCGGGCTTCGAGGCGCTCACAGGCGAAGACGGGATCCTCGGCACGATGGACGACGAGCCCCGCCTGGTACCCCGCGGCACGCCTTGTATTGATCGCGCTCAGTTCGTCTCGCTCCCCGCCGATGAGGCCGATCTGGACGACGACGGCGATACGTCCGAACCGCTCCCGATCGACATCAACGGGCAACCACGTGTTTTCGACGACCCCGAAGTGCTCGGCCCGACGGGCGGCACGCTCGACGCCGGCGCGGCGGAACTCCAGAGCAACACCGGCTTGCTGCTGACCAGTGCTTCGATCACCCAGATCGATCCGGCGGGTGACGGCTTCATTCGGCTGCTCACGCCCGGCGCGTCCACGCTGGTCAACCAGCAGCCCACCGGTGTCGCCACCGTGTTTCTGTTCGAGTCCGCGCTGCCCGCCGCGGTCATCACCACCAACCTGACCCTCGACCGCGTCGCCCTGTCGACCCCCGGCGATATCTGGGTGGGGGATACCGCGGGCAACGAGGGGGCACTCCGCATGGCCAACGACCTGCCTTTAGGTACCGCGCTGATCGCATGTCGCTCCCTGGATTTCCGGCGCGCGGCGTTCAGGTACGAGCGCCCGGTCTCGATGATCGCTTCCTCGGGTGTGCGCATTCGCGCCGGTTGCCTCTTGGGATTTCGTCACGACCTCGATCTGCTGGGCCAGCTCACCAACGAAGGCGGCCTCACGCTCGAACGCACCGTGGGCATCGCCAACCGAATCAACATCACCTCGGGCGGCTTCTCCCAGCTTGTCACCGGCGGACCCGAGGACCCCTCGCCAGTCGTCACCCTCTGGGCCGACGTCAACGGCAGCAACGCCTCGCTCATGTGTGACGGCCCGCTGTTTCTCCAGGGCACTCTCGATCTCACCATCGACGGGGCTCCGCCCGACGGTCCCGCGCTCGGTCAGTCGTGGACGCTACTCACCGGCGCGTCGCGCAGCGGGCTCTTTGATACGGCGTTCCTGCCTGGATGGGCCGATCGGCTCACGCGGCTTGTCTACACCTCGACGTCCCGCTCCGCCAACGTCGTCGCGCAGGTTGAATCGCGCGACAACGTCGTCACGCTCGATCCGCCGCTGGGGTTCCCCGTGCCCGGCGCGCCGCGGGCCGCGGCGGTGGGCAAGGTGCATGCCGCCGCATACCTGAACCCTGACCTCGCCGTCGTCGTCCCCAATTCGGTGAACCCGACCACCGCCCCCGGCACGCTGCACGTCCTGCTCAACCTCGGCAACACGGCGACCAGTTGGAACGGCTACGCCGCCGTCACCATCACCAAGGCCACCGACATCGACCCCAGCGCCGTGGTGATCGCCGACTTGGACGGCGACACGCTCAACGACATCGCGGTTGCCAACCGGGGCAGCGACAGCGTCCGCGTGTTCATCAACAACGGTGCCGACGACTTCCCGGGATTCATCGACATCCCGACGCTCGACGCCCCCGAGGGCCTCGCCGCCGCCGACTTCGACGCTGACGGCGACATCGATCTCGCGGTCTCCGGCATCGACGCGCCGTCGCCGCAGGGCGCGGTCGTGGTCCTGCTCAATACTTTCGGCGTGTTCGTGCCCGAGCCGCCGATCTCGCTGGGCTCGAACCCCACGGCGCTGATCACCGCCGACCTCGACAACCTCAACGGCCCCGACCTCGCCGTCGCTGATACGGGCGACGACCGCGTCGCCGTGTTCTTCAACAAGGGCACCGACCTCCGCGCCTGGCTGAGCTTCCGAACCGCCCTGTTTATCATCGCCGACGACGAGCCCTCGAGCATCCAGCCCGGCAACATCGACAACGGCAAGGACGACACGCTCGTCTCTTCAAACACCGGCCCGAACGCCAACTCCGTCACGATCATCCGCCCCGGACCAAGCGGCCCCGAGATTGACGGCTACACCTCCATCACCGGCCCCATCGGCGACGCGCCCCGCTCGCTCACCCTCATCGACATCAACAACGACGGGCTCGACGACATCGTCGCCGTGGCCTCGCCGCCGGGGTCGTCGCTGCGAACGCTCCGCGTGCTGGTGGCCGAGGTCGATGCTGGCGGGAACGTGCAGTTCACGCAGGCTCCCGACATCGCGACCCCGACCGAACCGAGCATCGTCCTCACCGCCGACCTCGACGGCGACGGCTCGGACGACATTGTCACGGTGGGGCCGGACGGCGTGTCCAACCGCGGCGGCGGCGGTGCCGAGGTGAAGGCCTCTCTCGGGCCGCCGGCCAACAACATCGCCGCCGTGCTCACCCGCCCGCCGTGCCGCGGCGATTTCAACAACGACGCGGCGGTCACCACGTCGGACCTCACGTTCTTCCTCGGGCGCTTCGGCCAGACCGCTACCCCCGGCACCCCCGCGTTCCGCGCCGACTTCAACAGCGACGGCGTCGTCAACACCGCCGATCTCGTCACATTCCTCGGAAGGTTCGGAAGGCCATGCCCATGATGCACCCCTCGTCCAGGTGCCACGCGCTGCTTGCCATGCTCACCGCCCATACGCTCGCGGGGCTCGCCCATGCCCAGTCGTTCAACATCGACCTCGACCGAACCGGCACCGGCAACGGCGCTGGCGCGCCCGTGAGCGCTTTCGCTGGCGTCGGCATCGCCGGTGTGTGGAACTCCATCCTCAGCGGCACCAGCACGCCCGTCGCGCTCAACCGCGTCGACGGCGTGGCCACGGGCGTCACCTTCAGCCGCTCCACCGCCAACACGATGTCGAGCTTCGACAACGCGAGCACCACCGGTGACGTCGGCCTGCTGATGGACGACTACCAGCGCCTCGACACCGTGCCGCTGACGGTGACCATCGGCAATCTCGCCGCGGGGCACTACCGTGTCATCACCTACGCCAACCGCGTGAACGGCAGCGGCAACCGCTCCGCGGTGAGCGTGGCGAACAGCCCGAGCCCAAGCCCGCAACTCGTCGGCGGGGCCATCTCGCCCGCCGACACGTTCACTCGTGGCGTCACCCACGCCGAGCACGTGGTCGTTCTCGCCTCGACCGGCTCGATCACCATCACGCTCGACAACAGCCCGCCGTCGGGCACGGGCGGGCTCAACGGCGTCCAGTTGGTGCAATCGCTGCCCATGCGGCTCTATGTGGATGCGTCGAAGCCCGCTGGCGGCGACGGGCTCACGTGGGGCACGGCGCTCGACGACCTGCAGCCGGCACTGGCGCTCGCGGCCTCGCTCAATACCGTGACCGAGGTGTGGGTCGCCGACGGAACCTACAAGCCCGCTCCGCCAGGGGGTGCTCGTTCGGCGACGTTTGCGCCCACGAAGCGGCTCTACGGCGGATTCGCCGGGACTGAGACGACGTTGACCCAGCGCAACATCGCCGCCAATCCGACGGTTCTTTGCGGCGACCTCAACTCAGATGACACCGCAAACTTCGGCAACCGAGCCGATAACGTGTTCCATGTGGTGTCCGCGGGCGCGGCGCAGTCTGGGGGCCGGGTTGATGGCTTCGTCATCCGAGGCGGGTACGCCGACGGGGCCGCGGCCACGGACCAGCGCGGGGGCGGCATCAACGTCACCGACGCGATCCAGTTCCGCGTCGACAACTGCACACTGACCGACAACCACGCCAAGGACGACGGCGCCGCCGTCTATTTCCTCCCGGCTTCGACGTCGCCTCCCAGGCAGCTGATCGTCAGCAGATGCCTGATCGAGCGCAACCGCGCGACCGACGGCGGCGCCGCGCTCCGCATGAACGGCGCCGCGGGCATCACCACCCATCTCGTCAACTGCCGCATCCTCAGCAACTCGAACGGGTTCGACGGCACCGTGCATGTCTTCGGCGGCACATGCCACCTCGCGAACTGTCTCGTCGCGTTCAACTCAGCCTCGAACGCGCCGGGGATCGAGTTCCGCGGCAACGTCTCTGGCTCGAGCGTCCGCAACTGCACCGTCACGCAGAACTTCGGCCCGACCCCGGCGTCGGCCCCCGGCGTGGTGTTCAACTCCGCGTCGGGAGCGGTCACGATCGCCAACTCGGTCATCACACGCCAGTGGGCCATGAACGTTCCCAACCAGCCCACCGACATCGTCACCTTTGGCAACCCGGTGCCCACGCTTCAGATCATCCGCTCATCACACAACTCGGGCGGGCCGTTCGGGGACGATGGTCTTTACGGCATCCGTTTCGACGACCCGATCGGCCCCGACCTGGTTCCGGGCACCGGAGACGAACTGTTCTCCCTCTCACCCGCATCGGCGCTCGTCGATCAAGGTTCGAACGCGGACGCCCCACCGGATACGGCCGACCTCGACGCCGACGGCAACACCGCCGAGTTCATCCCGTTCGACCTCGCGGGGAACCTGCGCTTCCAGAATGTGGCGGGATCGCCGGACTTCAGCGGGCCGGGTCCCTCCATCGACCAGGGAGCCTATGAACGCGCTGGTTCGTTGCAGGAGTGGGCCGCGGTCCCCGGCGGAGTCTGGACGAATGTCAACAGTTGGTTCCCCACCGGCGTTCCGAGCACCAACACCACCGCGCTGCTGCGATTCATCGGCTCGGACTCCGACTCGGTCGTGGTTTCTTCGCCAGCGACCGCTGGTCGTCTCATGTTCGACGGGAACAGCGACCACTGGGATATCCGGCTTGACGCGAACCTCACGCTCGGCCCGACGGCTGGGCCCGCCGTTCACTTCATCGGCGGCAGCGACTCGGTGTATGTCAACGGCTCGGGCGTGCTGCTCGCACCGGGGAGGCATGTTCGCATCGGAGACAGCACCGTCGGCGTCGTCGGCGTCGGTCCATCGGTGTTCTTCGTCGGCGCGGGCGATGCGCTGAACTGCCAGACGATCTCGGTCGACGGGGCGGGCGAGCTCTCTCTGTGGCAAGGCCCGACGGTTCGCGCTCCCGGAGGCGTCCTGGTCAACAACCGATGCAGCCTCGGCGGTGACGGCGCCATCCTCGGCAACGTGCGGTGCCTCGGGGAACTCCGCCCTGGGGCGGGGCTCTTCATCGACGGGGACCTCACCTTTGGCACGGCGTGGATGCCGTGGGCCACGGAGCCGTCCTTGGGCTTCTCCTTGGGCGACCCGGACGGCGTGGGGAGCCTCGACGTGTCGGGCACCGTCACGCTCGCCGGCACGCTCCAGATCGACCGCGGTTTTCCGGAATCGCCGATTCCTCCGGTGGGCACCGAGTGGACTCTGCTGAGCATGGGCTCGCGCTCCGACACGTTCCGCGCCGCCTTTGTTCCCGGCGACGCCACCAAGCTGACCCGCCTGATCTACCAGGACGCCGCCCGTTCTTCCGTGCTCATCGCCCAGGTTGATGATCGCGACAACGTGCAGAGCCTCAACCCGCCGCGCGGGTTCGTGGTCTCCGGCAACCCCGCCGCCGCCGCCGTTGGCAAGATTCGCAACGACGCACTTCCGGTCCGCGACCTCGCCGTCGTCGTCCCTGACACGGTCAGTCCCACCACCGCCGACGGCACGCTGAGAGTGCTCTTCAACCAAGAGACGACCAGCACGACCTGGAACGGCTATGCCGCCGTCGTTCTCACCGCGGCCACGCAGCGCAACCCATCGGCCGTCTGCATCGCCGATTTCAACGCCGACGGTTTTAACGACATCGCCGTCGCCAACCGCAACGGCATCGGCGGTGCAACTGGCACCGTGTCGGTCTTTCGTAACAACGGTGCGGGCTCGCTCATCACGCCCGCCACGATCATCACGACCCAGATCGGTGCCGAGCCCTCGGCGATCGCCGCCGGGGACCTCGACGGCGACGGGAAGCCCGACCTTGCCGTGGCCAACGCCGCCGACAACACCCTCTCCCTCCTGCGCAACACCAGCCCGGTCGGCGGCGTGCCCTCGTTCGTGGCGCTTGTCACGCCGCCCATCCCCGTCGGCACCAACCCCGTCGCCGTCTTCATCGCGGATATCGACCACGACGGCGACAACGACATCGGCACCGCCAACCGCGGGTCCGACAACTGCAGCGTGCTCTACAACGACGGCGTGGTTCTCCGCCGCGAGTCCAGCGAACGCGCTTGGGCGGGCTTGCAGCCCGTCCGTTCCTTCCTCTGTGCCGACGAACCCTCCAGCATCCAGCCCGGCAACATCGACAACGGCAAGGACGACGAACTCGTCGTCGCCAACACAGGCTCCGGCAGCATCAGCGTGCTGATCCGCGGGCCCGACGGCCAGTACGCCGCCAGTTCTGGCCCGATCGGTCCCGCGCCCACCTCAGTCGCCCTCATCGATATCGACAACGACCCTGCGGATCGGCTCGACATCGTCGCGGTCACGCAGGACGCCGGCACATCACAGATCGCCGTGCTGCAGACCGAACTCGGGCCCAACGGCGAACTTCTGCTCACCGGCAGCCCCGACATCACGCCGCCCGACCCGCCGACGCTCGTGCTCGCTGACGATGTCAACGGCGACGGCACCACCGACCTGATTGCCGTCAACCCCGACACCGTGGCGCTGCGTGACCCGTCCACCAGCGAGATCATCGGGACACGTGGCGGGCTGGAAACCGTGAAAATCCAGCTGAACTACAGGCCCTGCCCGGCGGACCTCAACTACGATCGTCTCGTCAACTCCGCCGATCTCACGTTCTTCCTCGGCCGCTTTGGACAGACCGCCACACCGGGCTCACTCGCCGAACGCGCCGACTTCAACGACGACGGCATCGTCAACACACGAGACCTCACGTTCTTCCTGAACCGCTTCGCCAGGCCCTGCCCATGATGTACCGCCACACATTGACGAACCGTCTTCTCGCCGCCGCGACGCTGCTCGCGGCGTCGAGTTGCGCCAACGCCCAGTCCATCAACATCGACTGGGACACCCCCGGAAACACGATCCTCGGCGGCGGCGTGCCCGCGCCCACCTTTGCCGGCGCGGGCCAGGCGGGCGTGTGGAACTCACTCCCCTTTTCGACGCCGAGCATCAACCTCGTCGACCTCAACGGGAACCCGACCGCCGCGACCCTGACGCGGTCCCCCGCCATGATGACCGGCGCGAATCAAGGCACCCTCACCGGCGACCACTTCCTCCTCCTCAACGATTACCAGGCTGACGGCGCGGGCATCGGCGTTACGGTCAACGGCCTGCTGCCCGGACGCTACACCGTCATCACCTACGCCATCCGCCTTGTCGGGTTTCAGTCACGTACCAACGTGGCCGTCGCTGGCAGCATCACCCCCAACCCCCAGACCGCGGGCGGCGCCGTGCCGCTGAATGAAGTCGTCGAAGGCGTGACCCATACGCGCCACGAGGTCGATGTCGAGCCGGGGGGAAGCATCAGCATCACCGCCACCCCGGTCACGTTGCTGTGCTTCATCAACGGCGTGCAACTGATCCGCACGCCACCGCCGTGCCTCGGCGACATCAATGACGACGGTGCCGTCAACACGGCCGACCTCACCGCGTTCCTCGGTCAGTTCGGCCAGCCGGTGACGCCCGGCTCACCCGCCGAGAGAGCCGACTTCAACAACGACGGCGCCGTGAACACCGCGGATCTGGTCTTCTTTCTTGGGCGCTTCGGCCAGCCGTGCCCGTAAGGGCCGCGGCTCATCGGCCGTCCGCGTTCGGCTCTCGTCAGGTTTCTCACCGAAATACGCCCGCTCGGTGATTCTGTTTGCGTGGGGCGGATTTGTATTGGACGCTCAAGGTCCGTGGCGCGATCCTCGCGCCGCCGCCGCGTTTGGGAGAGACCATGAAAAACACCATCAATGCCGCCGCCGCCGTTCTTGTCGCCTCGGGCCTCGCCTTCGCCGTGCCGATCCCCGTGACGAACTTCGGGTTCGAAGCGAACGTCATCCCCGTCAACACCTTCGCCGCCCTCATTCCGCAGGGCTGGCAGGTGTACGACCCCAGCGGGATCATCGACCAGGCGAACGACGCCGTCGGCGTGATCCGACCCACCAACATCTCGTTCTTCCCGAGCGGCACGACCGAGGGCGACAACGCCGCACTGTTGTTCTTCGCCGGAGACGTCGGCGGCGGCGAGGCGGGCCTCGCCCAGACCGTCGCCGCCACGCTCCAACCCGGCAACCGCTACACGCTCCGCGTCGACGTGGGCAATATCGCCTCGGGCACGAGCGTGCCACCCAACGCCGTGCAGTTCTTCAACCTCGACGGCTTCCCCGGCTACCGCGTCGACCTGCTCGCCGGCGGCGTCGTCATCGCCTCGGACAACAACACCCTCGCGTCGAGCATCCCCGAGGGCGAGTGGCGCGAGAGCGTCGTCACCTTTGATGCGCCCCCCGGCCACCCGCTGCTGGGCACGCCGCTGCGCATCCGGCTCGTCAACCTCAACATCCCCGGCACGGCACAGGCACCCGGCATCGAGGTTGATTTCGACAACGTGCGTCTCGACGCCTCGCCCACGCCGCCCCCCGTGTGCGTGGGCGACCTCAACAGCGACGGCGTGGTCAACACCGCCGATCTCGTCACGTTTCTCGGCCTCTTTGGCCAGGTTGTCACGCCCGGTGCCCCCGGCGACTTCAACAGCGACGGGCAAATCAACACCACCGACCTGGTGACGTTCCTGGGCCGGTTCGGCGTCCCGTGCCCTTGAGTTTGCCCTTGCGGACGCCGGGCCCCGCCTACCATCTCGGCCCCGCATGAAGGCCACCTCGAAAACCACCGCGCCCGCCGAAACGGACGCTCCCGGCGCCGTCCGCACCGTCTCGTTCGTCAGCCTCGGCTGCCCGAAGAACCTCGTCGATTCCGAGAAGATGCTCGGCCTGCTCGCCCAGGACGGCCTCGAGATCATCTCGCATGACCCGGACTCTGACCTCGACCCCGCCGACGCCATCGTCGTCAATACCTGCGGCTTCCTCGAAGCCTCGAAGGACGAGTCGCTCGGCGTCATCAAGGACGCGCTGGCGCTCAAAGAGCAGGGCAAGATCAAGCGGGTCGTGGTCGCCGGCTGCCTCGTGCAGCGCCACCGCGCCAAGATGCTCGAGTGGGCCCCGGGCATCGACGCCATGATCGGCGTCTTCGACCGCGACCACATCGTCCACGCGGTCCGCGGCGAACGCGCCGAGCGGACGACTCTCGCCGAGGCATCGGACCAACCGAAATACTGGATCGCCGGCAACGCCCTGGCCGCCGCTTCCGAGCGCGGGATGAAGATCGCCGGCCTTACCGTCAACGGCAAGGACGGCAAGGGCATCGGCTATTTCGAGGACGATTCGGCGCGGCTGCGCCTCACGCCGAGGCACTATGCGTACCTGCGCGTCAGCGAGGGCTGCAACCAGAACTGCGCGTTCTGCACGATCCCCAGCATCCGCGGCAAGATGCGCTCGAAGCCGCTGGACCGCATCGCCGCTGAGGCTCGTGAGCTTCTTGAGGACGGCGCGTTCGAACTCAACCTCATCGGTCAGGACACCACGAGCTACGGCGACGACATCGGCGTCGGGTTCAACTACGACGGCCGCAAAGGCGGCGGCCTGCCCATGATGCTGCGGGCGATCAACGACGCGGTGGAGCGGAACGCGGGCGGGGGCGGAAAAGCGGGCGGCTGGGTGCGTCTCATGTACGCCTATCCGACCAACTTCAACGACGACATGATCAAGGCGATCGCCGATCTGCCCCATGTGGTCAAGTACATCGACATCCCGCTCCAGCACGCCAGCAACAGCATCCTCAAGGCGATGCGCCGCAACGTCACCCGCGAGCACCAGGCCGAACTGATGCACAAGCTGCGCGACGCTGCCCCGGGCATGGCGATCCGAACGACATTCATTACAGGTTTCCCCGGCGAGACCGAGCAGGATCACGAAGAACTCATGGCCTTCGTCGACGAGATCGGCTTCGATGCTCTGGGCGTCTTCGAGTACTCACGCGAGCCGGGCACCGTCGCGGGAACGATGGAGACCGACCCCGAGCTCGCCGTCCCCGCTGAAGTCAAGGCCCGGCGCAAGGCCGAGATCATGGAACTCCAGCAGAACATCGCATTCGAGCAGGCCAAGTTCCTCGCCGGTCAGTTCGACCCCAAGCAGCCCGAGAACACCGGCGTGCAGTTCGACGTGCTCATCGACAAAGCCATGAACTCCGCCTTGCGCGACACCGCCGGCGTCACCGAGGCCTATGGCGGAAAAGGCTCGCTCTACAAGGGTCGGGCGTACTTCCAGGCCCCAGACATCGACAGCGTGACGTACGTGACCAGCCGCGAGAAGCTCGCGCCGGGCGAACTGGTTCGCTGCACGATTGTGGACGCCGATGGGTATGACTTGGTGGCGCGGCCTGTGTCGGAACTGTCGAAGCAGGTCAGTTTGAATGTGATCCGCTAGCGCCGCCGGCGAGCACCCATCACGACCAGCCCGAGTCCCATCAACGCCGTGCCGGGGCCCGGGACCGTACGGACAGTAACATCGTCGAGGAGCAACCCGAACTGGTCGCCACTGTCGTGGTCGAAGACGATCGACCCCGACCCCGCGTTGCCGAGCGAGACTGGGATGCTGTAGGTCGCGAAGGGTTCGCTCGACGCGATGGTGAGATCGAGCGTGCCGCCCATGAACGAGACATGCACAGTGTTCGAGTCGCCGCGCTGGCTTCCGGCGAGGCGAAACTCGAGCAGGTATTCGCCGGCGTCGAGGTTGATGGGGTTCGAGGTGAGCAGCGCGGCACGGTCGGTGGTTCCATCCAAATCGAGGTAGAGCCCGTTGCCCGGGAGGAAGTCGAAGAACCCGTTACCGATGAGGTCGATAGACCCTCGAGGAATCGTCCAGTTACCCAGGCCGACGTAGTTGATGCCGCCGCTGCCTGCGTTCTCAGCGTTGAAGTTGTCGGAAAACACCACGCCGCCCCGCGCGCTCGCACCGAGGGTGCCGATGGCGGACATCGCGATCGAAACGACAAAAACATTGGCGTTCATGACTCGGTCTCCTCAGTGCGGGCCGCATTGGATCCAATCTGTGCATGATCAATGTACCCCATTGCGACCTGAACGCAAGGGTTTTGGCGAACAAATCGGCGGCAACGTCCGATAGAACGCTCGGTGAGAGTGAACTCGACTACAGTCTCTTCAACGCCCCCACCAGCGCATCAATATGCCCCGTTGTGTGCGCCGCCGAGATCTGGCAGCGCAGCCGTGCGTGCCCCTCCGGCACCACGGGATATCCGAAGCCGATGACGTACACGCCCAGTTCCAGCAGCCGCTTGCTCATCGCGATCGCCTTCGAAGTTTCGTGGACGATGATCGGGCAGATGGCGGTGGGGGACTCCAGCACGTCGAAGCCCGCGGCCTTGATCTGCTTCCGCGCGTACGCCACGTTGTCGCGGAGGCGCTGCACCCGCTCGGGCTCGCGGAGCATGATCTCGATGGCCTTGTCGGCGCTGCACGCCGTGGTGACGGGCAGGGCATTGCTGAACAGCGTCGGACGGGCCCGCTGCACGATCGTCTCGATCGCGAGCCTCGGCCCTGCGATGTAGCCGCCCGCGGCCCCGCCGAGGGCCTTGCCCAGCGTGCCCGTGAACAGGTCGATCTGCGACCCGTTCATCCCGGCGTGCTCGTGCGTGCCTCGACCCGTCCGGCCCATCACGCCGGTGCCGTGCGAGTCGTCGACCGCCAGCAGAGCGCCGAACTTGTCGCACAGCCGTCGCATCGCAGCGAGATCGGCGATCGAGCCTTCCATGCTGAACACGCCGTCGGTGATCACCCACATCACGCCCCCGGGCCCCAACGCGCCTCTCGCCTCCGACAGCTTCGCTTCCAGAGCCCCGAGGTCGTTGTTCGGATAGACGTACCGGTTCACACCTTTCTTGATGACCGAGCACAGCCGGATTGAATCGATGATGCACGCGTGGTTCAGCGCATCACTGATGATCGCGTCGCCGGCCTCGCACAACGTCGGGAACACCGCCTCGGTGGCGTTCCAGCAACTGACGAAGGTGTACGAAGCCTCCTGATCCAGCATCGCGGCGATGCGCCGCTCCAGCGCCAGGTGCGGCGTAAACGTGCCGCAAATGAACCGCACGCTCGCCGTCCCCGCGCCGTAGTCACGCAAGCCCTTCAGCCCGGCCTCGACCACCTCCGGGTGGTCCGCCAGCCCGAGGTAGTTGTTGGAGCAGAAGCACAGGGCTTCCTTCGTCGAGCCGTCGGGCTGCTTCAGCCGCACCACGGGCCCCATGGTCGAATCGATGGCCTGGAGCAGTTTGTACTCGCCGCGGTCGCGCAGGCCGGAGAGCAGGGCGGAAGCACGCAGGGCGAAAGGGTGTTCGGCGTTCATGGGTCCATTGTTGCATCACTTCGCCAACGGTGCCGCCCCGCACAAAGCCCGCACGAGCCGTCGCCAGCCGGCGTTTCGCGCCTAGAATCTCCACCATGCTCAGAAAGGTTCTCTTTTCCAAGATCCACATGGCCACCGTCACCGGGGCCAAGCCTTCGTACAACGGCTCGATCATGATCGATCCATTGATCCTGAGGGAGGTCGGTTTGCGCGCCAGCGACGCCGTCACCGTCGCCAACTGCCGCACCGGTGCTCGGTTCGAGACCTACATCTTCTGGGGCGAGCCGGGGTCAAAGGTGTGCGAGGTGCGCGGGGCCGCGGCACACCTCGTCGAGCCCGGCGACCGCGTCATCGTCATGCACTACGCGTTGATGGACGACAAGGAGTACGCCGCGCACCATCCCCGCGTGGCCCTGATGCGCGACGACAATAGCATCGAGCAGTTGATCCGGTACGAGCCGGTCGGCGGCTAAAGCAGTGATTGCTCTCAAAACCGAATCACAATCGTCGCCGCGTAGTCAAGGTTTTCGCGGTTGGTCGCCCCGCCGCCGTTCTCTCCTGGGATCGAGTCGTAGCGGTGCTCGACGCCCAGACGCAGGTTGAGGTTGGTCTTTTCGCTCAGGCGAACCTCGTAGTACGCCCGGGTGCGGGTGCGGTAGCGCTCGAAGTCTTCCAGCGACGGGAACGCCTCGGCGTTGAGCACAAAGCTCTGCAGCGAATCGAGTTTGTGGCTGAAGTCGACGCCCAGAATGCCCTCGGGACGGGGGTTGTCATCGTCGGAGCCGAACTCCTGAACCATGCCGGCACCCAGACGACCCACCAGCGTGGTCCGTTCCGAGTTGATGAAGCGATAGCCCACGCCGCCGCCGATCCGCGCCAGCGCGTCGTACGGCGTGAAGCGGTCCACCTCGCCCGAGGCATCCATGAAGAACTGCCACGGGCTGTCGGCGCTGATCCAGTCGTGCCGTCCCCGGCCTTCGAAGCGGTCTTGCACCAGGTTGCCGCGGTCGCGCGTCGAGATGTAGCGGCTGTCGATGGTCAGCACGTTGGTGGGGTTGCTCCAGCGCCCGACGAAGCCGAATCGCAGACTGGATCGCTCCGTCTGCCCCGACGAGCCCGACAGGCCGCCCTCGAACGAGTACTCCTCACGCTCCCAGAATCCGGCGGCGGCAGCCGCGGGCGTGGCCGGCTGAGGCGTGCCGTCGGGGGGCGGGACCGCTGGCGCTGGCGGCGCGACTGGCGTCGGCAGACCCACCACGACTTCTTGCGCGAGCGGCAACTGCGACTCCACCGGGACTGAAACCAGCGGGTTCACCGGCGCCACCGGCGGCGGCGGCTGCGGCGGCATCCACACATCCACGCTGCGCACCCGGTCCACCGGCACCTCAAACTCGCCCGCGAACTGGTTTCGCAAGGAAACCGTGCCGCCGCCGTGCCCCAGCAGGCGGCCGCGGAAAACCTCGCCCGACTCGAGGACGAGCATGGCATCGCGTCCGGTGAGCAGGTCAAGGTTGGCGGTGGAGGTGGTGCCGTCGCCCGGGGGCAGTTCGGTCAGGGGAGGCTGCGGCACCGCGTCCTGAGCGCGAATGTCCGAACCGGCGCAGAACAGCAGCGCGGCGGCCAACAAGACGCGACGTGTCGATGCGCTCTTGGGCATCCACGGCCTCCGGTTCGGAGCATAGCCCCATGGCCGGCTCGTGACCGACCAGGGTTGCCCGAACCACGAGCCCGGAGCGTGTACGAGGGGTTCTTGCCAGCCACCAGAGCGCGGATGTGTGCGGGTTCTACGGCCCGCGTGCGGACGCGCGGGCCCGCCCCGAGGCGGTCTGGAGCCCTTGACTTTCCATGCAGACAATGTATACTCATCCATCATGGACAAAGCACGCCGACACCGCGCCATCGTCCGCATGCTCCGCTCCGGCCCCGTCAGCGGGCAGGAGACGCTGCGCCGCCAGTTGGCGGAAACAGGCATCGAGGCCACCCAGGCCACCATTTCCCGCGACATCAGGGAACTCGGCGTCATCAAGACCAACTCGGGCTACATGCTCCCCGACGCGCTGGTCGACCAGCATGCACCGATCGTCGATCGGGCCCTCGAGATGACCATCTCCCAGTTCCTGGTCTCCGCCGAAATCGCTGGGACGCTGGTGGTCGTCAAGACCGAGCCGGGTCACGCCCAGGCCCTCGCGGCGTCGCTCGATCGGGCGGGGCTCAAACGCGTCATCGGCTCGATCGCCGGCGACGACACCATCTTCCTCGCCACCTCGTCCGGCAAGGATGCGACATGGGTGCTCAAGGGCTTGCAGCGCCTGGCATCGGGCCAGAGCGGGCTGGCGAACTCCGAGTTGAAGGGGGCGTACTCGTGATCCGCTGCGCGATTGTGGGCGCCGCCGGCTACGCCGGGGCGGAACTGCTGGCAATCTTGCTGAACCACCCGTCGGTCGAAGTGGTGGGGCTGTTTGGTTCCGACAAGGGCGCGGCGGCGGGAGGGGCTGGTAGCGGGCCGGGGGGCACCACCGCGGAGCCCGAGATCGCCGACTTGCATCCGCGGTTCCGCTCGCTGTGTGGTCTCAAGGTCGCCGCGGCGACGCCGGAAGCGGTAGGGGCGTCCGGGGCTGAGGCTGTGTTTTTGGCCACGCCCCACCTGGTGAGCCATGATCTCGCGCCGGTGCTGTTGGCGCGGGGAGGCGGCATGAAGGTCTTCGACCTCTCGGCATCGTTCCGCTTCAAGGATGCGGCGGTCTACCCCAAGCACTACGGCTTCGCGCACGCACACGCGGGGTTGCTGGCACGGGCGGTGTACGGCCTGCCGGAGTTGTTCCGCGCCGCGATCGCCACCGCCGATCTCGTCGGCGTGCCCGGCTGCTATCCAACCTCCGCCATCCTGGCGCTCACGCCGCTCGTCCGTGCCGGCGCGGTGGACGTCTCGCGCCGCGTGATCGTCGATTCCATCAGCGGCGTCAGCGGCGCGGGCCGCTCCGCCAACGTCGCCACCCTTTTCTGCGAGGTCAGCGTCCGCCCCTACGAGGTGCTGAAGCACCGGCACACGCCTGAAATCGAGGCCTATTCCGGCACGCCCGTCTATTTCACGCCGCAGGTCGGACCGTACGAGCGCGGCATCGTGTCGACGATCCATGTCGAGCTCGCGCCGGGCTGGAGCGAAGCGCGGCTCCGCGAGGTCTACGCCGGCGCGTACGCCAACGATCCGTTCGTCCGGATGTTGAAGCCCGGCACCTGGCCCAGCGTGGCGGGCGTGCAGCGGACCAACTTCTGCGACATCGCCCTCGCGGTCGACGAGCCCAACCGTCACGCGATCATCGTCTCGGCCATCGACAACCTCGTGAAGGGCGCTGCGGGGCAAGCGGTGCAGTGTATGAACATCCGCATGGCCCTTGACGAAACGACTGCTCTCAGGCCCGGGCCCACGAGCGAAATCCTCACAAACTGACCGCAACCGCAAGCACCCACCAAAGCCCAGACGCCGTGCGTCTGGGCTGACCGATCAGCAACTCCCAACGTGCCCACCTCCTCAGCGTCAACCCCCTCGCAGACCCAAGCGCCGTCGCGCCCCGGTCCCGTCGTCGTCAAGATCGGGGGCACCGGCGTCGAGCAGCCCCAGCAGTCCCGCTCGCTCTGGGACGCGCTCCGCACGCTCAACCAAATCGAGCGTCGCGAGGGTCGCGCAGGCGTCGTGCTGGTCCACGGCGGCGGCAAGGCGGTCGACGCCCTGATGTCACGTCTCGGCTTCGTCACCGAGCGATATCAGGGCCTCCGCATCACGCCGCCCGAGCAGATGACGCACATCGCCGCGGCCCTAACGGGCATCAACAAGTCGATCGTCGCGGCGCTCAGCGCGTGCGGCCAGCCCGCCCTGGGCCTGTGCCCGGGCGAGTGCGCCACCGCCACGCTGCGCCGCCTTACTCCCGACGGCGTCGACATTGGGCTGGTCGGCGAGATCACCGGCGGCGATCCCGCGTTCATCCGCGAAACGCTGGCGAAATGCATCGTCCCGGTCTTCAGTCCAGTCGGGATGGACGCGGCCCCCGGGCAAGGCTGCGGCGGGCTCCTCAACGTGAACGCCGACGACGTCGCCGCCGGCCTCGCCGCCGTGCTCGGCGCGTCGCTGCTCGTGCTGCTCACCGACGTCCCCGGCGTCCGCGGCGCCGATGGCACCACCATCGCCCGCGCCGACAGCGACGAAGTCGAAGCATTGATCGCCTCGGGCGTCATCCACGGCGGGATGGTGCCCAAAGTCCGCGCCGCCCTGCGAGCCGCGGCGCTCTCCGGTGCCGAGGTCCTCATCACCTCGTGGGAGCGACCTGAAACTCTGGCGACGATCCACGAACAACACAGTATCGGCACGCGCATCACCGCCGCGAGCGCCGAAAAGAGTCCTCTCACCCCGACCACGCGGCCCGTCGCCGCGAAGGAAAATCAACGTTGAAGACGTCTCTCTCCGCCTCCCAGTTCATCGCGCCGCTGCCTTTCAAGGACCTCCTGAGCGGCGGCGAGTTCGACGCCGCCTCGCTCGGCGCGGTGCTGTCGACCGCGTCCCACGTGAAGTCGGACGTGCGTGCATTCGCCGGCGCTCTGGCCGGGCGCGTGGTGTGCATGATGTTCGAGAAACCCTCGCTGCGGACGCGCGTCTCGTTCGAGGCCGGTACGGCCCGCCTGGGCGGGCACGCGATCTACTTTGACATGGCCGGTACCCGCCTGGGCGAGCGCGAGAGCGTCCGCGACGCCGCGGGCACGCTCGAACGCATGGTCGACATGATCGTCTGCCGCACGCACGCCCACGCGCCGCTCGCCGAACTGGCCCGGCACAGCCGCGTGCCCGTCGTCAACGCGCTGTGCGAGCGCTTCCACCCCTGCCAGGCACTCGCCGACGTCATGACCATCAAGGAAGCCCTCGGCGACGTGCGCGGCGCAAAGGTCGTCTATCTCGGCGACGGCAACAACGTCGCTCACTCGCTGGCTATCGTCGCGTCCACGCTGGGCGCGGACCTCACGCTGGTGTGCCCCAAGGGCTACGCGCTCGAAGCCGCGGTGGTGGGGGAGGCGCAGGCCCGCTCGACGGATTCCGGCGGCAGCGTCACCGTGACCGATGCGCTCGACGCCGTCGCCGGTGCCGACATCCTCTACGCCGACACCTGGATTTCGATGGGCGACGAGGCGGAGAAGGCCCGGCGTCTGAAGGCGTTCACGCCCTACCAGGTGAACGCCGCGATGATGAGCCGCGCCGGTGCGAACGCCCGGTTCATGCACTGCCTGCCCGCCAAGCGGGGCCAGGAAGTCACCGACGACGTGATCGACTCGCCCGCCAGCATCGTCTTCGACCAGGCCGAGAACCGCATGCACGCCCAAAACGCGCTGATGCTGCACATGCTCTGCCCCGGGCGCGATCTTCACAAGACGCGCACCGCCGCGCCACCGACTTCCCGTCCGCGCGAGGTCGGTGCTCCGCTCACGCACTGATCTGACCCGCACCGACCTGAAACCAGGTCGGTGGCACCCACATCGTTCCCTACACTCCCGTCTGCCTTCCCGACTGCCGACTGCCGACTCCCCACTCCCGATTTCTCCCCCCACCCATGCCCAAGAAAATCGCCCTCGCCTACTCCGGCGGCCTCGACACCTCCTGCATCATCCCCTGGCTCGTCGAGACCTACGCCTGCGAAGTCGTCGCCGTCGTCGGCGATGTCGGCCAGGGCGACGCCGAGCTCGAAGGCATCGAAGCCAAGGCCAAGAAGACCGGCGCGTCGTCGTGCCACGTCGTCGACCTGAAGCGCGAGTTCATCGAGGACTACGTGTTCCCGACGGTGATCGCCGGCAGCGTCTACGAGGGCCGCTACCTGCTGGGCACCTCGATGGCCCGGCCCATCCTCGCCAAAGCGCAGGTCGATGTCGCCCTCGCCACCGGCTGCGATTCGCTCTGTCACGGCTGCACCGGCAAGGGCAACGACCAGGTCCGCTTCGAGAGCACTTACGCCGCCATGGCCCCGCACCTTGAGGTCATCGCCCCGTGGCGTCTGTGGAACCTCCGCTCGCGCGAAGAGATGCTCGACTACCTCGCCAAGCGCGACATCCCGTGCGCCGCCAGCAAAGAGAAGATCTACAGCCGCGACCGCAACCTGTGGCACATCAGCCACGAAGGCGGCACCCTCGAAGACCCCTGGAACGCTCCGCCGGAGGACATCTGGGTGATGTCGGTCTCGCCCGAAAACGCACCCGACAAGCCCGAGGAAGTCGTGCTCGGCTTCGTCAGCGGCCGCCCCCGCACGCTCAACGGCAAGGAACTCCCCGCCGAGAAACTCGTCGCCGAACTCAACGCCATCGGCGGCAAGCACGGCGTCGGACGCATCGACCTCATCGAGAACCGCCTCGTCGGCATGAAATCCCGCGGCTGTTACGAAACCCCCGGTGGCGCGATCATCATGGAAGCCCTCCGCGGCCTCGAAGAGATCGTCCTCGACCGCGACACCCGCGCGGAGCGACAGGACATCGGTCAGAAGTTCGCGTACGTCGTCTACGACGGTCGCTGGTTCACGCCGCTGCGCGAAGCCCTATGGGCCGCGGCGGAATCGATCGCAAAGCCCCTCACCGGTGACGTGGCGGTGCGGCTCTACAAGGGCAGCGCCACCACCGTGCGCCGCCGCAGCCCGAATATGCTCTACGCCGAGCAGTTCGCCACGTTCGGCAAGGACGAGGTCTACAACCAGAAGCACGCCGAGGGGTTCATCCGGCTGTTCAGCCTGCCCAGCCGCATCCGCGCGATGAAGCGACAGAAAGGCGTGAAGTAATGGCCCTGTGGGGCGGGCGCTTCGAAGACGGTTCCGGGGGGCCCGATGCGCTGTTCCGCGCCTTCAACGATTCCCTGCCGTTCGACAAGCGCCTCCTCGAAGACGACATCCACGGCTCCATCGCGTGGGCCGCGGCAATCTGCCGCGCCGGCGTCATCACCGAGTCCGAGCGTGCAACCCTCGAAGAGGCCCTCCGCGCGGTCCTCATCGAGGTCAAGGCCAACCCCGCGCTCATTGATAAAGCAACCGATGAGGATGTCCATTCGTTCGTCGAGCGGCTGCTCGTTGAACGCGCCGGGGCGCTGGGAAAGAAACTCCACACCGGGCGCAGCCGCAACGACCAGGTGGCGACCGACCTGCGGCTGTGGACGGCACGGACCATCTCGGGTGCGCTGCTGCCCGCGCTGCGAGAGGCAAGGTCATCGCTGCTGCGCCTCGCCGATCGCGAACTCGAAAGCGTGCTCCCCGGCTACACCCACCTGCAGCGGGCCCAGCCGATCCTGTGGGGCCACTGGGCCCTCGCGTACGCCGAGATGCTGGAACGCGATGCCGAGCGGCTGGCGCAGGCGCTCGCACGCACCCGCGTCTCGCCGCTGGGCAGCGGCGCGCTGGCCGGAACCGCCTACGACGTGGACCGCGAGCAGATCGCTCGCGATCTGGGCTTTGGCGGCGGGGGCGGCGGCGGGGGCGGGGGGGCCACGCGCAACAGCCTCGACGCCGTGAGCGACCGCGATTTCGCCGTCGACACCGTGAACGCCTGCGTGCTGTGCGCCCTGCACCTCTCTCGGCTCGCCGAAGACCTCATCATCTACTCCACCGGCGAGTTCGCCTTCGTCGAGATGTCCGACAAGTGGTCCAGCGGCAGCTCGCTGATGCCGCAAAAGAAGAACCCAGACGCGCTGGAGCTCCTCCGCGCCAAGACGGGCCGCATCATCGGCGCGCAGGCCACGCTGAACACCGTGCTCAAGGGCCTGCCGCTGGCCTACAACAAGGACCTGCAAGAAGACAAGGAACCGCTCTTCGAGGCGACCGACTCGCTGCTTCTGGTGCTCCGCGTGCTCCCCGGCGTGCTCGACGGCATGAAGGTCAGCCGCGAGACCTGCCGCCGCGCCGCCGAGGGCGGCCACGCCAACGCGACCGACTTCGCGGACTATCTCGTCGACAAGGGCGTGCCCTTCCGCGAAGCCCACGAGATCACCGGTCGAGTGGTGCGGCTGGCGCTGTCGAAGGGTGTGCCGATCGAGCGGCTCTCGCTGCCCGAACTCCGCACGCTGGCCCCGCAGGCGGGCGAGGACGTCTTCGCACGCCTGACCCTCGACGCCATCATCGCCAAGCGCGACGTGCTGGGGGGTACGGCCACCGATCGCGTGCGCGAGCAACTGCAAGCCGCGCGTCAGCGCACGGTTTGACGACAGAACCGCGGCCGCGAGGGAGCGATCCGTCCACCAGAGTCGCCCAAGCACACGAGCCCGGAGCGTCAGCGACGGGATCCGCGAGAACCGGAAGAGCAAGCCACTTCGACCCACTCGCTCACGCTCGGGGCTCGTTGTTCGAGCATCCTGGAACGAGTTCACACACGCGGCACCACCGCAGTTTCCGGACCATCACACCCCATTCAACTGCCTTTCTCCAAGCACTCCGCGTTTCCGCGGTGAATCCGACTTTGGATTCGCGGGAGTCAACGCGATACGGTTCCGCCCGATGCCATCGCCTGCTTCCAATCCGCTCGACATCGCCGTGGTCGGCGCCACCGGCGCCGTCGGGCGCGAGTTCCTCGATGTCCTAGAGCAGCGCCGGTTCCCGCACGCCCGCATCCGCCTGCTCGCCTCGGCACGCTCCGCCGGAACGTCGCTTCCATACCGCGGCGGCACGCTGCCGGTCGAAGAGCTCACCGAGCGTTCGTTCGACGGCGTCAAACTCGCTCTATTCTCAGCCGGCGGCTCGATCTCGAAGCACTACGGCCCCGTCGCCGTCAGGGCCGGCGCGGTCGTTGTCGACAACTCCTCGGCATTCCGCATGACCGACGGCGTGCCGCTCGTCGTCCCCGAGGTCAACCCCTCCGACGCCGACGCCCACAAGGGCTACGTCACCCCTGGCATCATCGCCAACCCCAACTGCTCCACCATCATCATGCTGGTGGCGGTCAACCCCATCCGGGCCGCCTTCGGCGTTGACCGCATCGTCGTGAACACCTACCAGGCCGCCAGCGGCGCGGGAGCCGCCGCGATGGACGAACTCCGCTCGCAGACCGCCGACGTGCTCGCCGGGCGCGACGCCAAGCCCGTGATCTTCAAAGAGCCCTACGCCTTCAACCTTTTCAGCCACAACTCGTCGATGGACGCCGCCAGCGGGCGGAACCAGGAAGAGCAGAAGATGATCGACGAATCGCGGAAGATCTGGCGTGATGCCACGGTGAAGATCACCGCGACGTGCATCCGCGTGCCGGTGCTGCGGGCCCACGCCGAGTCGATCAATCTCACGCTCAAGCAGCCGGCCACCGAGAAGCAGGTCCGCGACCTGCTCGCCTCGGCCCCCGGCGTCACGGTGCTCGATGACCGCGCCGGCAACGTCTTCCCCACGCCTCTAAAGGCTTCGGGGAAGGACGATGTGCTGGTCGGCCGCATCCGCGGCGACGAATCTCAGCCCTCCGCTGGCACCGGCCCGGACACCAAGTTTCAGGGCTTCAACCTCTTCGTCTGTGGCGATCAGTTGCGGAAAGGCGCGGCCCTGAACGCCGTTCAGATCGCGGAACTGCTCGGGTAGGCTGTGCGCCAACAAACTCGAAGAACGAGCCCGGAGCGTGAGCGACGGGTCTGACGAGTTTCGAAATGGATCGGAATCCGCGGGTCGCTCCAACCCACTCGCTCACGCTCGGGGCTCGTTTCCCAGGCCCCCCACTTTGAGCCCCCCATGCGCCACATCGAACTCATCACCACCGGCGGCACGATCGAAAAGACCTACGACGAGGCCACCGGCGAGCTCGCCAATCGCCGAAGCATGGTCGAACGCATGCTCCGCCGCCTCAAGCTGCTGGACACCGAGATTCATCACCGCGCCCTGATGCACAAGGACAGCCTGCTGATGACCGACGACGACCGTCGCCTCATCGTCAAGGCCGTCCGCGCCGCGCTCGAACTCTCAGACGCCGTCGTCGTCCTCCACGGCACCGACACGCTCCACCTCACCGGCGAGACGATCCACACCGAACTCCCCAACCTCGCCAAGCCTGTCATCCTCAGCGGGGCCATGCGCCCCTTTGAGATGAGCCGCTCCGACGCGCTGCAAAACCTCACCGAATCCCTCCTCGCCACCAGCCTGCTGGCACCGGGCGTCTACGCCGTGGCCCACGGACGGGCCCTGAAGTTCCCCGGCGTCATCAAGGACCGCGAACTGGGCTCGTTCCGTCGCGCGTGAGTCTCGTTTCCGCAGTGCGGAACACCGCAGAACCGACCGCGCGAGCGGTCAGTCCAAGGCGCTGGGACCGCGTTCTCGCCTGAAATCCGCAAGAAGGACCCTCCGCTCGCGCGGAGGGCTCGGAAAGGCAAGCGCCGGCCCCCACTGAGACTCAGTCGCACCTGCTGCCCCCGCGCGCGGTTGACCCTTTCCGCCACCGTCGGTAGCGTGCGCACATGAGCGCTACCACCGTCGCCGTGAACGAGCCCGTCCTGCCCGACGTGAAGATGCACGCCGTGAGGCCGACCGAGCCCGTCTTTGCCACCATCACCAAGAACGAACGGGCGACGGTGAGCAAGAAGACCGCGTCGTACATCCGCCAAGTCGAGTTTGATGTCTCCGGGACGCCGCTCGAAAAAGTCTGCAACCCCGGGCAGGCCATCGGCGTCGTCGTCGACGGCAACGACGCCAACGGCAAGCCCCACAAGCCACGCCTCTACTCGCTCTCGTCACCCAAAGACGGCATCGACGGCAACGGCAAGGTCTACTCCGTCACCGTCAAACGCTCCATCGACGAGCATTGGGACACCAACAAGCTCTTCCTCGGCGTCGCTTCCAACTACCTCTGCGACCGTGCCGTGGGCGACAAAATCAAAGTTTCCGGCCCCAACGGCAAGCGGTTCCTCCTCCCCGCTGATCCGAACAAGCACGACTACATGTTCTTCGCCACGGGCACCGGCATCGCCCCGTTCCGCGGCATGATCATCGATCTCGCCAAGCAGAAATGCACCAGCAAGATCACCCTGGTCATGGGCGCGCCACACGCCTCCGACCTGCTCTACCATGACTTCTTCCTCGACATGGCCGCCAAGAACCCGAACTTCACCTACCTCACCGCCATCAGCCGCGAGAGGCAGCAGGACGGCAACGACCAGCTCTACGTCCAGGACCGGCTCCGCACCAACCGCGACCAGCTTCTCGCCCAGATCTCCAGCGACCGCAACCTCTTCTACATCTGCGGCCTCTCGGGCATGGAACTGGGCATCTTCCAGCAGCTGGCGATGATGCTCCAGGGCAGCACCCTCGAGCAGTACCTCCAGTGCGACCCCCAGGCCCTCCGTGATATCCGCCACTGGAAGCGCGAGATGCTCCACAAGGAAATCCGCCCGACCCGTCGCTTCCTCATGGAGGTCTACGCCTGACCTGGGAGGCACGTCGGTTCTCCGAGCCGATGCTTCAACCTTCAAGCGTCCCAAAACCACCGGGACATCCGACCCGGAAACTCTTGTCCCGCCCCGCCCAAACCGATAGTCTGAATCCGTCGATCTGTTTCCCTTACCCCCTGACTTTCTCCGCGATCGCCGCGTACTCCGCGGTGAATACTCTCTGAAGGAACACGCCATGGCACACGTCATCGCCGAACCGTGCATCGGAACCAAGCAGACCGCCTGCTGCGACGTCTGCCCGGTGGACTGCATCCACCCCAAGAAGGACGAACCGGACTTCGCCGGCGTCACCCAGCTCTACATCGACGCCAACACCTGCATTGACTGCGGCCTGTGCGTCGACGAGTGCCCCGTCAAGGCCATCTTCCCGCAGGACAACGTCCCCGCCGAGTGGCACAAGTACATCCAGATCAACGCGGACTACTACGCCAAGAAGTAAGCGGGCGAAGAAGTGAGCCCGAGCGGCTGAGCTCATAGCTCACAACTCAAAGCTCAAATCAGGTTATCGCAACGCCAAGCCCGACGACTGGTCGTCGGGTTTTTCATGCGCTCACATGGCGTCGAGCTTCTTCTCGATCCTCATTCGAATCCCAGCTGGGCTCCGCGCGCTTGGTGTCCGTGCGCCGGCCCACGCTTGCGCTTCGGGGTCGTGATCGACGCCAGCCCAC
>JBJXFG010000077.1:0-3164 GCA_046154665.1 Phycisphaerales bacterium | reverse complement strand
GGCGGCGGAACTGGCGGCGATCCGCGCCCGCGAAGCCGACCGCCCGCGCCTCGCTACCCGAGACGGCATAGCGCTCGGAACGGGCGCCGTCGCTCAAGGCTTTAGCGGGATGGGCGACGGCCTGCCCGCACCGGGCGCCAACGTCGCCCACCTGAGCGAACCGACGCCCATCGTGAGCGACAACCCCGGCTATGCGAGCGCCCGCGAGCACGCCATCGCGCTCAAAGCGGGCAACCCGAGGCTCACTCAGGATGTCATCGCCGCTCGCGTCGGGCGACCCCGCTCGACCGTGGGCAAGTGGATACGCGACGCAGGGATCGTGGCCGCATGACCCCATAGCAGAAGAGAAAGAGGGATGACCGCGAAAGTAGTGCAGTTTCAGCCCCGCCCAACGCCGACTCAGGAATGGCTTTCGGGAGAGATGGCGCTGGTGAGGTTGCCGTCGCACTGGAGCCCGGAGCTGACGGAGAAGGCTCGCCAGATGCTGGCGAAGCTCTTGCTGGAGCAGATCAACCCACAGCCCGCGCCCAACGTCCCCAGGAAGCCTTGACGGGAAAGCCGAAGCGAATCAGCTTTCCGCCATCGCTCATTGCGTGCGGCCACCATCTGCCAACCGCACAGAAGTTTCGCGAGCGCTGGCGTGCAGACCGTCAGCGATGAAGGGCGAGCGGGCGTAGGAACGGCGCTGCGATCTGGAGGTGGCTTGCGCAAGCCTTCGCTCTGGCCAGCGCCGTTTCGATTTTCCGTATTCCGCTTTCCCACGCACGAAGGGGAGCGTGTGCCAGATCGGTGAAGAATGTTACCGATCTGGTACTTGCGCGACATAACACGACAAATGTTACCGAGCGGGAACCTTCGGCTTGACCGCGCGCGCGCCTCAGCACGCCAGTTCCTCATCCTTCTCCCATTCCCGAACGGGAACGTTGAGCCACTTTCCCGGCCCGAGATAAACCACGCACGCCGCGCAGTCGTCAGGATCGGCGGTGTCGTCGCCGTCCGCATCGAACATATTCGTGACCCGACCGAAGCCGTAGCGTTCGGACCAGTAGTAGCCGCCGTGAAGGTCGATCCGCATGGACTTAATGCCCCATTGAATGCGCGTTATCCGGGATACGGGGTATTTAATGGGGCATTAGAAGGGGAGGAACCCGCGCAGGCCCTTCACTTTGGGGCGGGTCAGGAGTGCGTCGCGCTCGGCGCGCAGGCCCGCCTTGTCGGCACGCTCGCAGAGTCGCGCTTCCTCGGTGGCGATCAAATCATGGAACACGTCACCCGACAGGACGGGTGTCGGACACGGTTCCGCGAGCGGGTTGATCTCCTGCAACGGGGGAATGGGCAGGACCACCCTCGGCCGCGCGGCGCATCCGCTCGATAGCAAAATAAGCAACAGGGCGAGCAGGATCGGCGCTGCAAGCAGCACTCTGCGCCGGAACAGCAACGGTCCTGACAACTTCCCGAACGCGCTCCTTGGCGCTCTCAGCAACAGCACGGCCTATCTCCGCAGCACGCGCTTCATCGCGCAGGGTTTTGATCTCTTCGGCCTTGACGGACAGTTCGGCCTTTCGCTCGCGCAGTTCCGAGCGAAGATGATCGACGTACTGCCACCCGGCGAACGCGAGGAGTGCGGCGATGGCGATGGTCTCTAAACGTCCCATGCTTCACCCCCGGCTCACGGAAGCAAAGGCCCAGATCATGACAAGCACGCAGCCAAGAGCGACCCAGCGGACAACGTGGGCGATGTGGCGCGCGATCATGAATGATCCTTCGCCATAGGGCAGGGCAGGGCGGAGTGAGGCCGTGCATTCCGGCAGCCCGCCGCGAGGTCTTCCGGGCTCCCGTTGCGCATGCCGCGCAGACAAGCCGGGCAACGCACCGCGTCCCGCACCGGATCGTGCGTGCTCTCAAGGCGCTTGAGCAAGGCTTGGGTTGGGTAGTCGAAGGCGTTGAGGCCCGCGGTCATTGACCAGCCCTCCGAAGCATCGCGTCGTGACGCCCGAGAGAGAACAGCATGTCGATCCGCGCCACGAGAGCGCTCACGTCGTTGCAGAGAGTGTCTAGCTTCTGGACGTGCGTGTCGTGGCGGTCTTCGAGTTTCTCCACGCGGTCTTTAACCGTAGCGATCCGCTCCAGCTTTTCCTTATGGTCCTGCACTTGGTCGGCGAGGGACTTCAGCGTCGCGCGCATGATGCCCCACCCAACAGCCACGCCTAACACAACGATCAGGAGCGAGAACATAACCTCGGGGGACACGGTAAACGTCACGGTATCAGCCCGCCGCCGGAATGCGCGCGTTCATGTGCTTCTCGACAGAGCGCGCCAGCGCCTGCACAAACACCAGCGTCAGGAACCCGAGCGTCGCCGGTTCATCGACTTCGATCCCCTGAACCGGCGCAAGCCAGAACGCAAAGAGCCCGACCCAGACGCCAGCAAACCCCAGCGCAGGCCGCCAACCCGCACGCCAGACCGCCCCGATGTCATCGCGCGCACGGTTGTAGAAGAACAGCCCCCAGCTCATGGCAACGCGAACCGCATCGCCTTTCGGGGCAACAACCTCAGGGGAGGGGTATTCTTCGGGGGGAACTGTCTTCTTTGCCATGATCGAACTGTCCTAGAAGAGGCCGGAGCCGTAGTAGCTGCCTGAAATGTAGACTTCGCCGGCCGCCTCCACCGCCACCGCCGCTGCCGCGCCCGTAGGATCGACAGCATAAAGCCGAACCCTCGTTTCGCCGGAGATGATGACGCCGACGAGTTGCTTCCCGGCTCCCACGGTCACATTGTCGGCGTAACCGATCGGAACTGATGTCGTTGTCGCTGCGGCGACAGGCAGCCCCCCAACAAACGCCTGGCCCGCGCCGCCGGAGTTCGCGGTCCATGTGACCTGCAATGTGAAATCGATCCGGGAGCCCTCTTGCCGATATTCGCCCGTTCTCGGCGAACCATAGGTCGTGGACCCAGCAGTCGTGACACCTCCATAAGTGGGCGTCAGCGTGACCGGAACGGAGGTTCGGTTGTCGAGATATCCGCCCGAGATCGTGCCTGCCACGTCGCCGGGAAAATACGTCAGACTCTCCACCCCCGTGATGATCTTGCCCCCGCTCTCGATCAGGAAACGCTTTCCAGTTGCCGATCCCGTGAACGTCATGGAGCCCGCTTCAATACAGCCC
>JBJXFG010000073.1:0-16314 GCA_046154665.1 Phycisphaerales bacterium | reverse complement strand
AAAGGGCAGGCTGGAAGCCTGCCCCACCGACTCAAAGTGAGACACCACCGAGTGCGGGGCGAGGGTCGATTCACGACGCTGAGCGCCCGTAGAATCCGCTCTTTCCGCCCACCTCTTCGCCCCGCTTCGGACCGCTCACCCTCTGCCCCTCCGTGCCTTCCCCACGATGCCCCTCCTCGCCGCAACCAACATCCGCCACTCCTACGGCAACACCATCATCCTCGAAGGGTGCTCGCTCTCAGTCGAAGCGGGCGACCGCATCGGCATCGTCGGCCGCAACGGCACCGGCAAGACCACCTTTCTCAAAATCATGGCCGGCGCGTTCAAAGCCGATTCCGGCGATGTCGCGCTCGCACGCTCCGCCCGCGCCGGCTATCTCTCGCAGGACCCGATTCTCGACCCTGAAGAAACACTCCGCGGCGCCGCCGAGGCCGCCTTCGAGCACCTGCACCGTTTGCACCAGCAGCTCGACCAGGTGTTCCACGACATGGCCGAAGCGAGCGGCTCCGCCCTCGACAAGCTCATGCGCCAGCAGACCCGTCTCGAATCCGAGATCGAGGCCGCCGGCGGCTACGCCGTCGACCACAAGATCGAAGCGGTCCTGCACGGCCTGGGCCTCGAAGACAAGTTCTTCAACGTCAAAGTGAAAGACCTCTCCGGCGGCCAAAAAGGCCGCCTCGCGCTGGCCCGCCTGCTGCTGGAAGAGCCCGACATCCTCCTCCTCGACGAACCCACCAATCACCTCGACATCGACGGCGTCCTCTGGCTCGAGCACTTCCTCATGGAAGAGTTCCGCGGTGCCGTCGTCATGATCTCGCACGACCGCTATCTGCTCAACCATGTCGTGCAGAAGATCATCGAGGTCGAGCAGGGCCGCCTGATCGACTACCCCGGCAACTACCAGGCCTTCCGCGAAACCCGCGCCCTGCGCCGCCTCACCATGGCCCGCGCGTACGAGAACCAGCAGGACAAGTTCCGCAAGGAAGAGGAGTACATCCGCCGGTTCAAGGCGGGCCAGCGGGCCACCCAGGCCGCGGGACGCCTCTCGCGCCTCGACCGCGAAAAGCGCGACAACCGCCTCGAGCGCCCCATGGAGCTCGCCGAGCTCGACCTGCGTCTCCCGCCCGCCGAGCGCTCCGGCGACATCGTCGCGCTGGCCCGCGGCATCGCCAAAAGCTACGACGCCCCGGGCGGCGGCAACAAGGCCGGTGCCGACGCCGGCACCGACAAAAAGGTCCTCTTCTCAAACTTCGACGTCACCATCACCCGAGGCGAACGCTGGGGAATCATCGGCCCCAACGGCGCCGGCAAGTCCACCCTCGTCCGCTGCCTGCTCGGCGAGACCGAAGTCGACGAGGGCAAGGTCAAGCTCGGCGCCAACCTCAAGACCGGCTACTTCAAGCAGAACCAGCACTTCCCCGACATGTCGGTGAAGGTCTACGAATACCTTCAGAACGTCATCAAGAAAGAGAACCCCAACCGCGAAGTCCGCGAGCAGGAAGCACGCAACCTCGCCGGCGCGTTCCTCTTCAGCGGCGACGAACAGGAACGCGACCTGGGCACCCTCTCCGGCGGCGAACGCACTCGGGCCGTCATCGCCGGCCTGCTCGCCAGCGGAAAAAACCTGCTCATCCTCGACGAGCCCACCAACCACCTCGACATCTCCAGCGCCGAACGCCTCGAAGACATGCTCGCCCTGCCCATCGAAGAAACCAGCGAAGTCCCCGGGCGCGAGGGCGGACCCTTCGAGCACACCCTCATCCTCATCAGCCACGACCGAGCCTTCATCGACGCCTGCTGCAACCGCCTCATGTTCCTCGACGGCCACGGCAACTGCGAAGTCTTCAACGGCAACTACACCCAGTGGCACGACAAGGAAGAGGCCCGCAAAAAGGCCATCGCACAGGCCGAGTCCGAGGCCAAACGCGCCCGCGACCAGGCCGAACGACGCCGCCTCGAGGGCGAGCAGGCCAAGGCGAAAGAAAGACAGAAGTCCGCCGCCCCCGCGGCGAAGACTCCCAGCAACAACGCCCTCGAACGCATGAAGCCCGAGCAGATCGAGAGCAAGATCAAGACCATCGAGGCCCGGATCAAAGAGATCGATCAATCGATGTCCGACCCGAAGGTCTGGGGCGACAAGAAGAAGTGCCAGCAGCTCGGCGACGAACGCTCGAAGCTCGTAAAGGAACTCGAGCCCCTCGAGTTCGAATGGCTCCGGCGTTCGGAGGCGTGAGGCCAGGGCTGTCCGAGCCTCAAGTCCATCCGAACCCTGAGCGCAAGCTCAGGGCCACTTCACGAACGCCTCTCGCATTCGACATCGCCATGCGTGAAGGACGCTGGCCCCGAGCTCTCGCTCGGGGCTCGGACGGAATGGACGCTCACCCTCAGCCCGCCGCCACCATCGCGCCGACCTTCTCAAGCACCACGTCCTTGGTCTGCTCCCCCGTATCCATGTTCTTCAGGGTTGCTTTCTCGCCGTCTTCGATGATGAGCGCAAATCGTGCGTGGCACGCCGTGGCATCGCTGAGCAGCTTGCCGATGTTCTTCGTCGACTTATAAGATCGCCGGGCGTGCAGCGGCGGCACGCCGCCCAGCACGGGCGAATACCGCTCGATGCTCCACGGCTTGCACTCGCCCTGCTTGTACTTCTCCGTCTCGACCCCACGCCGCAGCGAGGCCACGGTGGGCACCAGTTTCGCCTGCGAACCCTCGTTCTCATTGGCGATGACGAAAACATCGGGGCGCACCGGCAGCGGCCGCGAGGTGGCTTCGAGCAGGTCACGCCCCTCGGGCATCAGTTTGCGGTCGTCCAGGAGATTCGTGAGCACGACATCGCCCATGCCGAAGCCCACGGCGGGGGTGGGCGGGCCGCCGAAGAGTTCGATGAGTTTGTCGTAGCGCCCGCCGCCCGCGACGGCACGCTCGCCTTCGGCGATGAGTTCGAAGACGGTGCCGGTGTAGTAGGCGAGGCCGCGGACGATGGTGGGGTCGTAGCAGAAGCCAATCGGAGGGCACTCTTCAACAAGCGCATCCTCCAGCTCTCGGAGCGACGTTTGAATCCTCTCATACTCCGGGTATCCACGCAGGCTTGATATTGCGGGATCAGTAACTGGAAGCGAATTCACCGTGGTGAGGAGCGCGATGAAGTCGAGTGGAAATCCGATCTCGATTGCTTGCTCTCGCCATTTCTGTCGGTCGATCTTGCTGAAACGGTCCAGATGATTGATCGCAGCTTTACGCACCTCCGGATTCATCATTTCGTGGACATCCAGTAGCGACTCAGTCCCGCCCGAGACGTTTACTCGAAGATGGGCTGCTTGTTCCATGAGGCCGAGATCTAGCAAGCAAACCGTGCAAAGCGTCATCGCTTCACTATTCAAGCAGTGGGCTCCCTCGCTTGATCCAAGCTCACCCAATACGTCTACATTCCACTGCCAAAACTCCCGCAACCTCCCCCTCTGCGGCCTCTCGGCTCGGAAGAAGTTCGAGACACAGAACCACTTTGTAGGCTGCGGCAACTGCTTCGCGCGGGCGGCGTACATGCGGGCCAGGGTTGGGGTGAACTCCGGGCGCAGCGCGAAGGGTGGGGGGCCGCCGGATTGGACCTGCTTGGTGTCGTTTGGGTCTTTGCCGCTATAGGCGCCGAAGAGTTCGTTGAGGATGCCTTCGCCGGATTTGACGGTGTAGAGGGCCGAGTCTTCGAACGTCGGCCCGTCGATCTCCTCGAAGCCGTGGCGGAGCGAGACGCGGCGCCAGGTGTCGATGATGTAGCGCCGGCGCAGCCAGTCCGTCGGGTAAAAATCACGCGTGCCTTTGGGCGCTTGAAAGGGCATGGGGGAGGGGGGCAAGCGGGAGTCGGGAGTGGGGGAAAGGCAAATCAGCGAATCAGCGAATCAGCGAATCAGCAATGCAGCAAAGCAGCAAAGCAGCAAATCGGAATCATGGGGCGAAGCGTAGGGGTGTGCGTCGCGCCGTGATTGGAGTTCTTCGCCCCGAAGGGGCGGAGGTTTGTAGCCGCGGGCGCCGGCGGCGCATCTCCGCCAAGCCCGTGGAAAGGCGGGACATCGGCGCTTGCCCCGGAGGGGCAAGGGAAGTGAACTCCCGCCATGCGAAACCATCCTCGGCCGGGCGCATCCGCGGCGCACCACCGCTGAATCCGACTTCGGAGAAGGCAGCGCGAGGACACTCAAGCAGTTCGTGAATCGCCCGTGTCCGTGTCGATTCGCTGCACGGAGCCCGCTGGTCTCCGTCGCACCCCTCAACACGTCGCGCCAAACCGCCCCAAAAACGCCGTCAAGTCCTGCGTGTTCACCGCGCCGTCGTTGTTCAGATCACCCGCCGAACCCGGCGTCACCGTCTGCCCGAAGCGCCCCAGGAACGCCGTCAGGTCCTGCGTGTTCACGGCGTTGTCGCCGTTCAAATCACCCACACAGCCCGCGGCGGGCGTGACCGTGAGCACCAGATTGTCGACGGACTGGTCCGCCGCCTTGAGGCCGCCGCCCAGACCGCTGCCCAGGGCACGGAAGAAGCCCACTTCGATCGGCGCGCCCGACGCTCCGAAGTTGGGGTGCAGCGACTGCTCGACGCCGTCGACCGGATCGCTCGTGTCGAGCAGCACGAAGCTGTTCTGCGTGAAGGCGGCACCGGTGACGCGGTGCCATCCGACGACGTTGCCCGTGTCCGTGCCTCGCGCGACATAGACCACGCCGTTCTGGCGCACCAGCGGGCCGGTCATCTGCGGCACGGGCGGGAGCGTCAGCGACTGGCAATCCTCGGCAAGCGAGATCGATGTGAGTGCGCCGCGTGAGGCCGGATTATAAGAATACCCGTTCCGAATGTGGACCACCCACAGCATCGACTGCGTCGCGCCGTTGGGGGCGTTGAGAACGCTGGTCTGGACTCGGCGTCTGGCGTCGGGGTTCCCGCCGCCGCCCTCACGAGTGGATGAGCCGGTGCCGCCGAACCCCACGCCGGCGAGTTGGACGGTCCAGGATGACGCGAGGAACTCGCCGTCGGAAATCACGTCCGCTGCACTCGCGAGCGGCGTCAAGAGCAGCGTGGAACCCCCGACCAGGATGGCGCGCAGTGCCGTTTGCAGCGTGCTCTTCCGGAAAGTCGCGGACCTCGCATCGTTCATGGGGAAGACAGCCTATCGATGCGCGGTGGTAACTCAAGAGAAAACTGTGCGAGTTCCCCTCGAATTCCACAGCGATGGGTCCGGCTTCCATTGCGAAACGTGGAAGCAAAGAAAAAGCCCCGAGTTGCCTCGGGGCTCGAGTCGATGTTCGGGATTCGATCGGTTGCGGACGCGAAGCCGTTCGTGAGATGCTATCCCGGGCGAGGCGAGGGCTCTGATTAGTAAGCGAAATGCGCGAACGCCTTGTTCGCATCCGCCATGCGGTGCACCTGGTCGCGGGTCGACATCGCCTTGCCTTCGCCCTTGCTCGCGGCAAACAACTCATCGGCCAGACGCATGTGCATCGGGCGGCCCTTTTCGGCGCGGCACGAGTTGATGATCCAGCGGAACGCCAGGCTCTGGCGACGACGCGGGCCGACCTGCATCGGAACCTGATAGTTCGCACCGCCGACGCGCTTCGAACGCACTTCGACGAACGGCTTGGCGTTATCGATGGCCTTTTCGAAGACTTCGAGGGGACCGGGCAGCCCGCCGGGGTGCGGGGTCTTCTCGATCCGCGTCTTGATCTCGTCCATGGCGTCGTACACCACACGCTGCGCGACGGACTTCTTGCCGTCCTGCATGATGCAGTTGATGAACCGCGCCAGGGTGCGGTTGTTGAAGCGGGGGTCGGGGCGAAGCTGAGTTTCTGAAGCGGTCCAACGTCCGGCCATTGAAATCTCCTGTGTCTCCCCGCGGGGGGGACAGCTTGGTGGGAGCAATCGGGCTCATCTGACGACCGCTCACATGAGGGCCGTCTCACTGTTCACCCCGACGCTCGGACAAGAGCGATCGGGATTACTTGCCGGGGGAAGGCATTCGAGAAGGCACTCGGCACTGGGCATCAGGCACGAGCCGATCACGAGGCCAACCCCGAAAAAACGCTTGATTCTCTGGGCTCTTCGTATTCCTCAGGCCTAGTGCCCAGTTCCTAGTGCCCGATGCCTCGGGCTAGCGCCCGATGCCTACCGCCTTCGGCGGATTACTTCTTCGCCGCGCCGGCCTTGCCACGCTTCGCACCGTACTTCGAGCGGCCCTTCTTGCGGCCCTCGACGCCCAGGCAGTCGAGCGACCCGCGCACCACGTGGTACCGCACACCGGGAAGATCGCGGACGCGACCGCCGCGCACCAGCACGATCGAGTGTTCCTGCAGGTTGTGGCCTTCGCCCCCGATGTACGCCGTGACTTCCTTGCCGTTGCTCAACCGCACGCGGCAGATCTTCCGCAGCGCCGAGTTCGGCTTCTTCGGCGTCATCGTCTTCACAAGCAGACACACGCCACGCTTCTGCGGGCACTGCGCCAAGTCCTTGTTCTTCTTGAGCTTGGACTGCGGGATGCGCGGGGCGCGGATGAGTTGGTTGATCGTCGGCATGGTGAGTGGGTCTGCGGATTCAGAGGACACGCGGGAACGGGAGGTCAACAGCCGGTGGCATCTCGCCGCCGATCGACTCGGCGATGGGCAACAAGGCCACACGACAGAAACACCCCGACCGCTTGCCCGCGGGAAGGGGGAGGAAGAGTGTAGCGGCCCACGCCGAAGATGCAAGGCCGGGGTCAATCTCGAAAGGTCTTTGTCAGGATGCCGAGGCCCAAAGCCCCGCGAGGCCGCGCGGATTGTCCTCGCCCAGATTTTCCAGAAACCAACCCCGAAAGCCGTGGGGTTTGCCCCACGGGTGCCGGTCCTGATACGCATTTCGGATGAAATCCGGGCTTGGGGTTGCCGTGCGCTGGCCCTCGCTTGCGCTTCGGGTTTGTGATCGAGGCCCGCCAACGAACCCGAAGCGCAAGCGAGAGCCTGCGTACGGACACCGAACGCCCGGAGATCAAATGGGATTCGCATGAGTCGCCCTGTCGCGTTCAAGGCCTCAGAACGCGACCGTTCGCTCGTCCACCCGCCTCGTCTTTCTACCCATGTCTACGCGTCGCCCATTCCCCTGATCAGCGAACACGCGGGCGCATCTCGATTTCGGCGCGCGCATTCGCGGTCACTCGCTCTCTGCAACTATGAACTTTGAGCAAATCCGCCACGCCGGGCTTGTGCCGTGTCGCCGCCGGGACAGAATCAACCAACGGCCAGGCACCGGCGGCCAACGGCCACCAACCCCTGCCCTTTCAACCCACCACTCCAACCAACTCCCTTCGACCCATCCCTTCGCACGCACCCCGCCGACCCAACCCGCGGCACACTAAAAGCCCGCAGCCAAACGAACGAACCGGAGTCCCCCCGCCATGACCTCTCTCATCCGACGCATCGGCAACGTGTGGAGCAAGTGCCAAGCCAAGTGCCACGACTGGTGCCACGATGCTCCGAGCTTTGACGGAGCGTCGTGCCCGGGCCGGGCGGCGGCCACAGCGGCGTCGCCGAGAACGACTTTGCCCGGAGCGGTGAAGTCGTGGCACCTGGCGATCGCATCGCTCTTGTTGTGCGCGAGTGCTGTGTCGGCGGTTCCGCCGCTACTGGGCTCTCCCGTCTCGTTCGAGACTGGATTTCAACCCTACTCCAGCGCGATCGAAGATTTGAATGGAGACTCGCTTCCCGACCTCGCGGTGGCGAATTTCCAAAGCAACACCATTAGCATCCTGTTTAACTTGGGTGGTGCGGTGTTTGCCCAAGGCACGAACTACTCGACGGGGATAGGCCCTCGTTCCGTTTCCGTCGGTGATTTGGATGGTGATGGTCGTCCGGACCTCGTGACCGCAAACTCGGGCAGTGATTCGGTCAGCGTCTTTCGCAACCTCGGTGCCGGGAGCTTCGCTCCCGGAGTCACTCACTCGGTTGGAGATGCGCCGTATCATGCGCTCATCGGCGACCTGAATGGGGACTCGAGGCTCGACATCGCCGCGTCGAACACGGCTGAGAATTCGATGAGCATTCTCACCAACATGGGCAATGGCAGCTTCTCGGCGTCGGCCCTATTGCAGACAGGTCGACAGCCCACCTTTGCCGCCATTGCGGACTTTGATGGCGACGCGCGCTCCGATATCGTCGTAGCCAACTTCAACGACCCGTTCATGAGTTTCATTCGAAACCTTGGCGGCGGCGTGTTCGCTCAGAAGGTGGACTACCCTGTCGGACGAAAAGCGATTGCGGTCGGCGTCGCCGATCTGGATGGCGATGATGACTCGGATGCCGTCGTTGCCAACTACAACGACGGGGCACCGAGTACGGTGAGCGTGCTTCGCAATCAGGGGAACGGTGTCTTTATTGGCTGGGCTGAGCTACCAGTGGGTGCGGGACCGTGTTCTGTCGCCTTGGGCCTAATTGACGACGGTTTATTTCCCGACATCGTCGTGGCGAATCTAGATGACAATACGATCAGCCTCATTCGGAACCTGGGGTCGGGCATCGTGGAGCCCCCGCTGAGTTTCGGAGTACCAGGACGCCCGCGCGGCCTGGCGATCGGCGATCTCAACGATGATGGGCGGCCGGATATTGCCGCCGCGATGTTTTCGACAGGCGACGTTACTATTCTCGCGAATCAGTTTGTCGCTCGTGCCTTTGTAAGTTCGTCCGCTCCGAGCGAGTTCAACGACGGCACCAGTTGGGCCAACGCTTACCGCGAACTCCGCACCGCCCTCACCGACCTCGAATCCGCCCCCTGGGTCCGCGAAATCTGGGTCGCCACGGGCACCTACACCCCCGCCCCCCCCAACGGCCCGCGCACCGCATCTTTCAACCTCCGCAACAACCTCGCCATCTACGGCGGCTTCGCCGGCAATGAGACCATTCTCTCTCAGCGCAACATCACACAGAACCCCGCCGTCCTTTCCGGGGACTTGCAGGGCGACGATGTGGGTCTTCCTTTTCCGTTGGGGCGCGGCGACAACTCCGAGCATGTCTTGACGGCGGCCGGAGCCAATGCAACCGCCGTGATTGATGGGTTCATCATTCAATCGGGGTACGCGAGCGCCCTAGCGTCCGGTCCGGGCGGTGTCGGTGGCGGGCTGATGCTATGGAACGATGCGCCCGGCAGCCCGGTGATCCGCAACTGCCGCTTCGAGGACAATGTCGCGAACAACGGCGGTGCGGCCTTCGTCGGCCTCGGCTCGTCGCCATTCTTCGACACCTGCATCTTTGTGAACAACCGAGCTCAGAACCCGTTCGCGTATCTCTTTGGAGGACGAGGCGGAGCGATCGCGGTCGAGGGTGGGGCGGTGGGACAACTCGTGGCAAGGCGATGCCGATTCGAGAACAACTACGCCGAGGACTTAGGCGGCGCGGTGTACACGGGCGCAACCGCGACAGGGATGTCGCAGTGCGATTTTGCGCGGAACTCAACCGGGCCGCTTGGTCGGGGCGGGGCTGCATGCGACGCACAGGGCGGCTTGTCGCTGATCTACTGCAATTTCAACGGAAACCGTGCCGCAGTGGGCTCTGCGGTTGTCGGGTTGTACGGTAGTCAGACAAGTCTCGCCCACTGTGCAGTGGTCGGAAATCAGACGATCTCTCCCACGGGCTTCGGCGCGGTGGCGATCGAGTCGGGTTCTCCGCAGCCGGGCTCGCTGAGCCTTGTCAACACGACCGTCGCATTCAACGATTCTCAGTCAGGCGCGGCGGGGATCGGGCGTACCGGAACCGCCGGTCTCTCGATCATCAGCGGTTTGGTTTGGGGCAACGCTTCGGGCGGAGTCACGAACGAGACCGCGCAGATTGCGGTCCCCGAAGGCACGCCCCCTTACTTCATCTGGGCGAGCAGCGTGCAAGGATTCACCGGACTGAATGCGAGCACGCTCGGCGACTGCAACGCGGCCGACCCGATGTTCGCTGCGACACCAGACCCGGTCGATGGCCAATGGGGCGACGCCAACGACGACTACGGCAATCTGCGGCTCACATCGGGCTCCCCGGCCTTGGATGCAGGGGTCAACAGCGAGATCCTGATGGACTTTCTTGATTTCGACTCGGATGGTAACACCTCCGAGCCTCTCCCCTTCGACCTCGACGGCTCCCCCCGAATCCAGAACGGCATCGTCGACCGCGGCGCCTACGAAGGCTTCCGCTGCCCAACCTGCCCGCAAGACCGCCAGTGGTTCAGCCCGCAGTCCGGCGAATGGTCCGACGATGCTCGCTGGTCGTTCAGCCTTCCCACGCTCTGCACCTTCGCCCTGTTCGATCTCGATACCACCTACGGCGTGTCGTTCGATACGGGCGACTCTGCCCGCGGCGTTGATGTGCTCCGTGGCGATGTGACGTTCGCGGGCGAGGCGATCACCAGCACGCTGTTGCTGTCGCCGCCGCCGCCTTCGTTGGTGTGCCCCGGCCAGAACCCCGATCCGTCGCGTCCGACGTTGCGGGTGTCAGGCGCGATCGGCGATGACCCGAGCCTGACGCTCACCCGCGCCATCGTCTTCGGCGATTCCGGCTTCATCGGCGACGGGCTGCTCGAACGCGGCACCGTCACCGTCACCGGCGTCGGGACCACCATCAACATGGGCTCATCGCTGGTCCAGATTGGTGATTTCGGCCTCGGCACGTTGAACGTCTTGAACGGGGCGACCTTTGTCGCCGGTCGGTTCACGCTCGGGCAGAACGCGATCGATCTGGACAGCCCGCCGGACGGCTTGCCGGACAATCACGCATTCGTCGTGGTGGATGGGCCCGGTTCGTTCCTGAGGCCGGAGCTCGAGGTGGCCCTGCAGAACGGTGAGATGCGCGTGTCCAACGGCGCCGTGGTCGAAGGAAGTTCGAAGACGCGCGTCGTGATCCTGCGTGATTCGGTGCTGTCGGGTGACGGTGAGGTGCGCTGCCCGGTCATCAACCGCGGCGTGCTGGCGCCGGAGCGCCCGAATGCCGGCGGTGTGTTCTCGCCCGCGGAGTTCCGGATCACGGGGTTCGAAGGCGTGCCGTCGTCGTATCGACAACTCAGCGTCAGCCCGACGTTCGGTGCCGACTCCGGCGTGTTGCGTCTCCGCGCGGGGGTGGCTCCCGGCGGCGGGATCGTCTCAGACTCCTTGCGAGTTGAGGACGGCGGCACGGCGCGGGTCGCGGGCACGCTGGAAGTGCGCGCGGTGGACCCCACGAACTTTGCGCCGATCACCTCAACGGCGGCGTACGAACTGGTGAACGCCGCGGCGGTGACCGGGCGGTTTGATCTGGCCGTGTTCCCCGGTCTGACGGGCGATCGGTACTTGGCGCTGAGCTATGGCGCGAACGAGCGTGCGGGCTCGATCTCGGTGACCGTCACAAAGCTGGGAGGCGAAAACATCAACCTGAACCCCGAGGCACCGGTGAGCGATGCGGGCCGCCCGACGGGTGTGGTGGCGGTGGATCTTGTCGCCGGCATCGAAGGACTGGGCTTCCCTGATCTCGCGCTGACGGTGCCCGACCCGATCAATCCGACGACGGCCCCTGGCCAGTTGATCATCCTTCAAAACTCGGGGAACTCCGGCGCTTCGTGGGGAGGCTTCAACGGCGGACAGTTCAACTTCAACGCCGGCGTGAACCCCAGCGCCCTGGCCGCGGGTGATTTCAACGGCGACGGCAGGCTCGACCTGATCGTGACCAACGCGGGCAGCGACGACGTGACGGTCTTCACGAACACCACGGCCGGGCAGGGGCCGGTGACCTTCAACCGGGTGACGGTCGCCGTCGGCGATGAGCCGGTCAGCGTGGTGACCGGTGTGCTGCGCGACGTGAGCGCGGGCAACGGGGCGATCGACGCCGCGGTGGTGAACCGTAGTTCGGACTCGGTCACGCTGCTGTTCAACACCAGCGGCACGCTGGCGGCGGCGGCAACGCTGGCGACGGGCGACGCGCCGACGGACATCACCGCGGCGCTGCTCGATCTGGGCGAGGGGAGGGCGGGGTCGCTCGATCTGGCAGTGACGAACGGCGGTGACGGCACAGTCAGCGCCTTCTTCCGCGCGCCGGGCGGAGGCTATCCCTTGCTCCCGAGCCGGGTGCTGCCGGTGGGCACGCAGCCCAGCCAGGTCGAGCCCGGCGGGCTCGATAACCCCAAGGAGATCAACGATCTGTGTGTCACCAACGCCGGGTCGGGCACCGTGTCGGTGCTGCTCAACAGCTCGACCGACACCACGCCGGGGTTCCTGCCCAAGGCCGATTTCTCGTGCGGTGACGAGCCGACGTCGCTCACGCTGGGCGACCTCGACCAAGACGGCGACGGCGATCTCTCGGTGGTCACACGGCTGGGGAGCTCGCGCGTCGTGCGGGTGTTCCGCAACGACAAACAAGAAGACCCACCAAATAGCGGCAACTACCAGGCGGCACTGTCGTTCTTCGGCGACGTCTACCAGAACATCGAGCCTCGGCTGGTAGATTCGGCGGACGTGAACAACGACGCACGCGATGACCTGATCGCGGTGAACGACCAGAGCGCCGCGATGCGCAACGCGGGCGAGGCCGGGTCGAGCCATCTGGTGGGACAGTTGTTCGGTGCCGGCGCACAGATCAGTCGACTGTCGTGCCGAGGCGATCTTGTGAACAACGATGGACTCGTGAACACCGCTGACCTGACGTTCTTCCTCGGTCGGTTCGGAACGGCTGTTCCGCCGGGCACCAACGGCGACCTGAACGGCGACGGGCAGGTGAACACGGCGGACTTGACGACCTTCCTCGGTCGCTTCGGCCAACCCTGCCAGTGAGCGTGCCGATTTTCACGTCAGTCGCGCCGGGACGCATGGGGCGATGCTCCCAACAATATCGGTGCGGACGAGCGTGTGGCGCTCGCCGTGGCGGTGATTGCGCCGCGGGTGTTCCGCCGATGAATGCCGTTCGCTATGACCAACCGCGCCCCCAGCCAGCATCCTGGAGCGAACCGCGTCCCAGGGGTGGGCGGCGGGCGCATCGCTGCTGCGTGGATTCTCTTGCTGGGTGTGGGGCTTTTCGGCGGCCTGGCGTGGTTCATGTCCGCCCAGCAGAGTCGGGCTTTGCGGGCCAGCGCGGTGGACGATCGGCTCACGGCGCAGGGCGCGGTGCGGCCCGAGGCGGCGATCGCTCGGGCCGTGAGGAGCGCGCGGCTCGTCACCGTCATCTTCGAGACCAACGTCACGGCCCAGTCACTCAGCCCGAGCTGGCGCGGCGACGTGACGGCCACGGCGAAAGCGCCGGTGCGGCTGATGTTCGGCGTTGACCTCTCGAACTTCGCTGAGGCCGCCGTGAAGACCGACCCGTTCGGCTCGGCGTTTGTCGTCACGCTGCCTCGACCCACCCGGATCGCCACCGAGGTGCTGGGCGAAGGCGAGTCGATCGGCGTTGCGGTGGGGTGGCTGCGGCTGCGGTCAATGTCGGGCGAGTATCACCTCGGGCTGGCGCGGCGCGGCCTGTACGACGCGGCGCGGACGATGATGCTGCGCCCTGCGGACGCGCGGCTGGTCGAGGACGCGACGCGCGAGCAGGTGACGGGGTTGATCCACGCCATCGCCGGGGAGCGGGCGACGGTGGAGGTGCGATTTGCGGAGGCGGCGGCTCCCGCGCCGTCGGGGGGCGCGGTGCCAGGGGGCGTGGTGCCGGGCGGCGCTGCGCCGGTTTCCGAGGTTCGCCCGTGAGGCGCATCGTGCTCGGGTTGTGGCGCTCGAAGTGGGGCCTGGCGCGGCTGGTGGTCGCGTCGGTGCTGCTGTGGGCGTTCGCGGCCGAAACGGGCGGGCGGCTGGCGCGGATGCAGTTGGCGGCGTTGCCGGGGTTCGATTACCTCGCTTCGGCGGAAGAACTGCGCTCGCAGGGACGCTTCAGCGAGGCACTGCAGGTGATCGACGCCGGGCTCGACACGGACTCGGCGGCGGACGGCGCGGCGCGCGAGGCGCTGCGCGCGAACCGCGCGCGGGTGGAGTCGGAGCGCGCGGATTGGCTCCGCAAGGCGAAGGACGCCGGTTGGGGCGCGCTCACGGGGCAGGGCAAGTCGCTCGAATCGCTGCTCGGGGCAGTGACGGCGGACTTCTTTCTCTTCGGTGATGTGCGCGATCTCCTGATCCAAGGGACCAAGCTGCTGGTGGACGGCGACAGCGACGAGTTGATCTTGCTGCTCTCGACGGCGGGCGTGGTCACGACGCTTGCGCCCGAGATCGACTGGGCACCGTCGCTTCTCAAGATCGCCCGCAAGGCCGGCGCTCTGAGTTCGGGGGTGGCGGAAGCACTGCTCGGGGCGCTGCGGGCGGGTGACAAGGCGAAGGTGGTGGAAATGGTCGGCGACGCGGCGGCACTTTCAAAGCGGGCCTCGCCAGCGGGCGCGGTGCGGTTGCTGCGGGTGATCGAGACGCCGGCGGAGTTGAAGGCCGCGGCGCGGTTCTCGGAACGGGCGGCGCACGGGCCCTTCGCGCTGGGTGTGACGGGGCGGACGGGGCTGGACACGGTGCTCGAAGCGGGCCAAACGGCGGACACGCTGGTGGTCAAGGCGGCGCACCGCGGCGCTCACGGCACGGCGTTCCTCCGCACGCCCGCGGCCCGCGCCCTGCTTCGCCCGCACCCGCTGATCGGCGTTGCGAAAGGACTGACCAAGGGCACGCTGCCGGCGCTGGCCATCCGGGCGATCGAGGCGATGGACGCGAAAGCGTGGTGGTTCGTGCCGATGCTGGCGGCGTGGGTGTTTGTGGAGGGGGCGGTGATCGTGCGGCGGGTGGTTGGCGTGAGGGATGCGCGGCTGGCGTAGAAAATAATGTATATCGGCGATATGAAGTATAAAGTCCGAAGCCCTTGAACGGGCGGTGACGTGCGATGAGTGCTGAGTCGCGCGTGCTGAGTGATGGGTCGTGGGTGGCGGGCGAGGGCCGGTGCGGGAGAGCCGCGTGGCCCCAAGCAGCGGGGCCAAATGTGATTCGTGTCACGGTTCGTCTTTGCTGTTTGGGGCACGGGCGGCGGTCATTGGCCCGAGTGAGCCGAACCGAGTCCCAACGTCCCAGAATCGGGGCGGGTTGAGGGTCGATTGGTGCGGGAATTGGCTGGCGGCGGCTTTGGGCTGTGGTAGGGTTGAGGTGTCGGCGTTGGGTGCCGAACTTCGGTGGGTGGGTGTCTCCTTCAGTGCACAGGGGCTTTCACGATGCGACGAATCGCGGCTGGGATGTTGATGACGATGCTGAACCGGGTCCGGGGCTCGCGGTCGGCTTTCTCTGGTGCCGTGGTGGCGGCCGTGCTCGGCGCGGCGGTGTCGTCCGCGCCAGCGGTCATCTGCATCGGCCCTCGGCAGTTGGTGCAGCCCGCCGACCAACTCACCGGCGGGTTCGCGCAGTATGTCGGGCGGTTTGGGAACTATGTCGGCGTACCGATCTCGGCGCGGCATTTCGTGTCGTCGTCGCATGTCGGCAACGCCGGGGGCGGGACGTTTTTCTTCCGCAACGGGACGGCGGCGGAGACGGGCTACGCGTATTTCGTCAAAGGGGTTGACCAGGACGTGACGGTGTATGAGCTGAACGCGGGGCAGCCGTCGTTCACGCTGTGGGCGCCGATCTACAACCGGACGAACGAGGTGGGCAAGGCGTTGATGCTGGTTGGCCGCGGGCGCGACAAGGGGCCGCAGCTCTTTCAGGCGGGCAACTTCATCGGCTGGTTCTGGGCGAGCACCGACGACTTCGCGCTGACTTGGGGCACCAACACGGTGAACCAGACGGCGGTGTTCGGCGGGCCGCCGGGTTTCGCGGGCGATTATCTGCTGTTCACGTTCGACCAGCCCGCGGGCCCGACCGAAGGCATCGCGGCGCTGAACGATTCGACTGGGCCGGTGTTCATCGTTGACCCCGCCGACGGGGTGGCGAAGCTGGCGGCGATGGTGTCGGGGGTCGACGGCGGGTATTCCGGCACGGCGAACGGGCCGCAGTTCTCCGGGGCGCTGTTCGATACGCGCGGGCTGTTCATCGGGCCGAACCTGATCTCGGGTCCGAATCCGATCCCGATCAACACCTACGCGGCGCGGCTGAGCACGCGGGGGACGTTTCTGCGCGGGGCGGCGGGGGTGCCGCCGAAGCCCTGCCCGGCGGATTTGACGGGCGACCGTCGGGTGGACACGAATGATCTGGTGCGGTTTCTCGGCGCGTTCGGATCAAGCGGGCCGACGGGGATCGCGGGTGATGTGAACGATGACGGGGCGGTGAATACGGCGGATTTGACTGTTTTTCTGGGGCAGTTTGGGGTGGGGTGTCCTTGAGGGAAGTGGCGGAGTGGTCAAGTGGTCGAGTGCATCGATACTCCGGCA
>JBJXFG010000071.1:0-19041 GCA_046154665.1 Phycisphaerales bacterium | reverse complement strand
GAGGGGCCTCGTGTCTGGGTCGATCGGGGCGGGCGTGATCCGGGGCTTGCGGTCCCGTGGCGATCCGTCCGTGTGTCCGACCGGCTCTGCAAGGCCTCGCCCGGGCGTGTCCGTCCGGGTAGGGCAGTTCAGTGGTCACAGTATTCCAGAGGTTCTAGAACCTGTCAAGTAGAGGTTCGGAAAGAAGTGCGGTTGTGGATGAATATTGGTTGGATGAACAGGTTGTGGGGGTGCGGAGCGATGGTGGCGCTGCGACGATTGCTGTGGTTCCCGAACCGGTCGGGGTCATCGGGGGACACGGAGGCTTCGTGGTGTCACGGCAGGGCAAGGTCCCCGAAGGTTGGTCCAAGCAGGGCGTGGTCGTGCCCGACGAGGTGTGGCGCGCCGTGCAGCATCTCGCCGCCCGGCACGGTTACGGATCGCTCAAGGCCCTGGCAACGGCGGCGTTCGGCGTCCTGGCGGGCATGCCCGACCATCACCGTCTCGCGCTGCTGAGGTGGATTGCTCAGGCGCAGGTCGGCGGGCCGGGCGACATCACGCCGGAAGCGGTGTGGAACGCGCTTCAAGAATCGATGAGGACCGACATCGGCAACGCTCGGGTGATCGGCCCCGTCGAGCGCGTCCGGGTGCCGAAACCGGCGGCAAGCGACAGCGTCGCCAAGCTGGTGGAGGGCCTGAAGCAGCGGCCCCTGCCCACCGAGCAGACGCACGAGGTGACTCGTATTCTTGATCCCGGCATCCTCGGCAAGAAGAAGGCGAAGAAGGAGGACGCAGCGTGAGCCCGCTCATGATCGCACTCATTGTGCTGGTTTCCATCGCCGTGCTCGGCACCGTGGGCGGGCTGGCGGCGCGGGAGATGGGTGTCTTTGAGCGCATGGCGAACAATCGGGCGCGACGGGAGACGGCGAGGCGTCTCGCGCGGGCAGAACGGGATTGGTCCAGTTCGCTCGCGCCGCACCGCGTGGTGGTGCGCGATCCGGCCAACGGCGAAACGCAGACGCTGGACGCTTTCCAAGCCAAGGACGCGGATGACGTTCGGGCCCAGATGCGCAACGCGGGGATGGAGGTTGTCGAGGTCACTTCATCATGTCCACACGAAGCGGCGGCGGCTGTCGCGGCGGAGCAAGTTCCCCTGACCGCGCAATGGTGGGGACGGGTGCGCCGTGGATGGGGGAATCTGTCGCCTGAGGGGCGACGTGGCGCAGGCTTGCTTTTGGTGGGCGTCTGTGTCGCCGCGTTCCTTGTGGGGAGGTCGTTCATCGGGAACGAGCCGGTCCGGTCCGGGGCGAGGGTCTCGACACGGGCGCCGATCTACGCACCCCCGGTGGCGGAAATCGAAGTGCAGCGGGCGGCGAACAGCCGACCCGCCGGTGAAGTGTGGCGGCATGAATCCGTCGTGCTTGTGCCGGGAGACACGGTCGATCCCGGCGTGATCGTGCACGACTTCCGCGTGATCGTGCGCAGCAAGCGGGCCGAGGGCACGAGATGCATGCTGGTGACGGAAGTGCAGAACGCGACGGGGCAGGATGCGACGGCCGGCGTCGTCTCCGTGGCGCTGCTCGATCTCGACGGACGAATCGTGTGGACCGCTGAACAGAAGCGTCTGCGGATCGATTGGGGCGGAGACCGAGACGCCCGTCATGTGCTGTCACAGGAGTTCTTCGTGCCACCGGCGGAATGGAAGCGCGTGAAGTCGTTTGCCCTGCTGTATGCCTCAACAAGATGAGTGCATCGGCAGGGGATCAGCGGGCGGCGCGGTGAAGGGAGAGGTGGCGTGAAGAGAAGGGGTGGCGGCGCAGGCGATTTCTACCGGCTCCAGGTGGACCTGGCGGCGCTCGTGTTCTTCGGCACTCTCGTGGTCGTGCTGGTGGGGGTGGTGGGGGTGTGTGGCGGTGTGTTCGGGGCGGCGCTGGGGGATGTTTCGAGATAAGAAGATATGTGGTACCTTGTCCGCGATCAGGAGCCCCTCATGGCAAAGCGGACCGTCAAAGCCCATCTCTTCTGGTATCAGCGCACCACGGATCCAACCGAGGGGTTCGTGGAGTTGCAGCAGAATGCACAGGCGTTCGTAGGGCGGGGGGAGCCGATCGAGTTCTCTCATGAGAACCATCACTATGTCTTGGTCGATGGCCAATGGCACGCGGCACGTGGTCAGTTGACGGGCGTGGTCTACAAGCGTGCATCGGACAACCTGCCGAAGAGACTGCGGGACCTGACCGTCAGCGACTTGCCCATCGACGCCAAGGACGACCTCGCGTACCCGATGTGCTTCGCGCTGTGGCCGGAGCGGGGCGCGGCCCTGGTGCACTTCAACAACCAGGGGCCGAGGCACACGGTGCTGCCGGCGTTCTTTGGCGAGATCGGCTGCTCGGGGCCGATCGACGTTTCGCCGGTCTACAAGACGGAGATGCTGAAGCGTCTTGCAGACAAAGAGCGAGTGCAGTACATCGAGATCGCGTTCCATGATCCGGCGGGCGGGAAGGCTTTGCGCAACGCTGGGGGCGCGGTCGGTTACATCACGAAGGCGGCGGATGAACTGTCGGCGTTGAACATCCGTGTTCAGGTGTCCATCGGTGCGGAGCAGAGCGACGGGCCGGTGGTGGGTAAGGCGAAGGCGATCGGCAGATGGCTGGCGAAACTGCACGCGGAGGATCCGGACGGGAATCACGTGAAGACGATCAAGGTGAAGGGCGCGGGGTCTGACGGCCAGATGGAACTGCTCGACCTGCTCAAGGGTCGCGAGGTTTTTGAGTTCGACGTGGAGCGACTACGATATCTTGACACAGGCGACCTGATTCGAAGACTCAACGCAACGCTGCACGAGTGCAAGCCGATGCTTCGGGAACAGTTCGGGACGGAACCATGACGCAGATCGCGGCGCACGATGCTCGGGGCATTCCTCAGCCGGTGGGCAACACGCCCACGCGGCGGGCTGTCCGCCGTGGCCGCGCTGAGATGTGGTGGCCGTGGGGTTGCGGCGGTGCGGCGTTTCTCGCGTGCCTCGCGTCTCCGCCCGAACCGACGTGGATCATCCCGGCGGTGAAGGGGGCACTGGGTAGCGCCGTGGACGCCTCGTCGGTGCTGGCCGGGTTCCAGGCCACGGGGATCTCGCTGCTGCTGGCGCTCATCAACACGGCGCCCGTCAAGCGGCTCGCGAGGACGGGCACGTACCGTAAACTGGTTTCGTACCACTTCCAGACGCTGATCGCGCTTTTGTTTCTCGCGGTGGCCGCGACATCAATGCAGGGCTATCTGGCGGTGGAAACGAACTTCCTGGGGTGGGACCGCCTCGTGATCGCCGTCGGCGCGGGCGTTGTCGTCGCCACCGTCGCGTGTGTGTGGCGGATCTCGCGGCTCATGTTCCTCATCCTCGTCGATCCTGGCATCCATCAAGCCGGGTTGTAACAGGCTCGATTGAGCCCGCCCCAGCAAATCTGCTTGACTCGGGGGGCATGGGCCGATAAAGTGCCCTCGGCAGTTCAGTGCCGCCGCTCACGCACCCCGTTTTGACGGGGGCCCTGGAGCGGCAACCCCCGAGAGACTTCTCGGGGAATAAGGCCTCGCCCGGACGGGTCCGTCCATTTCGCCGCATGACGCGGCGGGAAGGACGGCGTTGTGCTTTTGTCACGGAAGGCATCGGGCACTGGGCACTGGGCACTCGGGGGGAAGGCTGCGGCTGCGCCGTGCGCGGGGCGATCCAATCAGACTCGTCAGGGGTGGACCGATACCGCGGTGTGCTGCGGCCTCATGGTTGCCTTGACGGCGATCATTGGCTTTGGCGGGCCGGTGGTGGTGGGGGACTCAGCAGAGCCCGCCGGGGACCGGCGGGGTACCCAGGCGGTGCCGGACCCGGACGCCTTCGGGCGGGCTTGGGTGAGCGGGCTTTCGGGGACGCCGCGCGTCGATGAGCCGCGCGTTGATGACTCGGTTGGTCAGGACCAATCAACTTCTTCGGGTGTTCAAGGCGGGCCCGCGAGCTCGAGTGATCGCGCGCTCTCGGGCCAGCACCGCTCATCGAACGGTGCCACCAAAGACGCCGACAATGCCCCCCACGAGGCTTCGGGTGAGCGCGCCGGCAACGTCGCGCTCCCCGAGGCTTTTTCTTCCTTCGATACAACCCCCCACATGCGCGCGGGGGGCCCGTGGCGGACGCTGGATTCCGCCACGGGCCCGACGGCCAAAGGGCTCGGGGGCTCCTTCACGCAGCGATCCACCGGCGGGGCGGGCTCGGCGGTGAGGTTCCTGCTGGCTCGACCGATCGCGCCGCGGCGATGGACGTAGGTCGGATGTTCGCGGGTGAATCTGACCGGACATAAGCCCACATAACACAACGCAAGTTGACATGAGAACCCCGCAGGACGCGGGGAACCACAACGCAAGGAAGGCGATATGAACCAGAAGGCACTGGGCACTGGGCATCGGGCATCAGGGGCGGAAAAGGCGGGGGAATCCGCTGGTCGCGTGTTCGTTGGTCGTTCGCGTGGTGTTGCGCGTGCGGTCTGCGTGCTTGCGTGCGGGGTTGCGTTGGCTGCCGGGATGACGGGGTGCGAGTGGCTGGGGGCCAGCAAGGTCACCAGCCCGTACACCCAGCAGCCCGCCACCGGGGCCGAGATCGAGGCGCAGCGAAGAGCCGAGGCGGACAAGGCCGCCCTGGCGGCACGCGAGCAGGCCGACCGCCTGGCGGCGAACCTGAAGGCCGAGGCGGACACCGCCAGGGCCGAGCAGGCGCGGCGCAAGGCGGCCCTCGACCGGGCCGTGGCCAGCCTGGACGCCGAGACGCGCGTCAAACTCGCCGAGCTCCAGGCCGAGTACGAGATCGCCGCCAACGAGACCACCGACCGGCTGGCCCGCATGCAGGCCGACACCGAGCGGGCCGTGGCCACGATCGCGGCCCGGACCGAGGCGAAGCTCGGCGAGGTGCGTGCCTCGGGCGACGCGGCGCTGGCGCGGATCGCAGAGATCGACCGCGGCAAGGCCGTGGTGCTGGACCTGGCTTCGAGCGGGGCATCGCTGGTGCCGGGCTACGGGGACCTGCTGGCCGCGGCGGTGACGGGCCTGGGCGGGGTGCTGCTGGGCCGCGTGGGCCGCAAGGCCGCCGAGGACAAGACGTGGGACGAAGCCACGCGCGAGGCCAACGCGGCGCGCGATAACGCGGACCGGCTGTACGACGAGGGCAAGCGCGAGAGCGAGATGGCGCGGCTGCTGGGGGCGGTGCTGGCGGGCGTGAAGAGCACCGAAGTCCCCGCGGCGGGGACTTCGGTGGCACGGGACGCGGCGGCTGTGAACGGCGCAAGCGGTTGATTCGAGCGGAGAGAGACGCCGCACGGATGCGGCGCACTCAGGGCCACGGAGGGCCCGTTTGAGCCAGAGGGCGGCGAAGAAGGCGCGGGAGTCGGGAGTGGGCAGTCGGCAGTCGGGAACAAGACACCAAGGCACGCAGGCACGGAGGCACGACAGTGGCGAAGAAACAGGCGGTCAAGACGGTCGGAACCACGGAGCAGGATGTCCTGCGGCTCACCGCCGTCAAGGCGCTGGACCGGGCCGGTTCGGCCATCACCGGGCAGATGGACCGCAAGGGCTCGCGGCTGCCCGCGGGCTCGTACGCGCTGGACCTCGAAGTCAAGATCACCGGCGATCTGGTCGTCGCGCCCGACGTGGAAACCTCGGGCAGCGAGGCCCCCACCGACAAGCCCGCCGAGCTGCTGGCGGCCCTGTTCGCGGGGCTCGACCAGGACGAAGCGAACACCCTCGTCGCCCGCGCCATGGACGCACTCAAGCGTGCTGAAGAGACGGCCAAGGGCAAGGACGAGTACGCCGCCGGCGAGGCGCTGCTCCAGAGCACGCTGGAAACCTTCGCCAAACGGCGCAAGCGCTGGCGCGTGAGCCCGTCGGGCTATCGAGCGGGCGCGACCACCGGCCAGCCCGCCGTGAAGGTCACCGGAAACGTCAACGGGAACACGGTGGAAGTGCAGATCGAAACCGCCGCGTAGCGGAAAGGCATCGAGGCATCAGACCCGCCGGGGACCGGCGGGGTACCCAGGACCCAAGTCTCAAGCCCCACGACGTGATCACTTCCCCACTCATCTCCCTCACCCTGGCCGAGACGGCCGTTGAGCACGCGGGTACGCCCTCGTGGCAGGTGGTGATGTTCGCGCTTGGTCTGCTGGCCTCGCTGGCGTTCTCGGTGGCGGGGTGGCTCAACACCCGCGCCGAGAAGAGCGAGGATCGCAGCGACGAGACCGCCAAAGAGAACGTGCGGCTGGGACGCGACCTGTTGCTGGCCCGCATCGATTCCATCGGCGAACGCATGAAGTCGGACCAGGCGGAGATGCGCGCCGAAATGAAGGCGGCGCTCACCGCCATCCAGGCCAGCGTGACCCGCCACGACAACGACATCGAACAGCTGTCACGGCAGATGCACGCCTTCAACGATTGGCGAATCGCCCTCGAAGCGGTGCGTGCCGCGGACGTGAAGGGGGGCCAGCATGGCTGAGCACGCCCCCAGAAAGCACGCCACCAAGCCCGCCACCAACGCCGCCACCAACGCCCCCCGCCGCAAGGGCCGACCGACTTCCGGCGAAGCCGCACGCAAGCGGGCCGTGGAGCGGCGCAGCCTGGCCGCCGGCGAGCTCGATCTGCCCGCCTCGGGGCCTTCGTCGAAGTCGCTGCGCGTCCGGCTGCTCAACGCCGTCATCGAGAAGGCGCGCATCAACGTGGGCGGCAAGGGCGTGCGCTCGGTGGAGTGGAAGGCCCTGGGCGACGACACGCTGCGCCGCTGCGCTCACGCGGTCATCGTGGACGCATCGCCCGTGGACGAGGTGGCGCGGCGCGTGTACCCCGCCGACAACGCCCGCTCACGCCGCGACCACAAGCGGCTCGCCTCGGTGCTGGCGCGGCTCAAGAGCCGCTACGTCGAGGAGTACGCCAAGCACGACTCGGCGCGGGGAACGGCGAGGAAAATCGACGGCTACAACGGCGATCTCCAGGCGGCCATGCGCGACCTGGCCATCAAACTGGCGGCGCGTCTGGACGACGCGCTCGAGCCGGGCGTGTGGGAGGAGACTGACACGCAGGGGCGGCACCTGTTGATCCGCATGCTCAACTCGATCACCGAGAGCAATGCGACGCACGGGCGGACCGAGAAGAACGAGGCCGACGCCGAGAAGACCCGGCAGGCCCTGCGGCAGTTCCAGGCGGATATCGAAGACGGCAAGATCAGCGTGCCGCCCGAGGACCAGGGCTTCGCGCTGGCGCTGGTCACGCGCGGCATCGCGCCCACGCCGGACCTGATCCTTGAGGCCAAGCGCGAAGCGGCCCGCCGGGTGGGCGCTGGCAAGAACGGGAGGGCCGCGGCGTGAAGAACGCTGTTGCCGCAAAGCCCACTCGGAACCGCGCCCCGGCGAAGCCGGTGTTCCCGGCTCTGCCCGCGTATGCGCAGGCGGTGATCGATGACCCCGCCACGATCATCTTCCTGTGGTGGGCGCGGTCGTGCCTCAAGACGACGACGGTGGCGCTGCGGGTGGTCATCGAGCGGCTCACCGGCCGCGTCTCGCGCGACTGCATCTACACCACCGTCAACGAAGAGAACGGGGCCGAGTTCCTCCGCGCCGTCAAGCGCTGCCTGGACCTGGCGGGGCACGTCTCGAAGATCGTGTGGGGCCAGGAACAGATCGACGGGCTGCTGTGCCGCGTCGGGTACGTCGAGTTCCCCCGGACCAAGGACGGGGCCCGTCCGGTGGTGAAGTACATCAGCGGCAACCCCACCGCCTTCCGCGGGCTGCGCGGTGACCTGGTCTTCGACGAGGTCGGCTTTGTGGACGACGTGGACGCGCTGCTGGTCGCGGCCGCGGGGTGCGCCTCGCTGGGGGCCACGCTGATCATGATGACCTCGGGCATCACCGAGGGCTCGCCCGCCGACCAGATCATGGAGATGGGCCTGCGAAGGAAGGGTGTCGAGGGCGCGGGGGGCGCGGGGGGCGAGGGCGCGGGGGGCGAGGGCGCGGGTGAACCCCGCCCCGACGACATGCCGGTGAGCCTGCACACCTGCACCATCGACCGGGCCATCGAAGAGGGCGTGGTGGAGTACCTGTGCCACGTCACGCCGCTGAAGATGACGCGCGAGCAGTGGCGGGCCCACTGCCGCGTCTTCTACCGCACCGAGCAGCAGTGGCTTGAAGAAACCGGCTGCGTCAAGCGGGCCGTCACGGACTCGCAGTACTTCCCCTTCGCGCTGACGCGGCCGTGCTGCGACGACAAGGTTCCGATGCCCAGCATGGACCGCGCCCAGTTCATGGCGGACGTGCGCACGAGCGTGGAGCGCGTGAAGCCCGATGCGCTGTTCGCGGGCGTGGACGTTGCCAAGACGGGCGATCTGTTCGTGGTGTGGGTGCTGGGCCGCGCAGGTTCGCTGCTGCACACGCTGGGGGTGCTGTTCTTCCCGACCGAGGTCCTGAAGGAAATGAACCGCGAGAAGCGGACCTTCGACACGTTCAAGGCGCTGCTCACGGACCTGATGCGGGCGGACTTCGCGTTCACCGAAGAGCGCGGACGCGGGAACACCGTGCGGGTGAGCCGGGTGTGCATCGACCGCACGGGGCTGGGCGAGAACCTGGCGGAGAACATGGAGTTCCAGTTCCGCTCACGAGCCGAGGGCGTGATCTTCAGCGCCACGACCAAGCCGGAGTTTTTCCAGCTGGCCCACGACCGCCTGGCGGACCGCCGCTGCACGCTGCCGAGCGATCCGGCGGTGCTGGTGGACTTCGCGTCGGTGAAACAGATCAGGACCGCCTCGGGCGCGGTGCGGTACGACGCCGAGCGGAACGAGGGTTCCCACGCCGACCGGGCCTGCGCGTTCGCGCTCGCGGTGCACGCGGTGGAGACGCGGGCGTCGAAGTTCATCCCGCTCAGGCTCGCCGGGGGGTGCCGCGCGTGAGCAGGTTCACCTCTCAAATCTCCGCCGGCCCGACCCGGCCCCCCGGACCCCCCCGGCCCCCAGCGCTTTTCGAGCCGCCGGTGTACGGCGAGGACGTGCTCAAGCGCATGCGCGAGCGGCGCCGCGTCATGCGCGTGATGCGCTCGATCGCCTCGGGCCAGTGGCACGCCCTGCTCAAGGACCTCACCAAGCACCGCTTCCCCATGGTGCGCGACAACCAGGGCCGGGCCGCCGAGCTGTGCGTCAAGCTCAACCACGTGCGCCTGGCCATGCGCAAGCACGCCCAGATTTTGTGCGGCAAGCCGCCCATCGTCACCGCCCCCGAGGGGAACGACACCCAGCAGGCGGCGCTCAACGAGACCATCCGCCGCGGGCAGTTCGGACTGCTCATCCAGAAGGCCGCGGTGCTGGTGAACGTCGAGGGGGCCGCGTACCTCAGCGCCGTGGTGGCCTCGACCGCCGGCGGACGCGGGCCGGTGGTCCGCCTGGAAAAGAACGAGCAGTGCTTCCCCATGGGCCGGGCCGGGCCCGACGGCCAGCCCACCGCCTACGAGCGCCGCTGGGTGATCGAACGACCCGACCCGCGCCGCCCCCGCAAGGTGGTCCGCTTCCTGCGCGTCGAATCGCACTGGCTGCCGGACGACGGCGGGGGGGGCGCGGAGTTGGCCGCGGTGGCGCAGCGGGCGTACCGAGTCGAGAGCGACGACGTGCTGGCGGTGAGCGTCGCCGACACGAAGAACGCCGTGCCGGTGGCGCTGTCCGAGGTCGGGCCCGAGGCGGCGGCGCTGCCGGAACTGACGATGCTGCCGGGGCCGGAACTGGCGGTGTGCGAGCTGGTGATCGGGCACCGCGTGGACGGGGCCACCGGCGGCGACGACGCCGAGCCGAGCCCGCGGCTGGACCTCAACGACATCGACCTGATCGCGGCCCTGACGATGGGGCTCACGCGCTACGTGCGCTCGATGGAGGTGCACGGCACGCCCAAGATGCGCGTGCCCGAGGCGGCCTTCGACAAAAAGACCAACACGGTGGACCTGGAGGTCGACGCCTTCGTGGACGACGAGAAGGTGCTCGAGTACATCACCAGCAACCACAACTTCGCGGACATGCTCACCATGGTCGAGAAGATCGCCGACTGGCTGATGGCCGGCGTGGAGATGACGCAGGCGCTGCTGGGCATCTCGGCCAAGGACACCCAGGTGCACCGGACCTTCGGCGAGCTGGAGCTCAACGCCACCAACCCGCTGGCGGCGGCCCAGTCCGCCGCGGCGTACTTCACGCCCCCCATCGAGCGCGTGTTCACGGTGTGCTCGCGGCTGGCCTCGGCGCTGCCGGGGGGCATGTTCGACGTGGCGCCGGTGAACGTGCGATTTCTGCCGGGGCTGCCCAAGACCTTCAGCGACCGCGTCAGCGAGCAGGACCGGGCCCTGGCCGCGGGGCTCACCAGCCGCCGCCGCGCCCTGGCGGCGGTGCACGAGGGCGAGAACCCAGACGACGTGCTGGCGGAGATCGAGGCGGATGAGGAAGCGCGGGTGGGCCGGGCCCAGCGGAGTTTGATGCTGGAGATGCAGGGGCAGTCGGGAGTGGGGAGTGGCCAGTCGGGCGAGGGAGGTGAGGCATGAAGTGGTCGAGTGGTCAAGTGGCGAAGTGGATCGGCGCTGCGATGGCGCTCGTCGTGTGCGTCGCCGCGCTCAAGGCCGAGGGCAACACCATGGACGACCCCGGCGTGAGCGCCGCCAAGCGGGCGGAGATCGTGGCGATCTACTCGGGCGCGGCTGCCGCGATCAACAAGCAGCTCGGCGACGCGATCAAGGAACTGGACGCGACGGGCTCGGCTTCGGCTTCGTTCCGCGCCGGACGCGCTGCGGAGCTGCTGGACTCGATCCGGGCCATCACCCGCCGGGCCCGGCTGGCGGGCGTGAAGGTGGTTTCAACCGGGGTTGAAGAGGCGTTCACGCGCGGTTCGGCGCTGGCGCTCGAGCAGGCGAAGGAACTGGGGATCGGCGGTGGGCAGTCGGCAGTCGGCAGTCGGCAAGCGGGGCTTGACACCTCGTTTGCGGCGGTGCAGGAGGAGACCGTCGAGCGCATCGCCGCTGACAGCGCCGCCAAGATGGCGCTGCGGACCGAGGACCATGGCGAGAACGCGGTGGGTCTGTTCCGCACGCTCTCGCAGTCGCTGGCTTCGGCGAACCGGGACGGCGAGACGCTGGGGCGGACCTTCTCGCTCAGTGAGCGCGAGGTCAACCGGGTGATCGCCGACGGCGTCGTCACCGGCGATCCGCGCCGGGCGCTCGGGCTGATGCGCGAGCTGATCGGGCGCGGGGCGGGGTTCGACAAGAGCGTCATTGAGAACTACCGCAAGGTGGGGAACCAGATCATCAACGTCGGGGCGTGGAACGGGACGGTGCGCTCGTACGCCGAGATGGTGGTGCGGACGCGCACCGCCGAGGCGCAGACCCAGGGGCAGATCGCCCGGCAGGTTTCCGTGGGCATCACCACGGCGCAGATCACGGGCTCGAACTCGGACAACTTCTGCACGAACTTTGTCGGGCTGGTGGTGACGCTGAGCGGGCCGGTGCAGGACGGGACGGTGGCGCTGGCCGACCTGCCCGAGGGCAAGCCCCCGCCGTTCCACCCCAACTGCACCAAGACGTTCGCGGCGTACGTCCGCTCGCTGGTGAGCGAGGGGCGGGTGGAGAAGGCGGGCACGGCGGTGGAGGAGTACCGGCGCAGGGCCGCCAACGGGAGCCTGCTCCAGAACCGGAGCGAGCGACGACGGACCAGGGCGGCGTAGACGGGAGTCGGGAGTGGGCAGTCGGGAGTCGGGAAGAGACAACAGCAAGCAGCAAACCAGACGGGCATGAAGCCCCAACGAAAGGACTCGACGAACATGGCATTGACGGACGCACAAGAGAAGCAGGTGATCGACTTTCTGACCGACCCCGCGAAGGCGCTCAAGCTGGGCGATCTGGTGACCAGCGCGGTGGGGCAGGCCACCACCACCCTCAGCAAGACCGTCGAAGAGATCGCCGGGACGGTGAAGAAGCTCGGTGAGGCTGCCCCGGCTCCGAAGCCCGACGACAAGGCGGGGGGCAAGCCCAAGACGGGCACGGACGACGACCAGCCGCCGGCGTGGGCCAAGGCGATCATCGAATCAACCAAGAAGGCCGAGGAGCGATTCACCGCGATGGACGCGGAGAAGACCAAGGCGGGCGAGACGGCGACGCGCGAAGCGCTGATCGCCAAGACGCTCACCGACGAGAAGTACTCGGGACTCACCAAGCACAAGACCTTCGTGCGCGACCTGCACGCACGCGGCGTCAAAACCGCCGACGAGGTGAAGGCGGCGCTGGCCGATTTCATCGCCGACCAGAAGGCCCTGGGCGTTGACATCAAGCCGGGGTCCGCCTCGCCGGAGAAGGAGGGGGCCAAGGGAGCTGGTGGGGCGGGCGGTGGTGGCGGTGAGGTCAAGCCCCTGGCCGAGCGGATCGAGTCCATCAAGAGGATTTCCGCCGAGGCGCAGGCCAAGCCCGTCGGCTCGTAGCCCTTCAAGGACGTTGTTCGCCTCGGGGTGTTCCCGCGGCGATTGATTGAACGCATCGGAACCACAGACACGGAGGCGAACAGCCATGCAGACCGTCGCAATCTTCGAGAGCACGCACGCACCCTTTGACCCGGACATCGTCCGCGAGATCATCCGCAACAACCGCGACCTCCAGGTCGAGGCCCCCATCCTGGCCATGTGCCTGACGCAGGGGCGGACCATGCGTGTGGGCAACCAGACCTTCACTTGGAACTCGGCCGACCTGCCCACCCGCACCACCACCATCAACAACGGCGGCACCGCGTACACCGCCGGTGACACCTCGATCGTCGTCGCCAGCGGGGCGGTGTTCCTGCCCGGCGATCTGGTGGTGTGCGAGGCCACCCGCGAAGTGCTCTACATCTCGGCGATCTCCACCAACACGCTGACGGTGATCCGCGGCGTCGGCAGCGCCAACGGCGGCGTGGCCGCCGGCACCGCCGGTGTCGCCAACACCGCGGTGCTGCGGCGCATCGGCCCGGCCATGGGCGAGGCCAGCCCCACCCCCGCCGACCGCGACTTCGTCTCGGTCACGCACACCCAGACCATCCAGACCTACAAGGTCGCGGTGAGCGTCTCGGGACGGGCCGCGGTGCTCGACGCCCAGGTGGAGGAACCCGAGGCCTTCCAGCGTGCCCAGGCGTTCCAGATGTTCCAGCGCGATATCGAGCACGTCATCCTGTTCGGCGGGCGCACCGTCACCGGCGTGACCGACGCGGGCTCGCGCCTGGCCACCACCAGCCAGGGCCTGTACAACGCCATCACCAACAACACCTTCGCGGTGGGCGGCACGATGACCAAGGCGTACTTCGAGGGCACGGTGTGCAACCCCGTGTTCAGCCGCGGCAGCGGCGAGAAGTTCCTGGTGGCGGGGCCGACGCTCTTCCAGACCCTGCACGACCTGTACGCGACCAACACGGCGCGGAACGAGCAGGTGGACGTGGCGGGCATGCGCCTCCGCCGCCTGGTGACCCCGCACGGGGACCTGAACATGGTGCCCAGCCGCGCCCTGGCTGGCGGCTTCGCCGGTGACGGGCTCATCCTGGACATGGGTCCGCAGGTGATGCTGCGCTACACCGACGGCGACGTGGGCGGCAGGCCCCGCAACGGGCTGCCCAACCTGCGCCCCGTGCTGCTCGCCGACGGCACCGACGCGGTGCGCGAAGAGTGGTTCGCCGAGCTGGCCCTCCAGTTCGGTTCGCAGGCCCAGCACGCCCGCATCAGCGGCGTGACCGGCGCGTCGTCGTAAGCCGAAGGCATCAAGGCATCAAGGCATCGAGGCATCAAGGCATCAAGAACAACCAACGCCGCACGCTCGAGCGCGGCCCTGAAAGGACCAACGACCCATGAGCACCACCACCTTCAAGTTCCGAGCTAACACCCCCAACCTCAACGTCCTCGTCGCCTCGGCGCCGTCGGGCGTCAACTTCAACGACCACGTTTTCAGCACCGACAACGCCGTCCTGGCTCAGCAGCTCCGCACGCACAAGGCGTGCGGCGCGGAGTTCAGCGAAGAGACCGCGCCCTTGCAGGCGGCCATCGCCAGGGTCGTCGCCGACAACGGCGGCGTCGACAACCCCAAGGACCCGGACGCGGCCCAGGCCGAGCCCGGCAAGCCGGGCAAGCCGGGCAAGAAGTAGCACACATCGTCGTGCTCCCGCGCCGTCGAGAGGCGGCGCGGGGGTTTGTTTGGAAGAAGGCACCAGGCATCGGGCATCGGGCATCAGTGAAAGACACAAGCCAGCAACCGCATCGACCCTAGTGCCCAGTGCCTAGTGCCCGATGCCTCAGCAAGCAAAGCGAGCGAACCATGAGCAACGATCTCCCCATCATCAACATGCGGTCGCAGTTCGAGCGCTGGAACGACCTGCTCACCGGCAAGGTTCGGGCGGCGCTGCTGACCTACGGCGACTCCAACAACAACTACTCCAGCGACGGCTGGAACGACGGCATGGCGCGGGCCGCGTTCACGGCGATCGCCTCGGGCGGGCAGGGGCTGGGCTGCTTCGCCACCGCGCTGCTGGGATACGGCGGGGCCGGCAACACCGGCGTCGGCTCCATCGGCGGCGACATCCAGGCCACCGCCGAGACCGAGGCGCTCACCAACCTGCCGTCGCAGCTCGACGGCTTCAAGCCCTCGGCCACGCAGATGGTCTTCCTGCAACCGTGGTGGCGCGAAACCAACGTGACCGCCGGCAACGGACGCGGGTATCAGCTCAACGCCAGCAACGCCCTGGGCAACGCCCGGGCCCTGCGGGCGCGGTACTGGTTCGGCACCGGGCCTTCGTGGGGCGGCACCGTGCAGCTGGCGATCCGCCAGGACTCAAGCCCGTTCACCCAGCACGTCACCGCCTCGCGGGTCCTCACCGGCGCGGGCGGCATTGCCTACGGGCTGCGCGAAGAGACGCTCGATTTGAACGCGGGCGTCGCCGCCGACGGCGAGCTGCTGCTGGTCTGCCAGTTCCGACCGGGGCAGGCCCAGACGGCGCCGATCTATTGCCCCTTCATGATGGCCGAGGCGGTGGACCAGGCCGCGGGCCTGATGGTGAGCCCGATGGTCTTCGCGGCCAGCCAGCACCTGGGCACCATCGAAGCGACCTACCGCACCGGCTGCGGGCAGGCGTGGAAGATCGCCCACATGCAGGCCGTCAACGCCCGGCTGGGCACCAACGGCTTCCTGGTGCACTGGGTCAACTCGGGCATCAACGACCACACCGCTTCGCGCTCGGCGGCGCAGTTTGTCGCCGACTTCGAAGCCCTGCGCGGCGAGGTGCTGCGCATCAGCGACCTGGCGGGCATCAGCCGCGAGCGGCACCTGTTCATGGTTGGGGCCACCCACCCCCAGAACAGCGCCGGCCCCGACGCCACCCTGCGCGGCTACATCAACGCGCTCACGGCGTATGCACCCGGCGTGCCCAACGTGCTGGTGGTGAACCTGCACTCGACCCGCATGGGCAGCGCCGCCGAATGGACGGCGCGGCACGACGGCGGCGGGGCCGCCCACCTCAAGAACACCACCGCCGGCTACACCGACGCGGCCCTGGCGGTGTGGCGTCACATCCGCGCCGCCGTCGCAGCCAACGTCACCGGTTCCAGAGCGCGGCGGGCGCTGGGCGCTGGGGTGGTGTGAAGGGGACGCGGGAATCGGGAGTCGGCAGTCGGGAGTCGGGAATCGGCAGTCGGGAAGACAGGAACTTCGAGCCTCAAGCGTCAAGCCTCAAGACACCACCCATGAGCACCCCACGCACCAACTACCTCAGCGTTGACCAGGTGAACGCCCGGCTGCTCACGCTGCTTTTCTCCAGCAACCCCATGCTGCTGGCGTGGACCGCCGCCTCGGGCGGTGACAAGCTCGTCGCGTGCAACCGGGCCATGGACGACGTCGACGCGGTGCTGTGGACCGGGCGGGTGGCGGTGCTGGAACAGATGGAGATGTGGCCGAGGGTCAGACAGGCGGCAGTCGGGTCGGGCGAGCAGGGGCAATGGGGCGCGGTGGGTTCGGCGCTGGTGTCTGAGTCCACGCGCTATGTGCACCCCGACGCGATCGACAGCGATGCCCAGGTGGCCCGCATCCCGCGCGAGATCAAGGGCGCGTTCGCCATCCAGGCGGCCCACCACTGCCTGCTGAACTCGGGGCTGGGGGCCATGGCCGCCACCGAGCATGTGGCCGCGGCGGCGCAGCGGGGCGTGACCTCGATGAGCGTGGGCGGCCAGAGCGAGAGCGTGGACCTGAAGCGGGCCACCAGCCCGTGGGCGGCGCTCCACCCCGAGGCGGCGCGGCTGGTGGCGCATCTGCGCAGCGCCGGGGGCGGCTTTGAGTGAGTGGCCGCGTGGCCGAGTGGCGAAGTGGCGAAGTGGCGAAGTGGTTGACTGGATCGAACCCGACTCCCGAACTCCGACTGCCGACTCCCGTGTCTTTTTCCCCCTGATGCCGGATGCCTTCCCCATGCTGATTGATCTTGACAACGCGGCGCAGCAGTGTGGGGCCTTCGAGGCCGTGGTGGTGCTGCATGGGCGCTCCATCCGGCTGCGCGATCCGGCCCTCGTAGGAGGCTCTACGACCCTCTCACGGGGCGGGCTGCCGGGGGTGGTGTCTGCGCTGTGGCGGCGTGCGGCGGGGCTGCTGCTGGGCACCAGCCCCTTCACGGCGCTGCGGAACGAGGTGCTGTCGGGCGTGGACGGGTTCGACGCCGCGGGCATCGCCTTCGTACGGCAACTGCCCGAGTATGACCTGTGCCGGCTTCAGGTGGCCATGAAGGCCGCGTACGCGAAGCGGCTCAGCGCCAGCGTTGAAGGTGCGTTTGCCAAAGCAGGCACCGGGGGTCTCGAGCGGGGGGGGGCACCGGGCACCGGTGAGAAGCAAGAGGCATCGAGTGCGGACAGCCCGGTTTCCGAGCGCCTTGATGAGCGGCATGTGCTGCGGCGGGGCGGGGGCAGGCTGCCGGGTGTGATGAACGGCGGGCCGGTGTGGGGTCGGGCGGCGGTGGACGCGGACCCTGAGAAGTACCTGGCGGCGCTGGAGGCACGCGGGGCGTGGACCCCGGCGGAGGCGGCCGAGTACGAGCGGCTGAAGGCGTTGATCGAAGAGCGCAGGGGCCGGGCAACAGGCACCGGGCAACAGAACAACCCCGCGGCCAGCGCCGCGGCGAACACGGAGGTGACCCATGGCGGTTGATAAGGCGAACGTGCGGGCCGACCTGGTGTCGGTTTCGGTGGCGGGCAACGAGTACCACCTGGCCGAGGTGTCGCTGACCCTGGGCGGGGAGAAGATCCCGATTTCCCCCGCCAACATCGGCGAGGTCATCGGCTACCTGCACGGGGCACGCAACTTCGAGATCGAGATCGTGTGGTGCGAGACGGCCCCCGCCGTGGTGCGGGCGCTGCTGGGCTTCGACGCCTCGGGCACCGACGCCGCGCCCGCCGTGGGCGCGGCGTGCGCCGAGGTCGAGATCAAGGTGTGGGACCCCTCCGACGGGGCCAAGCTGGCCCAGATCATCGCGCCCGCGTGCGTGCTGATGTCGTCCTCGATCGAGCGGGCCGGGGAAAGCGGCAAGCCCGCCGAACTCACGACCGTGTACATGGCGGTGCGGCACTCCGGCGGCGACGTGTGGCGCATCGGTTCCGGCACGTGATGCAGTGGCCGAGTGTTCGAGTGGCTTGTTCTTCCTGATGCCCCCCGGGGGGGTGCCCAGTGCCTGATCCCTTCTCCCCATGAGCCTTCTCATCGGCGCCATCTCGGCCAGCCTCAACCTGGATACCAAGGGGTATACCGGCGGGCTGCTCAACGCGCAGGCGGCCACCAACGCCTTTGGGCAGACCTTCAGCTCGGTGCTGGTGAACCCGCTGCTGGGGGCGGTGACGATCCTCAAGCAGTTCGGGGGCGCGGTGTTCGCCGCCTCGGACCGGCTGCTCAACATGGCCGAGAGCGTGGGGCGTGTTTCGCAGCTCACCGGCGTCTCGGTCGAGACCATCCAGACCCTGCGCAACGTGCTGGGCGACATGGGCCTTTCGGCCGAAGGCGCGGACGCGGCCCTCACCGCCTTCAACCGCAAACTGGGCGACGCCAAGAAGGACGGCGGGGCGGCGGCGGCCAACCTCGCCAAGCTGGGGATTGACCTCAGCAACGTGGGCACCGGCGAGGCGGCGCTGCGGAACATCTTCGACCAGCTCAGCAAGATCTCCGACGGCGGGGTGCGGGCGGCGGCGGCGGCGGAGATCTTCGACCGCCAGTTCGGCGCGGCCATGCTCAGCGCCGTGCGCGGCGGCAGCCGCGAGATCGACGCCCTGAACGCGAACTTCGTGCGGCTGGGGCGGACCCTCAGCGGCGACGCGATCAAGAACATGGAAGAGCTGGACGCGATCATGGACCGCGTGAAGGGCACGGCGCAGGGCGTGAGCAACACCCTGCTGCTGGAGTTCCTTCGGGGCGTCGCGGACGGCGCGGGCAAGGGCGGGGCCGGCATCGAAGCGCTGGGCAACACCATCCGCCGCGACCTGGCGGAACCGGCGCGGCAGGCGGGCGAGGCTGTGACCACGATGGTGGCGGCGATCAGCGACCTGGGCGAGGGCATCAAGGCCGTGGGCGAGCTGCCGGTGCTCAAGCAGATTCTGCAACTGGTGACGTGGAACCTCACCCGCGCCAGCCGTGAGATCGAGAGCGTGGGCACGTTCCTGATGTCGGGCAGTTTCTCGAAGGCCAACTCCGACGCGGCCCGCGACGCGGCGAACAGAACGGGGCCCGGACGATGAGCGTTGCCGCACTCATCACCCGCGCCAGCGCCGCCGGGACGGTGCGCGTCTTCACCGGGGGGGCTGGCGGTGCGCTGTTCCCCATCCTCGGCATGCGCGAGAGCGTCACCGTGGACGGGGTCGCCGGCGTCGTCGGCGAGCGGGTGCGGGTGCGGCGCATCGAGATCGACTCGATGGCGGTGGCCTCGGGCGAGACCCCGGCCAACGTCGGGGCCCTGCGCGAATCACTGATTGCCGACCTGGCCCGCCGCGGCGAGCGCGTCGAGATCGTGGCCCT
>JBJXFG010000100.1:0-5322 GCA_046154665.1 Phycisphaerales bacterium | reverse complement strand
GGCTCTCCGAACCGACCGCATCCCCGGCTGATGTCGGCTCGGAGAGCCGACGTACCGGATTCTCCGCCGCGCCGGGCTTGAGCACCTCGCCGGTGTTCGGATCGGTCACCGCCTGCATGAACAAGTCCTCGAGCGAAGGCCGCACCGGCCGCACCGCGCGGATCACCGTCCCCTTGGCCCGCAGCGCATCGATGATCGGCTGCACCCGCCGGGCATCGGTCGTTGGTACGCGCAGCGTCGATCCCTCATACGTCACGGATTCCAGAAGCCCGGGCTTGCCGATCTCCGAAGCATCAATCGGGTACGGCCCGATCATCACCCCAGACAGCGCCCCACTCACATCCTCGCCGTCGCGCACGTCGACCTCGATCTCATACCGCTGCTCGGCCACCGTCAGCTCGTCGATGGTCCCCTGCTTCGACACCAGCCCCTGCACCAGGATCGCCACGCGGTCGCACACCATCTCGAGCTCGCTGAGCAGGTGCGAGTTGAGCACCACCGTCTTGCCGCGCCGCTTCATCTCTTGCAGGATGTTGCGGATATCGCGCCGCCCCACGGGGTCGACCCCGTCGGTCGGTTCGTCGAGCAGCACGATGTCCGGGTCGTTCATGAGAGCGTTGGCGACGCCCAAACGCTGCCGCATGCCCTTGCTATAGCCGCGGACGCGGTGGTCCTTCCAGCGCGAAATCCCCACCAGATCAAGCAGCTCCGCAGACCGCTTCCGTCGATCCACCCGCGGCACATCCGCCAGCGCCCCGAAATAGTCCAGCACCTGCGCCCCGGTCAGGTGATCCGGGAACTTATGATGCTCCGGCAGATATCCGACACGCCGCAGCGCCGCCTTTGAACCCACCGCCGCCCCCAGCATGTGACCGGCGCACGACGTCGGCCGGATCACCGTCATCAGGATCTTCACCAGCGTTGATTTCCCCGCCCCGTTCGGCCCCAGCAGCCCGAACACCTCACCGCGACCCACGCTCACATCGATCCCCCGCAGCGCGTTCACCCGTTTCCCGAACCCCAGAAACCCGGCGTACGTCTTCGAGACCCCCCGAAGTTCGATGGCCATATCACGCTGAGCACTTGACATGGGGCGCGCGTCTCCAGGAACCAGAACACCCCGGCGAAAGCCAAGCGCATTCTTCGGCTTCGAGGATACCCCCTTTCACGCCAGAACGCCGCGCGGCCACGCCCCGCCCTTCTACCTGCCTCTCTTCGACTCTCTCTGGCTCGAGCTCTGCCTCTCTGCCTTCCTCCGCGTTCTCCGCGATCTCCGCGGTGAAAACGCCTTCTCCGCGCCTCCGCGGCGAGAGGCTTTGGCGGTCAAGGACAACCCTGCCCGAAACGCCCCAGGAAGAACACCAGGTCCGCCGTGTTCACCGTCCCGTCCGGCACCAGGTCCGCCGCCCGGAACCCCGGCGCACCCGCCGAGCCAAACGCGCCCAGGAACCCCGTCAGGTCCGCCGTGTTCCGGAACCCGTCATCATTCACATCCCCGGCGCACGGCACCGGCCCCACCCCCGCCACCTTCCACGCATACACCGAGTTCGTGCTGATCGGGTCGGCGTCATCGGTGATCCCGATCAGCGCATACTCGCCGCTCGTCGTCAAAGCTGGCCCCACGCACAGCCCCTCAACGTTCTGCAGAAACCCCGAATACAGCAGCGTCTTCGTCGCCGCGGTAAACCCGCCCCCACCCAGCGACGCGAGCCCGCTCACGTCCGTCGCGCCCGACACATCCACCAGATAGATGCGCGTGCGAAAGAACCCAGACCCACTGAAGGCAAACGACCGCTCCAGCGCCAGCAGCCGCCCGTCCGGCAACAGGCACAAGTCAGAAAGCCCGCTCCGCGCCCCGCTGATCGCGGTTCCGTGCCACGGGTCGCATACATACGCGAACTGTTGAGACGCCACCCCGCCCACCATCCGCAGCAGCCGCACCGTCGTCCCGGCGCTTTGCGACGACGCCGCCCCGTCCACCGTCAGCGCCTCTTCGTTCGCGGCCCACACCTCATCGTGCGCCAAACGCCCGACGCCCGACGTCAGCGACTCGAACCCGAAGTTCGCACGGATCGCACCGAACACCGAAGGCACGCCCACATTCCCGAACCCGATCCCACTGGGAACAGCCCAGCGCGAAACACCCGGCCCACCCGGCGGGGCGGCCTCATCACTCAAGAGCACGTCCCCCATCCCGAACCCCGACGACGCCGGCGGCATCCGCGCAATCCCCTCAAAGTCCCGCGTGCTCTCGAGCGAAACGCCCGCGGCGAGCACGGGCGAAGAAACCGCGCCCGTCCCCGAGTTCACCGCCAACGAAAACCTCACCACCTTGTTCGAGTTGTCCATCACCGCCGCGAACCCCCCGTCAGCCATCCGCACCACCCCGGACATCCCCGTCACCGTAAACGCCACCGCGTTCTGATCCACGGCGTTCGCCGGCAACTGCACGCTGTTCTGAAACGTCACCACCAACGCACCGCCGCCCCCCAACTCCGTGCCCCCCCACGCAGCGCCGCCGAACGACATCGCACCCGCCAACGCACACACCCAGATTCGCACAGCACGCATGTTCATACTCCAATGATCGGCGAAAACCATCCCACCCAAGAGCGACCACCCAGCCTAACCCATGCGTCAAGCCCTGGTCACTCGGCCAACCCCGGACATCTCAACTCTGCTGCTTTGCTGATCTGCTGATTTGCTGTTCTCGCGCAGCGACCACCATCACCCGAGCTTCGGTGAAGAACCGCCAAGCCTCCTCACCGCCCTCGCGCCCCACGCCTGAGTTCTTCATCCCCCCGAACGGCACGCGCAGGTCACGCAGCAGCCAGCAGTTCACCCACGCCGTCCCAACCTCCAGCCGCTCGGCGACCCGCGCGCCGCGCTCCCCGTCCCCGCTCCACACGCTCGCGGAGAGGCCATACGAACTGTCGTTCGCCAGCCGCACCGCGTCATCGTCGTCGTCAAACGTCGACACCGTCACCAGCGGTCCGAAAACCTCTTCACGCTGCGTTCGGGCTGTCGCTGTCAGACCCTCCACCACCGTCGGCCGCACAAAGAACCCCCCGCGGCACCGCTCCGGCAGTTCCCCCGCCTCCACCCGCGATCCGCCGCACAAAACCCGCCCGCCCTCGGCCTTCGCCAGTTCCACATACGAAAGCACCTTCCGCATGTGTGCTTCCGATATCAACGCCCCCTGCTGTGTCGACGGCTCGAGCGGATCGCCGCACTTCAGCGCCGCCACGCGATCGACGAAGGCCCGCACGAACGGCTCATAGACGCGCCGATGCACCAGCACCCGCGACCCGCACAAGCAGATCTGCCCCTGGTTCGAAAACCCCGCCCGCGCCGCCTGCGCCGCCGCCCACTCGACATCCACATCGTCCAACACAACCGACGCGTTCTTCCCGCCCAGCTCCAGCGACAGTTTTTTGAACATCGGCGCCGCCGAAGCCGCGATCGCCGCGCCCGTCGCCGTCCCGCCCGTGAAACTCACCGCCTTCACCAGCGGGTGCGAGACGATCGCCGCCCCGCACGCCGTGCCCAGCCCGTGAACGATGTTCAACACCCCGGCGGGCAACCCAGCCTCGATGCCGAGCTTCGACAGCAGAAACGCCGTCGTCGGCGTCAACTCCGACGGCTTGCACACGCACACATTCCCAAACGCCAGCGCCGGCGCGATCTTCCAGCTCAACAAGTACAACGGCAGATTCCACGGCGAAATCAGCCCCACCACCCCGAGCGCCCCACGATGCACCGTGTTGACCGCCCGCCCCGCAATCATCCCTGCGCCCTGCGATCCCGCCGCGCTCCCCGGCGGCGCCGGCATCGGTGCCTCGGTCTGAAAAACCTCCGCCCCGCGCGAGGCGATCGTCTCGCACAACTCGGCGAAGAACCGAAAGTTCGCCGCCGCTCGCGGGATGTCCATCGCCCGCGCCAACGAAATCGGCTTGCCCGTGTCGATCGATTCCGCCCGCGCCAGCGCCTCGACATCCCGCTCGATCAGCTCCGCGATCCGCCGCAGATGCGCCGCCCGCTCCCGCGCCGCCATCCGCGACCACGCGGGGAACGCCCGCGAAGCCGCCGCCACCGCCGCATCAACATCCGCGCCGTCCGACGCCGGCAGCGTACCGATCACAGCGCCCGTGGCGGGGTCGATGTTGTCGAGCGTCGCGCCGCCGCACGCGGCCATCAGCCGACCGTCGATCAGGTTGAGCACGTCGTGCTTCACGCCCTCAGCGTACGGCCCGAGTCAACGCCGCTCAAACGCTCACGTCCAACCCTTGCTGCCGCACTCCGTCCCGCTCGCAAGCCGCCTCGGGTAGTGATCGCCCGCGCTGTGCGCGGCCGCCGACGCCCACTCACCTCCGGCGCGACCTACGCCTCACAGAACTTCTTCAACCCATCCCTGAGCAACTCCGTCCACCCGTCGTGCATCGACTGCGCTTGCTTGTCGCTCACGTCGCCGATCTCCATGTGGATCGTGCGGAGGGTGCAGCCACTTCCTACGGGCGCAGCGACGATCTCGAGCACCAGCATGAACACGGAGGCACCCCACGGCGGAGCAACCTCGCCGCGCAGCGTGAGGGAGTTTGGTGGATCGAGCGACACGACGTTGCCCCACAGGATTCCCGCGTCGTCACCCCCATCTCCGCCTTTCCCCGAGGCCTCGTACCAGCGCCCGCCGACGCGGGCTTCGAGCACCACGCGCTTGCTGCTCGGGGCCATGCGGAAGTGCGGCAGCCACCACTGGTCCATCTGCTCAACCATCGCGCGCCACACGCGCTCGGCGGCGGCGTTGATGGGGACCTCGATGACGTTGCGCGTCACGCTGGCGGCGACGCGCGAGGGGCCGGTGATCGCGATTGGAGTGCAGTCAGACACGCGGATGCTCCTTCCGAGAGGTTGCAGACGATGATGACGGTGACGGTGCGGAAACCCGATGGGCGGTTGATCCCTGCGGAAGGCGTCGGCTCGCTCGGCGAGCACCCGTGCCCGACGGCACCGGCCCGCGCGCGGCAGAGCCAAGACCCTCAGGAAGAGGCCCGCTTTGTTCGGCACGCACCGCGGGCGTCGAAGTCGTTACAGGGTCCGGCTCCGGTGCCTCGGCCACGCTCTTGAGCCGGTTGAACGCCGAGGCGAACACCTGCACATGCCGGCTCATCCAGCGGTCGCACACGCGCTGCAGCGGAGCGCCGTTGAGGTGGTTCCAGCGGACGCGCCCCTCGGCGCGGGTGACGATGAGGCCGGCGTCCATCAGCACGCCGAGGTGCCGGAGCACGCCGGTGCGGCCCAGCGCGCTGGAGCCGCGGGCGGGCC
>JBJXFG010000055.1:0-145184 GCA_046154665.1 Phycisphaerales bacterium | reverse complement strand
CGCGGGGATACACGCACGCCGGGTGGGTGTGGCGGAACCGCGTGTTTGTACGCAGCGACGACGCGGCGATGCTGGCGCGGGCGGCGGCGCTGCAGCAGCAGTTCATGGGGTTGAGGGCGACGCCCGGTTGAGGGATCGTGGTGATGCGAACCCGGAAGAAGGCGTCGCGCGTGAAGGCAGAGCCGACCGCGCAAGCGGTCGGTCCCAACCCGGCACGAATTCGAGCGCTTCGGACCGACCGCTCGCGCGGTCGGCTCCGCACCGCCACGCTTGGGCGGAGACCGCTCTTGGCCCTCACGGCTTGCGCCAGATGCTCAGGATGTGCTTGGTGAGCAGCTCGTCGTCGCGGTAGCGCTTGAGGTCGCCGGCGGCGCGGGCCTTGTCCATCTCGGGGCGCAGGTGGTCCTCGGTGACATAGCCGATGGTGACGCCGGGGAGTTCCTCGCGGAGGATGTCGTGCCACTGGTCGTAGGAAATCTTGTTGAGGTAGGCGAGGTTTTTGACCTGGTTTTCGTGGGCGGGGCGGAGGTGGGGCCAGTAGGCGATCTGGTCGTGGTCGCCGCGGATGATGCGCAGGTCGTGGCAGCCCGAGTCGGAGGTGTAGAGGTGGAGGTGGGTGAAGATGCAGCCGCCGGGGCGGACGACGCGCTTGAAGTTGCGGAACACGGCGCGCGGGTCCGGCAGGTGCTCGAAGACGTTGATCGAATAGGCGAGATCGAACGAGTTGTCCGCGAAGGGCATGTTGGTGGCATCGCACTGCTGGAAGCGCAGGCGCTTGGCGACCTCGGGCCCGACGCCGAGCTGCTTGCGGAGTTCGGCCATGAAACCTGAATCGAGCCCGAGCATCTTGCGGACGACGGTTTTGACGACGCGCTTGGGGCCGTTGCGGCGCATCATGCCGACGTAGCCTGGGATGTCGAAGCCGCGGGCGTAGACCTCCAGGTCGGTGGCGAGCACATTGTTGCGCTTGGCGAAGTAGGTGGCCTGGGCGAGCATCTGGCCGCAGCCGATCTCCAGGCACTCCAGGCTTTCGAGCTTCTTGCCGGTGATCTTCTCGTAGTACTCGTCGGCGTACTGGCAGTCGCGGATCAGCTTCCTCGCATCCTCCGGGTAGCGTTGCGAGACGACCTTGGCGGAGCGAGCGAGTTCCTTGAACTCGGCGATCATCCCGCCCAGGCCTCCGGACGCGGTGTAGGACTTGTCGCTGGCGCTGGTGGTCATGATTGGCTTCCGACGGGTGTGAGCACGCGGTCCTTCATCGGCCGCGCGGGGCTGCCCGCACAGACCTTCCACGGCGGCAAGTCCTTGAACACGCTCGAACGGGCCCCCACCACCGTCCCGCGTCCGACGCGCACGCCGGGGGCCACGAACACATCGGCGGCGAGCCACACTTCGTCCTCGACCACGATACTGGGTCGGATCAGGGGCAGGTCGCTCTTGGTGTAGTCGTGGGTGCCGGCGCAGAGGTGGACCATCTGCGAGAGCGAGACGTTGCTCCCGATCGTCACTTTGCCGAGGCAGTAGACGATGGCGCGGTCGCCGATGCTGGAGTTGTCGCCGATGGTGAGGTTCCACGGCTGCTCGACGAGCACACTGGGGCGGATGCGGACGTGGGTGCCGATCTTGGCACCGAAGAGGCGGAGCAGGCCGCGGCGCACGCCGTACCAGTTGTGAAAGGTCCAACGGAAAAACGTCTGCCCGAAGAGATTCCAGAGAACGCGGCCGATTTTCTCGCGCGTGGTATAGGGGCTGACGGAGCGGGCGAGGTCGTCGGCGCGCACGCTCTCGGTGCCGGCGGGCGCGGTCATCGACCACCCCCGGCCGTGCCCTGCCCGCCCGGCGGCTTCGCCATCGCCGGCCCGTGGGGCTGGATCAGCTTGTTCGTCACCGCGGGCTGCGAGAGGTACGGCGTCTCACGCAGCACCTTCATCTCACGGTGCTTGGCGATCGACATGAACTCATACCACGCCAGCAACCGGCACATCACGAAGCCGGGGTAGCCGTCGAGGAACCCGCGCTGGAACACCCACGAGTAGATGAACCGCAGCGTGGGCCGGAACGGGAGCTTGCGCCCGAAGCGCTTCAGCCAGCGCCGTCGCTCGATCGGGCCGCCGAAGAGCGACGGCTTGATCGCGCCCTCGTCCTTCGCTTCCATCGCGAAGGCTTCCCAGGTGGTGTAGCGGTTGTGCTTCTCGACCCAGACGCTGAGGTCGGGGTAGGCGAAGTGCAGGAAGTCATGCTGGCAATAGCCCGCTTCGCCGGTGGAGAGCACGACGTGCTCGTGGACTTCGTTGTCGCCCGAGCCGGTGTCGCCGAGGGTGCCGATGCGTTCGTAGCGGCCGACCTCGTGCTTGAACAGGCGGACGTTGTACGAGGGGTAGAAGCCGCAGCCCTTGAGCCAGCGCCCGATGAACATGAAGCGCCGGTTGAGCCAGTAGCCGTCGCCGCAGCCCGCGGAGTTTTCCTTCCACGGCTTCCACTCGCCGGAGACCACGCGCCGGACTTCGTCGGCGAGTTCCGGGGTCATGTACTCATCGGCGTCGAGGATCAGGACCCACTTGTTCTTCCAGGGCACGGTCTCGAGGGCCCAGTTCTTCTTCTTGGGCCAGCCGCTGGTCGAGTAATAGAACTGGTACACATCGGCGCCCAGCGACTGTGCCATGGGGATGGTCTTGTCGACGCTCTGGCTGTCGGCGACGACGATCTCGTTGGCCCATTGAACGCGCCGCAAACATTCGGCGATGTTCCGCTGCTCGTTCTTGACCGGGATCAGCACGCTCACCGGCACGCTGCCGACGGCGGGCCACACGCCAAACGGCGGGTTGCGCTTGAACCCGAGCTCTTCCCTCAGCAGGTCGGCCTCGGAGTGGCGCGGTTCGAGGGTGTGCGCGGCGGGGGGAGCGATCTCGGGGCGCACCGTGGGACGCACGGGCGTGACCGCCGAGACGGCGGGCGCGGAAGGGAGAGCGCCGTTCTGAGCGGCGTGGTCGGCGGGGGCTTCGGGCGCGGCGGCCGCCCGTGAAGCAACGACCGGCGTCGCGACAGGAGCCACCACCGGCGTCCGATACGTCGAATCCGCTTTCAACACCGAGGTCGTCGGCGCGGCATCCTCGCCCGTCACCGTCGAAACCGACCCTTCCTTCTTCGCCAAACCAACCGCGGGTGGGCTCAGAATCTCGGGGTTCTTGTGGGCACCGGCGAGCCGGAGCTCGGCCAGCTTCAACGTGATGAAGTAGTCGTACACCGCCAAGAGCAGGCAGAACCGGAATCCGGTCGCCCCGTCCAGGAATCCCAGGCGGAAGATGTACATGTAGAAGAACCGGAACAGGCCGCTGAGCGGCAGATAGGGCAGCACGTGCAGCTTGAGCCAGCGCCGGAAGGCGATGCCGCGTTCGAGACGGCTGGCGCGCTTCGATGAAACGCGGGCCTGCTCCTTGACGATCTCGCGGGCTTCGAGGGTCGAGTAGCGGTTGTGCTTGGCGATCCAGTGCTCGAGGCCGCGCCGGTCTTCGTGCAGCATGATCTGCTGCAGGCGGGTGGTCTCGCCGTCGACGACCATGTGCTCGTGGACCTCGCGGTCTTCGTAGCGGGCCTTGCCGCGCTTGAAGAAGCGGAGGTTGTACGACGGGTAGAACCCACAGTGCCGGATCGGCCGCCCCATGAAGTGCGGCAGCCGGTTCACATAGAAGCCGCCCTCGGCCACCTGGGCCGGGTCACGCCGCGCGATCGCCATCATCTCGTCACGCAGCTCGGGGGTGATCGATTCGTCGGCGTCGAGGATGAACAGCCACTCGGTGTCCCACTCCAGGTTGTCCAGCGCCCAGTTCTTCTGCCGCGCGTAACCCAGCCACGGCTGGACCACCACCTCGGCGCCCATCGAGCGGGCGATCTCACGGGTGCGGTCGGTCGATTCGGAATCGACCACCCAGATGCGGTCCGCCCACCCCACCACGCTCTTGAGGGCGTGGGGGAGGTTGACCTCTTCGTTGAAGGTGGGGATAAGGACCGAGATGTTCGAGCGGGCGCGGGGGATCGCCACGCCGCGGGAAGAGCCGGCGCGGGGCGAAGGCTCCGGCGCGTTGCTCGGCGGCATCTGAGGATCGGTGTGTGGTGCGTCGGTGGTCACGCGCGCGGGGCGGGGGCCAAGATGATGTCTGGCAACGAGGAACGTCCGATATCCCCGTGCTCGGTGGGGGAATCATGGAGTATATCGGTCATGTGTCCGTGGGCCTGAATGCGTGGTCGATCGGCGTGCCACGGATGGCGATCCGTCCTCGGATCGACATCAGTGCGGAATCGTCGGGACCTTCGAGCCTCGGCACTGCTGTCTCCGACCCCCGGCGCACGGAGCCAGCAGTGGCACGTTGCAGGGCACGATTTCCGTCGAGCAAATCAGGAATGGACCGCCCCTCCTTTACGGTCGGGGTCCTGTTGATCCGGGCAGTCTGGAAGCCTGCCCCACCGCCTCCCGTTTGTGCAGCGGCGGGAAGCCTTCGCGTTCCAGGACGCCGGCGCAGGTGTCAAACTTGCGCGTCGAGAGCAGATGGCGCAGCTTCCCCTCGGTGGTTTTCATGCCGGTGTAGCACTTGAATCGGCGTTTCAGGGGCATCGGCACGCGCGGGCAGTCCACCTCGAAGTCGCGCGGGTGGAGGTAGATCACCACCGGGACGTCGTTGCGTTCAAACTGGCGGAACCCGCGTTCGATCATGAAGCGCGGGAGGAAGCGCATGTAGCCGCCGCCGGAGAAGGGGATCGGGGCGGGGCCGTAGCGCTGGATGCTCATGGGGAGCTCGGGCATGGTTCGGCCCGAGGGGGTTGTGATGTCGTGGGCTTGTTGGGGGCAGGGGTATCCGCCGTGGCCGCGCGGGGCGGGGAAGAAGGAGGCGTCGTAGGTGAGGCCAAGATCAAGCATGACATCGAAAGCCCACTCGGTGCCGGGGGTGATGGAGAAGGAGGGGGCGCGGAAGCCGTGGATGGGGGCACCGATCTGGTCGCTGAGCACGTCGATCGAGCGCTTCATGTCCTTGCGGAACTCCTCCGGCGAGAGGTCGTAGACCTTGCGGTGCCAGTAGGAGTGCGTGGCGACCTCGTGCCCGGCGGCGTGGGCGGCTTTGGCGATCTCGGGGTACTTCTCGGCGACCCAGCCGAGCATGAAGAAGGTGGCGCGCTGCCCCCCGGAGTATTCGCCGACGAGGTCGATGATCCAGCGGGTGCGTTTGACGACGATCGAGGGCCAAGTGTCCCACTTGGCGGGATCGGCGACGGCCTCGATCTCGACCATGTGGAACCAATCCTCGATGTCGAAGGACAGCGAGTGAATGATTTCGGCGCGGTGCAGCATTAGTAAAACCTGTGCCCGTGCGAGCGGAACCGGCGCACGTCTTCCGCCGTCGGCGTCGAGAAGTGGGTCAGTTTCGTTGCGTCGTTCTCGATTGTTGGTGGCTCAACCCCGCGGGCTGCCGCGTCCTCCACCACTCTGACGCACTCCAGGATGCACTCGGCGGCGAGGTCCTTCGAGCGGGCCATGACATCCTCCAGCGTGTCGTGGGGCCAGATGCGGTATTTCTTCTGGATGACGATAGGGCCGTTGTCGAGTTTGGCGTCGACGAAGTGGACGCTGACGCCGCCTTCTTTTTCGCCGTTGGCCAGGGTCCAGAAGGAGGGCATGAGGCCGCGGTACTTGGGGAGGAGGGCGCCGTGGCAGTTGACGATGCCGTGCTTGGTTTGTTCGCGGAGGGCCTTGCGGTACATCTGGGTGCCGGAGATCGAGACGATGAACGAGACGCCTTTTTCGCGCAGGTGAGCAAGGAAGGCCTCGGAGTTGACATCGCAGGGGCCGGTGACTGGGACGCCGTACTTTTTGGCAACGGCACGGATGGAGTAGCACTTCTTGGTCGAGCCCATCAGGTCGTTGACGATCTTGCCCATGACCTTGTACCAGCCCTGCTGCCAGCACTTCTTGAAGAAATAGACGGGGCCGTAGATGCGGTAGAAGTCGCCCAGAGTCTGCAGAAAGGTCTTCTTCGCCTGGGTGATGGGCTGGAGGTTGATGCCGGCGGTGGAGTCGGCGTAGTCACGAAGGTACTTGTCCAGCACCTTGGTGAGGAGGGTTCCCTCATCTTGAATGAACACATATTTCTTCAGTGTCATGGCTTGTTTTCACCGCAGAGGCGCTGAGAGCGCGGAGAGAAGAACTGGGTTGAAGTCATCGGCCGACCGAATCAGCGAAGAAACGAAACTCAAGCTCCGGACCAGTGCGCCATCTCAGCTTCCCCTCCGCGAACTCCGCGCCTCCGCGGTTATTCCCTCTTCGACAATCGAACAGAACTTCCCGCACAGCGCCGACTTGCTCATCTGCTGATCGATGTACGCCTTGGCCTTCTGGCCCATCTCGTGCAGGCGCGCCGGCGGCAGGGCCGCGATCTCGCGGATGGTCTTGACGGCGCCGTCGATATCGCCGTGCTTGATGTGCCAGCCCACGCCGTGATCCGCGATGATGTCGCTGGCGTGGCAGGGGTCGGGGGCGACCAGAAGGATGGGTCGCCCCACCGCCATCGCGCCGTAGATCTTGCAGGGGTGGACCACGCCCACCACGTCGTTACCCACCGTCACCAGGTGTACGTCCGCCGCGCTGAGCGAGAACGCCAGATCCTTGAACGGCTGGTAGGGCATCGAGCGGATGTTGGCCGGCTGCTTTTCCTTGATGGTCGTGTCGACTTCCTTCTTGCCGACGCCGCCGCCAATGAACATGAACAGCGTTCCCGCGTCCTTCCCCTCGGCGTTCATCTTCAGCCCGGCATCAAGCAGCGTGGTCACCGGCGTCGAATAGCCGTGGTTGCCCGAGTACATGAACACAAACTTCCCGTTCAGGTCGTGCTTCTCGCGGAACCAGTTCTTCTCGTGCGGGATGTCGTCGAGCGCCTCCTCATGGGGCCAGGGCGGCATGATCGTCACTCGCGATTTCACGCTCTGGGCCTCGGCGGGCGACAGCTTCTTGTACAAGCGATCCGCCATGAAGCGGTCGAGCGGGACGATCTGCGCCGAGCGCCGCAGCACGAACCGCTGCAGCGCGTTGAGCATCTTGGCGGCGAACGAATCGGCTCGCATCTTGCCCAGCTCGATCATCTGGTCCGGGTTGAGGTCCATCACCCAGTAGGTGATGGGCACGCCGCGGATGGAGTGGGCCAGCCCGGCGGCGAAGCCGCACATGGGGGGCGAGGTGCTCACGAGGATCTTCTTGAGCCCGCGCGTGGCCAGCCCCGCCCACAGGCAGTGCAGCATGAAGATCATCATCGCGGTGGCGCGGATGGGGATGGACTTCTTGCCGAAGGACGACCAGCGGACGCGGTGGACGTCGACGCCGTCACGCCTTTCGGAGCGGTCGTACTTGATGGTGGGGTCGTCGTAGCCGCGATCGGCGGTGATGACCTTGACGCGGTGCCCGCGCTTGACGAGTTCGGCGGCGACGTCGTGCATGTGCTGCCCGACGCTGGCGGGGTCGGGTGGGTAGACCTGCGAGAGGATGAGAATCGTGTCTGACATGGCTTCGTGGGTTCACCGCGGAGAGTTCACCGCGGAGACGCGGAGAACGCGGAGGAAGGCAAAGAGAGAGAGAAAGAGAGAGAGAGAAGGCCTCTTGATGACTGGACGGGGCTGGAGTCAGATGCTGACAGGCCGCCGGCCACTGGTGTCGGAGTTCGATATCGGCAGAATGTCGGACGGGGGCGAACCAGGGCCGGTCTAGCTCCGGCCTTTGGGGAGCCCGCCGGTCCCCGGCGGAGTACCCCTGATGGAGTCCATTGGTCCCAGAACCCTTGCCTCTGTCAACTGATCTTCCGCAGGTACGTCGCCGAGGGGAAGTGGCCTTCGCCGGTGCTCAGGCCGTCGCGCATCGGGCGGGGCTTGTAGCCCGGCACGGCCTGCCTGAAGCCCGGCTGCTGCGAATCGTGCAGCATCGAGAGCGAGGCCGCGATCTCGTAGCTGGGGTTGCCGGTGAGGAACGCCATGAGCATGGCCGTCTCGCGCCAGAAGTAGAAGGTGGTCAGCGTGGCCGGGCCGTAGTCGTAGGGGAAGTAGATGTCGTGGAAGTGGACGAAGACGCCGGGCTTGAGGCGTGGCAGCACCTCGAAGATGACCCGCAGCACCTCGCTGCCGGGCTTGACGGTGTGGGTCGAGTCGACGAAGAACAGGTCGCCGGCTTCGAGCGACGTGAGTTCCTCGATCGGAGCGGTTTGGGCCATCTGCGGGAACAGCCGGATGCGACCGGCGGCGTGCTCGCGCGTGAGCATCGGCGTCGGGTAGGGCTCGACGCAGACGATCTCGGGCTTGTAGCCGGGCTCGTCCTCGGCGGCGATCAGGCAGATCGCGGTCGAGACGCCGCAGCCGACCTGGACGATCTTCCTGGGCTTGTTGGCGCGGAGGAAGCAGTAGAGGACGTCGGCCTCGGTGGGGCCATAGCCGACTTCGCCGTTGAGGTCGCAGGCGCGCTTGTGGACCTGGGCTTTGGCGAGCGAGGCGGAGAGCGGGGCGCACCACGAGGTGAGGTTGGCGAGCTGCTTCTTGGTGTCGGTGCCCTGGATGGCGGTCATGCTCCAGGGCTTGCGCCAGTAGGTCTCGCGCTCGAGGTGGGCGAGGTCCGGGATGTCGGAATAGAAGTGGTTCGGCGTGATGCTGAACTTCAGCCGCTGGCCGAAACGCAGAACGGTGTTGAGAATTTTCTGGGTTGGGGCCATGGGTGGGTGGGGGTGCCGAAGCTGGAACTGACGGGCCAAGAAAAAACCCTCGCGATGTTCGTTGGACAGCGCGAGGGTTGGGATTCTATAGGGAGCGGGTTAATGCACAATCAGGCTTCGTGCCACTGCTGGCTCCGTCAGCGGAGACAGCAGTGCTCGCCCTCCGCGGTCGTTGCCGGTTCGGCACTGATGTCGGTCCCAAAGCGGACCGCCATCAGTGGCACGACAGCGGCCTCACCGCGACTCAGACGGGCGAAGCAGCGCCGGCCTTGATCTCTTCATGGATCCACGCGTAGGTCTTGGCCATCCCGTCCTGCAGGCGGATCGAGGGGGCCCAGCCGAACACCTCTTTGATGCGGGTGTTGTCGCTGTTGCGACCGGCCACGCCCTTGGGCGCATCGAGCTTGTAGCGACGGTTGAGCTTGATCCCGGCGCGTTCCTCGGCGATCGACACCAGCTGGTTGATGCTCACCAGCTCGTCGGAGCCGAGGTTCAGCGGCTCCTTCAGCGTGTCGGAGTCGGTGAACATGCAGATGCCCTTGACGCAGTCGTCGACGTACATGAACGAGCGGGTCTGGGTGCCGTCGCCCCAGATCTCGATGTCGTGCTTGCCGGAGAGCTTGGCGTTGATGACCTTGCGGCAGATGGCGGCGGGGGCCTTCTCGCGACCGCCGTCCCAGGTGCCGAAGGGCCCGTAGACGTTGTGGAATCGGGCGACGCGGGTCTGGATGCCGTAGTCCTCGCGGAAGTGGCGGCACATGCGCTCGGAGAAGAGCTTCTCCCAGCCGTAGCCGTCTTCGGGGAGCGCCGGGTAGGCGTCGGCTTCCTTGAGGGCCACGACGTCGGGGCTCTTCTGCTTGTCGGCGTTGTAGACGCAGGCCGACGAGGCGTAGAAGAAGCGCTTGACCTTGGCGTCGTTGGCGGCGACCAGCATGTGCGTGTTGGTGAGCACGCTGAGCATGCACAGGGCCTTGTTGTTCTCGATGAAGCCCATGCCGCCCATGTCGGCGGCGAGCTGGTAGACGCGGTCGGCGCCCTGCACGGCCTTGCGGCACGAGGCGAGGTCCTTCAGGTCGAGCTGGTGGTTCTCGGCGTCCGGGTGGACCTGGTACCACGAATCCTGCGGCTTGATGTCCGCGACGCGGACGCGGTAGCCCTGCGACAGCAGGTGGCGTGCCAGGTGCCCGCCGATGAAGCCGCCGCCGCCCGCCACAACCGCCAGTTCCTTGTTTGCCATGATTCCTGATTCCTCTCTCGCCTCGCGTGGATGGAGGCCTGGGTGAATACTGCCTGAGACTTAACCGAGCGCCAAACCCGCCGCGAAGAGCCCGATAGGCCGGTGGACGGGGCCCCCATGGACGAAAGGGGGCGAAGGTGAATGTCGGATCAATCCGCCCGTGTCTGTGGTGTGCCCCGGAGCCGGGGCGGTCGAAAAACACCACAAAGCAGGGTGGGTGGTTCCATGTGCCGTGAGGCGTGCCGACTCGTGCCCGAACTCCTTCTCGGGCATCCCTGGGGGCCCCGCAACGTGGGTCGAAAGGATAGCAGGGTGGAAATGAGAAGACCTCTTCGACGAGGTCGGGACCGTCGCGGCGTGCGTGGTGGATACGCCGACGATCGGTGCCGGGTTCGTCGGGTCGGTCTCAGGCGGCGTGTCGAATCGCCCGATAAGTCGTTTGCTGTGGACAGCCGGTCGGTCTCAGCCAAAGTCGGGCCAATACCCGCCAGAGCCTTTCGGACCGGTGGCATGTCGGATAGAAGTAACGGTTTGGACACGCAAGGAGTGCGTCGCCGGCTCGTTCGGATGAACAGTTGAGCTCACCCCACCCCCCAGAACCCGTGGCCGGGCGACCAGGCTCGCCCGACACCCCCACTGAGGTGAAGGGTGTGGGTGGCCTCGCGTCCAAGGGGTCGATGTCGCGCGTCGTCGGCCTGGGCATGACCTGGGTGCTGCTGGCCACCGCCGTCTACAAGTCCGGCGCGTTCATCCAGCAGATCTTCCTGGGGTACCTCCTCCTTGAAGAGGACTTCGGAATGTGGGCGACGTCGGCGGCGGCGGCGGCGATGTTCACTTGGCTGCGCGACGCCGGGGTCCGCGAACTGGTCATCCAGCGCGGCGAAAAGGAGTACCACCGGCTCGAGGGGTCGGTGTTCTGGCTGGCGATGACGATCAACCTGGCGGCGGGGTTCGTGCTGGCGGTGGTGACGCCGGCGCTCCCGACCATCGTTCACAGCAGCAGCCTGGCGCTGGCGGAGGTGTTCCCGCGGCTGGTGCCGCCCGAAGGCGTGCGGCTCCCCCAGCAGTGGTCCGACCCGAAGCTGCACATGCTGATGCTGTGCTGGGCGATCTGGATGCCGACGCAGACGTTCGCGTCGCTGCTCATGGCCCGGTTGCAGATGCTGCTGCGTTTCGGGAACTCCAGCAGCATCACCATGGCGTCGTCGCTGATGCGGAGCGGGCTGACCGTGCTGCTCGCCTACGCCGGGCTGGGACCGATCTCGTTCGTGATCCCGATGATCCTGGCGGCGATCGTCGAAGCCGTCTGGGCTTACGCCCTGCTGCGCGACAAGATGTGGGCCCGCCCGGTCGATCCATCCACGTGGCCCTCGATCCTGGGCAGCACCAAGTGGCTGATGCTGGGGGTGCTGGGGACCAACCTTTTCGAGTGGGGCGGCATCTTGTTCGCCGGCCTGCGCGTCGATGAAACAGTGCTGGGGCTGTACGCGTTCGCGCGGCAGATCCCCATGCAGATCTTCATCATCATGAGCACCAACCTGCGGCTGGTGCTGTTCCCCACGATGTCGATCCTCAAGGACGACACCGCGCGCCTGCGCGTCGCCACGCTCAAGGCCCTGCGGGTGCAGATGCTGCTCACCGCCCCGATGTGCATCGGGCTGGCGGTCATCACCGAGCCGCTGGTCAGCGCCATCTGGCGCGGCGGGAAGTGGGACGAGGCGGCGCTGCCGGCGGCGATCCTCTCGGTCTTCTTCGCCTTCCGCGTCACTTTCGGGCTGACCACCAGCGTGCTCAACGCCGCGGGGAAGTTCAAGGCTTGGGCCTTGCTGACCATTCTGGAGGGCCTCGGCCTGGGCACGGCGGCGCTGATCGGGGCCAACTTCGAGGCGTCGGCGACGTCGATGGCGATCGCCGTCGGCCTGTACTTCATGGTCAGCCGCCTCTTGATGATTCTGTTCACGGCCAGCGTGGTGCGCTTGAACTGGAAGTCGGCCCTGCTGGCCGTGCTCCCGCCGTGGGGATGGGCGCTCTTGGTCGGTGCGGCGACGTATTTCCTCGCCGGCCCGATCACGAACCGGACGGGGCCGGAGCTGAACATCCTCATCCTCTCGTCGATCTTCACGGTGCTGTTCGTCTACGGCACGCGGATGCTGATGCCGATCCGGCTGAACGAGTTTGTCCACATCTTGCCCGCCCGGGTGCAGACGCCGCTGCGGGCGCTGCTGCGTCTGCCTGAGTTGGAGAACGGGAAGCAGTGAGGGCGAGCACCACCGGGGGTGTCGTCGCCGAGCCTCCTCCACCCCCGGCTACTTGCGGCCAGGCCTTCGGCCTGGAAGTTCCGTCATCCACCGCAATAACCCTCGTTGGCCCCCGTTGAGTGTCTTCGAACGCCGCCGGCGAGACCACTGGGCATCGGGCTCCGGGCTCACCGGGCGGCGGTCTGGGAGAACTCGAAGGGAGCCGCTGATCAGATGCCTGTTTGCCTGAACCGCCATGTGACTTCTGGGGTCTTCAGAGGTTTGACCGTTCATGGGGGCAAGGCGCGAGGAACGATCGAGTCCGGAGTTCGCCTCCTCGCCGCCGCGGCCGGCTGGTGCGTGAGTGCCTCGGCGTCAGGCCAGACGGCGTTCTGGAACTGGGAATCCCCCCACGTGCATCCCATCGCGCTGACGCCCTCGGGCACGCGTCTGCTCGCGGTGAACACCGCCGACAACCGCGTCGAGATGTTCGATGTTTCCGGGGGTGCGGGGGTGCCCGTGGCGCTCACGTCGATCGCCGTGGGCCTCGACCCCGTCAGTGTGCGCTGCGTGAGCGATTCCGAGGCGTGGGTGGTCAACCGCGTATCGGACTCGGTCAGCATCATCGACCTCAACACGCGCCGCGTGACGCGGACCATCGGCGTAGGCGATGAGCCCTGCGATGTGGTCTTCGCTGGCGGCAGGGCGTTCGTGAGCGTGTCCGAGCGGAACGAGGTGCGGGTGTGGGACCTTGCCAACCTGGGTGCCGCGCCGACGGTGCTGCCGATCCAGGGCGAGGACCCGCGTTCGCTGGCGGTGAGCCCGGACGGGACGACGGTGTACGCGGGGATTTTCCACTCGGGGAACAAGACGACGGCGGTGCGAGCCGAGGTGGTGTCGCAGTTGAACTCGCCGTACGCCGGCCAGAACCCCGCGCCGAACCAGGGCAACGCGTTCAACCCGCCGGTGAATCCCGCACTCCCGACGCCGCCGGCGGTGGCGATGATCGTGCGGCAAAACGCCGCCGGCCAGTGGATGGACGACAACAGCCGCAACTGGTCTTCCTTCGTGACCTGGGGCCTGAACGACCAGGACGTGGCGATCATCAACGCCTCGACGCTGGGCGTCTCGTACGCCCGCGGGCTGATGACCACCGTCATGGCGGTGGGCGTGAAGCCCGACGGGACGGTCACCGCGGTGGGCACCGAGGCGCTGAACCAGGTCCGGTTCGAGCCGGTGGTGAACTCGGTGTTCATCCGTGCTCAGATGGCCAGCTTCAACCCCGCCGCGCCGACCACGGTGGCCGCGTCGGACCTCAACCCCCATCTCAACTACGCAGTGCGGACGCTCTCCGAAGCGGCCCGCGAAGACTCCGTCGGCGACCCGCGGGCGATCGAGTGGCTCAGCACCGGCAAGGGCTACGTCGCCGGGATGGGCTCGAACAACGTGGTGATCGTCGACGGCGCGGGCGGGCGTGTGGGCCGCGTCGACGTCGGGCAAGGCCCGACCGGCATCGCGCTGGCACCCGCCGCGGGCCGGGCGTTCGTGCTCAACCGCTTTGATGGCACCATCTCGACCATCGACACCACGAGCGACAGCGAGATTTCTCGGGTGAGCTTCTTTGATCCCACCCCCTCGGCGGTGCGCTTGGGTCGCCCGCTGCTTTATGACACGCACCTGACGAGCGGCTTGGGCCAGGCTTCGTGCGGCGCGTGCCACATCGACGGGCGGAATGACGGGCTGGCGTGGGACCTTGGCGATCCCGCCGGCACGCAGAAGGTGGTGAACCAGCCGTGCCGCCAGGGGCCGGGCAACTGCGGCTCGTGGTCGCCCATGAAAGGGCCCATGATCACGCAGACGCTGCTTGGTTCGACGAGCGGCGTAGCTCTGCACTGGCGCGGCGACCGTGAGAACGTCGCCGCGTTCAACGTCGCGTACACGGGCCTGCAAGGGCTGCCCGCAGTGCCCAGCGCCACGGATATGCAGCGCTTCACCGATTTCCTCGCCACCATCCGCTTCGCCCCCAACCCCAACCGCAACATCGACGGCACGCTCGTCGCGTCGCTCCCCTCCAGCGGCGGCGGGACGGGCAACGCGATCACGGGGCAGAACATCTTCAACACGTTCCCCAGCGTCGGACCACCCGGGCCGGGCGGGCTGACCTGCCGCGCCTGCCACTCCAACGCCTTTGGCTCCAGCCTCGCCCTTAGTGATCCCAACCTGCCTCCAGAGCCGCAAACGCTCAAGGTGTCCCCGCTCATGGACCTGCACGAGCGCGCCGGGATGTCGTTCGTCAGTCAGGGCAACAACCGTGGCTTCGGGTTCGGCCACGACGCCAACCACGACGCGCTCTTCAACCTCTTCGGCCCCGGCTTCAACTTCCCCAACAACGCCACCGGCATCCAGCAGCGCAAGGATGTCGAGGCCTTCATGCTGAGTTTCGGTACCGACACACACCCAGCGGTTGGCCAGCAGGAGACGCTGGACGGGACGAACAACGCCGCTCCGAATGTCTCCGCTCGGCTGACCACGTTCCAGAATCTCGCGAACGTGCCCAGCGTGGGCCTGATCGCCAAGCGGGTGATCGGGGGCGTCGAACGCGGCTGGCAGTATCTCGCCAACACCGGGAACGCGCAGCCTGATGCCGTGGGTGCGGCGGTGTCGTGGAGCGCCCTGCTTGCGTCCGCAACCACAGCATCGCCCGTAACGGTGACAGTCGTCCCGCGCGGCACCGAGCGTCGCATCGGCATCGACCGCGACGCCGACGGGGCCTTCGACAACGACGAGATCGCCCTGGGCTACAACCCCGCCGATCCCGCCAGCGTGCCCCCGCCCTGCCCGGCCGATTTGAACGACGACGGTGCCACCAACACGCTCGACCTCACGACCATGCTGGGCTCGTTCGGCCAGACCGTCACGCCCCACACCTCGGGTGACATCAACGGCGACGGCGCGGTCAACACGCTGGACCTGACCATCATGCTGGCCCGTTTCGGCGGGTGCTGAACGGGATGAATGGATGCGACGACGCCTGAGCATCGGACACCTTTGCGTGTCCGATGCTCAGGTTTTCGTCTCAGCCCGCACAAGCGGACGATCGCTACGATTCCCCCGTGATCCTCTTGGCCCTTTACGCCATCGCGGTGTGGGTCGGCGTCGCCTGGTGGAGGCGACGCTGGCCGGGCGCGGTCGTCCTTTTCGGAAGCCAGGGGCCCATCTGGGTGTTCACGCTGGGCGCGGGGTTCCTCGCCGCCGAGCCGGGCGTGGCGGAGAAGTTCGGGTTCCTGGGCACACTCGCGGGCTACGGCAGGGTGATCTACTTCGTCTCGGGGTTCTACGCGGCCCTCATCTTCGCGGTGGCCCTGCTCATCTTTGTTCAGCCGCGAAAGCTGCTGGGGCACCAGTGCCGGCGCTGCCGGTACGACCTGCGCGGGATCGACAGCGAAGTTTGCCCCGAGTGCGGCGAGGCCCTAGCGCATGGTCAGCCGCTGGTCGAAGGTGCCGCGGCGGCTTCGTGACGCGCGGTTGCCGGGGCGCGGGCGTGCGGTTCTACTGAAGCCATGCGCGTGCTGGTCACAGGCGGAGCGGGGTACATCGGTTCACACGCGTGCCTGGCGCTGCTGGAGCGCGGGCACGAGGTGCTGTCGCTTGATGTGATGCTGCCGGGGCGGGCTTCGCACGAGGCGATCGAGACACTGCGGCAACTCGGAGGGGCGGGGTTCGAAGCCCACGAGGGCGACATCAACGACTCGGCGGCGCTGGACCGGGTTCTCGCAGGGCGGGGCGTCGACGCCGTCATGCACTTCGCGGGCGTGGCGTACATCGGCGAGAGCGTGCGCGACCCGTTGCTCTACCACCGCACCAACACCGCCGGCACCATCTCGGTGCTCGAAGCCTGCGCCCGCCACCGTGTCAAGCGATTCGTCTTCTCATCAAGCTGCGTGACCTACGGCGAACCGGGCGCGGCGCTTCTCCCGGTGACCGAAGACTGCCCGCAGGTGCCGACGAACCCGTACGGCTGGTCCAAGCTCGCGGCGGAGCGCGTGCTGCGCGACACGCACGCGAGCGGGCGCGGGAGGGGCGCGGGAGGCTCGGGTTTCGCGTGTGCCGCGCTGCGCTATTTCAATGTGGCGGGGTGCGACCGCCGGGGCCGCGTGGGCCACCGGCACAACCCCGAGACGCGCGTCATCCCGCTGGTGATCCGCGCGGCGATCGGAATCGACCCCGGCTTCACGGTCTTCGGCGCCGACTACGCCACCGAAGACGGCACCTGCATCCGCGACTACATCCACGTCGACGACCTCGTCCGTGCGCACATCATCGCGCTCGAAGCGCTGCGCGATGACGAGCACCGCACCTACAACCTCGGCACCGGCGCGGGGGTCAGCGTCCGCCAGATCATCGAGAGCGTCGAGCGCGTCACCGGCAGACGGGTGCCGGTCACGACGGGCCCACGCCGCGAAGGGGACCCGGCGGCGCTGTTCTGTTCGCCCGAGAAGGCGTGGCGCGAACTGGGATGGCGTGCCGAGGTGACGGACCTCGACGAGATCGTGCGCAGCGCGTGGACGTGGCTGGAGCGGACGCTCCGATAGCCACTGCTGGCTTCCGAGCACACGAGGCCCGAGCGTGAGCGAGTGGGTCCGCAGAGGGCGGCGCTTCGCCATTCGCCAACCCAAGACACCCGTCGCTCACGCTCTGGGCTCGTGTGTTCGGGCGTCGCTGGCGGGAATTCGCAATCGAGAGGCTGGCGTGGTGCCCATCGACTTCTCGGACCGCCGACGACCGCCTTGATCCGGTCACGCCGGGCGGTTCTCGGCGCTTGGCGGTCGCGGCGTGGGGCGGGGTCGATCTTGTGCCCAAGCAAGCCGATGCCGAGGGTGCTTCTCTTCGCCCCCACTTCCGGAGCGCCCATGAGCGACCACCAGAACAGCGCGTCCTCTCCGAACCCCGGCCCCGGCGACGGAGCATTCGGCCACGGCCCTGGCGGCCTGGCGTCGTTCCCGAACATGCTTAACATGCCGGGAATGCCGGGGGGCCAGGGCGGCGGCATCGAATCGCTCGCTTCGCTCGTCGAAGGTGTGCAGCGCCACGTGCAGCTGCTCAACGGCCTCAAGGCCGAACTCGACGCCCAGGCCGCCGAGATGGCCTCGCGCAACGCGCAGCTCAACGACCGCTTCATCGAACTCTCGCAGCGCGAAACGGCGCTGCAGCAGCGCCACGACGAGACCAACGCCGCGGCGGGCACGATCGAGAGCCGCAAGCGCGAACTCGACGACACCGCCAAGTGGCTCGACCAGCGCGAGGGCGAAGTGCGGTCGAAGCTGGAACAATCCGAGTCGCGCCAGCGCGAGTTGGACGAACGGGCCCGTGCCGCGGAGTCTCGCGTCGGCGAACTGAGCGAGCAGCACCGCCAGGCGGAAGAGCGTGCCGCCGAGGCACGCCGCCAGGCCGATGAAGCCCGCGGGCAGGCGGAGAACGCCGGTTCGCGTGTGGGCGAACTCGAACGGCTCAGCGCCGAGGCCCAGGCCCGCGCCGCCGAATCCGAGAAGCAGAGCACCGAGGCCCAGGCCCGCATCGGCGAAGCTGAAAGGCTGAAGGCAGAGGCCCAAGCCCGCGCCGCCGAAGCCGAACGGCTGCTCGCCGAAACCGGCGCTCGCTCGGCGGACACGACGCGGGCGCTCGACGAAGCCCGCGCCCGCGCGGCAGAACTCGAACACCTGCTGAACACCGCGCGCGAGGAGATGGAGCGGCGCGGCGCCGGCGCAGAATCCTCCGAGCGTCAGCGCTCCGAGATGGAGGCGGCCCTCAACCAGGCCCGAGGCGAACTCGAGGCGGCGAAGTCCCGCATCGTGGCGCTGCAAGACGCCGAGGCTCGCCTCGCCGTGCGCGAATCCGAACTGGCCACGCTGCAGGCGCGGCTGACGGAAGCCGAGGCCGCGGCGGCGTCGCTGCGCACCGACCTCGCGCAGCGCGAGCGGGAACTCGCCGAGCGCGCCGCCCGGATCGCGCTGCTCGAGAGGCAGGCCCAGGCGGCGGAAGAGCGCGTGCGCGAACTCGAATCCCGTCCCGCACCGGTGCCCGTGTCCGTGCCGACACCGATCGACGACCCGCGCGTGCCGCAACTCACCGAGAAGCTGCGCCTCGCGGAGGAAGAACTCGAAGCGGCACGCGACGATGTCGCGCGTCTGAGCATGCTCGCCGAGCGGGCTCGCGCGGGGGTCGCGGCAGCGGGTGCGAAGGCCTCGAGCGAACCTGATCCGAAGCTCGCTGAGACGGCGGCCCTTCTGCAATCGGCCCGTTCCGAGTGCGAAGCGCTCCGCGCTTCGCTCGCGAAGATCGAGCCCGAGCTCTCGGCGACACGCGCCGAACTCGACGCGGCACGCACCGCCGCCGCTTCGTCGCCTCAGGTTTCGCCCGCCGAACTCGAACAGGCCCAGCGCGAGCTCGACCAGGCGATGCGGGTGATCGAAGCGCTGCAGGCCGAGCGCGAGCGGCTCGCCACGGCGTTGCGCGAGGCGAAGACGCAGCCCGTGCCGCAAGTTCCGGAGCCGTCGCCGCAGAAGCCGCCATCCGCCGACGATGCCACGCCAGCGGGCCGGCGTGAACGCCTCGCGCGATACCGCGCCGCGCTGCGTCAGCAGCGCACCAAGATTGATCAGGTGCAGGAACTGCTGACCAGCCGCCTCGCCGAGGTGCAGGACGTCAACACCCGCAAGGCCGCATTGCAGGCCGATCTGCAGCACCTCGAACAGACCCGCCAGAAGATCGAGCACGAGCGGGCGGTGCTGATGAAGGAGCGCCAGCAGAACTCGGCGGCGAACGAAGCGCCCGCGAAGGGCAAGCGCGGTGCCGCGGCCCAAGCCGCCGCCGAATCGAACGCGCGGGCCCACCAGGCCAACGACCGCTCGAACGACGAGGCGCGGGGGGCTGGCCACGCCAAGAGCTCAAGCGGCCGCGGCGTGTTCATGATCGGCTTCGCGGTGGCGCTCGCGATCTGCGGCGGGATCGCGTGGCAGGTCGCCGGGGCCTTCAAGAAGCCGACCGCCGTGGCCACCATGACCCTGGGCATCGACGACCGCCAGGAGACGCCCACCAAGGAACAGCAGGACGCGTGGGGCGGGTACATCGCCGAGCTTCCCAAGGACGAGCGTCTGCTCGAGCGCGCCGCCGAGCGTATGAACATGCGCGGGTTCACGGACCTGGGCACCGCGACGGCCCTCGATACGCACCTGCGGGCCAATCTCGACATCGACGCCACCATGCCCGGCAAGCTCAAGCTGAGCCTGAAGCACCCCGGCTTCGACCGCGCGGCGCTCGCGCTGGACACGCTCGCGACCACCATGATCGGCTTCGCCAACGAGAACGCCACGGTGCGGGCCGACAAGTCGTCGACTGTCATCGCCACCGGCGCCGCCTCGGCGAGCGAGCCCGTCGAAGACCCGCGCCTCTCGCTCTTCGCGGCGATCTACGGCGGCCTCACCGCGCTGCTGCTCTTCTCCGCCGCGGTCATCTACCGTCGCCAGCAGACGCCCGAAGACGATCGACCCAAGCGCCGCCGACCCGAGCCCGCCCTCGCCGCGGCGACCGTCGGTGGCGGCACCGTGATCGTCACCCCGATGGTCGCGAGCATCGACGCCTCAATCCCCGAGCCCGGCATGCCGCAGGCCCCGCTGCCGAGCGGGAAGAACGTGCTGAAATCGCTGGGCGACTAATACGGAATCTCAACAGGGCGCTGCAGCACCACCCCGGTCTGCAGCGAACCGATCGCGCCCGGCGTGAAGCCGCGCACGTCGAACGCGAAGGCCCAGCGTCGCCGCACGCCTTGGGTTGACCAGAAACTCTGCGCGTGCGGGCCGGAGCCCTGGGCGATGAAGTCGTCGCGCATCGGCGAAGCAAAGTCCAGACGCGGGCTCAGGCGGGCGACGTAGCAGTTCGGCTGGCGGCCGCACAGGTCCCACACCCGCTCGTCGTTGATCGAGACGAACACATACCCGCCCGGGCGGACCACGCGCCGCAGCTCCATCAGCCATGTGTCCCAGTGCTCGGCGATGTGCGTGAACACGCTGATCGCGTAGATCAGGTCCATCGAGCCCGACTCGAACGGCAGCGGCGGCATCAGCCCGCTGCGGAAGATCTTTAGCGGCGGGCTCAGGTGCGTCGCCGCCCACTGGGTGCTCGTCGCGTCGATGTCGCAGCCCCAGAAGTTGGCGTACGAACGCTCGGGCAGAAGCGTCGGCATGTGCCGAAGCACGCGGCCGCTGGAGCAGCCCCACTCGAGCACTTCTTCAGGCGACCACGTTGGGCCGGCGTGCTCGCACACGCACGAGATCACGGCCCGCGCATCGGCTTCGCCGCTTGAGAGGTACCACGCATCGTCGCCGTCGTAGCCGCTTCGGCGTCCTCGCGGCGGGATCGGCAGCGTTTCAGTCTCAAGCGAGGGTGCGGCTGGAAGTCGTCGAATGATCGTCAGTGGGCCGAAGCGTTCTTCGACCACCACCGCCGGGTCGCGCGGGTCTTCGACCAACTCCGCGAACATGGGCTCGTGGCCGCCGTCATAAGGGCCCGCCGGCAGACCCTCGTAGAGCCCGACGACCCGCGGCACCTCCGCACCACCGGCCCGCGAGGACCATGCGGCGGCACGGAGCAGCAGTTGAGGCTCGAAACCGTCCGACGACGCCACCACCACGCCGAAGCGCCGCGCATCCACCGCGTCAGGTCGTTTCACGGGCACACCCGCGATCGGGGCGGCCTCTTCGCGCGCCGAGTCGTCGAGAATCACCGCGATCGCGGCACGCTCGCGCTCACTCAACACGCGCTCGAGCAGCCAACGCGTGTGCCGACCGCCGCCGTAGAGCGCGATGTGTCGATCGGAACCGCTCGCCATGACGGCGTGCTGCCAGCGTCGCCTCACATACAAAGCGCGTGCGTCCGAGACATGTTCCATACATCGGCTCCTGTGTCGAACGGTACGCGGCGGCGTCGTGACGTCCTGAAAACCGCGGGGATTCCGCGAGCGACCGGGGCCACGAAATCCGGCAATAGGTCGCGCGTCGCCGCGTTGGGCTGGGGTCGGGCCGGGCATCCGGTTTCCGCCGGAACTTCCCTCAGCCCATCGGTCGAACTTTCCGCCACACTCTTGAAAGGACACACCATGAGCCTCGCCATCAGTCTCCGCAGTCGCATTCTCACCGTTCTCGCCGCCGTGGCCCTCTCGCTGGGCGTCGGGGTTGGCAACGCCCGGGCCCAGAGCACGACGCAGGCCGTCGATGTGCCGGCACGCATCCAGGCGATGAACGACGCCGCCACCCGTTCGACCACGGCCATCACCACCCGCCAGACCCGCGCCATCGATCGCATGGTCGAGCTCGACGGCAAGAACGCCCCGGACCGGGCGATTCTCGGTGCCGCCCGCGTCGGCAAGCGTGCCGTCGAAGAGGCCGCCGAGCGTGGGCGTCGCGAGGTGCGGAAGATCGCCGTGCGGACCATCGCGCAGTTGACCAAGCAGAACGCCGATCCGGCCCTGATCACCCAGGTCCAGCAGGCCCGTGATGCGGCGCTCAACACCGTGAACACCGCGACCGCCGCAGCCAAGCAGGCCATCAACACCAAGGCCGACGAGCTCACCGGCCCCGCCTAAAGCGGGGTGTCGCCGGCCCGCGGAACGTGACTGCATCCAACTGAACCGCCCAGCCTTACGAGTCTCCTGGCTGGTCGAAATCATGGCACCCCTCGGGCCGATGCCCGAGGGGTGCTTGCTTTTCGGTGCGCTTCTTTTTGAGACACTTCACCGCGGAAGCGCCAAGAACGCGGAGCGGAGCCGCCAGCGGGTGTCGGCGAGGCCCGCTTGTGTTTCCGGCGCGTTTGCGTGACGATAGAGTGATGCCCACGACCCGCAAGAAGCCGGTGAAGTCCAGCGCCGCGAAGGCCCCTCGCAAGGCGGCTTCGGCCGGGCCGAAGGCCGTCGCGGCGAAGGCTCCCGCGGGCGGGAAGTCGACGTCTTCGACAAAGGCGAAGGTTTCCGCCAAGTCCCCAGCACCGGTTGTCCCCAAGGCCCCCGCCAAGCCCCCCGCCAAGTCCCCCCCCAAGCCTGCATCGAAGTCCGCCGCCGCGCCCGGTGGCACCGTCCAGGCTCCCAAAGCCGCCGACGCGGGTCGATTCTCAAAGATGGCCGGCGGCTCGTCGGCAAAGTCAACCGTCGCTCCCGCTTCTTCCGCTGCCCAAGTCTCGTCGTCGGGCCGCTTCAGCGTCCACCCAAGCGTGCGGATGATGGTCGACTGGGTGGCGGAGCTCAAGCCCAAGACCGGGCGGTCGCTCGATGAGTGGGTTGATCTCGTCAAGACCCAGTGCCCGGGCGGGCTGAGCGCCCGCGTCGAGTTCCTCAAGGCGCGCCACGGCATGGGCACCAACTCGGCGTGGTGGATCGCCGAGAGGGCGGAAGGACGCGGCGCGGAAGACCTTGACCCCAACCTCTACCTCGAAGCGGCGGAGCGGTACGTCGAGGAGCAACTCGCCGGCAGGAAAGCCGCGCTCAAGCCGGTGTTCGAGCGGCTGCTCGCGGTGTGCCTGAGCCTGGGCGACGGCGTCCGCGCCTGCCCGTGCAAGACCATCGTGCCGATCTACCGCAACCACGTCGTGGCGCAGCTCAAGGTCGCCGCGAACGGTCGCGTCGATCTCGGCCTGGCCCTGGGCGAGGTGAAGGCCACCGGCCGCCTGATCGACACCGGCGGCCTCGCCAAGAAAGACCGCATCACCCACCGCATCGAGATCGCCCGCGTCGAGGATATCGACGCACAGGTCGAAGGCTGGCTGAAGCAGGCGTTCGCGCGGGATGCTTGAGGGGACCCCCATGCCGCTCACCGCGGCGGCGCAACGCGCGCGGCGATGGAAAACTCAAAGGGTTTCCGGGATAGGGTTTAGGGTGTAGCGCGCACAGGTTTTTCACCACACCCGATACCCTACACCCTATTCCCTGCTCGATCCGCGTCGCGCGTGTCGCCTTTGAGCGCCGAGCGACTTACCCACACACACCGCCCATCCGATGATCTGGTTCGACGCCCACCTCGACCTCGCCTGCCTCGCCGTCCACGGCCGCGACATGACCGCGCCGCCTGAGCGGGCCACCAAGCCGTGGCCGCCCGCCGCGGTGACGCTGCCTTCGCTCAACACCGGCGGCGTGGCGTTCGCGCTCGCCACCATCTTCATCGAGCAGGTGAACGCCGACACCCCCGCCTCTTCACTCGGCCCGGAGCAGTACCGCGCGGGCGACATCGACGGGGCGGCGCGGCGTGGGCGCGCCCAACTCGAGGTCTACGAGACCTGGCGCGACCGGGGGCTCATCAAGCTCGACCTCCCGCGATGCCTGAAAACGGATTCGGGCGTGGGCGAGATCCGCGGCGGGATGGGGGTGAGCGAAGTGGTCCCGACGCCGATCGCCGCCCGCGCCCTGCGGCTGGCCGAGAACGGGCCGCACTTCGGGATTCTGGTGGAAGGTGCCGACTCGATCCGCTCGCCCGATGATCTTGAATGGTGGAAGTCACGCGGCGTGTGCGCCGTCGGACTGGCGTGGGCGAAGTCGTCCCGCTATGCCCAGGGAAACATGGGCGAGGTCATCACGGGCTGCACCGAGCGCGAGGGGCTCTCCGCGCTGGGCCGAGAGATGATCCGCGCCATCGACGCGCACCGGCTGGTCCACGACCTCTCGCACCTGAGCGACCGCGCCTGCGACGAAATGCTCACGCTGACCGATCGCCCGGTGATGGCCAGCCACTCGAACGGCCGCGAACTCCTCGGCGGCGACCTCAACGGCAAGAACCAGCGCCACCTGCGCGACGGCACCATCTTCGAGATCGCCAGGCGCGGCGGGGTGATCGGGCTCAATCTCTTCGAGAAGTTTTTGAGGCCCGCGCCGGCGCACGCGGCGCAGCCCGCGCTCGCCGCGACCAACGCCGGGGGACAGCCCACGCCCGCGCGTCCGTCACACCCCCCCACCATCGACCACGCACTCGACCACGTCGAGCACGTGTGCGCCGTCGCGGGGCATAAGCGGGCCGTTGGCCTGGGAAGCGACATGGACGGCGGCTTCAGCGCCGCCCAGATGTGCGACGGCATCGAACGCCCCGAGCACCTGTCACGCCTCGCCGCCGGCCTGCGGGCCCGCAACTGGAGCGAGGACGAGATCGACGGGTTCACGCACCTGAACTGGTTGCGGTTCTGGGAGAGGCAGGGGGCGTTCTGACGATCGGGCGAGTTCGGCCCCGACGCCGAACACGTCAGCGCTCACCGTTGGTTGTCGGTCTGCCTTTGAATGAAGTGCCCCAGCATCGGCACCGCGAACGAGTACTTCCCGTGCCGGTTCTTATAGATCAATCCGGCTTTGGCCAGAGCGCCCAGAATCTGGCTCACATGGCTCGGGCTGAACGGCTTCTCAAGCCTGGCCTTCGACGCGGCAACGATCTCCTGCACCGTGAACTCGTCGTCCGCTGAATCCAGCGACGCCACCACGGTCATCAGTTCGCGCTGCCGGTCGGTCGTCTGCGACCAACGCCCGGCGAAGAAGTCCTGGTCCAGCTTCCGAACAATCACGCTCATCTTCAGCGTCTGGGGTTTCTCGCCTGCGACGAGTTGTTGGATCCAGATATCAAAGATCTCGCGGCAGATGAACTGGATGAAGTAGGGGTAGCCGCCCGAGGCGCGCACCACGCTCTCCACCGCCTTCGCGTTGAACTTGACCTCCGAACCCGTCGCATCGATCGGCTTGGTGATCGCCTCACGGCTCGAGGCGTCGTCAAGCCGTTGCAGGAACATGACGTGGAACATCCGCTCGGCGAAGGCTCGCGCCTCGACGAGTTTGGGGAACAGCGTCGGAATCCCGGCGAGTACGAGCATGAAGGGAACGTTCTGCCGCTGGATCGAATGAAACAGGTCCATCAGCATCGAGAGCGGGAACTGGTCCTTGCGCGCGTGATCAGAGAGGTTTTGCGCCTCGTCGTACGCGAAGACGATCCCCCGCTTCTTCTCACGCCGAGCGACGGCGCTGACCACTTCCAAGACGCGCTTGAGTTTGTCGGCGATCAACCCGGGCGTTGATTCGTAGACATCGATGAGCGTCTCGTAGTCGAGGTGCTGCTTCTCGACCTTTCGAGATGGGTCGAATCCGAATGCCTTGACCTCGCGCTGCCCCAACACCCACGACGACGTCGCCACCGAAAGGTCGGTGATCAGCCGCACCGCCAGCGTCTCTTCTGACACGCTGACCGATTCCGACATGTCCGTTCCCACCCACACCCAGCCCCTGCCGAGGGCCAGAGGCTTAAAGGTATCAAGCAGCACCGTCTTGCCGACGCCGCGGAGCCCGGTCAGCACGAGGTTTCTCAGAATCACCTCTTGGTCGAGCAGCCTGCCAAAGTCGTCGACCTGAGCCCCGCGCCCGGCCAGGTGCGGCGGCATGTGACCTGCCCCGGGCCGGAACGGATTGGGGATGTTCGAGGGCGTCGTCATAGCGCATGAGCCATTCGGCTAAATGTATACAGACTACTACATATCGTCAATCGGCTCATTCCGCCTCACGATGACCCTCGTTCTCGATCCGCCTCGACTGCGATTCCTGGACCTGCGGCTTCATCAACGGAAACAGCAGCACATCCCGGATCGAGTGCTGATCGAGCATCAGCATCATCAGGCGGTCGATCCCGACGCCCAGGCCGCCCGCCGGGGGCATGCCGACCTTGAGGGCGTAGACGAAGTCCTCGTCGAAGGTTCGGAAGGTGTTCTCTTCGGCGTCGATGCCGCCGAGCTGCTCGCGGAACTTAGCTTCCTGGATGTCGGGGTCGTTGAGCTCGGTGTAGGCGTTGCCGAGTTCCATGCCGCCGATGTAAATCTCGAAGCGCTCGGCGATCTCCGGGCGGCCGACCTTTGACCGCGTCAGCGGGCACAGCGGGGCGGGGTAGTCGATCAGGAACGTCGGTCGCGAAGGGTCGATGGCGCTCTCGGCCTCGCCAAACAGCGCGTTCACCAGCAGGATGTCGGCAACGCCCTCGGTCTTCACCCCGCGCTTCTTCGCTTCGGCCCTGACGCGCGCGGCGTCGTGCATCGAGAACCCCAGGCCCTTCTCGAACAGCGCTTCGTATGTGACCTTCTCGAAGGGCAGGCCGTAGTCGATGCGGAGTTCGCCGTAGGGCAGCACGAGGCTCTCCAAGGTACGTCGGCTCTCCGAGCCGACCTGCCTCGAAGTCTCTGAAGAACCGGAAGAGCCGGAAGAGTCGGCTCGGAGAGCCGACGTACCTGATGCCCACTCCTTCTTCACCCGCCGCGCGCAACGCCGCACCATCTCTTCGACGATCTCCATCATCGTCTCGTAGCTGCCGAAGGCCTCGTACAGCTCGAGCATCGAAAACTCGGGGTTGTGCGAGCGGTCGAGCCCCTCATTGCGGAAGTTGCGCGACCACTCGAACACCCGCGGCATGCCGCCCACCAGCAGCCGCTTCAGATAGAGCTCCGGTGCCACACGCATGAACAGATCGATGTCGAGCGCGTTCATGTGGGTCACGAACGGCCGTGCGGCGGCCCCGCCCGCGAGGGTCTGCAGCGTCGGCGTCTCGACCTCAAGGTAGCCGCGCTCCTCCAAAAGCCCGCGGATTTCCCGCACCAGCAGCGCCCGCAGCTTCGCCACCTGCATCGTCTCGGGGTTCGCGTAGAGGTCGACGTACCGACGCCGATAGCGCACCTCGGGGTCCTGCAGGCCGCTCCACTTCTCGGGCGGGGGCGCGATGCTCTTGCACGCCACGCCAATCGACGACGCCCAGATGGTGATCTCGCCGGTCTTGGTCTTCATCAACGGGCCCTCGACCACGGCCACATCGCCCAGGTCGAGCAGTTTGGCGACGTCGAAGCCCGGAGCCCGGCAGTCCTTCATGCTCACGGCGACCTGCAAGTCCTTCACCATCGCGGTGGCCGCGCCGCCCCCGGTTCCCGTCGCCGCCGCGGCTTCACCCTCCTCGCGCGCCGGCCCGCTGGTGTGGTCGCGCAGTTGCAGCCAGATGAGCTTGCCGCCGTCACGCTTGAGTACGATCCGCCCGGCCACCTTCGCCACCGCGCGACGGTCGTCGATCACCGCCGCCCCCCCGGGAGGGTTCGCCTTCGCCGCGGCGGTCGCGGCCTGATGCGCGGCGTCCGCCTCGGCGTCGTACTTCTCACGCGCCTCGGCCACGCTCAACAGACCGGTCGTGCGCTGGCCGTAGGGATCAATCCCCAGACCGCGCAGCGCCTCGCGGTTCTCGCGGCGCTGCTGCTCGAGGCGGTGCGGCGATTCGGGAACCTCGTCGGCGGCGGGCTTGGGCGCGTTGCGGGGAGCGGGGTCGGTCATAGGTCGGGATGGTACGGCAGCGGACATGCCCGGCACGCCTTGAGCGGCTGGTCGTGCCCACGACGGCGGCCCACTCTCCAGCAGGCGGGACCGACATCAATCCCGAACTTCAGCGTGACGCGGAAAGCCGACCGCAGCGCTCTCCGCCCCTCGGAAACGGCAATCGCACCGCAAATCCCCCGGCGCGATCAACGGTCGAACTTCATCCAGAACAGATCATTGAAATCGGTAGCGCCCTTGAGATCGCGCTTGAATGCACGGCCGAGGTCGCGGAGCGTCTTGCCCGCGGCTTCGCTGCCCTTCTGGAAGTTGCCGCGTTCGAGGCCGATGAGCGGGATCACCATGAACAGCTTCGAGTCCGAAGGCGACGGGACCAGCGCCGCGGAATAGCCCTTGCCGACAAGGTATTCCGCCGCGGCGGTCGCCTCCTTGATGGGCAGCGACGCGACGGTGGGATAGTTCAGGCCGTCCTTGCGCGGGTCTTCGCGGGCCGTCTTGACGACGTGAACTCTGGGAGCATTCGGCGCCGGTGCTGCTTCTTTGGGCGGCGTGCCCGCGCTGCCCGGCGGTACCGTCGTCGCGCGTCCGGCGGGCGGGTTGCTGGGCTGCGAGCCCGTGGTGTTCGGCGCGTTGCCGCGCGGGGGGTCGCGCTGAGGATCGCGCTGAGGGTCGCGCGTCAGCTCCGGCGTGCCGAGCCCATCGATCGACGGACGCGTGGGGTCGATGATCGAGCCGCTCTCGAGCGCCGCCAGCCTTTCGACTTCCTGACGGCTCTCCTTTTTGCGCTTGTCGTAGCCGAGCATGTACGCACCCAGCACCGCGGCAATCACGACGGCGATGGCGATGAACGCGAAACCAATCGGGATGTTGAGCCGACTGCCAGGGGTGATGCCGAGGATGCGCGTGTCGGACGCATCGTCATCTTCGACCGCGGGCTCGACCGTGCGTGCCGGCGCGGGCCGCGGAGCGGGAGCCGGCGCGGGCTCAATCACCCGGGTCGACGCGACGGCGGGCGCGGGGGCTTGGGCGGGGGCTTGCGTGGGAGCATGGGCAGAGGCGGGCGCGGCGACAGCGGAAGAGGCTCTTGCGGAAGCGGCGGAGTTTGACGCAACACGCGCGGCAGCCGCTGGCGACGGCGCAGCACGCGGCACCTCCGGGGCCACCGGGCGCGGCGCTGGCGTCGGCCCGCGCTGGGGCTCGGGCGCACGGGCTTGCGGCCCCGTCGAGGCGGGGGGGGCGGACTGAGCCGAGGGCTGTGCCGATGGCTGTGCCGATGGCTGTGCCGACACCGGCGCGGCGGGTGCCGCGGGGTCGCGTTCCTTGTTGCCGATGAGCTCGTACAACGCCGGGGCGCGGCGTTTGTTCGGCGTGACCGGGATGATGCGACGCTCTCCCATCATGGTCGGGCTCCCGGGATCATCCTGATCCCCGTCGCGCGGAACGCGCGAACGACTGCATCAGTTTACCCGCCGCGGCGTTGACACGCTGAATCCGCGGGCCCGCACCTTCAAAAACGGGCTCGCGCCGTCACCGCCCCGGCGTGTTGTCGCCGTCGACCTCAACCGTCGGCACCCCGAAGCCCCCGGCCCCACCAGCCTGCCCCTTCGAGACCGCGTCGATCATCGCCGACACCGCCTCGCGCAGATCGGCGGCCCGCTTTTCCGCCTCGCGCTGCGTCGGCGGATCGAGCGAAGCATCCGCCGCACGCCGCTCGGCGCGGGCCAGTTCGCTCGTGAGCGCCGCCAGCCGGTTGAGCCCGCGCGTCACCGCCGGGTCGACGGTCACGCCCACCAGTTCGCGACCGCTTGATTCATCACCCGCCCCGCCAGCACCGCCTGGACCGCCCGAGGGCGAGGTCGGGTCGATCACGACCTCCGCCGCCGCAGGCGCGGGGATCGGCCTGAGGCCCGGTCCGCCGCCGCGAATCCGCTGACCCATCGCCAGCCCGCCCTGAGCGCCACCCCGGGCCCGTCTCACCTGCATGTCCAGCCCGCCCGGCATCACCACGATCCCGTTGCCCGCCCGGAAAATCTGCCGTCCCGCCTGATCGATCCCCTGGAACACCAGCCCGTCACGCGCGGCATAGGCGCTCGGGTCAAACACCGAAGGATCGTGCCCCGCCCCGTCGAGCCCCAGCGCGATCCGCGCCGTGTACGCGGGAGGCGGGACCTCGTGCCCTTGCGAAATCCGCGACGCCGTGCTGAACGGCGTCCCGCCCGGCCACTTCACGCCCTGCCGGTTGAGGCGGGCTTCCATCGCCGTATCGCCGTACCGAGCGAGCAGCCCTGAAAACTGCGGACGCTGCGCCACGACGCCGCCGATCTGAACCTCGGGATCCCCAATGAAGCCGCCCTGCCCGCGGTTGGCGAGTCGCGCGTACGAGCCCAGCGGCGCCCGCACCAAGACCCGCTCGCGCTCCATCGATCGCTTGAGCAATGTCACGTGCTCACGCGTCGGCCGCGGTGCGATGACTTCCGCGATGTGGTCCGCTTCCTCTTTCGCGGCATCATCCGGGCCGCCTTCGGGCCTGCCCGGTTCTCCCGCCGCCCCGCCGGCCTGAGCCGGGTTGGCCGCCCCGTCTGCCCGCCGAAACGGTGCCAGACGGTCCTTGAGTCGCAGGATCTCGAGCACCACCGTCTCGCCCGGCGCGTAGCTTTGGATCAGCGAGATCGCCCGGTCCTGCGCCAGCTGGTAGCGAACGTCGGGTGACAGGGTCGGAGGCGTGGTCACGGTCGCGGCCCCGTCGAGCGAGACGATGATGTCGCCCCACTGGATGAGCCCGCCGTCGACCGCCGGCAACCCGCCGATCACTTCCGACACCGCGATGCCGCGGTCGTCGTCCGGGGCCATGCCGAGCCCGATGCCCAGCGCGGGCCGCGGCGTGAGCAGAAACTTTCGCTTGTAAGCGGCAATCAGCCGCTGAGCCTGCTCGGGCGTCACCCCCGGCTCAGCCAGCGCCGCGCCGATCGCGTCGAGACCGATCTTCGGGCTCTCGCACAGCTGCCTGGTGGCGTTCTCCCGCGCGGTGAAATCGACCGACTCGAGCCCCGGCAGCAACTCGCGCACCGCCGCCAGTTCTTCAGGCACAAACGCCGACCCGAGAGCCGGCTCCGCGGCGACACCACCCCAACTCGAACCAACCAGCAGCCCCAACATCACGAGGCGGGCGCGGGCCGACATCTCTCCATCGCGGCGTGGCATGGCATCATTCTAGGCGGATCGATTCTCGGCCTCGCGCACCCCGCCGGGAGCCGGCGGTGTACCACCACACGATTCACCGCAGCGCAGGCTCAGCGGGTGCCGCCGGCTCGGCGGGTTCCTCGGGTGCCGGCGGCTCCGCGGGCTCGTCGATCTCCGGCTCTTCGCCTTCCATGTGATGCTCGTTGTGCTCTTCGTGGTGTTCCCAGTGGGCGCGCTCGCGACCTTCCTCGATGCCCGCTTCGTGGCCGGCACCGGCGCCGATGATGCCGCCGAAGATGATCGAGCCCAGGTCGCCAGTGCCCAGCAGCCCGGCCACGTTGACCAGCAGCGACGGGTCGCCCTTTGAGGTCATGACCATATCGTCGCCGTTCCACTTGGTGAGGAACACGCCGGGCTTGGCCCCGGCCCGCAGGTCGCTGAGCGAGGGCACCACCTGCATCACTTCCCGAGGCGAGCTCGAATCAGGCGAACGGGCGAAGTTGGTCAGCGCCGAGCCGAGCATCTGCAGCAGCGGATAGCCGTCGCGCATCGCGGCGGCGTTGTCGACAAACGTCACGCTGGTCGCGTTGCCGACGGCCGTGCCGCCCAGCGAGGACGCGAAGCCGGCGTGACCGGCCAAGCCCTTGCCGCCACCGGCCACATGGGCCGCGGCGCTCATCGCCGACTGCGGGCTCAGGCCCACCACCATCCACTTGCCCACCATCGCGATCGTCGGCTCCACCGGCAGCGGCAGACCGGGCGAACGCAGCGACGTGAACTTCACACCCTGCAATCCCGCGGCGGAAGCGGGCGCGGCCCACGATTCGATCCGCACCACCCCGGGCTTGGGGCCGTCTTCCTGCATCTCGCGCGCTATCTCACGATTGGCGGCGTCGGCGGCCTTCTGGATCGCGGCGCTCAGCTTGGCCCCGTCCTTCACTTCGAAGAATCCGACACCCGAGAACAGCGAGTTGCCGCCGGTCGTGTCGGAGATGGAAAGAGCGGCGGTCTCGCCCAGCGCGGCGATCACGTCCTGCTCAACGTTGATCCCCAGGTGCTCGTTGATCTGGTCGAGAACCTCGCCGAAGTGCTCAGCGCCCTGGGGCATCGCGGTCACCTGGCTCTTCAGGCGCGCCCAGGTCCCCTGCGGGTCGATCTTGCTGATCGAGGCAAACACCGCGTCGCTGGGGATCACACTCAGGTCGGCCTCGCTGACCGTCTTGCGGACCAGCCCGAGTTTTTCAGCGTACTTGCCCGCGCGGCGGATCGTCATCGTCGAGCCGATGCCGTCGGCCCCCGTCTGCCACACGCTCTCGACCGACATCGCGTCGGGCCCGAGCAGGCCCATGTCGCGGAAGCCTTGCAGCACTTGGTCGCCGTTGGGCATCATGCCCGAGACCATGCCGCCGAACATCTCCGCCACCGGCGTAATCGCCGGGAAATCAATCACCATCCGACCGGCCGTCGGGCTCCCGGCGGGCGCTTGCGGCAGCGCCCCCCAGAACGATCCATCCGGGTCGGGCATGTGCCCGAAGAGCACCTCGAACCGCCAGCCGTCGGTGCTCTGGCGCGGGCCGTAGAGCAATGTCCCCGGCGGGAGCACGATCGCGTTCATCCCCGCGAAACGCTCGCTCGGACGCACCTTCATCTCATCGTTCCCGCCCCCCGCCCCCTCGCGCTCGGCCATCTTCCGGATGTTCTCGACGCGCTCCATCATCGCCTTCGCCGCGGCCTGGTCCTTGGCGGCGTACGACATCACCACACCGATCTTCGGCATCCGCGAACGGTCATCAAATCCCTGCTGGATCACCGCGAACCGCATCGGGCCGGTCAGCGCGGTCGTCACCAGTTCAACGATCCCCTCGGGCACTTCGTCCTTGTCCGGCCCCAGCCCCGGCGTGTTCATGATCTCGGTGACACGCACCGGAATCAGTTTGAGCGCCGACACCAACGCGGCGTCCTTGGGTGAGGTCAGCATCGAGAGGCAGTCGCCGTGCTCGAACGCGACGAGCGTCTTGATCGGCTCAACCGGCTTGGCTTCGCCGCCCGCCCCACCACCCTGCCTTGCCAACGCCGAGATCGACGTGCCGGCCAGAGCAACCAGAACAACCGAGGACTTGACAAAGGTTCGCATCGCGGGCTCCTGAGGGTGGCGGAGGGTGTTGGAGGTGAGAGGCCAAACGGTACGACCGCGGGAGAAGCGGCGGCCCAACCTGGTTGCTTGGGAACCGGCTCGGGCTGATTTCACCGAGCTTGGTACATTCGCCGCGTGCCGCCCGCCCAGCCTTTATCCACACCCGAACGGATCCTGATCATCCGTCCCAGCGCCTTGGGCGACGTGTGCCGCAGCGTGCCGATGCTGGTGACGCTTCGGGCGGCGTACCCCGATGCCCGCATCGATTGGCTGGTGCAGAATTCGTTCGCCGACGCTGTCGCGAACCATCCCATGCTCAGCGCCGTGGTGAAGTTCCCGCGCTCGTCGCTGCGATTCGGCAAACTGCTCACCAGCGCCGGACGGTCGGCGCTGTCGAACCTCTCGCGCGATCTCCGCGGCGGGGGGGGCGGTCAAACATCCAAGCCCTACGACCTCGTCATCGATGCCCAGGGCCTCGGCCGCAGCGGGCTGCTGATGTGGTGGACCGGGGCCGCGCGGCGCGTCGGCGACGCCAACGCCCGCGAACTCAGCTGGCTCGGTGCCAACCGTCGACACAAGATCGACCCCTCGCGTCACACCGTTGACCGCATGCTCGACCTGCTGGAGCGCGAGGGGCTGACCCCGGTCCACGACATGCGCCTCTACCCCTCGAACACCGACCGCGTGTCGATCGACCCCATGCTCCGCGGCACGAAATACATGGTGGTGGCCCCGACCAGCCGGTGGGAAGGCAAGCGATGGCCCGGCCCGCGCTTCGCCGAGGTGACCAGTCGAGTGCTCGACGAGGGCCTCGCGGACTACGCCGTGATCGTCGCCAGCGGCACCGAGCGCGCGCAGTGCCGCGAACTGCTCGCTCTTCAGAAAACCCAGCCCCGGATCATCGACCAGATCGGCCGCACCACCGTCGGCGAACTCATGGCCCTCATCGAGCAGTCCTCGCTGGTGCTGGCCAACGACTCGGCGGCGCTGCACATCGGCGTCGGCTTCGACCGCCCCATCGTCGGCCTCTTCGGCCCCACCCGCACCGACCTCGTCGGCCCCTACCGGCGCGAGCGCGACGTCATCCAGGCCGCCAAACCCAGACCGGGACAGGGCAACCTGCACAAGGACACCGCGGCGGGCCGGCGCATGATGGAGGCAATCGACGTTGGGACGGTGTTTCGTGCGTGCGCGGAGCGCCTCGGGAGCGCATCGGCGCCATCGGCGTAACATCCTGCGGGTATCGAAACCCGATCGGCCCCGACGAGGAACCACCGTGACACTCAGCGTTCAACTTTCTCCCGAGATCGAATCGCTGTTGAAGCGCATCAACGCCGACCCGTCGGAGGTGCTAAAGGCGTCGGCGCTCGTGGACCTGTACCGCCGTGGGCTTTTAACGCACCACCAACTCGGCACGGCGATGGGACTCTCGCGGTTCGACACCGACGTCTTGCTCAAGCGTCACGGCGTGCCGCTGGAGATTGATCCGGCCACGATCGACGCGGAGGCCGAGCGCATTCTTCGAGGTCGCGCTGCGTGATTGTCGTTGCCGATACCTCGCCGCTGAACTATCTGGTGTTGGTCGGGGCCGAGCACACGCTTGGCAGCCTCTTCACCGAAGTCGTCATCCCAAGCGCGGTGCGCGACGAACTGCTCGCCGATGCGGCACCCACGGCCGTGCGCAAGTGGATGGGCAGCCCGCCGGATTGGCTTCGGGTCGTTGATTCGGCGGCCGGCGCACGCATCGCTGGGCTTAACCCCGGCGAATCCGAAGCGATCACACTCGCCCTTGCCATGCGAGCCGACATGCTGCTCATCGATGAACGTGCCGGGCGCGCGGAGGCGTATCGCCGCGGGCTCGAAGTCACGGGCACATTGGGTGTGCTCGCCGCGGCGGCGAAGCGCGGGATGATCGATCCCATCATCATCGTTTCGCGCTTGAAGACCACCAGCTTTCGTGCCACCGAAGAGCAGTACGCTCGCGTCATCGCCGCCCGGTAAGTCCCCGCGCTCGCGCCGTGACCCGGCCCCGCGATTACACTCGCCCCCATGCGACTCGCCGTCATCCTCCCCGCCGCCGGCGCCTCCTCGCGCTACCGCGCCTCGGGCGGGCTGCGCTCGAAGATCGACGAGGACCTCGGCGGCCGACCCGTCCTGCAACGCACCGTCGAGATCTTCATCCAGCGCGACGAGACGGCCTGCGTCATCGTCGCCGGGCCCGCCGACGAATGGGACGACTTCCTTTCCCGCCACGGCGACAAGCTCGGCCTCCTGGGCGTGAAACTCTGCAAAGGCGGCGAAACACGCCGCTACGAAACCGTCCGCAACGCCCTGGCCCTCGTGCCCGCCGACTGCACGCACGTCGCCGTCCACGACGCCGCCCGACCCTGCACCCCGCCTGAACTCATCGACCGCATCCTTCTGGCGGCGGAGAAACACGCCGCGGTCATCCCGGCCCTCGACGTGCCCGACACCGTCAAGCGCGTGGCGCCTTCCGCGGTCGTTCAGAAGGACATCGACCCGCTCGACGCGATCCTCTCTGGTGGATCATCCGCGGCGCGGAACGTGCGCGCCGTCGAAGCGACGATCAGCCGCGAGCGGCTCGTGCTGGTGCAGACACCGCAGGTGTTCTCGCGTGAGCTGCTGCTCCGCGCCTACGCCCAGCCCGACCTCACCAGCACCGACGACGCCTCGCTCATCGAGAAACTCGGCGAACCGGTGATGGTCGTCGAGGGCGACCCGCGCAACATCAAGGTCACCCGCCCCGTCGACCTGCAAACCGCCCGGCTGATCCTGCAGTTCCGCCCGCCCGCCGAGCGCGAGACGCACAAGCGTTTTTGACACAGCTTCGTGCCACTGATGGCGGTCCGTCTGCGGACCGACATCAGTGCCGATGCATGGGGGTCGTCTGAGGGCCGGCACTGCTGTCTCCGAAGACGGCACCAGAAGTGGCACGGGACCGCTCGTCGGCCGGGCCGCAGCCTCCCTCAATCAGTCCCAAACCACCCCACCAATCCCACCCACACGCTGAACGCAAAGACCACCGCCAACGTGAACGTTGGCTTCCGCGTCTTGTGCCGCAGCAGCACCATCGCGATCGCCGCGCCCACCGCCCCGCCCAGCCAGATCATCAGGAACAGCCGCTTTTCCGGAACTCTGCCCGCCCCCGACTTCGCCCGGAACTTATCCCACGCAAAGACGACAAACGTCGCGGCATTCCACAACGCCAGCCAGCCCAGCGCCACCATCCCGAAGGCGTTGATCATCGCCGGATAGCCTATCGCGATCTGTCTGAAGCCAAGCTGCGGAGCCGCACCGATGACCCTCGAACTCCCCGCGATCATCAACCGCCTCGCCCGCTCCCCCGCCGCCCTCCGAGCCGCGGCGTCCATCTTCTCCACGGGCGAATCCCGCTGGAAGCCCACCCCAAAGGACTGGAGCGTGCTCGAGATCGTCTGCCACCTGGCGGACGAGGAAGAAGAAGACTTCGCCCCGCGCCTGAGGGCCACGCTCGCCTCGGCACCCTGGACGCCGTTGGACCTCGACAACGTCGCCGAACGGCGCGGGTACAACACGCGCGATCTGGCCGCCCAACTGGAACGATTCGAGCAGGCCCGCTCCGCCAACGTGGCCTGGCTGCGGTCGCTCGCCGCGGGCAACCCGACGCCGGATTTCACCATCGCCCACCAGCACCCAAAGTTCGGCCCGATCAGCGCCGGCGACCTGCTGACCGCATGGGCGGCCCACGACGCGCTGCACCTCCGCCAGATCGCCAAGCGGCTGCACCAACTCGCCTGCCGCGCGGCAGAGGCGGCGGGCCACAGCACGGGGTACGCGGGGGCGTGGTAGTGACGTTGGCGCGCCGGGATGCTCAGTCGGTAGCGGAATCCAAGTCCCGACACCGCGGCGTACAATCGGGACATGCTCCGCCTGCATGACATTGCCTTCGATCCTGCCGACATCACGGCGGCGTGCCAACGAGCCGGGGTCATTCGATTATTCCTGTTCGGCTCGATTCTCACCGACCGTTTCAACCCTGACAGCGACATCGATGTGCTCGTCGAGACCGATCCGGTTGATCCGCCCGGCTTGCTCACGCTGGGCGGTCTGCAGATGGATCTTTCGGAGCTCCTGGGCCGGACCGTTCACCTGACGCTCCTGGGGGGTGTCCCCGCCAGCGAAAGGCCCGGCGTGCTGGCCCGCGCGAGAATGCTCGATGCCGCCTGATGCGCAAGAGCCCAGCGGGCCGGTCCCGTCTCCGACTCCCGAGGACCGCAGGCGCATCGCCCACATGCTGCGGTGCTCGCTCGATGCGCGCCGGATCGTCGCAGACGATGACGCGGCGGCAATTGCCTCGGACATGGTGAGGGCACGGGCGCTGGTCAACTGCTTCACGGAGCTCGGAGAGGCCGCGGCACGCCTCACGCCGCGGGCACGGACACTGTTCGGCGCGGTCCCGTGGAGGCAGGTCATCGGGATGCGGAACATCGTGGTCCACGTCTATTGGGGGATCGATATCGCCGAACTGGTGAAGACGGCGCGAAACGACTTGCCGCCAATGATCGCGGCGCTCGAAGCCGCCCTCGCCGCGTGGCCGCCCGAGCCGCCGACGGCGGCGTGAGGCCAAAAAAGCCCCCGCAAACCCGCGAAAAACCCCCGTCGGGCAACACCGGGCAAAATTTCCCGAGAAAAACCGCAAAAAATACCCACAAACAGCCGAAACCACTTGTGCCCTCCCACGGGAATCACTACAAATCCCGCAGGAATCGCGGGGTACACGGAGGTGTGCTCCCCCCGCGGCCCATCCACGGAACCGCCATACAAGGAGAAACCATGGCCAAGTCCACCAAGAAGCCCGCCCCCGTCAAGAAGCCCAAACTCACCGGCGTCGACAAGCCGCGCAGCAAGGGCCAGGTCTTCTCGACCATCGCCGAGCAGACCGAACTCTCCCGCAAGCAGGTCGCCGCCGTCTTCGACGCCATGACCGAGATGCTCAAGATGGACCTCAAGAAGCCCGGGATCTTCCAGGTCCCCGGCCTGATGAAGGTCAGCGTCATCCGCAAGCCCGCCACCAAGGCCCGCATGGCCCCCAACCCCTTCAAGCCCGGCGAGATGATGCAGGTCAAGGCCAAGCCGGCCCGCAACGTCGTCAAGGTCCGCGCCCTCAAGGGGCTCAAGGCTCTGGTCTGAACGTCGATGCTTCGACGGCAATCAGTGAACTGACCACGCCGGGCGTCCTTGGGGCGCCCGGTTGTTTTTTTTCACCGCCTTGAGGTGGCACCGGTCTCCGACCGGTGCTGGGTGAGATCTGCGGTTCAAGACGAGGTCCGACACAAACCTCTTCACCGGTCGGAGACCGGTGCCACCAAATCACGCCCGCGCACCCACGTCGGCATCCCACGGCGCACGCCGAGAATGCGCCGAGATCGCACTTCGGCGGAAACGAAAAGTCCGATCTCAGATCCCAGCTTTCACCCCGCCTACGGTCCGCGGCACACACTCACCACCCACCACACCGTCGTCACCAGCAGCCCGCACACCGTCGCGATGAACATCCCGACGATCGGTCCGAAGAGGAACGACACGCTGTTCAGCGCGTCGGCACGGAGATCGATGCTCATGAGCGCCGTCATCCACGCCCCGCCGCTGACCACCGCGCCGAACATGCCCCACATCGTCGGCGTGCGATCGTTCAGCCACTTCGCAACCAAGGGCACGCCCAGCAGCGGCAGCGACGGCAAGACAGACGGGCCGACGAACAAGCAAGTGACGAACATCAACTCCCCCACACCTCCCTGTGAGAAGTCTGTGCCGGGCAGCATCTTCAGCAGCGTGATAAATGGCACGCCGACCAGCAGCCCCCACGCGACGCGACGCATGATCCGCACGCTCTTGCGGTGCTTGATGGTGAGGATCGCCGCGGCGATGTACGCCCCGGCGCACAGCAACATGGGGACCGGATCAGGCAAGTTTGCCCCTCAAGCCCGGGCCGTCGCGACCCCAACCTCCGCCGCCTTCAGCGACCGCTCCAGATCATCCATCAAATCCTGCACGTCCTCCACCCCCACGCTCAGCCGGATCAGCGAATCCGAAATCCCCAGTTGAGCCCGCTGCTCCGGCGGCACGCTCGCGTGCGTCATGATCGCCGGGTGATCCACCAGCGACTCGACCCCGCCCAGGCTTTCGGCCAGCGCGAACACGCGGCACGCTTCGAGGAACCGCCGCGCTTCATCCAGCCCGCCCTTGAGGAAGAACGTGATCATCCCGCTGGCGCCCAGCATCTGCTTCCGGTACACGCTGTGCTGCGGGTGGCTCGCCAGGGCCGGGTAGACCACGCGCTCGACGCCCTTGTGCTGCTCCAGCCACTTGGCGATCTTCATCCCGCTCTCGTTGTGACGCTGCATCCGCACGTCGAGGGTCTTGATCCCCCGCAGCACCAGGTACGAATCGAACGGCCCCAGGATGCTCCCCACCGAGTTCTGCAAAAACCGCACCCGCTTGCACAGGTCCAGGTCCTTCACCGCCAACGCGCCGGCGACCACGTCCGAGTGCCCGTTCAGGTACTTCGTACACGAGTGCAGCACGATGTCGCAGCCGTGATCCAGCGGACGCTGGTTGATCGGGCTGGCGAACGTGTTGTCGCACACCACCAGGCACTTCGGGTTCACGCGGTGCGCGATCCGCGACACCGCCGCCAGGTCCACCAGCTTCAGCGTCGGGTTCGTCGGCGTCTCGATCCACACCATCGCCGTATCGGGCTTCATCGCCGCCTCGAACCTGTGGATGTCCGTCAGATCGACGAACGACACCTTGAGCCCCTGCGAGCGCGCCCGCACCTTGGTGAACTGCCGGTTCGTCCCGCCGTAGACGTCGTCCATCGAAATGACATGGGCCCCGGCGTCGCACAGCTCCAGCGCCGTCGCCATCGCCGCCATGCCCGATGAGAACACGAACCCGCCGCACGACGGGTCCTGGTCCTCGGTGATCGGCGAACCCTCGAGCCCGCCGATCAGCCGCTCCACGGCGTACCGCGTCGGGTTGTGCGACCGCGCGTAGTCAAACCCCTTGTGAACCCCCGGCGATTCCTGCGCGTACGTCGAACTCGTAAAAATCGGCGGCATCACCGCCCCGGTCGTCTCCTCGACGTGCTGGTGAGCGTGAACGACGCGGGTCGCGGGACGGAGTTTTTCGGGGGGGACGTGCATGTGAACTCTCAGGGTTGATTGAACGGATGCCAACGGTGCGACTGGACGGCCGGACAAACGCGAGCGACCTGACCCGGCTTACCCGGCCATCAGCCGACGCACACCCAAGCCTACCCGCAATCCAAAGATCGCATACCCGATCACACACCGACCGACGAATCCTACTCAGCACTTGGGAACCGCGACCGCGGCGACGCGCCAAAGTAAGAGTCCGCGGATGTTGTCCGGAGTCCGCGGCGAGTCACTTCACCTTTCTGGAGCCACGCCCCGTGCCGCTCACTCTCTCTTTGCCCGCGCCAGTCCGAAGCCGCCGCATCGCCGCATGGGCGATGGGAGCGATCTCCCTCGTCGCCGTGCTCCCCGCCCGCTCCGCCCAGTTCTCGCTGTTGGTGGTGGACAACGGCGGGGTCAACGGCAGCCTGGGGGCACCCATCACGCCCAGTGCCGGTTCGTTTTATGTCGCGCCGATCGTCGACACGCCGCAGGCACTCCCGCCATCGCGGGCCTTCGTCATTGAGAATCCTGAAGCCGAGTTCTCAAGCTACCTGACGATGGGCGGATCGCCCGTGTCAGCAAATGAGACCGCCAACCCGCCGGCGAACGTCATCGGCCCGCAGTGGGCCGGGCGCACCACCGGACCCACCGGCGGTCCCACCCAGGCGATCGGCATCCGTTACAACTTCCCGATCGTTGTTCTCGATCCTGGCGCCAACCCGTTCGGTGCCTCGCCGACCCACAGCGTCGGCAGCATCATGGGGAACAATACGGTGTTCCTCGGTCGCCTTATCGTGCAGCGCGGCGAGCGCCCCGTCGGGCCCAACATCGTCCTGGGCATCCGGTTCTCGCACCTCGCCAACCAGCGGACGGCGATGGTCCAGTACGGAGTCGTACACGCCGTTCTCGACGGCCCGGCCCAGATCTTCGATCCCGAACGCCCGAAGTCCGCGCCGATGCCCTCCGACGCGGTGCTGGTGAAATCGCGGCTGAGCGGCCAGATCACCATCGCCGAGTGGGGCGACGCCGACATCTACGACATCTACGCCGTCTCTGAATCGGGCGTGGAGCCGCCCCCGCAACTGACCATCCGACCCGAGCGACCCAAGATCCCCAAGGCACCTCGTGCCAAGAAGCGGCCGGGACGCGTCCCCGGAGCACCGATAACCGACCTCCCCTCGCTGACCGATCCCATCCGGCGCAGTGATCCGATCACCTTCTTCCCGGAGTATGAGATGCGGTTGCGCCGATGGGACGCCACGGAAACCGTGAGCGCTGGCACCAGCACCCTCAAGGCGAGCCTCACCCGCCGCATCCTCGTCCGGATGGGCATGCGATAGCGCGACGACCGAGTGTCTGACGCCTCAGTTGCTTGAAATACCCCCGCACACCGCTCAGGCCCGATCCACCGATCGGGCCTTTTCTTCGTCTCCAACCGCCCCCACATCCCCACTCGGGTCCTCCCCCGTCGCCGCGGCGTCCGCCAGCAGGTCGTTGCGCCACAGCGGGTTGTGCTGGTTCAGCGAACCGCACGAGGGACACGCCACGCCGTGGACCCCCTGGGGCTCCTTGGAAAGATCGTGCCCGCAGGTCCAGCAGACGTGGTCGCCCAGCCGGTGGGTGACGCGGTCGATGGTCCAGGTGAGGGCGGCTACGGTGACGCCCACCAGCGGCAACGTGATCCACGCCGGACCGAGCGAAACCGCGCCCATCACCACCAAAGGAAGGCCGATGATGAGGACGAAAGCGCGGAGGCGGACGATGCCGAACCATGTCAGCGAACGGTCACGCAGCTTGGAGAGGGAGCGTTTCACGGGGGAGCCGATGCGAATCGTGGAGAGTCATCGGGACATGCACGCCGACGATGAGCGCCGTCTTCGGAGCGAATCGTCGCGCTGCCGCACGAGCTTCAGTCGCGGACTGAGATGGTACATCGGCACGCGACGGGAGGCCAGAGAGAAAACCTGTGGGACACGTGCCACCGGGTACCCCGCCAGCTCCGAGCGGGTCGTTCTTTCTCCGCCGAGGTCGAACCCGGACCGAGGAGCGCGACGATTCGCGTCGAGGACTCCGCTCATCCTCGGCGTAGGTTGCTCAACCGTCAAAACAGCCCCATCTGATCCCGGGAATCCCCTCTCTTCCCGCCGCGACGGCCTTTCCCGACGGCGCGGGCAGGTCGGCGTTCGGGCATCGGCGTCGGCGCGGGGAGGCGCTGCAGCGCCGCATCCGCCGACGAGGCCCCGGATTCGGGTCCGGGGCTTCCCTCCTCCGGCACCACCTTGGAACGCACCTTGCCGTCCGCCAGTCGGGTTTCGATCGATTCCCCGGTCCGCAGCGATGCCGCGCTGCGCACCACCGCGCCGTCCGAGGCCCGGGTGGTGATCGAATAGCCGCGTGCCAGCACGCTCATGGGGCCGACGACGAGCAGCTCGCGCTCGAGGGCGCTGAGGGCCGCCGCGCGCCGTTCCGTGGCCGCATCCCACCCCCCGCCCAACGCTTGCAGAAGTTCATCGAGCCTTGACCCGTCGAGCCTGGCGCGGACCGCGCGGGCCAGTCTCGCCTCGGCGTGCGCCAGAGCGGCGCGCCGACCGGCGTAAAGCCCGCGCGGCTCGTGACGCGCCAACCGCGCACCCAAGCGCTCCAGCGCCGCGCGCCGCGAGCTCACCCGCGCGCCCGCCGCCGAACGCAATCGCTGCAACGCCAGCGCGTGGCGCTGCGACGCCGAACCCAGCACATACCCGGGCTCGCACACCGCGGGGTGGCGCGCCGCGGCGTCGACCCTTCGCTGCTCCTGCGTGACCAACCTTCGCGCCGCGAGCAATGACCGCGCCGAGAGCTGCTGCAACTGCTCGGAAAGCGCCGCACGATCCGGCGTCAGCCGCATCGCCGCCTGCGTCGGCGTCGCCGCCCGTTCGTCCGCCACCAGCTCCGCGAGCGTCGTGTCGGTCTCGTGACCGATCGCCGCCACCACCGGCACGCTGCATTTCAGCACCGCCTCGGCGACCACCCGCTCGTTGAACGACCACAGGTCCTCGATCGAGCCGCCGCCGCGGGTGAGAATGACCGCGTCCAGCCCGAGTTCCGCCGAGCGTTGTGACAGCCGCGTCAGCATCGCGGCGATCTCCTCCGCCGAACCCTCGCCCTGCACCCGCACGTCGCACACGATGACCTCGACGGCGGGGCAGCGCCGCCGCATGGTGTCGAGCACGTCTTGCAACGCCGCACCGGTCTTCGACGTCACCACCGCCACGCGGCGCGGGAAACGGGGCAGCGGGCGCTTGCGATCGGCGTCGAGCCAGCCCAGCCCGCGGAGTTCCTCAATCAGCGCGCGCAGACGAAGCTCGAGCTCACCCATGCCGACGGGCTCGAGCGATGTCACATAGAACTGGGTGCGCCCCTGCTTGCCGAAAAACTCAACACGCCCCGAGGCGACGACGCGCTGCCCGTTGGCGACGCGGAACCGACACTTCGCCACCGACGACGCGAACATCACCGCGCTCACCACCGCGTCGGCATCCTTCAGCGTGAAGTACCAGTGCGTGCGGTCGTTGAACCCGCTCACCTCCCCCACCACGCGCAGCGGCGAATCGAGCCCGCTCTTCAGCGCCCCATCGATCAAGGCGGCAAGATCGGAAACCGACAGCACACGATCTGCGGTGGGGGCCGAAGCCTCGGGGGATCTCGCGGCAGCCTCTGGCGCGGGTGTCCCGGTCATCTTCTTCGGGTTGAAGGGGAGACGTCCCATCGGGGAGGAAGGTATGGGGCCGTCGCTCGGAAGTCGGCGGGAAAGTCAGAACCCCGACCGTGAGGGAGGGGTTTCCCGTTACCCTTGCATCGGCGAAACCCCTCTTTCGTCGAAGAAACCCCTACCTGACGGTCGGAGTTCTGTGTCAGGCTCGCCACCCAGGCGAATCTGGCTGGATGAAATCAGCCGACCCGCGTCCGCTGGTTCGCTGACAGATTACCCATCTTCCCATCAACACCCAAAACTAGCCGATTCTGAGCGCAATTCTTTGCCTGTTAGGGACTTCTGTCATTGTCAGCATGGCGGAACTCTGGTACTTTGCTCGCGCTCCAGAGCAATCTGGCGCAGACACAAATCTGTGTCCCTTCGTGACAACCGGTGAACCGGTGCCGACCGTTGAGAGCGCTTGGAGGAGATGCTCTCACGAATCGACGCCGGTTCACTCATTTTTTGCTCGGGAAGCGCGTCGAGGTTGCTTCGCCCGGTGGGGTGGGTGCTTGCTTCTGCTTGCCGAACATCGCGAGGATGTTCCCCAGGCTCGCGGAAAACACCGCGATGGCCAGGCCGATGACCGCGAACTCGACGCCGCTGCCGCCCATGATCCACCACGCGAACACGATCGCGCCCAGGAGAAAGAGCACGATCAGGATGGTGGCGTTGCGGACGGACATGATGGGTTGAATGGGGCGGGCTCGGCGCGGAGCCGTCCGCGCGAGCGGCCGGTCCCAAGTTCGGATAACTGAAAGGCGCGGGTCATCGGGCAGTTTGGACCGCCCGCTTGCGCGGACGGCTCTGAACATGGTACGCCTCACGCGTCCCGGCGCGATTTGCCACGGACACGCGGATTCCGCGATGATCCCGCCGTGGCAACACCCCCCACCCCCCCCACTTCCGCCCCGAACTCATCTGACCCCGGCGTTCCCACGCTCGATCCCGGGCTTCCGAAGGGCGGCTTCCTCGACCTCATCGAACGCATCGGCAACAAGCTGCCCGAGCCGGCGCTGCTGTTCGCGCTGCTGGCCGCGATCGTCATTGTCGCGTCGGCCATCGGCTCGGCCGTCGGCTGGACCGTGCAGCCCGTCAAGCCCACCGTGCAGCTCGTCCAGAAAATGGACGCTTCCGGGGTGCCGGTGCTCGACAAAGCCGGCAAGCCCAAGATGACCCCCAAACTCGGCGGCGACGGCAAACCCATCGTCACCCTCGAGCCCAGCGGCGAACGCCTCGCCCCGCGCAGCCTGCTCACCACCGACGGCATCTATTGGATGCTCTCGAGCATGCTCCGCAACTTCACCCACACCCCCGCGCTCGGGCTGATCTTCGTGGGCATGCTCGGGATCGGGGTGGCCGAGAAGTTCGGTCTGTTCAGCGCGCTCATGCGGGCGATGGCGCTGGCGACGCCCAAGTCGTTGCTCACGCCGATGATCGTTTTCATCGGCGCGAACTCGAGCGTGGCGAGTGACGCGGGGTACATCATCCTGCCGCCTTTGGCCGCGGCGCTCTTCGCAGCCGTGGGTCGATCGCCCATCGCCGGGATGGCGGCGGCGTTCGCCGGCGTCGCGGGCGGCTTCGGGGGCGGGCTGTTCCCCACCGCGGGCGACGGCTTCCTCGCGGGCGTCGCCACCACCGCCGCCCACATCATCGACCCCGACCACCACACCGTCGAGGCGACACACAACCTGTTTTTCAAGGGCGCTTCGGCGTTCGTGGTCACCCTGGGCGGCTGGTTCGTGACCGACAAGATCGTCGAACCGCGCCTGCGCCGCGAAGGCGTGAGGGCGACGGGCGCGAAAGAAGAGACCAGCGCCATGATCGACATGGCGCTGAAGCCCGAGGAAAAGCGCGGGCTGGTGATCTCACTGGCGGTGATGGGCGCGGTGCTGGCGGTTTTCTTCGCGCTGGTGCTCACGCCGGGCGCGCCGCTGCACGGGCAGGGGCAGCAAACGCTGCCCTCGGGCAGCGTCATCCTGGAAGGCCCGGCGTCGGTGATGGCCGCGCAGGCCGCGGGCGAACCCATCAAGGGCCTGCGCCTCACCGAGAGGCCCGGCGACCGCTGGGCGCAGGTCATCGTCCCGCTCATCTTCTTCTCGTTCTTCATCCCGGGCGTCGTCTACGCCCTCTGCACCAAGCAGCTGCACACCCAGAAAGACCTCATGGAGGCGATCCAGCACGGCGTGAAATCGCTCGTGCCCGTGCTCACCATCCTGTTCTTCCTCGGTCAGTTCGTCGCCTACTTCCAGTACACCGGCCTCGACCGCATGCTCGCCTATTCGGGCGGGCAACTGCTGGTCCGCGCCGACCTGCCCATCCCGCTGCTCATCGTCATGTTCGTCGGTCTGGTCATCATGGGCGACTTCGCCATGAGCGGCATGCTCAGCAAGTTCGGCGTGCTCGCCCCCATCTTCATCCCCATGTTCATGATGGTCGGCATCAGCCCGGAACTGACGACCGCCGCCTACCGCATCGGCGACAGTGTGGTGAACGTCGTGACGCCGCTGAACAGCTATCTGCTCATCATCCTGCTGGTGCTGCGGAAGTACAAGCCCGAGGCGGGGCTGGGGAGCTTGATCTCCTTGATGCTGCCGTACTCATTTGTGCTGGGCGTGCTGTGGACCGGCTTCCTGCTGCTGTGGTGGATGACGGGGATGGACCTGGGCCCGAAGGCGCCGCTGACGTATGTGCCGGGGGTGTAACGCCCGGGGGACGTGCCCTTGCCGAGGTCCCGGTGGGGTCGGCGCGGAACACTCCGGGAATTCACGTCTGAATCGCTCGACGCGGGGTTAGACTGATCCGACAGGATTCGGTCTGTCCACCTCGGGAGAAAGACCCCATGACGCCTCATCGCTTGCTTGCCATTGTCATGATGGGCACGGCGCTCGCGCCGGCCGCGCACGCCCAACTCACGTACTCGAACCTGTTCGCCCTGGGCGAGGCCAACAGCGAAGTCAAGGCCATGATCGTCTGGGACGACGACGGCCCCGGCCCGCACCCTCTGAGCATGGTCATCGGCGGCTCGTTTTCGAACGCCGGCGGCGTGCCCGCGGCGCGCGTCGCCCAGTGGAACGGAACCAACTGGAACGCTCTGGGCACCGGCATGTCCGGCGGCAACGTCTTCGCCCTCGCCGCTTTCGACGACGACGCCGCCGGTCCGAACCCCGAGCGCCTCTACGCCGCGGGCACGTTCACCAGCGCCAGCGGCGTGACCGCCAACCGCATCGCTCGCTGGAACGGCACCGCCTGGGAACCCCTCCCCGGCGGCGGCCTCAACGGCCAGGTGAACACCCTCTGCGTCTACAACGGGCTGCTCTACGCCGGCGGATTCTTCACACAGGCCGGCACCGGCGGCACACCCGTGTCGGCCGGCGCGCTCGCCTCGTACAACGGCACCGCTTGGACCGGCCGGTCGCTCTCCAGCACCGTTGTCAACGCACTCGCGGTTCACGACGACGGCCAGGGCGGCGGAAACCAACTCTACATCGGCGGCAACTTCTCGGGCGCACCCGGCATCGCCAACTCCGGACGAATCGTCCGCTTCAACGGCACCGCGTTCTCCGCCGTCGGCGGTGGGATCAGTGGCAGCGTCAACGGCAGCGCCGGCCCGCGCGTCAACGCGCTGACCATCCACAACGGGCAGTTGTACGCCGCCGGTGCCTTTGCCAACGCCGGCGCGGCGACCGGTGTCAACAGCGTCGCCCGCTGGGACGGCGTGAACTGGAACGGCGTCGGCGGCGGCATCGTCGTCAGCGACAACGTCGGGGCCACGTGCATGGTTTCGTACGCCGACAGCGGGCAGCCCGCACGGCTGCATGTGGGCGGGAGCTTCACCGCCGTCGGGCCCGCGGGCGCTGTCGCGGCGAACCGCATCGCCGCCTTCGACGGCTCGGCATGGACCGCCTTGGGCACCGGCCTCAACATCTTCGGGCCGACGGTCATGGCCGTGGCACCTCCACCCGGCCTCCCGGGGTCGTCTCTCCACGTCGGCGGCACGTTCAACAGCGCGGGCGGCTACCCCGCCAGCAACCTCGGGCGCTGGAGGAACGCGCGGTGGAGCACGCTGGGCTTGGGCTTCAAGAGCACCGCCTCGGACGCCTCTATCCGTGTGATCAAGTTCCCGCAGAACCCGGCTCTCCAGGCCCTGCCGCCCGCGGCGGGGCGCGACGGGCCGCCTGACGGTGACCCCAACGGCACCCGCGGCGACGGTCCTCCGATCTCCGGCAGCGACCTTCGGTCGGTCGTCTACGTCGGCGGGGCGGCGATGACCCCCGGCTTCGCCGAAAACTCGACGCTTCCCAAGGCGACCATCACAGCGTTCAACGAGGGAACCCTCCGGAACGAGCCCATTTACGCCTTCAATCCCGGCGACAACAACGGCACGGTGCTCGATCTTGCGATCACGGAATCGGACCAGGTCATCTGCACCGGAAGCTTCACGCAGTGCAACGGGCAGCTCGCCGGCGGGCTGGGGTATTGGGAGCCGGTCACATTCAACTGGGAACCTTGGGGTTTGCCCGGCATCGCGGGCCTCACCAACTCGGGCACAGCGCTCCTCGGCCTCCCGTCCGACGAAACGCTGCCAAATCGCATCCGCATCTTCACCAACGCGTTCGAGATCGGCGGCCTCAACGCCCCGTGGGGAGCGACGTGGGTGCCGGGAAAAGGCTTCGTGGATGGATCGTTCATCGTACCGATTGATGACACTTTCCCGAGGCCCACGGACGGACCGGTCACCGAACTGGAGTTGGCACAGCAAGACCTCGCAATCATCAACTACTTTTTTGGCGCGCTCGCGAGTCCTCCGGCCGCCGCGGGGCCGGCGGAGAAGGTCGCGGTGGTCGCGGGCAACTACTCCGAGTTGAGCGTTCCCGGCGCTGCCCGAACCAACGTGGGCAACGCCTATGTGAACTTCGTGAACATCGAGACCGGCACCGTCTTCGGCCCCGGCCAGCCCCCCACCGGCCCCTGCACCGCGCTGGCCTGGTGCCCCAAGAGTTTCTTCGACAAGACCGGCTTCATCATCGTCGCCGGCGGCCCTTCGGCCATCGCCGGATACAACGGCACATCATGGGTCGTCATCGGCAACGCCAAGAACGGCGGGGGCGACGGCCTCGTCGCCGACATCGCCTTCATGAATGCCGACAACGATATCGAGTGGGAGATGTTCGTGGGCGGCACGATCACCAGCGTGCAGCAGGGCGGCGTCGTCGTCGCCACCTGCCGCAACCTGCTCCGCGCCGATGCGACCGGGCCGGGTGCCGTGACGTGGTCGAAGATCATCGACCCTGCGACCGGTGTGGACGGGACCGACAACACGGTGTGGGCTCTTGAACTCGGCATCGTCATCCCGCCGTCGCCGCTGCCGCAGACGTACACACAGGCGATGCACGTGGGCGGGCAGTTCCGCAGCGCGGGCGGGTACTCGGCGGGGCGGTTCACGACCATCTACGGGCCGACGATCGCACCCGCGTGCTTCGCCGATTTCAACGACGACGGCCCGGTCAACACCGCCGATCTCACCACCTTCCTCGGACGATTCGGTTCCCCGGCGAACTCGAGCCCGCGCGCCTTCCGCGCCGACTTCAACCGCGACGGCACCGTCAACACCCCAGACCTGGTCTTCTTCCTGGGCCGCTTCGGCCAGACCTGCCCGTGACCGCCTCACCCACGCCGCAGAAAAAGCACACCGGCTTCCCAACACATCAGGAAGCCGGCGGCACAGGACCAGAGATTTATGAACGCCGGGCGGAGACGCCCCGGCGCGGTCGTCATCAGGAACCGAGCAGGTTCAGCACTGCATCGGCACGGGGATTCAGGAGGCCGAGCGACGCGGCCCCGGCGGCGATGATCGCCGAGCGGGTTTGTTCCGCGCCCCGCGTCGGGTTCGCGTCGTTCGCTTTGCCAGTGAAACGGTCGGCCTCGAACTTGGCCGCCGTGGGCAGCAGCGTGGTGAGCGTCGTGCCGAGATCGGCCCGCACGGCGCGGACCTGAGCGGCGGCGTCATCGATGAGCTTCAGCGCGGTCCGCGGGTCGGTGTTGGCGAGGCTCAGCGCGCCGCCGGTGGTCAGCGATTCGAGCCCGAATGCCGGGCCGGGCCGCGCGGGCGGCTCCGCACGCAGCGCGGCGGCTTCGGTGGTTGTGCCTTCACCGCCCGAGTCCGTCGGCGGCGCGAGCGTCGGGAAGCGGTTGATCGAGAACATCGTGAGCGAGCCGAGCTTCGCCGCGCTCCCGCCCGTGGCGGTGCGGTTGTACGCCAGTTCGATGTCCATGTCGAAGAAGTCGTTGGCGACGGTGAGCACGGTGCCGCGCCCGGTGGCCAGCACGCCGTTGATGTTGGCCCGGATGTTCTGACCGAAATCGAAGATCGGGTTGTTGGCGTTGCTGAAGGCGGCGAGACGGTTGGTGCTCACGGCGTCGGCGTCGCCCGCTTGGAAGTTGTAGAGGCCAAGGGTGCCGAGACTCCCGATCCCCCCGTCGTTGGCGATCTTGACCGAGACGAAAGCGCTGGTGCCGTAGGTCTCGCTCTGGAGGCGGATACCGGTGGTGCCCGAGACTCGGGCCTTGACGCCGGTGAACTGGGTGTACGAGTTGATCGCCGCCGTGACGCTGGCGAGGTTGGTGCCGGAGGCGAACGCGAGCGAGCGTGTTCCCTTGGCGCCGCGAACCTCGATGTTGAACTGCGCCGTGGCGGACGAGAGATTCAGGTTGCTCGCGCCGAACGAGAGGAAGAACCCGCCCACCTGGGCCGACTGGGTGATGACGCCGTCCACCTGCAGCGACTGCGCGGCGAAGAGCTCAAGCCGGCGGAAGTTGGTGTCGACGACATCCGAGTTGACGTTGGTGAGGTAATAGCCGTCGGGGATGCCGCCGTCGCCCGTTCCTTGCGTGAAATCGCCGGTCGGGTTCGTCGCCACCTTGCGGGTGGCGGGCCCGACGTTGTCGGTGATCGACGCGACGATTCGGTCGATGCGGCCCTGCGACTGGGCAACCGACGACGTGCCGGCGCGGAGTTCTTCCTGAGCCGAGCCGACGAGGCCGCGGAGTTCATCCAGCAGCGACGAGACGCGGTCGAGTTCCTGAGCGGCGTTGCCGGCCTGCAGGCCCAGGCGATCGATCGCCGCGGTTCGCGACTCGAAGCGCAGCGCCGCGGTGCGGCGTCCACCGGCGTCGAGGGCGGCGCGACCGAGGCCGAAGTCGCCGGTCCGCGCCGCGGCGCTTGCGCTCGGCTTGGTGCTCGGTGCGGATCGCGCAACCGACGCGGACGCGCGGGCTTCATTGACCCGCTCGCTGGACGCGCCCCGGACGTTGTTCTCGATTCTCATGCTGCGGTCTCCCCTCTGGAAAGGTGTCCCTGCGTTGGTTTCATGCCCTCGTCGTTGGAGCCCGTGCGGGGCAGCGACGATTCGCTCCGAAGCGTGCGCTCATCGTCGGCGTGTTCCGCTCGATGAGCTCGGAAGGTCGGCTTCAAGCCCGAGTCACCGACGATTACCCGAGCAACTGCAGCGCCGACTGCGGCTGCTGGTTCGCGATCCCCAAGATCTGCGTGCTGCTGCTCACCAGGATCTGAGCGCGAGTGAGCTGGGCCGTCTCATCGGCGAAGTCGGTGTCGCGGATGGTGCTCTCCGCCGCCGTCGTGTTTTCGAGGCTGATGCCCAGGCTGCGGATCGTCGCACCGATGGTGTTCTTCTGGAACGCGCCCAATCGCCCACGCATGCTCGACACTTCTCGCACGGCGGAATCAACGACACGCTGCGCGGCGTCGAGGTTGCCGTCGACGATGTTCAGGCTGCGACCCGTGCCAACGTCCTTGAGGAAGTACGTCTCCGAGGTCGTGCTGCCGGTGGAGACGACGGTGCGTCCGACATCGCGCACGGCGACGGTCTGCACACCCAGGCTGACGCGCCCGCCGATGTCGACCTTTGACGCCATCTGGAAGTCGGCCCCGCCGCCGGTGATGGTGAAGGCGTTGATGGCCCCAAGCTTGGCGGCGTTGGGGCTTGCCGAGCCCCCGGTGTCGTACTTGAGATCCACCTGCACATCGAGGAAGTCGGTCGAGATGCGGGCAACGGTGCCTCGGGTGGTGGCGCGGATGCCGTTGATGGTGGCGGAAATGTCCTGCCCGAAGTCGGTGACGCGGTTGATGGCGTTGGCGAAGGTGGTGGCACCGGTGGTCTGGACGGCGTTGGCGTTGCCCGTCTGCAGGTTGTAGATGCCGCCGCTCGCAGCCGAGATCGCGCCGGTGTTGGAGATCTTGACGGAGACGAACTCGGATGAGCCGTAGGCGTCGGATTCGAGACGGATGCCGGTGGTGCCCGACACCGTGGCCCGAACACCGGTGACCTGCGTGAACGAGTTGATGGCGTTCTGGACGGCGAGCAGGGTGGTGCCCGAAGAGAACGAGAGTTCACGGGCGCCCTTGGCGCCGCCGACCTCGATGACGAACGACTCGGTGGCACCGTCGGAGACGCCGGCACCGCCGAGGTTCAGGCGATCGTTGGCGAACGAGAGGAAGAACCCGCCGACCTGGGCGGACCGTGTGACGAGCACGTCGACCTGGCGGGTCTCGCCCGCGCCGAGTTTGGCGCCGTTGACGCGGAACGAACCGACGACGCTGGCCGACACCCCGGTCGTGTTGTAGTCAAAGTTCCCGTTCAGCAGCTTCAGACCCTGGAACGACGTCGCGGCGGCGATGCGGTCGATGGTCTGCAGGATCGAGTCGATCTGCAGCTGGTTGGCGGTGCGCTCTTCCTTGCTCAGGCCGGCGGTGTTGGCCGTCTGCGTGATCAGCCCCTGCACCTCATTCAGCAGGCTGGCGACCTCTTCAAGCCCGCCCTCGGCGATGTTGACCACCTGGTCGGCACGCTCGGCGTTGCTGATGGCCGCACCAAGCGACGCCTTCTCGGCACGCAGGTTCTGCGACGCGATGAGGCCTGCCGGATCGTCCTTGCCGCGGTTGATGCGCAGGCCGGTGCTGAGACGCTCGAGCGCCTGGTTGAGGGAGTCCTTGTTCGAGTTGAGGACTCGGTTGCCGATCAGCGACGGAACGTTGGTGTTGATGCGACTCATGGGGTGGTCCCTTGATGCCGGGGCGGAACGCCTTCGGGCACGCACTGCTATCGATCGCGGGTGGGTGGTCCGAATACCCGGTTCCGATAACGTGCTTTACGGGACAAAAAGAAAACCGCCCCGGCGTTGCTGGCCGGGGCGGGTCGTTCTTATCGGGCCTCGTTCCCGCTGGGTTTTACCCCAGTGGGTCCGCTTCCGGTTTCATTAGCCCAGAAGCTGCAGCGCCGACTGCGGCTGCTGGTTCGAGAGGCTCAGAATCTGCTGAGCCGACGAGGTCAAGATCTGAGCGCGGGTCAGGTTGGCGGTCTCGGTCGCGAAGTCCACGTCGCGGATGACGCTCTCGGCGGCCGTCGTGTTCTCGAGCGACACGTTCAGGCTGCGGATGGTGGCACCGACGGTGTTCTGCTGGAAGGCACCCAGGCGGCCACGGGTGGACGAAACGTCCTTGATGGCGGCGTCGATGGCCTTCTGAGCCTTGCTGATGTCGCCGTCCACCAGGTTGAGACCACGACCGGAGCCCAGGTCGGCGAGGAACGAGGTCGTGGAGCCGTCGGTGATGCGGCCCAGGCTGCGGACGGAGGTGTCCTTGATGCCGATCGAGACCTTACCGGCGATATCGACCTTGCCGGCGAGCTGGAAGTCGGCACCGCCGCCGGTGATGCTGAAGGCGGCGAGGGAGCCGAGCTTGGCGGCCGAACCGCCGGTGGCGGTGCGGTTGTAGTTGAGGTCGATCTCGGTATCGAGGAAGTCGGTGTTGATGCGGAGCTTGGTGCCCTTGGTGGTGGCGGTGATGCCGTTGACGCTGGCCTTGACGTCGAGGCCGGAGTCCTTCACGGCGTTCGAGGCGCTGGCGAAGGTCACCTGGCCGGTGATGGTGGTGGCGTCGGCGTCACCGGCCTGCAGGTTGTAGATACCGCGGGCGCCGGTATCGAGGCCGCCGGAGTTGTTGACCTTGACCGAGACGAACTGGTCAGAGCCGTACTGGTCGGATTCCAGACGGATGCCGGTGGTGCCCGAGACGCGGGCCTTGACGCCGGTGACGTCGGTGAACGAGTTCACGGCGGCGGCGATGGAGGTGAGGGTGGTGCCCGAGGCGAACGAGAGTTCGCGGCTGCCCTTGGCGCCGGCGAGTTCAACGGTGAACTTGGCGGAGGATGCCGAGAGGTCGATCGAAGAGCCGCCGAACGAGAGGAAGAAGCCGCCCACCTGGGCCGAGCCGGTGACGACGACGTCGACGTTGAGGCTGCCGCCGAAGCCGAGCTTGGCGCCGTTGATCTTGAACGAAGAGACGTCGGTGTTGACGCTGCCGGCGGCGTAGTCGAAGTTGCCGTTCAGGAGCTTGGTGCCCTGGAACGACGTGGCCGACGACACGCGGTCGATGGTCTGGAGGATCGAGTCGATCTTGAGCTGGTTCGCCTCCTTCTCTTCACGAGAGAGGCCGGCGGTGTTGGCGGTGCTGGTGACCAGGCCCTGCACTTCGTTCAGAAGGCTGGAGATCTCGTCCAGGCCGCCTTCGGCGATGTTCGAGACCTGGTCGGCACGCTCGGCGTTGCCGATGGCGGCGCCCAGCGAGGTCTTCTGCGCACGCAGGTTCTGCGACGCGATCAGACCGGCGGGGTCGTCCTTGCCGCGGTTGATGCGGAGGCCGGTGCTCAGGCGTTCGAGGCTGGTGTTCAGGCTGTCGCGGTTCTGCGTCAGCACGCGGGTGGCGATCAGCGACGAAACGTTGGTGTTGATACGGCTCATGCGACTCCTCCGTGAATCCGGCGTCTGCCACGCCGGCCTTTCCTTCCGTGTGGGCTCGGGGCAAACCGCCCGCGACGCCCTGCCCCCGGGAGCAACCTGGCTCCGGGAACCCGTGGGGGACACACCACCCACTGCCGGCCGACTCCAACAGCCGGCACAAGCAGGGGCATCGACGCCCACTCGGGTTCGCTGGACCGCGGAGATCACCCCCGACGCAACAAGGCCCCGCACAGACCAACCTCACGGTTCTCGGATGGTCAAAGAAAAAGGCCCCGCACAAGGCGGGGCCCGCAAAGTCCTGTAGTTGTTGCGACCTCCGGCACCGGGCCGCGAAGTTCTCAGACGGAAGGCATCGAGGCATCAGGGCATCGAGGCATCAAGGCGACTCGACACTCAACGCCTTTCGCGCGGGGGCGTCGGGATCGCTCCCTTCCACGTCGCGATGCCTGGATGCCTTGATGCCTCCTGCCTCCTTAGCCAAGCAACTGCAGCACGCTCTGGGTGCTCTGGTTGGCCGCCGCCAGCACGCTCGTGCCCGCCGAAACCAGCACCTGGGCCCGCGTCAGCTTGCTCGTTTCGGTCGCGAAATCGGCGTCGCGGATCACGCTGCCCGCGGCGGTGATGTTCTCGATGCCCGCCTGCAGCGACCGCACGTTCGTCTGGATCACGTTCCTCTCGAACGCGCCCAGCCGACCGCGGATGCCGGAGACTTCGTCGATGGCGGTCTCGAGCACCTTGCTGGCATTGTTGAGGTTGCCGTTGATGAGGTCGTTGGTGCCGCCGGACTTGAGGCTGCTGAGGAACTGCAGTTCCAGCGAGCCGCCGGTGGTGGGCACCAGCGTGCCCCCCAGCCTCGTGGCGGCGATCGAACCGATGCCGACGTTGACCTGCTGGTTGGCGTTGACCTGCGGCCCGAGCTGAAACTTGGCCCCGCCTCCGGTGACGACGAACTGCTCGGTCGTCGTGGTGATGGTGGTGCCGAAGGTCGAGGTGAGCGTGAGGTTCACGTCCAGGCCGGGGTTCCGCAGCTGCACATCGAGCCCGCGCCCCAGCGCCACCGACCCGTTGACGAGCACGAGCACGTCCTTGCCCTCGTCGCGGTCGGCGGTGGTGTACGTGGCCGGGGTGGCCCACTGGATGGGGCCGGGCGCGTCGTTGATGATCTTGGCGAAGGTGTAGCCGCTGCCGCCCGAGAGCCTCTTGACGCTGACGAAGGCGTCGCTGCCAAAGGTCTTGGACGAGAACACCAGACCCGACGACGCGTTGGTTGACGACTGCCGCGACGCCGAGAGCCCGGTGACGCTGGTCCGCGAGTTCACCGCGGTCACCATGTCGTCGATCGACGTGCCCGAGGCGAACACCAGCTCGACGACGCCCTCGGGGCCGGCAAACTCGAGCGTGACGCGGCGCGGCAGCACGCCGGCTGTCTCGCCCGGGCCGGTGAAGTTGGTGTTGAAGTAGAGGTTCGCCACCTGCGCCGAGCCCAGCACGTCGATGTTTACGTCGACGTTGGTGCGGTCGCCGAAGTCGGCGGCGTTCACCGTCGCCTTGGCGATGCGGGCCGGGTTCACGCCCGAAAGCGAATAGGCCAAGGAGCCGTTGAGCAGCTTCAGCCCGGCGAAGCTCGCGGTGTTGCTGATGCGGGTGATCGAGTCGATGGCGCTGTCGATCTGCAGCTGGTTGGCGAGGATTTCCTCTTTCGAGAACGCGCCGGTGTTGGCGCCCTCGACCACCAGCGCCTTGATGCTGCTGAGCAGCTCCGAGACCTCGTTGAGCGCGCCCTCGGTCGTCGCGATGACGTTGCTCGCACGCTCCGAGTTCTTCACGCCCTGCTCGATGCCCGACAGCTCGGAGCGCAGCCGCTCCGACACGATCAGGCCGGCGGGGTCGTCGGCACCTCGGTTGATGCGCAGACCGGTGGCCAGGCGCTGCAGGCGCGTGCCCAGCTCGTTGTTCGAGCGGTTCAGGTTCTGCTGGGCTGTCAGGCTGGAAATGTTCGAGTTGATCCGACCCATGGCAATCCTCCGTGATTGCGCCTCGGGCCGCGGGTCCGCGTTCCTGCGGATACCGCTCGTGGCCCGGGTAGGGGGGGAAGATGGAGACTGTCAGTCGTCTTCGTTTCGAGGCCCGTTGCTGAATCCCCGGTGGTGGTGTGCGGTGTGGTCTGGCCGCTGTCGCTACGCCGGCTTGCGCCGGGCTTGCAGGTTCAGCGTCATGGCATCCGGCGGGGTGCCCGAGGCTGGCGCTCCTGAAGGCCCGCCTAATACCCCGCCCCCCCCGAGCCCGGGCGGCGTCCCCGAGGCCCGGAGTGTCCGGAGTCGATCGGGGGCCAACCGTCCGCCGGGCATCACGCCCGACGCGCCCGCCCCACCCATCGCGCCCGCCGCGGGGCGAAGGGCGGGGAGATCGGGCGGGTCGAGGGCCATCGAACGAGCGGCCTGCTCGTTCTCGCGCCGGATCGCCTCGTACACCTCTTTGCGGTGGACGGCGACGCGGGAGGGCGCGTTGATGCCCAGCCTTACCTTGTCACCTCGGATGTCGACGACGGTGATTTCGATGTCGTCGCCGATCATGATTGTCTCGTCGCGCTGCCTGGAGAGCACCAGCATGAAACGCGGCTCCTTCCTTGGATCCGTGGGGCCCCCTGCTCCGAGCCTTGCGGGCGGGGTGGGCGGCCCATTCGAAAGCGGGCGCCACTCGGGCGGCCCGCGCTGGGTTTGTCGATGCGGGGAGATTGACGCGGGGGCTCACGCCCACGCGCCGCACACAACTCCCGTCAAGTCCCGACCATTCCATGGGCGGGTGAATCGTTCTTCCCGAGAGGCCACATGCTTACGCCGTGGCCCGGGCCGCCTGCTCGATCCGCATCAGTTCGTGACGCGTGTTCCACTTCTTGTCCGCCAGGACGAACTGGTCGCCCAGCCGGATGGCGCTGTTGACCACCAAAGGCCCCTGCAGGTTCCCGGTGAGGGACTGCCCGACCTTGTTGACGATCACGAACACCTGCGCGTCTTCGAGCTTCTCAAGGCGCAGGTCTTCCATCTGTTCGGGCCGGATGGGGACCGAGTAGTCCTTGACGAACAGGTTGGGGTCGGTGACGACGAACGCCAGGGCCGGGTCGTCGACGCACTGCAGCCAGAAGAACAACGCGTCGTCGTTGGGCTGGAGCAGGCAATACCGCTTGTGCTGCTGGAAACCCAGCAGGCCGCGCGGGAACGTCATCACCCGATCCTCGGCGATCTCAATCGTCCCGAAACGGACTGTCTGCACTTGCATGGGAGTGCTTCCCTTCACCACGGCCGACTCTTCCTAAAGCATCCCCGGCTCCATACCGGGGCGACTTCCTGTCTTTTCCACGCTCGCGGCCGGAGCGGCGTGGGTTCATCGATACCGGACGGCGAAACGCAAACCCCCGCTCAGCGGAGGAAGTTGATCAGCGATAGCTCACGCGTCTGGGCCGTCACCGAATAGCCCGCCTGCAGCTGCGTCTGCAGCAGCGCGAAGCGGCTCGAGGCTTCGATGACGTCCAGGTCTTCCAGTTGGCTCTTGACCGACTTGTTCAAAGTGTCCGTGTCCTTCAGTTTGTCGAGCGCGTCTTCGACGCGTCGGGCCCGACCCCCCACCGTGGCTTGCGCCGTCGCGAGCCGGTCGAGGTCGTCTTCCAGTCTCGTACCAGCAAACGTGATGCCACGAACGTCGTCATTCTGCAGCGCGTCGCGCAGTTCGATCAACGTCGTCAGCAAACCATCCACCCGCACGCTCGTCCGATCCGTCCCCGTCAGGCTTGCCGGCGTGCCGGTGGCCCCAGCGCCGTCGAGCAAGCCCAAGTCCTCCGCGGCACGTCCGTTCAGTTTCGTCACGCTCACCGCGCTCGCGCCGCCAAGCGTGTCCGAGAGCTGGATGCCGTTGCCGGTGGTCGACAGTGCGGCGATGAACTGGCCCGGGCCGGTGCCGATGGTCAGACCCGCGCCCGCCGCGGCGGTGTTGATCCGGTCCAGAACGCCCTGCACGTCGCCCAAGTCGCCCGGCACGAGGTCGACATCAAACGTCGCCCCGTTCGACAGCGCCACGCGGAAATCGACGTTCTTCGTCGGATCGGGCAGGCCCGTGATCGGATGGATGAACCCGTCGGCGATCTCGACACCCCGGCCGTCGTTGAACACGCTCGTCGCCGTCGTCGTCATCAGCGAGCGCAGCCCCAGCGAACTCGCGGCGTTTGGCGTGCTTTCCGAGATCGCCAGGCGCTGACCGGCCACTTCATTGAGGACGTCGAGGCCCTCACCCGAGTCGTTGATCTCGGCCCGCACGCCCAGGTTCAGCCGCTTCACGGCCTCCTTGAACTCGCCGACGGTCATGGTCGCGGTCGTGGTCACCGTGCCGGTGCGCCCGCCCGCGTTGATGACGATCCCGCCGTAGGTCGGTGCCACGCCGCCCGGCAGAAGATCGCCGAGGCGAGTTTCATCGGTGATGACGGGGTTGAGGTCAGCCTGCGGATTGGTGTTGAACGGGTTGGCGGCGTTGAAGATGAAGCCGCTGAGCGAGAGCGCCTGGGCCGTCGCCCCGGAAGGACCGTCGCTGAAGGCCACGGTGTAGCCAGCGCTGATGTTGAAGCCCAGCCCGGTGTTCAGCACATCGACGCCGGCGGGGTATGCCCCGGTGAGCGCCCCGGCGTCGGCCTGGCGGATCGCGGCCTCGATCGTGTCCGACACATCGCCCATCGTGCGGGCCTGCGAGAGATCGACCACCACGCTGAGCGGCAGGCCGCCGGGGTCGATCGTCACCGTGAGCGAGCCGAGTGTTTGATTTTGCGCGTTGCCGCGCAAGTCCGACACTTTCGTGGACGCCGTCACGCGGGGGTTCAGGTCGATCGAGCCTTTGACTCTCGAAGAAAGCGAACCCACCACGGCGTCCGCGGGTAGCGTGATCGGGAAGTTGGCGCTGTCGCCCAGTTCCGTCATCAGGCCGTCGCCCTCGCCCAAGTAGCGGAACCCGCCGCGAAACTCTTCGATGGGGCGCGTCGCCGTCTTCGAGCCGGCGAAGAGCTGCAGCCCGGCGTAATCCCGGTTCATCGCGCCGAACACCTCGCGGATGACCGAATCGATCACCCCGGCTTGCTGGCGGCGCGTGGCCGCGTCGGAACCGACGCCGATCTGCGACGACGCGATCTGCTTGGCTTCGCGCACCGATTCGTTGAGCTGGCCGACAATGGTGTCGATCTGCCCGAGGGTGCTGGAGGCATGGGTGAGGTTGCGCTCGCGCTGGTCGGTCGAGGCGATGTCGCGGTTGAGCCGGTCGATGAGCGTCGACGCGACCGGATCATCGCTCGGGCGGTTGACACGCTTGAGGGTGCTGAGCTGCTGCTGCAAGCGCAGCAGATCGACATTGGTGCCCGAGAGTTGGCGCAGGCTGATCTGCGAAGCTAGCAGGGTGGGGACGCGCCCGAGATGAGAGGGGATGGAGCCCACGCTCCCACGAAACGCAAAGACCGTGCCAGCAGGCCTTGGGTTGGGGCTTGGGGCTTGGGGCTCGGGGCTTGGGGCTTGGGGCTTGGGGCTTGGGGCCCGGAAACCGATCGCGTGATCGAGAGGACGGATTCTCGAAGCCGTCACTGAGCCGCCCTGGGCGAAGTGACGGATGCGTCTCGCGCCGGGCAAACGCGACGAGGATCGAGCCTGAGCGGGCCGATTCGCGTCGCGAAATCATCCTCGCGAGGCCCCGATCCAAACCAAAGGCGCGGAACTCAAAAAGAACAGCGGCCGGCTTCGAAGCCGGCCGCGGCGAGGAAACATGCACGTCGAATGACACTTGGCGATTGGAGCCAAGCGGTTCGATTTGGCCTGATCGGTCTCAGGCCGTAGCAGACTTAGGCGCGACGGCGACGAGCGCCGACGAGAGCGCCGAGGCCCAGCACCGCGGCGGCGCCGGGGGCGGGGACGGCGGTGTACTGCACGGCGTCAACGCCGATGAAGTCGCTGTTGAGGCCCGAGGGGCCGCCGTTCGGCACGTCGTAGTGGAACGCGAAGCGGCCCGAGCCGCCCGAGGCCAGGACCGCGTTGAACTGCGTCCAGTTGCTGGGGTAGCCGGTGGTCGTGAGATTCGGGTTCACGGTCAGCAGGATCGTGGCGAAGTCAGCGGGAGTGGTGCTGGCGCCGTTCAGGCTGATGCGGAGGCGGAGACGGTCAGGGAACGAAGGAGCGGAGACGGTGCGGGTCCAGAACGAGATGGTGTCGCCGGCGGTGAAGGTCCGCACGGGGGACATCATGTAGTTGCTGATGGCGTTGGCACCGGTCGAGCTGTTGAAGTTCGAGAACGCGTAGCCGGTGCCCTCGAAAGGAGCGAACACGGCGGCATTCGGACCCTGCTGCCAGTTGGGGTTCAGGCCGGGGCCGCCGGGGCTGTTGTTGACGCTGGCCCAACCGGCCGGAACCGGGCTGGCCACCGTGGTGTTGAAACCTTCAAAGAACGACTGAGCATTGGCAGAGCCGGCAGCAGCCAGCACCGCAAGAGCGGCAAACTTCTTCATGACGTGGATCTCCCAATCTTCTGGAAGACGCCCCGTGTCCACGCAATGCCCAAGCCACAACGGCCTGAGTCGCTCGCGCAGAAACTTCCCCACGGGACGTGTTCCTCTACCTACCTACTATCAATCTACCGCGAATCCGGGGGGCCGCAAACCAGACTTGACCGAAACCACAGAATTTCTTTCCGATTTGAGCCGATTGGGACACTTCCCACCGATTCTTGAGGGCCACAAGCCCTCTTCTCGGGCGTATCCAATACCAAACACAACACGAACTTCATCGTAAACCCGAACACGGATACCCCACCCGACGATCCCAGACCTCTCAACCTCTGATCTCCCATCGCCACCACCGGCTTGCTTTCACCCCCCGAAACTTCGCACCTCCGCACCTCCGCACCTCCGCCCCCCTCCCACCCCATGCCACCCACCCGCGACTTCATCACGGTTGTTTCCGGTCTGCCCCGCTCCGGGACCAGCCTGATGATGCAGATGCTGCACGCCGGGGGGATCGAAGCGGTGACCGACGGCGAGCGCAAGCCCGACGCCGATAACCCCAAGGGGTACTACGAGTTTGAGCGGGTGAAGAAGATAAAGACGGACAGGGCGTGGCTGCGGGATGCGGTGGGGAAACAGGTGAAGATGGTGCACCTGCTGCTGCTGGACTTGCCGACCCCCCCGGCGGCCCCGCTGCCGCCGGGCGTCCAGGGCTACCGCGTGGTCTTCATGCGTCGGCACCTCGAAGAAGTGGTCAAGTCCCAATCGGTGATGCTGGAGCGAGGAGGCAAATCGGGGGCGGCGCTTCCGCCGGAGAGGTTGATGGCGCTGTACAAGCAGCAGATCGACCAGGTGCTGGCGCACTGCGCGAAACACCCGTGCTTCAAGGTGCTGGAGGTGAGCTACAACGACTTGATGAAGGAGCCGGCGGCTGCCGCGGGGCTCCTTGACGGCTTTTTGGGCGGCGGGCTGGATGTGGGTGCGATGGTTGGGGCGGTGGATTTGGGGTTGTATCGGAATCGGAGGGGGTGAGGGGTGCGTTACACCTTGTCGCGCGCAAATTCGCGCACTCAGATGGACATGCTGTCGATTGATTCAACACTTCGATGAAGCACCGCAACCGTCCACGCGACATCGTGTCGGGTGAGCCTCGGGAGCTCCGCAGAACGCACTTTCGCTCTTGCGGCAATCGCTCGTTTCGAGGTGCGAGCCGGGCGCGGAATAGCGTGCCGCTTATCGAGGCTGGCTCCACAGTTCCGACATTTCGATCCGCTTTCTACCTCAGGCGAACAAGTTCGCGCTGGCCGAGCAGAACAACGCTCGGCTGATCATCGTTTGCAAGGTCCGAGACCATCATCGGACCGATGGGTCCGTCTGGCGGGCTGAAGCGGAAGCGAGCGGAACCGTTCCGCATCTCGATCCAGAACACGAACGCCTGGAATCCAAATCGAAGGGCTCGCTCGCCAGCGAAGCTCACGGTGTCACTCGAAGAAGAACTCGCCGAAACTTTCGCGTTGATTCCTAAAACCTGCTGGATCGCGCCGACATCGATCGCTGCGGACGAGCCGTCTGAGCGGGTGGACTTGACGGTGAAGCTTCTTGATTTCAGGGTTTGCGTGACCAGGTAGCTCTTGTCCTTGTCGTCCAGGCTGTCGAACAGCATGCTTGACAGGTCGGGCGTCGCCCATTTGAGCACATTGGCCACCTCGGCGGGCACGACCGAATCGCACAGGACGCCTTCAAGAACAAACTCGACCTTGCAATCGCGATTGAATGCGGCTTCGAAGCCGAAAGAACCCACACCCATTGCCTGCAAGAGCTTCTCGAGCAACTTGATCCCGACGTTGAAATCAAACTTCTGCGTCTTCTGGCCTTGGATGTTGGCAGCAACCTCGTCTCGCTTGATCGATGGCAACGCCGTGCCCGCAGGAAGAATGACGAGCTGGTTGAGCGTCCCGAGCGTGGCGAATCCCTCACCACTGCGACGGATCACCTGAAACGGCTCGATGCCCTCACGAGGCAGACGGACCACGTTGTACCCAAACTTGTTCAGATAAGTCACTGACGGATCATCGCACATGATAGTTCTCCTGATTGAGCCCCGTACTTTTACGGATTCAGAGAGAAGTAGTTGCCAAGATCGCATTGTCGTATCGTGAAAAGCTCATTAAGATGACTCGTGCCACAGCCACCAGAGCTCCGCGATGACACCGATGCATCCCACGATCGAGCCCTCACCCTTCTGCGGCATCCTCACGCCGAGGCGTTCGGCCACACGAAGTTCGATGTCATCGCCCCCCAATCCGAACTACGATCGAGCCCAGAGCAACGCGCCGAACGTGCGAGCGCGATTCAGACCTCGAAGACCGCGAACGTTTACCGTACGCAGTGTCGAGAATACCCTGCCAGCATCCATACTCACTCGCAACAAACGGTGCGAACGCCTTTCCCTCACACCAACCCCAACAAAACCTGCGTCATCTCATTCACCACGTTGATGAACTTCGCCGCGCCCTGGTATTGCTGCTGGTAGGTGATGAGGTTGATGGATTCTTCGTCGGTGCTGACGCCGCTGAGGGCGGCTTCCTGGGACTCGAGGCTTTGCCGCACCGTGGCGAGGCTTTCGATCGACGCGTTGGCGGCCTGGAGTCCCACGGCGTTTCTCCCGGTCGCGCCCGCCCATAGGTCTTGAAGGGTCTGGCCGCTCAGGGAGTTCAGTTTGGCGGTTCGCAGGCCGGCGATGGCCAGGGCGGTTTCGTTCTTGCCTGGCGCGGAGCCGATGGCGAGCTTCGAAGCGTCGTTGCGCAGGTCGGCGCGCACGGCGATGTCTTCCCCCGAGGTGCCCGTGAAGAAGCCGTTCACGCCCAGCACCGCGAGGATTCCTGATGAATCGTCGGCGAATGAGACGTCGTAACCGGCGTCGGTGGAGAGGCGGAGCTCGCCGGCGGGGGTGATCTGGGCGCTCAGGTTCGGGATCGCGTCGAGGGCGGTGCGGAGGTTGCTGAGCGAGGTGTCGTCGCTGGTGCCGGGGACGCCGGCGTTGGTGAGGCCGTCGAGGTCGATGTCGATGCGGGTGGTTGAGACGTTGCCGTTGGCGTCGGTGATGCGGACCTGGAACGAGCCGTTCTTGGGGCCCAGGGCGAGCTTGGCGAAGTCGTTGTTGAGGATGGTGGAGTTGTTGGGATCGTTGAAGGCGCGGGGCTGATCGGCGGTGGCGGTCTGCAGTGTGCCGGTGGTGTCGCGGACGACGTTCGACGGCCGGCCCTGCGCGTGGAGGCGGTTGACCTCAAAGATGAGCGAGGTGGTGAGCCGGTCAAGGTCGTCGACGGTGCGGTCGATGCTGGCGGTGCGCTCGGCGAGCAGGCCGCCGATGCGACCGCCGGTGATGGTGAGCTTTTCGTTCTGGTCGATGGCGTAGACGCCCGCGCTGAGTTCGCCCCCGCCGGCGGACGCGGCGACGCCGTCGCTGCGGAGCTGGAACTCGATGGGCCTGACGGTGGTGCCGAGGATGAGCGGGGTGGAGTTGACGAGAACGTCGACCGAGCCGTTGCCCTTGTCGAGGACGGTGATGTCCATGAGCTCGCCGAGGTCGGAGAGCAGGCGGTCGCGCTGGTCGCGGAGGTTGCCGTTGCCGTTGAGGCCGCCCTGTCCGCCCTCGGCGGTGGTGATGGCGCCGTTGAGCGCGGCGATCTGGTCGAGCAGGCCGTCGGCCTGGCGCACGGCGTCGCCGAGCTGCGCGTCGGCCTGGTCGCGCTGGCCGATGAGCTGGCGACGCACGTCCTGCAATTGGCCTGCAAGGGCGGCGCCCTGTTCGACCACGGCGGCGCGGGCCGTGGGCGTGGCGGGGTTGTTGGCGAGCTCGCTGAACGAGTTGAACAGGCGGGTCATCAGGCCGGAAACGTCGCTGCCCTCGGCGCCGGGGCTGGCGGTCGTGACCGACTCGATCTGGTCGAGAATGGACTGCCGAACTTGCGCGGCCCCCTCGGCGGCGGCGGCGTCGCGCACGCGGGCCTGAAGTGCCGGATCGATGATGCGGCGGATCTCGGCGACGCCGACGCCGCGCCCGGCGTGCTGCCGCGGGCCCACCTGCTGGCCCTGCACCGCCGTCATGTCCACCCGCTGGCGGTGATACCCCGGGGTGGCAGCGTTGGCGAGGTTGTTGCCGGTGACCTGCAGCGCGAGCTGGCTGGCAGCGAGCGCGGACTGACCGATGTACAGGCTGGCCGTGAGACTCATGGGCTGCGCGGGAGCAAACGGTGGGCCGGTGGGTGGTGGGCGCAGGGATTGCGCGGGGGAGCAAGGCAGGATTGCTCAAGCGTGACCGCTGGCGTCCGTTCCGTTCCGGCGCGGGCTCTGCTGCTGCCTTGCTTCGAGCGAATCCGTCGTGACGATCGGGAGCCCGAGTTTCCGGCGCATGTCGAGTTCCTTCGCCACGGCACGCTTGGCGGCGGCGTCGATGCCAGCGCCGTCGCGGGCGGCGGCGGCGATCTGTTCACTCGTCTTTGGCTTCATCAGCGATGGTCCTGAGCCGGGTCCAAGCAGCATGGTCTATGAGCGTAGGGAGGCCGTGAAAGCCTGCTGCCACGCGGAATGGGTCAGCTTCGGAGGAACTCCACCCGTCGGCTTGGCTCTCACCGAGCCGCCAAACGCGCCATGAGAGCGACCTCCAGAAAGACCGATGAAATAGCTGACGCTGTCGCGTTTCAAGGAATGGCTTTGCCACGAGCGACGTCAAGCACGGACTTCATCGAGCAGCCTTGCCACCACCAGACTACTCCAACCAATCCTTCGCCTTCAACCTCTCCGGCACATACGTCTCGGTCACATACGAAATGTCTTTCGTAATGAGAGATTCGACTTCCATCTTGAACCCGTTGTCCAGCATCGCCTGGATCTCCTTTTGCCAGCCTTTGTGCGACTCGAACCACGGGTACGCGGCGATCTCTCTTGCTCGCTTGGTGTCCGTGTCGTTCAGGGCGATCTGGACGTCGTCGGTGAGGCCGCAGTCTTTGTAGTCCCTGGCGCGGATGCCGATGTACTTTGCGTCGGGGATGGCGAGGCGTTCGCTCTCGAAGGCGAGCGAGATCGAGCCCTGTTTCAGCACGCTGTAGATGTAGTGCCCCCAGGGGTCGCAATCGAGCAGGCAATAGATCGGCAGTCCGAGCTCTTCGTTCAATCGCTTCAGCAACCTGCGAACGCCTCGAGGCGGCTGACCGCCGCCTTCTGTAAGAATGCAGTTGTGCTCTTCCCAGAAGCGGTCCTCGTTGAAGCGGCTCCAGACGGTGTTCTTTTCGACGTGGAGGACGAACTTGGCTTCGCACTTCTTGAACTGGATCACTTCCGGCTCGACGATGCTGGGGATGGCGTAGCCGCCGCTGCCCATGCGTCGGCAGTCGATCTCGTCGCCGCTGTCAACGATGGTGATGTTGCCGACCATGGTGCCGGCCTTTTTGGCGAAGATGTGGAGTTCCTCGCGGAGCGCGCTGAGGGAGACCTCGAGGTCTTCGAGGATGCCGTCGCTTTCGTCCTGGTCGCCGAAGGTCTTCTCTTTCGTGCCCGAAACGGTGTGCAGGCCCTTGTAGAACATGCCGCGGAGGCTGAGGGTTTTCTCCGCGGCGATCAGTTCCTTGATGCCGCTGGAGTGCAGCATCGTTTGCATGAACTGCTTGGCTTGGTTGAGGTTGAAGAGTTGGCGTTCGGAGGCGCCGTCGCCCATCTGGAGGATGCCGCGCTTTTTGTTCCAGATGGTGTTGGACTTGGTGCGCATCGGGATGGCGACGACGGGCTCCTTGCCGCCGAAGGCGCGCTTGCTGACATCATCGGCGAGGCCGACGATCTTGCCGAGGGTTCGCTGGTCGCGTTCCCGGACGCGCTTGGAGAGAGTCGAGTTTCCGCCGCCGCTGCTACTGCTGGTCTTCTTCGCCATGGGCACTCCGTTGCCAAACTGAATCGCCCGAAGCGTACCGGGCTGGCGGAATCGCGGTTCGCACGCCCGACGACGGGTGGTGCCTCAGTCTTGAATCGGTGGGGCAGACTTCCAGCCTGCCTGCCTTGAAGGAAGATGGCAGGCTGCAAGCCTGCCCCACCGCCCCACATTTCGAACTGCGACAGCACCCGACGGGGGCCACGCCGGCCCCAGAAGGACCGGCGCGTCCTCCCCGGATCGCGGCGCTCTCGATCCCGATCGAGACGTGGCGCACGAAAACTCGGTCATGCTCAGTTCCCGTTCCACTCGGGGCGCTCGCTCCCGCGCAGCCTGGGCACCAGCATCGGCACCTCGCGCCGGTAGCGCCGGTACGCCTCGCCGTGGAACTCTTCGAGGTCGCGCTCTTCCCAGCGGATCGCCATCAAGATGTAGACCGTCGTCACCACCGCGAACAGCAGGTGCGCCACGGTCATCGTCGGCGTGGCCCAGAAGCCGAAGAGCCAGCCCACGTACAGCGGGTGGCGTACGTGCTTGTAGGGGCCGGGCGTGCGGAACTTCAGGTGCGTGTAGGGCTTGCCGCGGAGGTGCAGCCACACCTGCCTGAGTCCGAACAGGTCGAAGTGGTTGATGAGCCAGGTCGAGACGAACACCAGCAGCCATCCGAAGCCCATCAGGCCCCACAGCAGGCCGCGCCACACCGGGTCGTCGACGCTCCACACCACGCCGCCCAGGGGCTGCCACAGCCAGAACATCAGCAGCAGCGCCGCGCTCGAGAGCAGCACATACAGGCTGCGCTCGGCGGGCTCGGGGATCGACCGCGTCAGCCACGCCTTGAACCACGGCCTCGCCATCACGCTGTGCTGCACCGCGAACAACAGCAGCAGACCGACGTTGATCGCCAGCGACTGGAACCACGGCAGCGCCTCGTGCTCGACGCGCGGCGCGTCCAACGCCGTGGGCATGCCAACGCCCGCGACCCAGCCGAAGGCGTAGAGGAACGTGACGAAAAAGATCGTGTAGCTGGCCACGCCGAAGAGGAAGATGCCGATCCGGTCGGCGAGCGAGTCTGCGGGCGAGACCGGCTCCGCCGGGGCGACTGAAGTGGCGGAGCGGTGCCGTGCCGCGGAGGCCGGGGCGCAGAAAGAGATGGTGCTTTCAGGAGACGACATGATGACCTTTCAAGAGTGTGGGATCGCACGGCCGTGTGTCCCCTCGGCAGGGCGGCGCCGGGCTCTACCCGGACATGGCCACCGCGCCACGGCCAGGGACCGTGCGATCCGATCGCGCCAATCGCGAAAAAAAACGGTGCGCCCCGGGAGGAAACCCGGCGGCTTTGCTGCGCTCGAGCGACGCCGCTCGAGCCGCGGCCCGTGTGTGACAACATCACAATACGTTCGAATCGGGCCGGTTCCAGTTGACTCGGGGTCAAGAAGCGGGTTGACTCGGGGTCAACTTGGTCTCTCGGCGGCCAATACGAGGAACCCAGGCCCACCCTCGGTGCGATCTATGATCCCGCACCATGGCTCCGCTTCCGAACCCATCCCCGCGCCCCACCGCGCGCGACCGCCTGATCGAGCGTGCTGCCGATCTCTTCGGGCGGCACGGCTTCGCGCCGATCGGGCTGGACCGGATCATCGCCGACGTGGGCGTGACCAAGACGACGTTCTACAACCACTTCGCAAGCAAGGACGAGTTGGTGATCGCGGTGCTCGCGGTGCAGCACGAGACGCAGACCGCCGAGCTCATCGCCGATCTCCACACGCGCGCCGGCGACGACCCGCGAGCCCAGGTGCTGGCGATCTTCAACGTGTTCGACGACTGGTTCCAAGACCCCGAGTTCAACGGGTGCATCTTCATGAACGCGGCAACGGAGTACCCGATCGACGCCGATCCGGTACACCGCGCCGCGGTGGCTCACGCGGCGGAGCTCCACGCCTTCATCGCCGCCAAGTGCGCCGCCGCAGGAGTCGACCCGGCCGAAGCCCCCGACGCCGCTGCGCAGTTGTATCTCCTGCTGGCGGGCGCGCTGATCATGCGGCAGACGGCCAAGCGGCGCGACGCGGCGGCGATCGCCAAGCGGGCCGCCGAGAGCCTGCTCAGCGGGCTGCTCGCTCACGCGCGCTGAAACCACCCGCCCGCGCCCCACCAGTTGGGCCCACACAACGCGACACCACAAGCGCCCGTCCCTTGTGGTTACACGCTCTTGCTTCATCGCGCCGAACGTCGATCCATCTTGCCGCGGCGTGGGCGGAGCCCTCCGAAGCGCAGTCCTTGCACCACAAGCCCCACCGACACGGAGGTCCGCACATGGTCGCCCTCGTCACCGAACTCGGCTCGAACGCCGTCGAACGCGAACTGGTTGATTGGAAGGTCGAGGTCGAGTCGCGGCTCGAGATCGCGGGGGCCGACGCCCAGGCGGAGGCGGCGGGGCTGCCCGCGGGCACGCGGCGCGAGCACGTGATCGTGCAGATCCGCCTGATGAACCCCGGGGCCACCCGCGAGATGCTCGACACGTTCACCGACGGCGCGCTGACCGCGTACCTCGACCACCTCAAGCTGGCCCTGGCCCCGCGGGGGCCGCAGTCGCGCTGGGTGCGCTCGGCGCTCGAGCCTTGCGTCTCACGCTACCGCGCGGACGCGGAGTGAATCGGGGGCGCCTCTCGGGGATGACGACGGTTCCGGGCGTGGTGGATCAAGGGGAGATGCAGCCCTGCCGGTCAGCGGACGAGCGCCACTGCTCGAATCGCGCCCGCTCTCAAGGTCAATCCGACGCGCCGCGAGCGCCGTCCGACGCCGAACGCCGCTTGGTGACATGGACCAGCACGCGCCGCGCCGCCGAATCGCTCAGATGCACCGCGGCCCCCCTGCTGTTGGCGATGGTGATCGTGCCCGCGCCGGGCTCGACCGCCTTCACCGCGACCTTCGAACCCACTTCGAGCCCGTGCGTGCGGAGAAAGCGAAGTGACGCCTCGCGTTGATCGAGCACGCGGGCGATCACGCCGGACGCCGACGGCTTGCAGTCGGCGAGCGACACAAGCTCGGGCTCGACGAGGGCGCCGTCGCGGGCCGGGATCGGATCGCCGTGGGGATCGAAGGCGGGGCGACCGAGGTGTTGGTCGAGTGCCTCGATGACCCTGGGCGAGACGGCGTGCTCGAGCCGCTCGGCCTCGGCGTGGACCTCCGACCAGTCGAGCTTGAGCGTCTTGACCAGGAACGTCTCGACAAGTCGGTGCCGGCGCAGGATGTCGAGGGCGGCCTTGCTGCCCTTCGAGGTGAGCGTGACGCCGCCGAACCGCTCATAGCGGGCGAGCTTGGCACCGGCGAGCTTCTTGACCATCGAAGTCGCGGTGCCGGTGGTGACTCCGACGGCGGCGGCGATGCGCGACATCGCCGCCTCGCCGGTGGGGGACTCGGCGGCGAGGCTGTAGATGGCCTTGAGGTAGTTCTCGGAGGTTTCGGTGGCCACGGGGCGGGGGAGAGGTGCGGAGGTGCGGAGGTGCGGGGACGCGGAGGGTTGAGAGGCGGAAGGGACCGAGAATACTAGCCGGCGCGGACGTCATTGACTTTGACGGGGGGCGGAATAGACTTTGACGCCTCAAACTTTTGGATCTGGGGTTTCCACGGAGTATGCCATGTTCATGGGTTCGCGTCGTCAGGTGGTGATCGGCGGGGTGGTACTGGGGATGGCGGCGCTCGCCGCGGCGCTGCTGGCGTGGAGCGGCGGCCCGGCGCGGGCGTCGGCGGCGGGCGAGAAGCCCGCGCTCAAGGTGGTGGCGACGACGGGCATGATCGCCGATGTGGCCCGCCAGGTCGGCGGGGCACGCGTCGAGGTGAAAGGCCTGATGGGCGAGGGCGTCGACCCCCACCTCTACAAGGCCTCACCCGGCGACGTGCGCGCCATGGCCGACGCCGACGTGATCCTCTACAACGGCCTGCACCTCGAGGGGCGCATGGCCGATGTGATCGTGAAGATGGCGGGGCGCACCTCGGTGGTGCGCGTGACCGACGCGATCGACGAGGCCGGCCTGCTGGAGCCCGAGGAGTTTGAGGGTCACTTCGACCCGCATGTGTGGTTTGATGTGCAACTGTGGACCCCGGTGGTGGGCCGCGTCGCCGCGGCGCTCGCGGAGAAAGACCCCGACGGCAAGAGCGACTACGAAGCGCGTGCGGCGGAGTATCGCGCCCTGCTGGGTGAGGTGCATGAGTACGTCAAGGCCTCGATCGCGAGCATCCCCGAGGATCGCCGCGTGCTGGTGACGGCCCACGACGCCTTCGGCTACTTCGGCCGCGCGTACGGCATCGAGGTGCTGGCCATCCAGGGCATCTCGACCGACAGCGAAGCGAGCCTGCAGGGCATCAACGCGCTGGTCGACCTTCTCGTCGAGAAGAAGGTGCCCGCGGTGTTCATCGAGAGCAGCGTGCCTCGGAAGACGGTCGACGCGCTCATCGAAGGGTGCAAAGGACGCGGGCACACGGTCACCGTCGGCGGCGAGCTCTTCAGCGATGCGATGGGCAAGGAAGGCACGATCGAGGGCACCTATGTTGGCATGGTGCTGCACAACGCCGACACCATCACCAAAGCGCTCGGCGGGCGCGTGCCGTCGGAGAAGCCCGGGCGCATCGGCGCGTACCTCGCGCGATGGACCGGCACGCCCGCGCCGGAACCGAAGGGTCGCGAGTAATCCATGAACGATCGCGTGCTCGAGCGTGAATTCCCGCGCGTATCGCCCAGGGTGCCGAGCGCTGACAGCGAGGCCGCCGGTGCGGTCAGTGTCGAAGTCCACGACGTCACCGTGGCGTACCACCGCAAGCCGGTGCTGTGGGACGTCGACGTCACGCTGCCGACGGGCAAGCTGATCGCCATCGTCGGCCCCAACGGCGCGGGGAAATCAACACTGCTCAAGGCCGCGCTCGGGCTGGTGCCGCTGGCCAGCGGGAGCATCGAGCTCTTGGGCGGTTCATTGCGCAACGCGCGGAAGCGGATCGGCTATGTGCCGCAGCGCGAGACGGTGGACTGGGATTTCCCCGTGAGCGCGCTCGACGTGGTCTTGATGGGCCGCTACGGCAAGCTCGGCTGGCTGCGCCGACCCGGCGCGGCGGACCGAAAGGCAGCGCTCGAATGCCTCCGCAAGGTCGGCATGCAGGATTTCTCGACGCGCCAGATCAGCCAGCTCTCCGGCGGTCAGCAGCAGCGTGTATTCCTGGCGCGGGCCCTCGCGCAAGACGCGGCGCTGTACTTCATGGATGAGCCCTTCGCGGGCGTCGACGCCGCCACGGAGCGCACCATCGTGGACGTGCTGCGCGAGCTGCGCTCTTCGGGCAGAACGGTGGTCGCGGTGCACCACGACCTGCAGACGGTGACGGAGTACTTCGACCACGTGGTGCTGCTGAACATGCGGCTGGTCGCCGCCGGGCCGGTCGATCGCGTGTTCACGCGCGAGAATCTCCAGAAGACCTACGGCGGCCGGCTCACGCTGCTCGATGAAGCGGTGGAATCCGTGCGGAAGCAGGGCATGTGAACGGTGGACGAGTTCTTCAGGCTCATCACCCTTCAAGACGCCAACACCCGCGTGGTGCTGCTGGGTGCCACCGTGCTCGGCATCGCGTCGGCGGTCGTCGGAAGCTTCGCCGTGCTGCGCAAACGCTCCCTGGTTGGCGACGCGGTGGCGCACGCGGCGCTGCCCGGTGTGTGCGCCGCGTACTTCGTCGTCGGCGAACGCGACTTCGGCGCGTTTATGATCGGCGCCACCATCTTCGGCGTGCTGGCGTCGGCGTTCGTCTCGGCGGTCAAGCAGTGGACGCGCGTGAAGGAAGACGCCGCCATCGCCATGGCCATCGGCGGGTTCTTCGGCCTGGGCATCGTGATGTCACGCATCATCCAGAACGACCCCGGCGGCAACCGCGCCGGCCTCGACGGCTTCATCTTCGGCAAGGCCGCGAGCATGGTCCGCTCCGACGCGTGGCTGATCCTCGGCGTCGCGTGCGGCTGCCTCGCGCTGGTCGCGCTGCTGTACAAAGAACTCAAGCTGCTGTGCTTTGATCGCGAGTTCGCCGCGGGGCAGGGCTGGCCGACGTTCGCGCTCGACCTCGTGCTCATGACGCTGGTGTGCGCCTGCACGGTGGTGGGCCTGCCGGCCGTGGGTGTGGTGCTGATGGTGGCGCTGCTGGTGCTGCCCGCGGTCGCGGCGCGGTTCTGGACCGAGCGCCTCGGCGTCATGCTCGTTCTGGCGGGGATTTTCGGCGGATTTTCAGGGCTGATGGGAACGGTGGTGAGCGCTGCGGCGCCGGCGCCTGGAGCCGGCGGCCTGTCGCGCGGGTGGCCGACGGGGCCGTTGATCGTGCTGACGGCGGCGCTGATCTTCACGGCCTCGATGCTGCTGGCGCCGGGGCGCGGGCTCATCGCCGACATGCTTCGCCGCGCAAGCCTGCGCCGCCGCATCGGCACGCAGAACCTGCTGCGCGACGCGTACGAGTGGCTCGAACCGGGGCAGGACCTCGGCCGCGCATGGACAGAGCACGCGGTCGCGCGCGGCGGACGCTTCCCCGGCGGTGTGATCAAGCGAGCACTCCGCGACGGCCTCATCGCGCCCGCGAGCGACGGCACGGTGCTCACGGCGGAGGGCCAGGCCGCCGCGGCCCGCGTGGTCCGCGCCCACCGGCTGTGGGAGCTGTATCTCATCGAGCAGGCCGATATCGCGGCGGACCACGTCGACCGCGACGCCGACCAGATCGAGCACGTGCTGCCGGCGCAGGTGATCTCGCAGTTGGAGGCGAAGCTGGCGGAGGAGGGACGGCTGCCGTTGGTGGGAGCGCTCATCAAGACGGTGCCGGCGTCGCCGCACCCGATCGGCGTCAGCACGGCGAAGCGGGTGATCCTGCTGGCGTTGGCGGCGATGCTGATTGGTGGGTTGCCGGATCGTGCTTCGGCGCGCGAGCTACGGAGCGCTGACGACGCTACTCGTACCACTGCTGGCTCCGTCCTCGGAGACAGCGGTGCGGATCTCGCAGACGGTCTCTCAGACGGCACTGATGCTGGCCCGAGGTCGGGCCGACATCAGTGGCACGACGCCAGCGTCTCGGACCCCATGACCACGTCACGGCCGCTCGCTCACGCTCGCGGTTCTGTTGTGATGCCAGCCGCGGATCGTCCCACGCCGGATGTGCCCCGCGTGTGGTTCCGCGTCGGTTCTTATGAAGTGCGCAACGAAGACCTGTGGACCTGCGGCACCGCTGTGGTGTGCAGCGTTTCGTGCGGCGTGCTGGGGTGCTTCCTCGTGCTGCGCCGCATGTCGCTGCTGGGCGACGCGATCTCGCACGCCATCCTGCCCGGGCTCGCCGCGGCGTTTATCCTCACCGGCAGCCGCGAGCCGTGGGCCATGCTGGGCGGCGCGATGATCGTCGGCGTGTTGACTGCCCTGCTTTCCTCGGGCCTGAGCCGCTGGGGCAAGGTGCCGGAGGACGCCTCGATGGGTGTCGTCTTCACCACGCTGTTCGCGCTGGGCGTGGTGCTCATCACGCTGGTGGCGAGCGACGTCGACCTTGACCCTGGCTGCGTGCTTTACGGGCTGATCGAGTTCGTGCCGTTCGACACCGTCTCACTGCTGGGTTTCGACGTGCCACGGACGTTTGTGTGGCTTAGTGTGATGCTCGTTGTCAACATCGGCCTCATCACGGCATTTTACAAGGAACTCAAGATCGTCTGCTTCGATCCGTATCTCGCGACGACGATGGGCATCAGCGCCACCGCCGTGCACTACGCCCTGATGACCACGGTGGCGGCGACAAGCGTGGCGTCGTTCGAGGCCGTCGGCTCGATCCTCGTCATCGCCATGCTCATCGCCCCGGGCGCGACGGCCCAGCTTCTCACCGACCGGCTCGCGCGGATGCTGTGGTGGTCGGCGGCGATCGGCGCGGCGTGCGCGGTCGGCGGCTATGCGCTCGCGGTGAGGCTCGATACTTCCGTCGCGGGGATGATCGCCGCGGTCGCGCTGGGCATCTTCTGTGCCGCGGCGTTGTTCGCACCGCGGCATGGTGTGATCGCGCGGCGGGTGCTGGCACGCAGGTTCCCCGCCGCGCCGCTCTTGAGCGATCCGCGCTGAAAGGCCCCGGCGTTACACTGCCCGCATGAGCGATCCGAGCAACTGCTGCGTGGTGGCGTTTGCGGGGCACTTGCTCGATCGGCCCGACCGCCCCACGCCGCGTTTCCCGGAATCAAGTGAGCAGGTGGTGGCCGAAGCGATCGCTCGCCAACTCGATATCTGGGGAGCGACCGAGGGGGTGTGCTCGCTGGCGCGGGGATCAGACATCTTGTTCGCCGAAGCGATGCTGAAGCGCGGTGGACGGCTTCGAATCGTGCTGCCGATGGTCGAGCGCGAGTTCTTGCAAGAGCAAGACGGTGCCACTTGGGACGATCGATGGAAGGCTCGCTATTGGGACGTCCGGCGACAAACGAGCGAGCCCGAGATTTTCGGTGGCAAGTACCTCGAGGGCTCAGGCACCTCGTTCCTCGCCGTGACCCGCCTCATGGATGGTCTGGCTGAGATGCAGGCGCGAGAGCGCGGCCTCGCCGCACGTTCGCTCGCGGTCTGGGACGGCGAACGGGGCCATGGCCTCGGGGGCACCACTTCGTTCGTCGGGCACGCCGTGCTCATGGGGCGCGAGATCGTCTGCCTGGACCCGATGACCGGCGCGGCATCGGTGCCGGGAGCCGAAGCGATCCGGGCCGCGGCGTCGCACCGCTGGAAGCAGGTGGTGCGCGGCAACTTGCTGCTCGAACACCGCCTCGTCGCGGCGCTTTTCGCCGACATCAAGGGCTTCAGCAGACTCGATGAGCCGCAGGTCCCGGCGTTCATGCACGAGGTCTCCGGGGCCATCAAGCAAGCGGTCGTGAACTCCGGCGCGATTCCCCGCATCATCAACACCTGGGGGGACGGCATCTTCGCCGTCACCGAGGACATCGAGAGTGCGGGGCTTCTGGCGCTTGGATTCCGTGAACAGATCGCGGGCATTGATCCGAGCAAAGTCGGTGCGACCGAGCGTTTCAGCCTGCGCGTCGGGCTACACGCCGGGCCGGCGTTCGTCGGCTTCGATCCGGTGTTGGGGCGTCAGAACGCGTACGGCGTCGACATCAGCCGGACGGCGCGCATCGAGCCAATTGTGGACGCGGACCAAGTGTGGTGCTCGCTCGCGTTCGCCGCTCTCGCGGAGTCGGAGAACGTGAAATCGATGCGGTTCTCGCCGCTGGGGGTGAAAGAGCTCCACAAGAACGCGGGGCCCATGACCATGTTTCGTGTCGATGGTGCCGAGCCTCGGCGGTCGTAGCGTGCGTTGCGCGGCCCGCCCGAACCACTCAATCCCCCTCGCCCTTCTTCTCAGGCAACTTCACTGGCTCAGGCTCGCCACCGGGCGCGGCACCGGGAGCCGCAGGCGGTTCCGCCGCGGGCTTGGGCTCGCTCGGCGCGGGCATCGGTTCGAGTCCCGTGCGTTGGCGCACCCACGAGGTGATCTTCGTCAGCACGCCAGGATTGATCGTTTCGGTGATCGACGCGTACTCCGTCGGCGAGCCGGTGGTGGCGGTCTGGAACAGGTGGTTCACGCCGTTGACGCCAAGTGTGGTGACGTCCTTGTTGCCCGCTTCGTCGAGGGCCTTGCCGATCTCCGGCAGGTGGATCGACGCGATGACCTGGGTGTCGAGTTCGCCGTTGATCGCCAGCACCGGCGCGGTGATTTTCCGCAGCGACTCGCGCGGATCGAGCACCAGGAAGCGCTTCATCCACGGCGAGTTGAGGCCGCTCAGCCCGTTCTGCACCATCTCTTCGGGGATCGAGGCGATTTGCTCGGGGGTCGGCGCGACGACGCCCTGCTGCATGGCCATCAGCTTGCGCATCGCGCCGCTCACCTGCTCGGGTGCGGCGTTGTCGATCACCAGTTGCAGCAACGACTGCTGCGCCTCGGTCATCGCGGCGATCATTTCTTCGGGCATCCCGCCGGCGCGCTGGATCGCGGCGAGCTGGGATTTCAGCGTGTCCTTGCCGTTGAGCCCGGTGCCCGCCATGAGCACCAGGAACGCGACGCCCTCGGTGCGGGCGGCGACGATCGGCGCGATCAGCCCGCCCTCGCTGTGACCGATGATCCCGACACGCTTCGGATCAATGTTCGGCTGCACGGCGAGCGCCTTGAGCGCGGCGGCCGCGTCGTCAACGAAGTCGTCGGTGCTGGCGGTCTCGAAGGTGCCGGTCGAAGCGCCGACGCCGCGGTCGTCGTAGCGCAGCACCGCGATCCCGGCACGCGTCAACGCATCGGCAAGAACGAAGAACGGCTTGTGACCCAGCAGCGTTTCATCCCGGTCCTGCGGGCCCGAGCCGCTCACGAGGATCACGCCGGGAAACGGGCCGCCTTCCTTCGGGAGCGTGATCGTGCCCGCCAGCGAGATCTCCTTGCCTTCGGCGTCCTTCCCTCCGGGGAACTTCATCTCGCCCACTTCATACGGGAACGGCGGCCTGGGGTGCTGCGGACGATCCGGACCCTTGGGAGCTTCGCCTTCTTTGAGCCGCGACATCGTCACGGGAAAACTCTGGCCCATCTGCGCGATCGTCCCGGTCGCCTTGTTCGCGTCGGCGGCGTCGAGCACCATCGTAAAGACCGCGTCCGGCGCGCCGGGGAACGTGAAGGTGAACACCATGCCGCCGGGGCTGGCGGCGGCCTCGCCCCCCCCCTCGGCCGCCTTCGGCGCGGTCAGCGTGATGTCCTTCAGCATCGCGCCGTTGATGCCCTGCATCGGGATGTCGATCGAGCCGGTCGTCGGCTGCCCCTCGGCACCCGGCGTGAAGCGAGTCACGAAGTCGAGCTTGGCCGCTTGAAGGTCGATCTGGCCTTGCCAGAACTGCTGCGCATTGGCGGCGGGCGCGACGGCGGCCTCGGGTGCCGCCGCGGGCGCGACGGCGGGCACAGGTTCGGCACCGGGTGGATCGCCAGCGCCGGCGAACGGGGCGGCGAGAAGAAGACTTAACGCCACGGCGGAGACAAGCACGGACCGCGGCGATTTCTGCTGGATGAGATATGGCATCGTGATGTGAGGATACCGGACAGACAGAGTTCGGTTTCCGACCGGTTTCCGCTTGGTCCGGGCACCCTGAAGTGATAGTGTGAACCCTCACGAAGGCTTGATGCCTCGCCAACTCGAGCCGCGCCGCCAACGAGCCCAGAGCGTCAGCGACGGGTTCCGACGAAGCTCGCGGAAGTCATGATCTCTAGACACACTCGCTCACACTCGGGGCTCGTTCAAGACATGCTCAACCATCGCCTCATCAATCTCGTACTCGTCCTCGTCGCTCTCCACGTCGCCGCCGTTTCGGCGTTCGCGCAGGTCCGCATGCTCGGCACCGTCGGCGACAGCCTCACCGATGAGTACACCGAAGAAACCTACAACTACGCCCGCAACTGGACGATGCAGCTCGTCACCCAGCGCGCCCTCGACATGGGCCCCACCGCTTCCCAAGCTTCCGGCGGCCAGCCGGGCGCCACGTGGGGCGAACCACGTCGAATCGGATACTGGACCAACTGGGCCCGATCCGGTGCCGACTCCGCCGCCGCCATCGGCACCGGCCAGCACACCGGCGTCGCGGCCCAGGTGGGCCTCGGCGGCGTGACGCATGTCGTCATCGCCGTCGGTGCCAACGACTTTAATCCGCAGACCGGCGTCTACTTCAACATCTACTGGGGGCTGTGGTCCCAGGCCACCATCGACAACTATGTCAACGCGCGGGCCGCGAACATCACCACCATCGTGCAGACCATCCGCACCACCGGCGCGGGCATCGTGCTGTGCAACGCCGTGGATTTCGGCCTGGTGCCGGCCTCGCGCGGCGTGTTCACCAACGCCTCGCGTCGCGGTCGAGTGGCCTCGGCGGTCGCCCAGCTCAACACCCGCATCGAGGCCATCGCCCGAGACAATCACGCCTTGCTCGTCGACCTCAACAACTTCACCACCCAGATCATCGGGACTCACACGAGTCTGAGGCAGTTCATCCCCATCGGTAACGTCAGCATCCAGCTCTTCAACCGCGACACCGCCACCAACACCAACGCGCTCGCCGGATTCGTCGACGACGGCGCGCACCCGCACACCACGCTGCAGGGCGCGTTCTCAAATCTGATGATGACGGCATTCAACAACGGCTGGGGCGGCCGCTTCGACACCAGCGGCGCCGCCGTCGCGTTCAACCTGCTCACCGACGCCGAAATCCTCGCGCTCGCCAACATTCCCTACGGCGGCGCAGAAACCCTCACCACCCAGATCGGCCCCTATTCGCAGTACCTCCGCAGCTACCTCTGCCCTGGCGATCTCGATTTCGATCAATCCGTCAACACCAGCGACCTCGTGCTCATCCTCGCCGCGTTCGGGCAGCCCGTGCAACCCGGCACCAACGGCGACACCAACCGAGACGGCATCGTGACCACGGCGGACCTCGTCGCGTTCCTTGGGGTGTTCGGGGTGGGGTGCCCGTAGCCGCTGGTCTACGGCAGCGCCCGGCTCTCGCGAGCCGATCGTCGGTTGCCCGAAAACAAACAAACCCTTGCCAGGCAAGGGTTTAGGCCGGAATACCGAAGGGAAAGCACGGGCGGAAGGAGTCGAACCCTCAACCTCCTGATCCGTAGTCAGGTGCTCTATCCAATTGAGCTACGCCCGCGTGCAAACGGAATGTCCTCGGCTTCGGGAAAACCGGCCCGAGTCGGGTAGCGTAGCGAGGTTCGGGCGATCGGGCAAGCCCTTCAGCCGGTATGGGGGATAGGGTGTCGGGCACGGCGAGCGGCCAGGCTGGACCTACCCTACGCGCTATCCCCTACGCCATTCCCCCGGGCTTGACTCCCCCCAGCCACCCGCCAATACTCCCCTCCTTGCGCCCCCAGAGGGCATTCCCACATCCCGGTTAAGGCTCGGCAACGGTCCACGGATCACCCGAGCGATGAAGAAGCAGCCCCCTCCGCGGCTGCAGAAAGCGACTCTGTCTCATGGCCCATTCTCTGTCCGCTCGCAAGCGCGTCCGCCAGAACGCCACGCACAACGCCTACAACCGCTGGCGCCTGCGGAACCTGCGGGATTCGCTCAAGGCGTTCGAAGACAAGTTCGTCCACGGCGACGCCGCCGGTGCCACGGAGGCCTTCCGGGCCGCGTGCCAGCTGCTCGACAAATCGGCGAGCAAGAAGGTGATCCACAAGAACACCGCCGCCCGCAAGAAGAGCCGTCTGTCGGCCCGCCTGAAGGGCATGGGCAAGGGCGGCCCGACGACCAAGGCCAAGAAGTAATCCTCCTTGCGACGGTCGTAGGGGCGGTTGGAAGCCGTCACTGAGGCCTTGCGAAGAGACCGATCCCGCTGCCATCGCGGAACGTGTCCCAGAATCCACGACTTTTTTTCACGACACGATTCCGTGTCGTGTTTTCTTTTTTGCTCCTCGTTTTTTGGGGCGGCAATGCTGAGCGGATGTTGTCGAGACTCAGTCTCGTGCCGCAAACACCACCATATCCCCTGAATGCGTGTTACTTCCACTTGACCGACCAACTTCGGCGCGTCAGGTTACTCCGTGGATCGTGAGTTCATGCTTCGTTTCTCACATCTCTCACGGAGGCGACCCATGTTGAGTTTGCGGAATCGTTTGGCTGATCGTTCTCGGTTCGGTTTGATTTCGGCGGCACTGACGGCGTTCTTGTGGGGCAGCGCGTTCGGCCCCGGCTCGGCGTGGGGGCGCCAGAGCGAGAACACAAACTCGCACGAGACGGAGATCACCGAAGAGGCACCGACCACGCCTCCGGTGCCTCCGCCCCCTCCCCCCGCCATCACGATTACGGGGCAGACCCTGCTGCTCAACCCCGCGGCGGACCAGTCCATCGGGGCGCCGTCGTGGCCGCTGCTGGAAGTGGTCGCGAACGGCACGGCATCGTCGAACCCGCCGGGCGTCATCACCTTCGTGCCCTCGGTCAACACGCCCATCACCTTCGAGTCCCTCAACCAGCCCGGCGGCGATATGCAGGTGTTGTGGACGCTCTCGATCGGCTCGGCTGCGGGTGCCGACGGCATCGCGGTCCCCGCCGGGGCCCTCCGCGCCGATGTGCAGCACACCATCACGGTCGACGGCGTGACGACGTGCTCGCGGCATGTCGCCATCTCGCTCATCCCCGCCACCGTCGCGGAGAAACTCCAACTCTCGCTGGCCACCGATCCGAATGCGCCGGTCACCCCGGCCGACCCCCATGTGCGTGTCCGGTTCTGCCTGGGCGTCTCCTGCACGTGCCCGCGCTGCCCGAACGGCACCCTGTTCGCCGCCCCGTTCTTTGTCCTGGGCAACTGCACCGTCCCCGAAGCGGGCATCTGCTGCACGCAGGGCTGCACCGTCGCGTGTGCGTCCCACGGCAACGGCAACGACATCTCCGAGTCATGGATCTACGGCCAGGGGCAGTTCATCATCTGTATGTTGGCCAACGCTCCCGATTAGGTCCGATTGAAGATGGTCCGAAGCCGCCGCCGTGGCGGCTCGGACCAATCCTTGTGAGCATGCCCGCATGATCCAGCCGAACGTTCCGACGCGTGCGCCCTGTCCCACGGCTGAAGCCGGCGCGGCGTTCGCCCCGCCCGAGAGGGCACGGGGCGTGCCGCGTCGGCGTTCGTTTTCTCAGCTCGTGATCGCCATTGTCGCCGTCATCCTCGCCCTGTCGGTGCTCGCCGTGTGGGTGCTCATCCGCCTGCCGCGGGCCGAGCTTGCCAGGGTGCCCGGCACCGGCTTAGCGATCTCGAACCGCGGGCTGCCCGTCTCGAACGCACGGATCACCGCGAACCTGGCGGACGGGACGACGATGGTGATCGACGCCGGGGGGGGGCACCTGCCGCGGGGCGAGACGACCGTACCGCTGCCCGCTTCGGTGAGCGCCGCGTCGATCCAGAGCGTGGTCATCGAGGGCGAGGTGCTCGGGATGATGACGGTGAACTCGATCTCGATCGTGGCCCCGTTGCCGACCGCCTCAGCGTCGCCCGCCGGGACCAACACGCCCCCCGCGCGACCACCTTCGGCCGTGAGCTCGGCGGGACCTCCATAGGCCATCGCCGCGGTCGGTCGCGCTCGCTTCCCGCCATCAGCCTCGTACCCGCCCGCGGCCCGCTTCGTACATCCGCTCGAACTGCGCCATCACCTTTTCCGGCGCCAGCCAGTCAAACACCCACGCACGGCCCTTCGCGCCCACTGTCTTGAGGCCCGCCCGCCCGCCCGGCGCGTTCAGCATCGCGCGAACGCCCTCGGCGGTGGCTTGCGCCGTGTTGTCGACGATCCTCGCCGCCCCGCTGCTCTCAAGCTCGGGCCAGATGTCGACGCCTTTGGTCGTCACCACCGGCGTCTCGCACGCCAGCGCCTCGGGGAACACAAACCCGAAGTTCTCCTGGCTGGTGGGCAGCACAAACAAGTCACACGCTTGGTAAAGCGACAGCTTGAGGTCGCCCGTGACCAAACCCACGAACGACACGCGGTCATCGAGCCTGAGCTCGGTGCACAACGCCTTGAGCGACGCGACGTACGGCTCGTCGCCGCTGCCCGCGATGATCGCGCGGCACGGCGTGCCGGAGTCGTTCAACAACCGAACCGCGCGCAGCAGGTGCTCGATGCCCTTCTTGACGTGGATGCGGCTGAGAAACAGCAGCACCGGCTCGTGGTCCGGGTTGGCCGCGCCGAGCTGGGCGAACTTGGCGCGGGCGGCCTCAGGGCCGGGGAGCGACTTGAACGGCTCCATGTCGAGCAGGTTCGGGATGACCGTGCCGCGCCCGCGCGGGAAGTACTTCTTTGCCTGCTCGTACTCGAACTGAGCGGTGAGGTGGACGCTCGCTGCCTGCTCGTAGTACCGCGTGCCGCCGAGCCGCAGGAACAGCGTTTTCTTCAGCGACTTCTGCGTCATGCACCAGTCGTCGAGCATGCCGCGGATCGAGACGAAGTACGGCACGCGGACCTTCTTCGCCGCTCCGCCGAGCTGCACATTCCACGGCCCCCACGCGCCGTGCAGGTGCAGCACATCGTGCTGGGCGATCACATCGCGCAGCGGCGCGAGGGCCGAGCCGGTGAAGAGCCCGCCGGGGAGCGACGGCGCAGGGACGGTGATGACTCTGGGTACGTCGGCTCTCTGAGCCGACTCTCGAGCATAGCTCGAGTGGGCATTGCTCGAAGATGTGAAACCCGGTGAGTCGGCACCGGAAGAGGCGGCTCGGAGAGCCGACGTACCTTGCGCCGGTTTTTTCCACGCGGCGGGCACGTCGGTGTCGTCCCATGTGACAAGCGTGACCTCGTGCCCGCGGCGTGCGAATGCAGCGCACAGATCGGTGACAGCCCGGGCGGGGCCGCCAACTTCGGCTCGGACGACGGAGAGAACGTGGAGGATGCGCATGGTCGGCTTCACGCGCTCCGCCGGGCTGCTCGAGCCACTGGAATCGCCAAAGCCTGGTCGGCGCGTGCCGAGAGGTTATCGGCTGGATCGTGCCCGAGGATGATCGCCGAGACCCGATCGCCCATGCGGCAAGAACCCGAAACCCGACGTCTCAAGGCATGGTCGGGGGCGGGCACGCGGTGCCGAACCGTCGAAGGAAATACACGAGATCGGGGGTATCAACTCGACCGGAGCCGTCGGGATCGAAGCCGTACGCCTCTTGGCCGAAGGAACCGAGGAGGTCGATGAGGTCGTCCGAGTCGATCACGCCGTTGAGATCGATATCGCCCGGGCAGCTCAGGACAAAGAGGGAGAGGGCCCCCGCCGTGAACTCCCCGCACTCGGTTTCCACGCGAAAGGTGATGTAGTTGAGATGATCCGAAGCGAGAACCGGGTTGATGGTCAGGGTGTTCGTGTTGATGCCGGTGACGCGGCCGTCGTTGGGCCAGCCGCCGGTGCTGGTCCATCGGACGGATCGGATCTGCCGGCCGTTGGGGTCGACTTCAGCGCTGAGGGTCATGGGCAGGCCGATCCGCCCGCCCGAAACGACCCGCGGCGGCTGGGTGACGATCGCCCCCAGCGCGTTGTTCCATGCCCACGCCCTTCTGGCGTCCTGGCCAAAGTCACGGTAGCCCGAGAAGGTCAGTGTCCTCCCCGTTCCTGGTTCAAGGACGATGTGCCGCCCAAACGCGCTTTCCGCCGGGCGGGTCGGGGTCTCGATCACGCGGAGAACACCCCCGAGGCTCGCGAAAAAGCTGGGGCCGCTCATCGAGGCCACGCCGATCGACGAGCCCTCGGGCTGGGCGATGAGGCCGCCAAAGATCCAAGGGCGTCCCGCCATGAACGGGTCCTCAACCCAACGGGTACCGTCCCACTGAAGCAGCCGTGAGCCGACCCCCTGCACCTGCGAGAGGCCAACGGCGCGGACACGCCCGAGCTGATGGTCAAGGGCCAGCGACGTAATCTTCCAGGGCCCTTCGGCGGTCACCAGGGGAACCCACGCCGAGCCGCTCCAAGACCACGTCAGCGAGGTCTCGGCATAGACGCGCAACAGCGAGTTCGTGATCGGGTCATGAGCCGTGAGCGATTCACGAAAGAACGCCTCGGGGCCGGCGTTGTCTCTGAGATTCCATGACACGCCGTCCCATACCCAGGTATCGCGCGGCGAGGTGACCGAGCCGTTCTGCCTTCGATAGCCGCCGAAGAAAAGAAGCTCGCCGGTCGCCGGGCTGTAGGCGAGGCTTGGCGCGGTACGGGCCGGTGGACTGGACCCCGCCGGCGCGGGGAGCCATCGCGAGCCGTTCCAAAGCCACGTCTGGTGGTGCGTCTCCGGGTGGTAGGGCGTGCCGCAGTTGCGGAAGCCGATGACCCCGACGATCTGCCCGCGAACGGGATCGGCACCAACGTTCATGTCGATGAACCAGCGTGCAGCTGGGTCGAGCTCACGCCAGGCACCTGACTCGAGGACCCATGTGCCGGGCCCGGTCTTCAGGTCGGGACCGTTGCCTGGAATCATCAACCGACCGCTGGCGCGATCGACAAACGCCGAACGCAGCGGCGCAGTGGTGCTGTACAGCGAACTGCACGGCAGCCCAACGGCGGGCAGGTCCGTCCAGCCCGTCGGCGTGACCAGCGACAGCTTGGGTCCTTCGGTAACATGCACATATCGGGCGAGCACCCCTCGGGCGGGATCGTGAAGAAGGCTCGGACGCCCCTGGAGCAAGGGCGTAAAGAAGCCGGTTCGCCGAACCCAGCGGGACGAGTATCCCGATTCGGAAGAACCCGACACGACGAGATCGGCACTGACGGGATCACCGAGTGAAGTTCGATAGACCGTCACGATGGTGTCGGTCTCCGGCGAATAGCAGCCGCCGATGTCCGGAAAGAGATCAAGCGGGGACGTGCCCGGCGGTCCGAGCGGGGCGGGATGCCATTGATCACCTTGCCGTACGGAAACGATCCCAAGCCGGTTCACCGCCACAACCGCGCCCAACCCCGAGTGAAAGGTCATGAACCCGCCCACGGAGCTGATATCAAGCGCCAAGCCCAAGACCTCGCGCCAAGACTGACCGTTGTACTCCCAGCCAGAACCGGCGGCGTTGTTGCTCCCGCCCGTGATCACGAGCACCTCACGGCCGCGGTCAAAGCACGTGACACGGTCGGCGACCGGCGGAGGCTGCGGGCCCGCCAGTTCCCGGCGCGCCCAGGTTTCGCCGCTCAACTCCCAAGTCTCACCCCCCGCCGACACAATGACGTTGCGGCGCTCGTCTTGACCGATGGACGCCGTCGCGCCAGGTTCGGGGTGGCCCAAAGAGACGATCGCGGAGCAAGGCTCGGCGGCGACCGCCCGTGCCCCGACGAGGGACAGCGCGCACGCGAGGGCCGACGCAAGGCGAGTTGCAAGTTGAGTTCTTGACGGGAACCCAGCTCCCAAAGCGGCCCCGAGCGAAGAAAATCCCAACTGAAGGCGGCCGTATTTCATGGGGGCTCCCGCAAGACCGAACGTTGAACCGCTCCGAACTCAGTTCAGAGGGTGGGAACACCATTCGAAGTCTCACTCCCTGATGTTCCCAGAGATTCATCGCGGCGCGTGCGCTTCACGCATTCTTGATAAAGGGACTCATAAGCGCCCACAACCCTCAAAGGCTCGAGCCATCCCATCACCCAATCACGCCCCGAACGCCTCATGGCCTCGAAACCTTCCGGTTCTTCCAGCAGCTTCCGCACCGCCTGAGCGATACCCTGAGCCGTGCCATCGGCGATGATGGTGCCTCCTCCCGCCTGAAGCTCCGGCCAGATGTCCACCCCCTTGGTCGTCACCACCGGCGTGCCCGCCGCCAGCGATTCGAGGATCACGAAGCCCCAGTTCTCCTGGCTCGTCGGCAGCACGCACACGTCCGCCGCCTGATACAGCGACACCTTTTCGCGCCCCGTCACCATCCCGAGAAAGTACGTCCGATCCGAAAGGCCCGCGTCCACCGCGCGGCGTCTCAGCTCGTTCTCATATTCGATCGGCCCCGAGCCGGCGATCACCAGTCGGAACCGTTGCTGCTCGCGCTTCAGGATCGCCGCGGCATCGATGAGCGTCTCGACGCCCTTCTTGGGGTGCAAGCGGCTGAGGAACAGGATGATCGGGCCGTCGGTGCGCAGCGCCTCGAACTTCGCGCGAGCGAGTTCGGGCCCGGGCAGCGTGGTGAAATCCGACGCGTCAAACAGCAACGGCAGCACACGGGCGCGCTCGTCGGGCACGCCGGGGAACCACTTCATCACCTGGCGCTTCTCGCCCTCGGCGGTGAAGAGCACGGCGGCGGCCCGCTCGGCCATGCGTCGCACACGCCACCAGGTATAGAACCGCTTCTTGAGCGCCCCCTGGGCCATGCACCAGTCGTCCATCATGCCGTGGATGCTGAGGACGTAGGGCTTTTTGAGCCGGCGCGCGATCGCGGCAAGCTGGGCGTTGGTCGATTCCCACGGCCCGTGGAGGTGCAGCACGTCGCAACTGGCGATTTCGCGGGCAATGGTCTGCACATCGGGCCAGCGGAAGCGGCGGATCGGCTTTGGCAGCGATGGCCAGGAAAGGGTGATGGCGCGAGGCGTCTTTGGTGGCCCCGGTCTCTGACCGGGTTCGAGCGAGGCGTTGATGGAACCCGTCTGGCCAGCCAGCACCGGTCGGAGACCGGTGCCACCCGGAACCGGAGCCTTCCACGCCGCGGGCACGCTGGTGTCGTCGAAGCACGCGAGCGTGATCTCGTGCCCGGCGTGGGTGAGCGCCGTCGAGAAATCGAGCACGCTGCGGACGACGCCGCCGTGTTCGAGGGTGACTTCGGAGAGGTAGTGAAGGATGCGCATGGGCGAATCGCCGGCTTCGCAACTCGTCAGGCCCTCGTTCCCGCATCATCGGTTGGTTCGTCCGGTTCCACGGGCGGGATCATCGGCTGGATCATCGCGATGAGTTCCGGAATGTGTGTCGTGGCGACGCGCCAGATCGCTTCATGGTCCAGTTCGCCGTAGTCATGCGCGATGATGTGACGCATCGCGATGATCTTGCGCCACGGCACCTCGGGGTGAGCCTCCTGAAACGGCCGGGAGATGTGCCGAGCGGCTTCACCCACGACTTCGATCGCGCGCTCAACCGCGAGCCGCGTGGTGAACCGCTCGAGATACTCCGCGTACGAGACCCCGTCCACGATCGGATGCACGGCACGCGCATACTGCAGCATGTCATAGAGCAGTGCTACATCGCGTCCTTCAGGCCGCATGCAAAACCCGCATCGTGGAGAGGATCTCCCGCCGCCGGAACGGGTTCTTCAGCAGCCGCGGCTCGACGATATCAACCTCGCGCCCGAAGATCGCACGCAGGTCGTCGAAGATGTCGGGCCGGTTGTCGAAATCGATCCCGAAGCCCGGCTTGAACCTGAGCGAGACATCGACGTCGCTTTCGGGCCGGAAGTCGTCACGCAGGATCGAACCAAAAAGCGCGAACTCGGCGACGCCGTACTTCGCGCAGAACGCTTTCACGGCCTCGAACTGCTCGGGCTTCAATCGGCTTGAAATGATCGGGTCCGCCTGCATCCCTGCATTCTACGTCCCAAACCGTGGACCGGGAATGCCGGGCCCGACCTCACCCCGCGCTCTTGGCCCACTCGATCAGCACATCCGCCACCTCGGGCCGGGTGAACTCCACCGGCGGGCGCTCGCCCTTGGCCAGCATCTCACGCACCGCCGTGCCCGAGAGGTTGATGATGTCGCCCTCGATCTTCGGGTAGCTCTTGCCCGACACCATCCCGCCGTAGGACTTCGAGTAGCCCGTGTGCTCGAACTTCAGCGGCTCGATGACGAGGCTCGCGTGGTCGATCGTGTCGAAGATCTTCTGCGCGTCATATGTTCCGTAATAGGTTCCCACACCCGCGTGGTCGCGCCCCACGATGAAGTGTGTGCAGCCGTAGTTCTTGCGGATGATCGCGTGCAGCACGGCCTCGCGCGGGCCGGCGTAGCGCATCGCGCCGGGCATCACGCTCACCATCGTTGTCCCCGCGTTGAAGTACTTCTTCACCAGCACATGGATCGACTTCATCCGCACGTCGGCGGGGATATCGCCCTTCTTGGTCTCGCCCACCAGCGGGTGGATGAGCAGGCCGTCGCAGATTTCCTGGGCGCACTTGCACACATACTCGTGGGCCCGGTGGATCGGGTTGCGCGTCTGGAACGCCACCACCGTCTTCCACCCGCGCTTCTCGAACTCGGCTCGGGTCTGCGCGGGCGTGAGCCGAAGATCGGGGAACGCCTCGGGCCCGGTGGGATCGGGGCAGACGACGACGGTTTCCACGGGGCCGGCGAGGCAGGTGTCGCCCTCGTCCATCACCTGCTTGACGCCGGGGTGCGCGGGGTCTTCGGTGCGGAAAACGTTGGGGATTTCGAGCTTCTTGTCGTGCGCAAAGACCTCGTTGACCGTCATCACCGCTTGCAGCAGGCCGGACGGCGCGAACAGCGCCACCCGCTCGCCAACGTTCGGTGCATCCGCGGCGTTGACAGCGAGCACGATCGGGATCGGCCACACGTCGCCCTCGCAACCCGCCGACGCGAGTTTCATCTCGGTGCACACGCGCTCGAAATCGGCACGGCCCATGAAGCCCTGCAGCGGGCTGAAGGCGCCGATCGAGATCATCTCAAGATCGCACGACTGCTTGGCGGAGAGTTTGATCTGTTTCAGTCTCGCAGCCTCGGCGCGCAGGTTGTCGGCCTGAACGCCGGTGCGGACACGGTTGACCAAAGAGCCGGAATGTGGTGGGATAAGGCCTTGCATAGGGGCGGATGGTAGCGGGGAGCGGAGCGGACGCGGGTGCTGAGCGAGTTGAAAAGAGAGCCTTCCGCGACCGCAAAAAACCTCTGACACGGCGCAGAATGTGTTGATTCTCCCAAGTACCAACCGGACCTCGGCCCGAAGGGCCGATCGATTTCAGCCTGGGGCGGAAGCCCCAGGAAGATCGTCGGAGATCCAGACAAAGGAGGCCAACGCCCGTAAGCCGCGAAGCGGCGACACAGAGCGGATCCTGTGCCGCACCTTCGGTGCTCGCCCAGGCAGCTCGACGAGACATCCAAACGCTTCAACTGGGGCTCCCGCCCCAGGCTGGTCTCGTGCGGCCCTTCAGGCCGCAAGGCCATGCTTCAGTTCCACACTGAAAAGCCTGCTGCGTGGGCTCGCCGCGCAGGCCGGCCGCGCGAGCCTGACAGCTCGCGCGCTCACTTCACGTCGGTCCCGGCCACAGTCCGCTCCAGCGCCAGATCATGCGCCCGGTGGTACGCCCGGCCCAGCCGCGTCCAGTCGAACAGTTCGCTCTGGCGCTGCACCCGGTTGCGCAAGTCGATGCGCCCCTTTCGGTCCAGCCGGCAGAACGCCAGCAGCCAGCGGGCCAGGTCCGCCGCCGCTTCGTGGTACCCGCGTCCGCGCCGCTTGAGCACGTTCAGGCCCCAGTCGTCGTGGTCGGGGTACTTCTCTTGAATGTACCGCCCGAACCCCGCCAAATCACTCGTCACCGCAGGCGTGCCCATCACCGCACACTCCAGCGGCGTGTAGCCCCACGGCTCGTACGCGCTCGGGAACACCCCCAAATGGCACCCGCGCACGAACTGCTCGTACTCCATCCCCCACAAAGGGTTCGTCGACGCGATGAACTGCGGGTGGTACACCACCTTCACCGGGTCCTCGGGGCGGTTGAACAGGTGCAACTGCCGCATGTAGCTCAGCACCGCGTCCGAGCCCTCGTTCTCGATCGCGTGCGTGACGATCGGCGGCAGGCCCGACCGCCGCAGCGCCTGCTGCGTCCGCCGGTAACGCACCGCCCAGTAAGGGTCGACGAGGTGATCGATGTTCACCTTCTCACCGGCGGCTGCCCGCGGGAACAGCTTGCCGCCCACGTCGCGCATGATCGAGGCGCACACCGAGCGCAGTTCATCCAAAACCGCCGACGACTGCAGCACATCCGGCAGGATGAACCGCACCGGGCGCGATGTGACAATGAAGAACACGACGTTGACCGGGATGCCGAAGGCCTTGATCTGCGCGTTCAGCCGCGCCAGCGCTTCCAGACACAGATCAAACCCCTTGTTCCGAGGCTCGAATCTGCCGCTGGTGAACATGTAGACCGTGCGTTCCAGGTCCATGGGGTAGCTCGGAAAGAAGTGCCCCATGACAAAGCGGTTGATCTTCTGCTTGAACTCGGCGTGCAACGTCTGGAACTCGTGCCCCACATCGTGGCGCGCCACATCGAGCCCGTTGGGCAGCACCATATCGACCGGGCGGCCGAGCAACGCCGCGCACTCCTCGCCGGTGATCGGGCTCACCGTGGTGAAGACATGCGACCCGTGCGCGCACGCTCGCTCCATCGCGTGCTGGCAGCGGATGTTGTACTTGCCCGCCTCGAAGCCGTCGTTCCGCCCCACGAGCGTGTCATAAAACGACTCTTCGTTGCTCGCGATGTACCGCCCCAGCAGCGTGGCGTGCGTGGTGAACACGCAGGTGATCGGCATCCGGTCGTGCCGCACCAGCGGGATCGCCAGCCCGCCCAGCCACTCATGAAAATGCGCCAGAACCCGGCGTTTCTCGGGGTTTTTGTGCGTCGTCGAGACGTGGCACACCGCGCCCAGCACGCGCCGCACCGCTTCGCCGAAGCTCACCGCCGTGTCGATTGTCGCGTCGCCGGGCGGGCACTCGATGTTGTGCTCTTTCCACAGGCGGTACTTGATCTTGTCCAGCTCGTGCACCGGAAGATGGTGCTCCACCAGCAGGCAACGCGGGTTCCCCGAAACCAGCCACCGCCCGTAGTGAACCGTCAGCCCCTCGGCGGCGAGCATCTCGATCACTTGCTTCATCCAACCCGTGGGCGTCCGCGCCTCAAACTCGACTTCCGCCCGGCGCTGCTCGTACGGCCCCACGAGGATGTAGTGGTCCGCCCACCGCGCCACCATCGTCGAGGCCTTGCTCCGCAGCACCTGGTAGATGCCACCCACCTGGTTGCACACCTCGGTCGACACCTCGAACAACAGCACGCCCGACGGCGCGAGATCGGCGTCGATCATCGGCGACGCGCCCGACGCCGACACCTGCGCGGACGAACCGGCGATCCCCGGCGCGGTCGAGGGTCGAGAAGTACGGATGGGTTTCCCAGTGTGGCTCACGCAGGGAGGATACCGCGCCGGACCCGATAATCTCGGCGTTGATTTCTCGATCCCGCGGCCCGCGGTCGCGCCTCGGCGCGGAGTTGAATGTCTCGCAAAAAGGCTCGACTTTTCCAAACCCCTCGGCCAGACTCCTCGGGTAGTCTGCTGGCATCGGGCGAGCACCACGGCTCGCACAAACACCGGCAGAATCGTCACTCAATCACGAGGAGAAACACGAGATGCGTTCCATCACCACCGCCCTGACCGCCGCCGCCGCGCTCGCGCTGGCCGGCACATCCAACGCCGCCGTTGTCTTTGACGCCCAGAACTCGGGCGGCTTCTTCACACCGTTCAACTCGGGCAACGCCGCCACCGTGAAGTACGGCGATGGGGGCTGGCTCTCCAACTTCGGCACCGATACCTACAACCTCACGAGAATCACACTCCGACTCGCCACCTTCTCCGGCGACGGGATCACCCCCGGAACCACCGACCTCAACTTCACCTTCAACAACGGCGACCCCTCGGGCCTCGTCTTCGGCCCCGGCACCACCCTCTACAGCACCACCATCACCAACGTCGCCCTTCCCGCCAACGCCCCGGGCTTCGCGAACTTTTTCGATATCGAGATCCCCCTGCCCAACATCATCACCAGCGGCGGGTTCAACAACATCGGTTGGTCCATCGGCCTGAGCAACTACAACTACAGCGGCCAGTTCGGCGTCCAGACCTCCGGCTTCCAGGCCGTGGGCTTCTTCACCCAGAACGCCTCGTTCTTCAACGGCACCTCGTGGAGCCTCTTCTCCTTCGGCGGCGGCAACGCGGCCAACTTCGCCGCCCTCGTCGAGGGCTTCGTCGTCCCCGCGCCCGGCGCGGTTGGGGTGATGGGCTTGGCCGGCGTGATGGCCCTGCGCCGGAAGCGCTGAACCGCGGACGAGCCCTTTCAATGCGAGAGCCCCGGTCCCGTGGGCCGGGGCTGTTTCTTTGAATCGTCGCCCGATTTTGGACCGGCCCCGAAGCGTCCGCAGCGTCGCGCCTTCAGCGATGCCATGCGGAACTTGTCAATTTTTCAGCGCTCCGATCTCATCGCGTTGGGAACCCCGAACGCCTAGGGGTATCTTCATGAGTGTGTTCTGACCGTGCCGCACCACCCACCAAAGGAGCCGTCATGTTCACCAAGCACACGCTCGCCGGATTCGCGCTCGCCCTCAGCGCCGGCGCATCGACCACATTCGCCCAGGTCGTCCTGCAGCCCATCATCCAAGGGGTCACCGGCAACGCCACCATCAGCACCTTCAGCCGCGACGGCACCCGCATCTGCGGCTCAATGGCGAACACCGGCGGGCGCCCTCACGGCTTTGTGTGGACCAGCACCGGCGGTTTGATCGACGCGTACCTCACCACCCCGATGCAACTCGAGACCGTCTCGGGCAGCGACGACGGTTCTGTCCTCGTCGGCAAGGCCGGCCCCACCGCGTCGGCCCGCGCGTACCGCTGGCTCCCCCCCGCCGCTCCAGAAGACATCGGGCTCTATCCCGGGACCGTCCGGCTGTTCAACGCGAGCATCACCCGCGACGGCGGCACCATCTTCGGCACCATGCTCGGCGTGATCTCAACCCCCATCATCCTGTTCCGGTGGACCGAATCCGGCGGCGTCGAGGACTTCCGCGCCCTGCTCGGCACGTTCGGCCCCACCGCTGGGGTGCTCATGATGAACGACGATGGCTCGGTCGTCGTGGGCCGGTCCACGCCGGGGCCGTTCCGATGGACGCAAGCCACCGGCGCCGTGGCTCTGCCCGCCGTCGCCGGTGCCACGTCCACATCGTGGAACCTCATGGACCCCGGCGAGACCACCTACTTCGGCAGCGCCGTCGTCGGCGGCATCTCCCAGCTCGCCCGGCTCAAGAACGGCGTCGCCACCAACCTCGGCGGCCCCACCGGACCCTTCCCCGATGTCTCACCCATGAGCATGAGCGACGACGCCACCATTGTCGTCGGCCAGCTCGTCCGCAACGACACCGTGCCCTCCTTCACCGGATTCATCTGGACCCAGAGCACCGGCTTTGTCGAAGCGCTCGCCTACCTCCAGGCACGCGGCGCTGACCTCAACGGCTTCACCGCCATCCACTCGGTCAACGCCATCACCAGCGATCGGCGCACCCTCATCGGCACCGGGCGGCGCAACGGCGTCGAGGTCGTGATGTGGGTGGCCCAGAACGCCGTGCCGCCGCTGTGCCCGGCTGATTTCAACGGCGACGGCAGCGTCAACACCCCCGATTTGACCGCGATGCTCGGTGCCTTCGGCCGCTGCCCCGGCGACGCCGGCTATCAGGCGGTCGTCAACCTCAGCGCGGCGGACCCGTGCATCAACACCGCCGACTTGGTCGAGTTTCTGGGTGCGTTCGGGGCGTGCCCTCAGTAGGGCCCGCAGGAAGTCCGGCCTCACACGTCCAGGCTCTTGACCTCGAGCGCGTGCTCTTCGATGTAAGCCCGGCGTTGTTCGACGTCCTCGCCCATGAGGATGGTGAACAGCTCGTCCGCCGCCGACGCGTCGTCCCACGTCACGCGGAGCATGGTGCGCTTCGTGTAGTCCATGGTGGTTTCCCAGAGCTGCTCGGGGTCCATCTCGCCCAGACCCTTGAAGCGCTTGACCTCCATGCCGCGCCGGCCGACATCCAGCAGCATGGTCAAAATCGCCGGCAGGCTGGCCGCCTCGACCAGGCGGAAGCCCGAGGCATCGACCTGCTCGACAGCGGGTTCGGCGGCGGCGGGTTCATCACCCGCCTCAGCCGTGCCTTCGACCTCGGCGGCGGTGGGTTTGGCGGCGTTCTGACGCGCGGGGGTCCGCCACGCAAACCGCGCTGGCAGCTTCTCGCCCGTCACCGCTTCCTCGCGGACGCGGGTGAAGTCGTCGTAGGTGATGCCCATCGCGCCCAGCGCATCAAAGATCGACGCGATCTCGCGGTTCTCGTGCAGCTCGCGGACCACGGCACGCGGACGCGGATCGGACTTGGCTTCGCCGTTCACGGCACCATTGGCCGCGCCGTTGGCCGGGCCATGCGCAACCCCGTTGGTCGAATGCCCGTCAAGGAAGTCCGGCGGGCGGAGCCCGTTGGCCGCGATGATGGACGCCGCCTGATCGTCGCTCCACGCGAACGCCGAGCCGCCCGGGGCCCCCTGCGTCCCGGCCCACGAAACGTACAGCGTCGGCAGCCGCCCCGCGTGCGACGGGTCTTCGCCCCGCGCCGAGAGCAGATCGTGGAACCGCGTGCCGCGACGCTCGGCGATCTCCACCAGTTCCTGCAGCCGGCGCAGGTGCTTGACGAGCTTGCGCAGCGCTTCACCCTCGATCGTCTTGCTGTGGGTACGTCGGCTCTCCGAGCCGACATGCCTTTCTGTTGATTCGGAAGAGTCAGCTCGGAGAGCCGACGAACCAAGAGCCGACGTACCTTCGAGCTCTCGCACCAGCAGCGACGCGCCATCAAGACCCAAGTCCGCCAAAACCTCGGTCATCCGGCTCTGGTTCAGCACGTACTGCGTCTTCTTCCCGCGTGTGATCTGGTACAGCGGCGGCTGCGCGATGAAGATCTTCCCGCGCCGGATCAGCTCGGGCATCTGACGGAAAAAGAACGTCAGCAGCAGCGTGCGGATGTGGCTGCCGTCGACGTCGGCGTCGGTCATGATGATGACCCGCCCGTAGCGCAGCCTCGAGATGTCGAACTCCTCGCCGATGCCGCACTTCAGCGCCGAGATCAGCGTGCGGATTTCCTCGAACGCCAGGACTTTGTCGAGGCGCGCCTTCTCGACGTTGATGAGCTTGCCGCGCAGCGGCAGGATGGCCTGCGTCTCGACATCCCGCCCCTGCGTCGCGGAACCACCTGCCGAATCACCCTCGACGATGAACATCTCGGAACGCTCGACGTCCTTGGTCGTGCAATCCCGCAGCTTGTGCGGCATCGAACCGCTCTCGAGGGCGCTCTTGCGGCGCGTGAGTTCGCGCGCCTTCCGCGCCGCCTCGCGCGCCTGGGCCGCGATGATGCCCTTCAGGCAGATCCTCTTCGCCTCGCCGGGGTGCTCGTCGAGCCACTTCTGCAGCCGTTCCCCGAAGATCGAGCTCACCCAGCCCTCGACATCCGTGTTCCGCAGCTTGCCCTTGGTCTGCCCCTCGAACTGCGGCTCGGGCAGCTTGACGCTGATCACCGCCGCCAGCCCTTCGCGCAGGTCGTCCCCGCTGGGCATCGGGTCCGAGTCCTTCAGCAGCTTGGCCTGCTTGGCATAGTTGTTCAGGGTGCGCGTCAGCGCCGTCTTGAACCCCGAGAGGTGCGTCCCGCCGTCAACCGTGCGGATGTTGTTGGCGAAGCACAGCAGCGACTCGTTGTACGAGTCGTTGTACTGCATGGCGATCTCACACGCGAAGTGCTGCTCCTTGTTCTCGCCCTTGAGGTGGACGATCTCGTGCAGCGTCTGCTTGGCGTGATTGAGGTGCGCGACAAACTCAAGCAGGCCCTTCTCGAAGCGGTAGGTCTCGTCCTTGAGGTTGCCGTCGCTGCCGACACGCTCGTCGGTGATGCGGATGGTGACGCCCGGGTTCAGATACGCGAGCTCGCGCAGACGGTGGCTGAGCGTCGTGAACGAGAAATCGATCTCCGGGAAAATCTCCGGGTCCGGGTGAAACGTCACCTTGGTGCCGGTACGGGGCCGGCCGTCGGCCCGCGCAGGTGCCTCGCCGATCACATGGAGCTTCTCGCTGGTGACGCCGCGCTCGAAGACGATCTTGTGGACCTTCCCGTCGCGCATCACTTCAACGGCGAGGCGGTCCGAGAGCGCGTTGACGCACGAGATGCCCACGCCGTGGAGCCCGCCCGACACCTTGTACGCCGACCCCTCCTCGCCGAACTTCCCGCCGGCGTGCAGCACGGTCATGACGATCTCGACGGCGGGCTTCCCGTTGTACGCCGGGTTCTCGTGCTTCTTGATCTCGACGGGAATCCCCGAGCCGTCGTCGACAACGCAGATCGAACCGTCGGTCAGGATGCGCACTGAGACCATCGTCGCGCGCCCGGCCATGCACTCATCGATGGAGTTATCGACAGCCTCATAGACCAGGTGGTGCAAACCGCCGGGTCCGGTGTCGCCGATGTACATCCCGGGGCGCTTCCGCACCGCTTCGAGCCCCTCGAGAATCTTGATCTGGTCCGCGCCGTAGGCCTGTTTCGATTCGGCCTGAGACGAAGCGGCGTTGGAGGTATCGGACGGCGTCTCTGGCATGGCGGATGTCGATGTCATGGGGGCTGTCTGGGCCGCCCTTCGAGGGCTATTTCGGCCTGCAACTTCGGGGTGAGTTCCGGCCTGCGCCGGAGCGCCGAAACCGGACACGGATCATAGGCTGAAACCCCCGTCATTTCCTCCCGCGCGGCGAGTTTTCAACACGCGCCGAGGGCCTTTCCCATCCTGATTTTCCCGAGGCTTCGACCCGCCCTCAACCTTCGCCGCGAACGCCGGTAGGCTGCCACTCGCATGAGCCCGGAATCCCCCCAACCGAGCCAGACGACCGGCCGCGCCGAAGATGACGCGGTGTTCTGGTGCCGCCACGACAAGAAGGCCCGTGACCGCTCCCCTTTTGCCGCCGTCAAGTGGTGGAACGCGCAAGGCATCGGCCTCATGCACGGTGCCGGCGCGGTGATCGCGCTCATGATGGTCGGCACCGCCTTCATCAACCGCCTCTCGCCGATGACCGCGCGGCCTTACCTCGGCGGCATCGTCACCATCGCCGTCGGCTTCGTCGCGCTGGCCCTGTTTCTGTGGGGCATGTCGCACGTGAACCGCGACCACCAGCTCGGCACCCCCGTCGGCCCCGACGGCGTCCACCGCGTCCAGTGCTCTGCCTCCAAGAAACTCCGTCCCCGCCTCGGCAACGTCTCGCCCCAGGCCATCGAGCCCGACCTGTTCCCCGTCTGGCTCACCGACTCGCCGCGGGCCAGCGGCAGGATCGCCACCGTCATCGCGTGCCTGCTCGGCGTCGCCTTCATGATGTTCGTCAACTGGACAGCGTTCCGCGACCCGCTGCAAGGCGCGTTCATCACCCTCGGCCTGGCGGGCCCCGCCATCGGCGTCGCCGTGCTGGGCATCGTGCTTCCCGTCGAGTGGAAGATCGCACCCGGGCAACTCGAGGTCATCCGCCCCGGCGTGCTGGGGCTGGGGTGGCGTGCCAGCGCCGAGACGATCGACCTGGCAAAGGCTCGCCTGTTCATCGACGCCGACGCCCGCACCGCGACCATCCTCGCCGGCCCGCGCCGGCTCGACCTGCGCTGGGACCTGGCCTCGCGCCGCGACGAGATCACGCGGCTCATGTTGCTGGCGGCGCTGTCCTCCGCCACCGCGTAGGAAGGCGAGAACCTCCTGATACCCGAGGCGCAATGTAGAGTGGGCTTACTTCTTCCGCACCTGAGCAGCGCCGACACCCTTGGACGCCCTTGCCGCGAAACCCCGACCGTCGTAGGTCTTGCCCCAAACACCGAGAAGAGACTGAGTGTCTTTCCCCCGTTGCTTGCGGAGGTCGATCCGTTGCACGCCTGTGATCGCCCAGATCATCCGCTCGTCGTACGCAGCGACGACCACAGGGACAATCCGATCCTTGTACCGAGGACTATTGAGCGCATACACATACTCGCGGTTCACCCAGACAGACTTCGCTGCGCTCTTGGAGAGCAGCAGCACAAACCAGTTGCATCGGGCCAGTGCTTTCCCGATCTCACGGTGCCAGTCCGCGGCCCCTGTCACCGTGTGCTCGCTGTACCACACACGCACGCCGTGACGTTCGAGCAGGCCGCGGACTCGCCGCGCGATTGCACGGTCCTTGCTCGAGTGAGAGAGGAATACCTCCGGCGCTGCAGACCGAGAAGACGAGGCACGCGAGCGACTCATGCCGCCTCGCCCCGCCGCGATTTCTTCGGCGCTTCCGTGCGGAGCGCGTCTCGGACCATTCGGGCCACATTCTTCGGTTTCGCCTCCGTGATCCAACTCATTGAATGGAGCGCCCACGGCACATCGTCCGTGTTCGTCTTCTTCAACTGGACAACGAAGAAGCGGCCGGCAAACCGCGAGTTTGACAACCCGTACAACCACTCGCGACGGGTGTTCTCGGATTTTGCGGAATCGGGCGAAACAAAGAGGACCATCCCGTCGGCGGATTCCAGAAGTTCGCCGAGCCTCGCCGCCCAGTTGTCCCCCGGGAGGATCTCCTCCAAAGGGTCACAGGCGTTGATACCCATCTCGGACAAGTGATTGGCGATCTTCCGCACCCGCTCGCGATCCTGCGGGACGTACGACAAAAAAAGGTTGCCTACTCTGCTTTCGCTCCGCATGGGCAATCCTACGCGCCTCTCGGTCAACCCGTGATCTCTAGCCTCACGGCCGAATCTCCACCACGCTCCGCCCCTCGAACAAAAGCTCGTACACAAACTCCACATCGCGGTCCGCGAGGCGCACGCAGCCCATGCTCCTCTCTTGCCCGATCGACTCGGGCTCGATCGTGCCGTGGATGCCGTAGCCGCTCAGCAGTTTGGTCGTCGCGTCGGTCCCGTCGAGGCCGAGCCAGCGCTCGCCGATCGGGTTCTTCGGGTCGTCCGCGGCGAACTTCTCGCCAGTCCTGGGGTTCACCCACTTGGGGTTCACCAGTTTGCTCTTGGGCTTCACGATGAACGCCCCCGTCGGCGTCGAGCCTTGCTCGCCCAGCCCCACCGCGAACGACTTGATGTAGATTCGATTCCCCGCCGAGTCCTTCGCATCCGCAAACACGTCCATGCGGAACGCGCCCTTGTGAACCACCGCGTGGAAAGGCCCCTTGATCAGCTTCACCCGCTGATTCAGCCTGATTTTTCCGGGATCGGCGATCCGGTTCACCCGCGCAATCAGGCGCCAGTCCACCGCCAGGTCCTTCGAGTACGGCAGCTTCACCAGCCGGTCGCCCGACTGGAACGCGTACGCCTCGCTCATCACATCACCCGGTTCCACGCGAGGCGAAAACGTCAGCGCTTCCGCCAGCGTCGCCAGCTTGTCACGCAGCACGATCCGGTCCGACTCGGTCGCGCGTCCATCAAACAGCGCCCGATTGAACACATCGCGCGCTTCGACCGGCTTGCCCTGCGAGATCAGCGCGTCGCCCTGGTTCACCAGAAACGCCACGGCGGACGAAGGCGAAAGCGAACCCGTGCCGCTCCCCGTCGAGCCGCTCGAACTCGGCGGCGTCGCGCCCGTGCCCGGGGCCGTTCCCGTCGGACCCGACGGCTGGGTGCCGCTCGGCTCAGCCCCGCCCGGTGCCGCGCCGCGATTCAACGGCAGACCCCCGCCCCCACCCCCGCCCGCGCCCACGCCCACGCCCACGCCGCCCCCCGGCGTGTTGCTCGCGAGGATGCGATCCACCGTCTTCAAAAGCTCACTCGACCCCGAACCCGCGTTCGACGGCTTCGCCGACGAAGGCACCGGAGCACCCATTGTCAGCGACGCCGGCGCGCCGGAATCACGAGGCGAAGACGGCGTCACCACCACCGGCGTGCCTTTCGGAACCGGCTGCCCGGACGTCGGCATCGTCGGCGCGGGCTGCGCCGCTTCCATCGCCGCGAGCTTCGCCGCGTCTTCGCTCGTCATGCGCGAAGTCCCGCTCCCCGCCACAGACCCGCGCCCCGTCAGCGCCCACCACGTGAACCCCATCACAATCAGCAACAGCGCGGCCCACCCAAGCAACTTGCGCGAAGGCATCGCGCGGCGTGAACCGCTGAACTTGGTCGCGGACATCGACATCGGGCGGGCAACTTGAGAAGGAAGAGCCATACGTTCAGTCCTCGATCAGGATCAATCACCATCGAACAAGCAACGCGCGACGCCACCACCGCCGACAGCCCGGCGGCACCGAAGCAACCTCCCCGCGGCGTTCAACCCGTACTCCATCGGCGTTCAGTCACGATCACGTCCATCAGGGCATCATGCGGCCCCCGCGGCACCTCGCGCAAAACCTGCACGTCAAACGCCACCCCGACAACCCGCCCGCGCGCCGACCCCAACCCGCCCAACCATCGATCATAGAACCCCGCCCCGCGCCCGACCCGGGCACCCCGCTCATCAAACGCCACCCCAGGCACCAGGATCACATCGAACGCCTCCGGTCCCAATCCCCCCGACTCACCCGCTTCAGTCCCCGCCCCGAACACCACCACCGGCTCCGGCACCCCAAACCGCCGAACCTCCGTCCGCACCGCCCCCGCTTCATCAAAGCTCAGCTCCACGCCGCTCATCCGCCCTGAGTCCCAGTCCATCCGCGGCGCGGCGAGCCGAACACCCAGACGCCGCCAGCGCTCGATCAAACCACCCAGATCAGGCTCCTCAAGTCCATCGGGTCCGGGCTTCGACAGATACACCATCGCCCGAGCTGGCACGCCGCTCCCTTCCCACCACGCCGCCAGCCGCTCGCAGATCGCCGCCGACGCTGCCTCCCGCGCCTCGGCGGACATCGACGCCACCGCCGACCGTCCCTCGGCCCGCGCCGTGCGCTTCAGAATCACCAGCGGATCGCTCATCAATCACCCCATCGGCGACACGCCGACCTTCCACGGTAGATTCTCCAACATGGCCACGCCCACCGCCCCCGGCCCCGCGCCCTCCAACCAGCCCGACCCTCTCGCCCAGCGCGCCGTCTCTGGCGTCCGCCCCGGCATGACCGTCGGCCTGGGCACCGGCCGCGCCGCCACCCGCGCCATCCACGCCTTGGCCGCTCGCGCCGCGAGCGAAAGACTCGACATCACCTGCGTCGCCACCAGCGTCGCCTCACACGACCTCGGCCTCAAACTCGGCCTCAAGGTCATCCCCATGGAGCAGGCCACCAGCGTCGACTTCCTCTTCGACGGCGCCGACGAGGTCGACCCGCAGCTCCGCATGGTCAAGGGCCGCGGCGGGGCCATGACCCGCGAAAAAATCGTCGCCGCCGCCGTCGTCCCGCACGCCCGCGGCGGCTTGAAGATCGGCCGCGTCTACCTCATCGACGATGCCAAACTCGTGCGCCAGCTCGGCGAAAAAATGCCCCTGCCCATCGAAGTCATGCGCTTCGGACTCGCCTCGGTCACACGCCGCCTCGCGGAAATCGGCCTCAGCGGCCCCATCCGCCAGAAAGACGGCAAGGACTACCTCACCGACAACAACAACCTCGTCATCGACGCCGCACTGCCCAGCAACCGCCCGCCCGAAGCGTTCGCCCAAGCACTCGACGCGATGGAAGGCATCATCGACCACGGCCTGTTCCTCACCGAAGCCGACGAAATCCTCATCGAAGATGGGAAGGGCAACGTGCGCACGATGACGAGGTGATAGTGCCACGACTCTGCCGTCCTCGGCAGAGTCGTGCTCCGCGCTCATATTTGCACTTTGCTATTTGCCATCTGCCCTTTCGCCGCAGCGCCGCGGGCCCACACCCCCAGCACCATCAGCGCGTACAGCCGCTGCCCGTGATCGCGCCGGTTTTCCATGTGCTCATCCACCATCTCGCGGACGGCCCGCATGTCCACCTGCAGTACCTCCCCCGCCACGCCGAACGGCTCGCGCGATGACAACACATCTATGAGCAGCGTGCGCAGCCCGCCGAAGTCGCTGCGGAACCACTCCGAGATCGGGATCGCGAACCCCTGCTTGGGCCGCTCGACGATCTCCCGCGGCAGATACCTCGCCGCGAGTTCGCGCAGCAGCGCCTTGGGTCGGTTGCCGCGCATCAGCACGCGGATCGGGGTCTTTCCCGCGAAACCCGCGACGTCTCGATCAAGGAACGGGCAGCGCACCTCCAGCCCCACGCTCATCGACGCCGTGTCGGTCTTCCGCAAGAGATCGCCCGGCAGATAGTGTTCGAGATCGAACCGCCGTGCCTGCCCGCGTCCCATGAATCGCGCGCGTTCGCACTCGATCCCCCGTGCCCGGAACACCTTCCGCCTCAGGTCCGAAGGGAAGATCGCCACCAAGTCGGTGTATCCCTTCCCCCGCGCCGCGCGGACCAACCGCGCCATCTTCGCCTCGCGCGAAGTCGGATCGCGCTCGTCATACCGCGAGGTCGGCCACGCCCACGCCACAAGCCTGAGCATCGGCAGCCACTTCGCCGCGGCGTGCCGCTGGTACCCCATGAACCGCTCGTCGCCGCCGTCGCCCGAGAGCGCCACCTTCACGTGCTCACGCGCCGCCTTGCACAGCCAGTACGCCGGCAGCAGCGACGAATCCGCGAACGGCAGCCCGAGCTGCTCGATCAGGTGAACCACGTCCGCCGCCGCGGAAGGCCGCACGTCGAGCGTGACGTGCTTCGTACCCAGATGCCGCGCGACCGCCGCGGCGTGCGCCGATTCGTCGTACCGCGCATCGGGCATCCGCATGCACAGCGTGGTGATGTCGGGACGCGCCCGCTTCGCGTAGTGCGCGATGAGCGATGAGTCGATCCCGCCGGAGAGAAAGCAGCCCAACGGGACATCGGCTTCGAGGCGAGATTCCACGGCGGCTCGGAGGTGAGAATCCAATGCGCTTAGAACCGCTCCCGATCTCAGTTGCCTTTGATGCTTGGCGGCCGACCGTAACCAAGCCGCAAGGCCAATCGGTGTCACAATCACTGCCAAAACCGCGAGCAGCAGCAGTGCCGGAAGCACGGCGACCAGAATCCACGGCATCCCTTCGCGCCGCCACCAAGTCCGATCATCCGGAGCCCCCGGCTCGAGCGACCACGTATGGGACGAAGGCTCAATCTGCCACACCTCGCGCCACGGCGTGCGGTGATCGTGAACGCCCAGTGAACACCAGTCGACAAGTCCCCGGCGGTCGATCGCTGCTGGAGGCGTCATCGGCAGCGCGGCAAGCGACGCAGCCCCGCTTGAGAAAGCGAACGACCCGTGTTGGTCGAGAAGCCGCGTCCAGAGCGGCTTCTCGCCGTGACTGTCTCGCAGCGCAATGAGCACCGCTCGATCACGATCCCAGATCGCCGCCGCGAACATCCCGTTCGCACGATGTACACCACTCAGGCCAAGGAAATCCGTTGACTGGTCATCCGGTTCACGCGCCCACTCACGCCACCCGTGGATCAACACCTCCGTATCCGAATGATCCGTCACAAACACCCGCCCGGCCTTCTCCAGTTCCGCCCGCAGTTCCCGGTGGTTATAGATGCACCCGTTGAATACCACCGCCACCAGACCCTCGTGCTTGGCGCCGCCCCCCGCGATGGCCTTCCCGCGCTCGCTCACCATCGGCTGCGCGCCCCCGGCGTGGTCGATGATCGACAGGCGCCGATGCACCAGCGCCACCTCGACGCGCGCCCCGTCCGCACGCACGACCGAATCCCGGAACCGCCCGCACCCATCCGGCCCGCGGTGCGCGATCGCCGCGTCCAGCGCATCAAGCCACGACTCGGGGATGGGCTGATGCTCACCACCGGCAGGAGTGACCCGAAGAACGCCCGCGATCCCGCACATGCACAGAGGTTACAGGGGGGGAGGCGAGTGGCCAGTGGGGAGTGGGGAGTGGAGAAGGGCTCGATCACCTTCATGCCTTCCCCGCATGCCTCATGCCTCTTGCCTTCTCCTACCTCCGCCCCTTCTTCTTCTCCGCCCCCCCGCCCGCGCCGCCCGTCGGCGGCGGCACTGCCGCCGAGTACTCCCGCCCCCCCACCACCATCCCGATGTACATCTCGTGGTCACTCTCAAAGTCCAGGTGCATCGTCACCTTGAAGTCCAGCGCATACCGGCACCGCTTCACCAGCGGCGCCCCGCTCAAGAGCGACTCAAGTTCCAGCGAGATGAACGGATCGCCCTCCGCACCAACGCCACCACCTCCACCGCCACCGCCACCGCTCCCGCTCCCGCTCCCGCTCCCGCCACCGCCCCCCCCGCCCGCAACCCCAAAGCCGCCCTGACCGTTCATCATGCCCGTCGAAGAAACCTGCTCGCGCCGCTCGAACAACCGCAGCAGCACACGGTCACTCGGATCAATCGCGCACAACGCAAACCCCCGGCTATCCCGCACCAGCGGCGAGATCGGATGCCCCTTGGGCAAGCTCACGCAAACGCTCATCGGCGCATCGGCACACGCCATCACCCGCGGCACCACCAGCCCGCGCCGCGACGACTCGTGCCGCGCCGTCATCAAGAATGAAAGCCCCTCACCCGTGCCCGCCAGAAACAGCGCGAACGCCCGACGCGCCGTCTCATCCGCCGTCGGCACCGGCACCGCCGCGCCACCGACCTGCGGGCCGCGCGCCGATGACTGCGGGGATTGATTGGAAGGTCCTTCGCGCATTGCGTCGCACCGAATCACCGCCACTCGGACCCGATCGCCCAAACTCAAGGCCGGGACACGTCAGAGCCCGCCCGCCGAACGACCCCAGAGAGACCGAGCGGCGGAAATCGCGCGCCCCAAACATGTCGCCACGCCCCCAATCGAGGGACATATCGGTGGATGATCCGTGGACAACGTAGAAATTGTTGCAGAGTGGGGCAAAGTGGGGTAATGTGTCGATACCGAAAGCGGGACCGCCCAGACCGCGATCCCCCCTTCCGACCGACCTCCGCCAGCCGCTTCGCCCCCAGCCTCACTCACCTCGGACGGACCAGCCCGTGCTCTTTACCGGCCAGTACGAGCACTCGATCGACGCCAAGAACAGGCTCGCCGTCCCTTCGAATATCCGCTCGGGCTGGTCCGAGAAAGAGCACGGGACGGCGTGGTACGCCACGCCGGTCAAGCCCGGTTTGATTCGCCTCTACACCGAGCGGGCCTTCGAGGAACGCGCGGCGTCGGCACCCAAGACCTTCACATCCGACGACGACGAGTCGGAACTCCAGGCCTCGTTCTTTGGATTGTCAGAGCGCCTCGAAATGGACAGCGCCGGACGAATCCGGTTGCCCGACGGATTGCTCGAAGACGCCGCCCTGAACAAGGAAGTCGTCATCGTCGGGGCCGGGGATCGGTTGGAGATCCGGGACCGTGCGGCGTGGAAGGCCACGCTCGCCGACCGCCGCAAGAACCTGTCAGAACTGATGGCCCGCGTGGCCCAGAAGCAGAAGAGCAGTTAAGGCCCCTGCAAGGAAGCCGAGGCCATCAAGACTCAGGATTCACGCCGCGGACTCGAGCGCGGCCTCAAGAAGGAAGCGCCTTTTCAAAGCCGACGCCACGGACGGCGCGGCGAGAAAAGGGACGAGGTGAGAAAGAAAGCTCCGGGCTCATTGCGTGCGAGCCCCGAGGTCAGAGAGATCGGCGCCTTGGTGTCCATCGATGGACGGGGCGTTGAGAGCTTGAGTAAGCCTAGAGAGAGAGATTCCCAGGCCTGTCGGAAACGAGGGGCATCGGGATTTGGGCCACGGAAGGCCCGAATGTGTTGCCGAGCCAGGCGCCGCTGGGTGCCGCTGATGAAGCGGGATTCACGGCGCGAAAGGTGATTCGAAAGGATTCGATAAGCCCCGTTCCGCCCGCGCGTCGGGTACGCCGCAAGGACGCGGAGAACCCAGGTGGTCGGCCCGAGTGATCGCGGGCCGCTCATCAGACGAGCGTGCGGACGGGGCGCCTTTCTTTTGGCTTGGTTTGCGGGGCGACTTCAGCGCGGATGTTCAGGGGTGGTGGGGTTCCCGCGCGATCGTGTGACCCGGCGGTACCATTTCATCGTGAACCCCGAGGGCGGACCTTTCATCGCCGTCGATCCGGCAAGCACGCGGGCCCGCTGCCCGCGCTGTGATTACGACCTCTCCGGCACGGTCGACAACTGGCGCGACTCATGCCCGCTCGTCGGCGTGTGCAGCGAGTGCGGGCTCGCGATCGACTGGGACCGAGTGCTGCGGGCGGGTGCCGCGCCGCATTGGTCGTGCGAGCATGTGGCCCGACTGAGCGCGTGGCGCGTGCTGAAGACCGGGCTGCGGACGCTCTGGCCGTGGACGTTTTGGGGTGCGCTGAGACTTGACGACCAGTTGGTTCCTCGACGCCTCGCGGTGATGCTGCTCAAGTGCATTCTCGCCGCGTATCTCATCGGCGTCGTTGTCCATGTAACCACTGCCGTCGGCACCTTTGCGATGTGGGCCTCGCGGGGGGGGTGGTGGGTTTCGCCGGCGGCCGTCCGAAACTGGCTCCCCAGCCTGTGGGCCACGCTGGAGTGGCCGTGGGTCTACGGGCTCGGGTGGGGATCCAGCAACACGCTGTTCACCAACTGGTCGTTTCTCTGCATCGTGTGCTTCGGCGTGGCTCTGCCGTCCACGCTCAACCTGCTCCCGACCACCACGAGAACGGCGAAGATTCGACAAGGGCACTTGTACCGCGCGAGCGCGTTCATGCTTCTCGGGCATATCTCGCTCATGCTGATCGCGCTGCTGATCTCCAGCGGGTCCTCGGTCTTGGCAACGTTCGCGCAGCTTCGGGGGTGGCTCTGGACCCTCAACACGCTCTGGGCGGCTCAGACTCCCGTCTTCCGACTCGCCGTCCACCTCCTGTGGTCACTCGCCTTCTGGTGGGCCTTCGTCGTCGTCTACCTCCGACTCAAACATTCCAAATCCGCGGCGATCCTGCTCGCGCTGCTCGGGCTTCTCGTGACGTTCATGGCGTGGATCGTGCCCACGGGGCTCGGGATCATCCAAGTGTGGTCGTGGCGGTAGCGCGATCTTGGCCCGGGCGTTGCGGCGCAGAGCCGGCTGCGCGAGCGGAGGGTCACACGGTCGCCCACGGGTTCATGGCTTTGGTTCGTCCGCTCGCGCGGACGGACCCGACCCGGACTTTCATTCAGTCGCCGCCTTCAGGACCCCGGTCGCAACGGCTCCCAGCCGGGCTGAGTTCGGCGCGTTTCCCCGACGCCGCCGCGCAATCCACGCAACCCCAGCGACCGCACCGAGCAGCACCGGCCCCGGCGTCGGCGTCATCAACACATGGAAGGCGCCCGTGTTGTTCGACCAGCCCGCACGATCCATCGTTCCCAGATAGAGCCGCGTGGCTCCCGCGGGCGCGATGAACCGCTGCCGCACGCCAGCGGGCGTGAAACCGTCCCCGATGAAGAACGGCTGCTTCAGCGCCGGGGAAAGGGTGAGGAAATCCGTCCCCAGGCCGCTGGGCGAGAAATCCAGCCTGCCCGGGGCTGACGAAAAATCGGGGCGTGTATCACCGAGAAAGACGCCCACCAGCGAATCAATCGGCGCGACCAGGTCGGCGATGCCGTTCTCCGCACCGTGGGTTCGCGCGACGACAATCGAGAGATCGCCGTCGGGCGTGAGCGTGGGCGTCGCTCCGTTGTGATCCACGCTGCCGGTTGAGTCAAAGGTGAAGGGGCCGCCGCCGTGCATGAAGAGAGACGCGAACGACGGGCCTTCGTCGTCGGTCGAGTCCAACCCATCACCCGACAACAGGCCATTGGGCATCCCGGAGAGCCAGGGATTCCAGTTGCCGGCGACAAGCGACCCGTACCCGGCAATGGCCTGGCGCGACAAGAACGCGACAGCCACGAGTGCAATAAGTGCGGTCACACCTTTCATTGGCGAGCACCTCAAGAATGCATCGGAGTCAGCGACGACGACGCACGAGGGTCAGTGCGACAAGACCGGCGAAGGCCGTCGCGCCGGGCGTCGGCACGATGCGGACGCGGAACTCGCCGATGTTGTTGAACCAGCCGAAGCCGTCCATCGTGCCCAGGAACAGCCGTGTCGCGCCGGCGGGGGCGATGAACTGCTGGATCACGCGGGTATCGTTGGTCTGGCCGTCGCCGATGAAGAAGGGCTGCTTCAGCAGGGGGCTGAGGCTCGAGAAGTTGATGCCCAGGCCGGCGTCCGAAAAATTCAGCCCGTCGGGCGTCGGCGAGCCGTCCGGCTGTGAATCGTCCAAGAACACGGCGGCGAACGAGTTGATCGGCCCGAACATGTCGGCGATGCCGTTCTCGGGGCCGGGGATGCGGCTGAAGAACTGGAAGAGATCGCCGTCGGGGGTCAGTACCAGAGGGCCGTCGCCGTTGAGCACGCTGCCGGTGACCTCAAAGGTGAAGACGTCGCCGCCCGCGACGGGCACGGGTGCCAGCACGGGCGAGTTGGTCGGCGCGAAATCTTGGCCGTCGCCCGCCGAGGAACCGTCGGGCATCCCCGCCAGCCACGGGTTCGAGGTTCCCGGAACCGTCACGAACGTCCCCGCCGGGGCGGAGCCGGACGCGAGCGCAACCATCGACAACGACACCGAAGCGATCAGCCTGTTCATCTGCAATCTCCTGTGGCGGCCCTGTGCAATACCCCTCAACGAGGTGGGTCCGCTACGAACCAAGCGTACCACAGAACCGTCCCGAGTCCACAGATTCTCGGCCCCTTTCAGGCGGATCAGGGCCGCGCCGCATCATCCCTCGATGCGATTCGGCATCACCCCGCACAGGTCTCAGACCCCGCGCGCACGGCACCCGCCCCAAGACCACCGCTCTTCCCGGGCGTCCACCCCTCAGCCCATCGAAACAACCGATTTTCCCGGACGCTCCGCTCTGGCACGCCGTTTCGCGCCGCCTCCGCCAGTCTGGCCGCCCCGTTGCATCTGTCCTCTCGTCTGCCAGCACGCTCCGCCCGGCCATGAGCGCCGTGGGGGCACAACCCAAGACGAGGAGACGAGTCATGACGGAACAGGACTTCGAAAAGAAACTCGGCGAACTGATCGCCCAGATCGACGGCCTGCCCCCGGAGCAGAAGGAGCAGCTCCAAGTTCTCGCCGAGGAGACCAAGGCCCGCCAGGCCAAGATCCGCAAGACCATGAAGGACCTGCAGGACTCGCTCGACTACCTCCGTTTGAGCGTCAAGTACATGGTGTTCGACCTCGAGGCCACCCGGCGCGAGAACGAATACCTCCGCCGCATGCTCGAAAAATCCAACGGCAATAGCGGCTCCGACAACGCGTGACCCGCCTTCCGATCTTCCGCCCGGAGGAAAGAGAGAGTCTCCGCTTCGAGAACTGAGAACACGGTCCGACAGGCTTTGTGCCGCACCCGCCTCGGCGGGCGCTGAGGACCTCTTGCACTTGCAGTCATCGTCCCGCATCGCGCTTTGTCAGCCCGCTCGCTCACACCCCGGCCTCTGATTTGGGGAATGGCCGACGTCCGTGAGCCAGCGCGTGGGTAGGAGCTTTCCCAAGAACACTCGTCGCTGGGCGGCGCCCGAGAGGTGTGCCGCTCGGTTTCTTTTTGCTGGTCAGTACCCGTCCAGCCACCCCTCACGTTGCGTAAAGTTCCTGTGAATCCAGGCCAGCGCGAGTGATCCGCCTCCCGCCGCGGCGCGGCCGACTTCTAGCATGGACACCGGATTTTCGGCCCGATTCACGCAGGAACCCGCCCATGCCCGCCGACCCACGCCATCGACGCCGCGCCCCGCTCGCTTTGCTTCTCCCCGCTGTGATTGCGGCGGGGCTTGTCGCCAACCCCGCCTGGGCCCAGCCAGGCCCGAACGCCTGGAGCGACGCCGTCCGCCGCGGCACCGGCCTCCCCGCCCCCCAGCCCGAGCACAACGCGTGGCCCCACGTCGAAAGGGCCTCGAAGCTCCTCCAAGCCGGACTTGATTCGCTCAGGCTTCCCGGCCCCGACGGCACCCCCACCCGCCCGATCGTCCGCACCACCGAGTTCATCCTCCCCGCCTCGGACGAAGCGTCGGCCCAACTCCAGTCGTTCATTGAGAGCTCCGTCCGCACGCTGGAAGCCACGGAGATCCCCGCCGCCATCGACGACGCCGTGAAAGCCGCCCACTGCGAACAGTCGTCCAGCGACGGCTGGGCCGCCGCCATCACCCGCTCGATGTCCGTGGTCGGCCCCGACGCGGCCTTGCTCGACCTCGCCAACTTCGAGATTATCCGCTTCACCATCGCCTCTCGCGCAGGCGACGCTCCGGCCGCCGAGGCCCGACTCCATTCCGCCGCACGCCTCGCCTGGTGCTACGAGCAAGGCCCGCTGGCCCGGCGTCTGATCGGGAGTGTGGTTCTCGATTCGCTCGCCCTGGCCCTCCGCGAGGAGATCATGGCCCGGCGCGTCGCCCCGGACCGCGCCGCCCGCTATCTCAAGGTTCTGAGCGATGCGCGCCCGCCCACGCCGTGGCGCCTCGCCACCAACCTCGAGCGCGTCCAACTTGAGGGCTTGGCGTGGGGTATCGCCCGCCAATCCGGCCAGATGGCCGAGGGCTTCTTCGCCCGCGCCATCGAGGCCTGCGCCCTCGAAGAGCACCCTGACGTCGCCGAGATCGTCGGTCGGGCCACCCGCGCCGAGAACATCGACCCGACCGTCCGCCTCGTCAACGCCGCGCTCGATACCTACGCCCCCATGAGCCGCGCCCAGCGCCGCGCCGCCCGCGGGTTCATCGATCTTCGCTCAGTTGGCGACCTCCTCCCCTGCGACCCCTATCTCGTGGCCCGTTCGCTCACTGAATCGTGGCAGTGGGTGGAAGCGTGGCTCGAACAGATCGACGCCCACGAATCGCGCTTCCAGGCCACGCGCGTCATGCTGGCCCTGGAAGCCGCCCGCGCCAAGCCCGATGCGCCGTACCCCGACACGCTGAGCACGCTCGTCCCGTCGTTCCTCTCGGCGCTCCCGGTCGATCCCGTCTCGGGTGCGCCTTTCGCATACAAGAAAATGGACGATCCGACCCGCGACGCTTTCCGGCGCGGGTACCTGCTGTGGAGCCTCGGGTCCGACGCCGACGACGATTCCGGGCGCGAGCCTGTCACGCTGGCGGACCTGCCCCGCCTCCTGGTCCACGGCCTGGCCGATCCCGCCGACGGCGACTGGGTCGTCAACACCCCGAACCGTCCGTGACGAGCTCCAATCCGGTCGCGGGGGACACCCCGAGCGGTGAGCTTCCGCTGCGGCAGGAATCTTTCCACATCCGCCTTGAGCGCCTTGACACGACCGGGGTTTGGGGGTCTACTGTTCCTGTCGGACATCCAATGCCCCCCCGGAAGGCCGGCTGAGCGACTTCGGTTGCTCGCCGGCTCTTTTTTCTTTTGCTTCCGGTCGTGATGGCCGCCACGCTTGGTCTTGGGCATGCCCGGCACGCGTGTCGCTCGAGCGGTTTCCCTTCATGCGTCGCGGAGCGGAGCCGACCGCGCGAGCGGTCGGTCCCAAGTGCTCGCGGTTTTGTGGACGTAGGACCGACGGCTCGCGCCGTCGGCTCTGCGATCACCCGCTGCGGCTGAACTGCAATCGCGCTCGCGTGTCACGGGTTCCATCCACGGATGGGTGTATTTCAGCCGCGGCGTGCTCGGCGAAGGGCCTACCATACGTCTCAGGCCGTTTGGAAGCCGCGTTGTTCGCACGCTGTATGGATGCCGGCCATGATCAGGCGCGAATCTCACCAGAATCAGGGCTTTCCCGCCTTGTGGCGGGCCTCGCGATGCTGATAATCTTTCCAAATCAGCGGTGATTTGTGCCGACCGCTCCGAATCTCTATTCACGCCGCGAGAACTCTCCGCGGCCCGACAGAGGGTTGGTTGCCCGAGGCCACTTTTGACGCGTTCGGTCGAATCCATCCACCGTCTCACCGAGTGCCGCGCAAACTCCCGCGAGCGCGGTGGGGCGTTCACGCTCGTCGAGATTCTCGTGGTCGTCGCGGTGATCGCGATCCTGCTGGGACTGCTGCTGCCGGCGCTCAGCCGCGGGTCCGCCGCCGCGCGGGCGGTCCGCTGCCAGACTTCGCTGCGTTCGGTCGCGTTTGACTTCACCGTCTTCGCCGACCCGCAGCTCCACCCCACGCGGGGCGAGGACGAAACCCGCACCCCCGGACGCTTCCGACTCGAGACCTTCGTCGACAGCCAGTACGGCGTCGACGAGTTCTGGCAGCACGGCACCGGCCTCACCGCCGCCCGTATCGCCTCGGTCGGCACCGATGATCCGATGCGCTGCGCCGAGATCACCGGCGAGCTCCAGATGAACCGCAACCGCCCGTGCATGAACGGCGCTCTCGAGCCGCTGCAGAACATCTCCTACGGCTTCAACTTCCGCTTCCAGCGCACCGACCCGCCCGGCCAGCCGCGCTCACGCTCCGTCCTGCTCGACAGCGGCATCCTCCAGGCCGGGCGGGCACCGCTGGTGTGGGACGTCGACGCCCCGTTGGCGGTTTCGCAGAGCCCTTCGAACAACCCCACCTTCACGGCCCCCCCGCAGGGCAACAGCGGCCTGTACGCCTCTGGCCGGTTCTGGTGGCCCGGCCTTCGCCACGCCAGCGCGATGAACGTCGCCTTCGTCGACGGGAGCGTCGGCACCAGCAAGACGCCGCTGCTCGAAGAAGGCTGGCGCTGGGACCATCGTCCGCGCTGAGCCGAACCGCTCTGAACGAGCCCGGAGCGTGAGCGACGGGTCTTCGGGCCACCCGGAGTCATTGGGTTCTTCAACCCACTCGAACACGCTCGGGGCTCGTTTTCCGGGATTGTGCTGACCGCCGCATCCCGGCGCGACAATCATTCCCCACATGAACCTGCAGCGCAAGTTCCTCGTGCTGCTCGGCCTCTTCGGCTTTACCGTTGCCGTGGGCTTGGGTGTCGCCCTGGCGTTCGGGAACCTCATGGCCCGCGAACTGGTGTCGCCCTTCCGCGGCACCACCACGCTGCTGCTGGAGCTCGGCCAGGTCAAGCGCACCGCTGGCGCGCAGACCCGATTGCTCCCCGGACCCGGTCGTGACGAGCCGGGGTCGAACAACCTGCCGACACCGCGCGATCAAAAGGGCCCTGCCGAGTCGACGCCCAAGGTCGATCCCTCCAAGCTCGTCGAGGCGCGGACCGAGTACGACCGGCTCTCGGCGGAGATGGATGTCCACGCGGACGAGCTCATCAAGGACGCGCTGTTCTCAGAACGCATCGGCGCCACCGCCGCCCGCACCCTGCGCGAACAGACCGCTTCGGGCCGCGAGCTGGCGCGCCAGTACTTCGAATCGGGCGACCTCGGTGCCGGCATCCGTGCCGGCGACGCCCACTTCGCCCTCCACGAGATCATCGAGCGTGCCGAAGCGAAAGTCCTCGCCGACGCTTCCAAGTCGCTCGTCTTTGGGCAGGAACTGCAACGCACCCACCGCATCGTGCTGGGTTCCGGCATCGTCGCCGCGATGTTGATGATCTTCCTGGGCGTGCTGCTGGTGCGGCGTTGGATCACCCAGCCCGTGGAGGGTCTTCGCGCCGCCGCCGAGCAGATCGCCCGGGGCAACTACGCGCACCGCGTCAAGGTGGCGACCTCCGACGAACTGGGCCAACTCGGCTCCGACGTCAACCAGATGGCCGCGCTGGTCGCCCAGATGCAGGCCGACGCCGTCGAGAACGCTCGGTTGGTTTCGACCGGCGAGATGGTCCGTCGCTTGGCCCACAACATCCGCAACCCTCTCTCCGGCATCCGCGGCCTCGCCGAACTCACCATCAAACGCCTCCCCGGCAACGACACCGTCCGCGAAGACCAGACCCAGATCGTCCAGACCGTCGACCGATTCAACGACTGGCTCCGCGACCTGCTCGAAGCCACCACCCCCATGCAGGTCAAGCCGGCCCCCACCGAAGTCCTCCCTTGGATCACCGGCGTTGTCGACACCCACCAGCCCATGGCCCGGACCCGCGGCCTCACCCTCACCCTCGAAGCCCAACACTCCCCCGTCACCGCCACGTTCGACTCGCGACACCTCGAACACGCCCTGGTCGCGGTCATCACCAACGCCCTCCAGGCCTCCCCGGCGGACACGCACGTCGAGGTGACTTCGCGCGCTCCGAACCCCGAGCTCTGGGAGGTTTCCGTTCGGGATCACGGCCCCGGCATCCCGAACGAACTCCGCGAACGCATCTTCCGACCCTACTTCACCACCAAACCTGACGGCACCGGCATCGGTCTTGCAGTAGCTCTCCAAGTCGTCAAGTCTCACGGCGGTTCGATCCACGTCGAATCGTCCTGCGAGCCGCAGAATCGCGGTACGACCGTCTCACTGCGACTTCCGATGAATCGTCAACCAAGCCATGTGGCTGATTTGAACCATTCAGGTCCTATGATGAATGGTCGAAATCAGCCAAATGGCTGAAAACAACCGGAGCATTCCGTTGGCTCAGATCCTGATTGTCGAAGATGAAAAGCCTCTCCGCACTTCTCTCGTGGGGGGGCTGCAGTTGGATGGGCACCAGGCGGTGGGTGTCGAGGCCGTCAAGGACGCCCGCGAAGCCATGCGCACGCGTGAGTTTGATGCCGTGGTAACGGATGTCAATCTGCCGGGCGAGACCGGGCTCGAGTTTGTGAGGAAGCTCCGCGAAGAGGGCTTCGGCGGGGCCCTGTTGGTGATGACGGCGTTCGGGACCAGCAAGCCCGTCGAGTCCGCCGTCGAGGCCATGCGCTGCGGGGCCGACGACTACATGCAGAAGCCGGTGGGGCTCGACGACCTCAACCTGCGGATCACGCGGGCCATTGACGTCCGCAAGACCAAGAGCCGTCTCAAGCTCTACGACCGCCTCGAATCGGCCCGCTCGGGCGAGTCGCCGGTCATCGGAGAAAGCGCGGCGTGGCAACGCGCCCTGACCACGGCGCGGCGTTTCTCATCGATGCCCATCCCCCGCGCGGGCGAAACCGGCGAGTTGCCGTGTGTCCTCTTGCTGGGCGAAACGGGCGTGGGCAAGGGCGTGGTGGCCCAGTATGTGCACCGCGCCGACCCGGGCTTTAACGCGGCCCAGCCGACGCCGTTCGTGCATGTGAACTGCGCCGCACTGCCTCCCGGGCTGATCGAGAGTGAGCTGTTCGGGCATGAAAAAGGGGCGTTTACTGACGCGAAGGCGGCCCGCATCGGTCTGTTCGAACTCGCCGAGGGCGGGACGATCTTCCTTGATGAGATCGGCGAGCTGCCGATGGATATGCAGGCCAAGCTGCTGCTGGTGGTCGAGCGGAGCGTGTTCCGCCGAATCGGCGGCGAGAAGGAACGCTCGGCACGGGCGCGCGTGGTCGCGGCGACCAACCTCGACCTCGAACAACGCGTGAAAGAAGGCCGCTTCCGGCCTGACCTCTTGTTCCGACTCAACGCGCTGACGGTGCGCATCCCGGCGCTGCGTGAGCGCGGGCACGACGCGGTGCTGATCGCCCGGGCCACCCTGGAACGGATGGCCAAGCAGCAGGGCAAGCCGGGGCTGAAGTTCGAGGCGGCGGCGGAAGCAGCGATCGGCGCGGCCAACTGGCCGGGCAATGTTCGGGAACTCATCAACGCGGTGAAGCGGGCGACGATCTTGTGCGAGCCCCCGGTGGTGAACGCCGAGGACATGGGGCTTACGGCACCCTCATACGTCTCGATGGCTGATTTGGACCCAGCCCGCGAGCCGCACTTGCGGTCAACCGAGTCGGTCAACGGCATTCCCCTACTCAGCGGACGGCTCCCGACGGTCGATGAGATGGAAACGATGCTCATCAAACAGGCCCTTCGGCAGGCCCATGGCAATGTCTCGATGGCAGCAAAACTAATTGGGTTGAACCGCGGAGCCCTCCGGTACCGTATTGACAGGCTCAACCTGTCATCGGCGGTGGAGGAAGCTTCGACGTGACCAGTTCTCCAGATAGTTGTTCGCGGGCCTCCATGGCGGCGGCCGTTGCTTGCATGGCTGTGATTGCGCCGGGGCTGGCCCGCGCGCAGTCCACGCCTCAGCCGGGCTGGACGCTGTCCGACGCGTCGGGCGATGCCGTGCTGCGCCGAACGGACCCGGGCGCCGATGGGCCGATCGATCCGCCGGTGCTCGAGGGGCGGCAGGGCAAGTTCCCGGACATCGTGAAACTGCACTGGGGCGGTTGGCAGCCCGAGGTGATGTGGTCGCCGACGCCCAAGAAAAACTTCAACGGCTCGTTCACGAGTTCGCTGATGCCTTCGATGGTCAGGATTGATGTGACGTTCAAGGGGCTGATCAACCCGCCGGGTCCGCTGGGGATCGGCGGGGTGTACGACCCGTACCGCTTCGGCAACAGCCCGCTGTACGGGTACATCGACATCGACCTCGACGGGAACATCAATACCGGGGGCGAACTGGGTTTCACGGCGACGCTGCGGTATCTGGCGATGGTGGCGCGGATGGGCTCGATGCCGACGGGGCCGCTGCGGGAACGTGTGCCGATCACCGGGGCTCAGGTTGATGGGCTGTTCAACACCACGCCGCACTTTGAGCGCAGCGGCGCCGACTTCACCATGGCGTTTTGCGGTTGCTTCCTGCCGGAGATTATCGACGAGGGCACCGGCGACTGCGACGGCGTCTTCGAGCCCGGAGAAAGCTGGATCGTGCGCGGGCGGTTCTTCCAGCGTGCCGGCGGGTTTATGGTGGCGAGCGCCGCGAAGAACGGGTCGCAGCCCGGGGCGTACGACCCCTTGGTCTACCTCCGTTTCGAGCACTGCATCGCGGACGACACAACCACGGTTTCGCTGGTCTACGCCATGACGCAGCTCGGGGCAGCGAAGCTGCGCTGCGGTGTGTGCCCGGTGCAGCCGATCAACCTCGACGTGTCGGACGACACGAGCATCCACGAGGCGATGGCGGATATCTGCGAAGGCGTGAGGGACCCGTGGTTCCCGGTGAACTTCCCCGAGACGTTCACGCTCGCCGGGGGCTGGGGAAAAGACGACGAAGGTGAGCAGGCGCTCTTTCCCGACAAGTGGACGTTCCGTGCGGCGCTGGCGACGGCGTATTCGACCGAGCAGCCCGAGGCGCACCTCGTGTGGACCGACGCGGGCTTTGACGAGCACTACGCCGACTTCACGGGCGACGGGCAGGTGACGATGCACGACCGCGCGGAGTTGGTGTCGCACGTGTGGTTCACCGACGGCAGCGGGTTCGACTGCGACCCCAAGCGGATGGGCAGCACGGGGGTGTGCCTGTTCGGGACCAACTTCACGCTGTTTGATTTGAACTACGACGGATTCGTAGACGGTGCCGACGCGGTGCTCATCAATGACTGGCTGATCGGGGATTTCAACGGCGACTGCGCCGTGAACACGCCGGACCTGGTGTTCCTGATCGGCCGCTTCGGGAGCACGGGCTCATCGACGGTGCTGACGGGCGATCTGACCGGCGACGGCTCGGTGACGACGCCGGACATCACGAGGTTTCTGACGCGGTTTGGGAACCAGTGTCCGCCAGCGTTTATCCCACCGAATCCAGCCCGGTGACGATGCGCGGGCCGCAGGTGACGACGCCCTTGGGGTTGTAGGTCTGGGCGTGGTTGAGGCGGGCGGCGACGTGGCGCATCAGGCCTTCCATATGAGCGGCGAGCATCTCGGCGGCACGGCGGGCGCTCTCGTTGAGGCGCGACACGTTCTCCATGAGTTCGCGCAGCGATGCCGAGAGCACCAGCAGCCGCGAGCGGGCGGGCTCGGGCAACGCCGGCGCGAGTCGGCTCACCGGGGTCTGGCTGCGGTCCGGGCTGCCGATGGCGGCGGCGATGGCTTCGACGACGATCATACGACGACGCTCGAGATCCGCCAGCGCTTGCACGGCCTGGTTCTCGGTGTCGATGCAGTTGGCCAGAGCGCGCGCGTCGGCGCGGCGCATCGCCTCGCGGCGGTCGCTCGCGCAACGGGCCAGCGTCTCGTAGCGATCAGCGATTTGCAGCAGGACTTTCTCGAGTTCCGCGGCGTGGTGGTCCAGCGGGTGAGCGGGCGCGGGGGTGGGGTGTGCTTGGCTCATGGGGTTCGCTCCGCTCGGCGGGGTGTCTGAACGGCGGCTGGAACGGCGGCGGAAGGCGCGACCGCGGGCGCGACTTGAAGCGAGATAGCGGGCACCGCAGCGTCGTTCACGCCACCTCTCTGGAACTCCGCTGAAGAGTCCGCGCGAAGGCTTAGGAACTCGGCGGGCTCCGACTCGCTCGGGAGTGCCCGGAACTCACCGGGCTTCGGCAAGCGATCGTCGTCGGACTGCTTGCCGTTGAGGCGCTGCGAGACTTCGAAGAGGTTCCGCGCCACGGCGTCGACGATCGGGAAGTTGGTCGAGTTGGTGATCCGCATGGCGACCTGGGCGTCGATGAGCGGGCCGAACTGCTTCTCGTGCGCGCCGGGCTTGAAGGGGCCCCACGCCTGGTTGGTCTTGCGGAGCTGCGCCAGCACGGGCTGGACGAGCGAGATGGAGACGAGTTCCGCCGCGGCGGAACGAGCCTGCTCCTGGGTCATCTCGGGCGTCGTGCGTTTGGCATCGTCGTCGCCTTCGCCGCGCGGCTTGGAGGCGGCTTCGAGGAGTGAGAACGCCGAGGAGCCGCTCTGTGTGGCGCGGCGGAGCGAGGCGGCGCCGGTGCCGTCGTCGGCGAGTGCCGTGACGCGGATCGCGGTCGGGTTGAGGGGGGCACCGATCATGGTTCGTTTGGGCTACTCCGTCACGAACGCGGCGTGCAGCCGGCCGGCCTTGTGGATCTCCTTGAGCAGGCCGATCTGCTCGTTCACGGGCATATCGATGGCGCGGAGTGCTTGCAGCAGGTCGTCGAGGCGGGCGACGGTGGATTCCGCGGGCTGGCCGAGGCGGCCCCACGTGGTGGTTCCCGACGCGCTGGCCGCGACGGGCGCGGTGCTTCCCGGGGGCGTGACCGTCTGGATGGTGAGGCTCTTGCTCGAGATGAGCACGCCGGAGATGGTCACGTTGCCGGTGACGACGATGGTGCCGCGCTGCTCGTTCACCTGCACCACCGCGGGTAGGGTCAGCAGCGAGCCGTCGAGCTGGATGGCGAGGATGTCGCCCAGGAAGTTGGCGGGGTTTTCGAGTTCGGCGTCGGGGATGGTCACGACTACGGTGCGGGCGTCTTCGGCGCGGGCGATTTCTTGCGCGGCATCGACGAAGCCGCGCCGGTCCTGGTTGATGACGTTGGCCAGCAGCCGCGTGGTGGTCCACTGGGCGAACTCGGGCTTGACGCTGAGGGTGAAGGTGCCGTCGACGTCGATGACTTCCATGTCGATGTCGGTGATGACCTGGGCCCCGGCGCGGACGACGCCGCTGGTCGTCACGGGGCCTTCGAGGACGATCGGCCCCTCGGCCATGGCGTAGACGCCCTGGCCCGGGAGCGCGCCCTGCAGCGGCGTGATGAAAAGTCGCCCGCCTTCGAGGCTCTGGGCCGAGTGATAGGCCTGGACATAGCAGTCGATCTTGTCGCCGCGCTTGCCGCCGGTCTCGCGGATGGTGGCGGTGACCATGACCATGGCGATGTTCTTGCCCTTGGCGAGCTCTTCGAGGCGGGGGACGGGGTTGCCGCCGCGTTCGAGGAGCTTGGCAATCTGGCGTGCCTGGGGAAGGTGCTCGGAGGGATCGCCGGTGCCTTGCAGGCCGACGACGAAGCCGAAGCCCCAGAGTTTGGATTCGCCGTGGCCCTGGAGGAGGGCGAGGTCTTGGACGGTGATGGCGTGCGTGGTGCGCGGGGTGAGCGCAACAAGTGCGCTGAGGAGCGCAAGGGCGATGGTGATTCGGAGCGATGCGAGGGTCATGCGACAGGGGTGTCGCAATCGGGATGCCGGGCTGAAGCCCTGCGAACGTGCCAGTGCTGGCCGCGTCTGCGGGGACAGCAGTGCTGAAGTGCCCCAACGCTTCGACAGCCGGCACTGATGTCGGCGAAGACGCCGCCATCAGTGGCACGACGCGCTTTCACTCCGCCGCCGCCCCCGCGAAGCTCACCGGGCTGCGGTAGCCGTCTTTGTCGTACGCGCGCACGCCGAAGAAGACGTTGTCTTTGCTGATTTCGAGCGTGGCCTCGGTGGCGGTCTTCATGTCGCGGGCGTGCTGCCAGAGGGGGGCCGTGGTGTCGCGCCACACGACCTCGTAGCCGGCGACGTCGGGCTCGGGGGATTTCTCCCAGCGAAGGGTGGTCCCTTGTTCGAGCTTGGCGGTGATGATGCGCACGTTGGCGGGTTCGCTCGGGGCGTTGGCGAGGTGGACCAGCGTGGCGAGGTTGAGTCGGGTGACGTTGGCGACGTACTCGGCGTCGACGAACTCGGGGCGGTCGCCCCACTTCACGCCGTCGACGTCGCGGGTGTCCTGGTGCTGGCGGGTGTAGTCCTCACCCGGCGCGGTGAAGCGCACGCCGGCGTAGCCCTGGTCGTTGAAGGCGAGGTGGTCCCCGCCGCGCATGAAACGGTCCGGGCGGAACACCAGCACCGGCTGCACGGCGGTCTTTTCCCACTGGGCGACCTCGAAGATGTAGCGGGCGATCTGGCGGCTGGGTGAATCGCTCTCGCTGCCGAGGCGGCGGATCTCGGCGAGCTGCAACGAGCGAGGGTTGGCGGTCAGCCCTTCGCTGAACACGCGCACCAGGCCCGCATGCGGGCCGGGCTTGCCGTTGTACGCGGGCGAAGGGTCGCCGATGATGTCGTTGTTCAGCACGGCGCGGATGTCGGTGTTCTTGTCGCGCTGAGCGCCGGCGTGCCACTTGGCCCCGAGCAGGCCTTGCTCTTCGCCGGCGGTGGCGAGCAGGACAACGGTGGATTCGAGGGGGTTCGCGCCGATGACGCGGGCGATCTCGAGCAATGCGGCGGTGCCCGAGGCGTTGTCGTTGGCACCGGGCGCATCGACCGTCGGGTTCATGCGGTCGGTGGGGATGGTGTCGTAGTGGGCGCTGACGTAGTAACGCCGACTCTTGGCGGCGTCCATCGTCCCGGGGATCACCGCGACAACGTTGACGATGGTCCCGCCCGACGGCATCCGCTCCATGGCGGGCTGCTCGAACACGTCGGTGTAGACGGTGAGCATGGGCTGGCCGGGGATGGAGCGCTGGCAGTCCTCGAAGGCCTGCACGAGCCACTGGCGGGCCGCGCCGATGCCTTTGCCGAACTCATCTTGCGACGAAAGGGTGTGTCGCGTGCCGAAGGAGCACAGCTTGTCGACATGAGCTCGGAGCAGGTCGGGTCGGACCTGCTGCGTGAGGGTGGCGGGGAGGGTTGGTTTGGCGAGGTTGGCGCCGCCGGGCCCGCTCCGCGCCGGTGCATCGGCCTGAGCGTGCGTCAAGGAAGTGGCCGCGAGCAGAGCCAACACGCTCACGCGGCCGGGTCGAGCGATCGTTGATTTCGCGCGGGGCAACCGGTGTCGCACGGCGAAGCCGAGGCGCTCAAACAGCGAGCCCGGAGCGTCAGCGACGGGTTCTGGAGATGAACGCAAGCCGTTGGTCATTGCAACCCACTCGCTGAAGCTCGGGGCTCGTTGGTCGGCGATCGCTTGCTGCAAGAGGGGTGCGTGCATGGCACTGAATATACTCGGCCCATGACGACTTCATCCCAGGGCGGATCGAGCGAGAAACGCGCCACACCGGGCCAGCGATTCCGAGCGGCGATGGACCGGAGCTGCGTCGGCACCCCCGGGGCGTTCAATGGGCTGGTGGCGCGGGCGGCGGCGCAGGCGGGTTTCGAAGCGCTGTACGTCTCGGGCGCGGCGGTGTCGGCGAGCTTCGGCGTGCCGGATGTCGGCATGGTCTCGCTCACCGAGTTCTGCAACGTGATCGAGCAGGTGGCCAGGGCCTCGAAGCTGCCGGTGCTCGCTGACGCCGACACGGGCTTCGGCGAGAGTGAGATGGTCGCGCGCACCGTGCGCGAGTACGCACGGGCCGGGGCGGCGGGTCTGCACATCGAGGACCAGGTGTTCCCCAAGCGCTGCGGGCATCTCGACGGCAAGAAGCTCGTCGGTGTCGACCACATGGTCGAGAAGGTGCGCGCGGCGGCCAAAGCCCGTGACGCCATGCGCGGGACCGACGGGGAGGGCTTCGTCGTGTGCGCCCGCACCGACGCGCGGGGCGTCGAGTCGTTCGACGCCGCCGTCGAGCGTGCCTCGGCGTATGTCGAGGCCGGGGCCGACATGATTTTCCCCGAGGGCCTTGCCGACCGCGCGGAGTTCGGGCGCTTCGCCGAGGCGATGCGGAAGCTGAAGAAGCCGCCCTTCTTGCTCGCCAACATGACCGAGTTCGGCAAGACCGAGATGATCCCGCTGAGCGACTTCGCCAAACTGGGCTACCACTGCGTGATCTGGCCGGTGACGACGCTGCGGCTGGCGATGGGCGAGGTGACGCGCTCGCTGGCGGAGATCCGGCGCGACGGCCACGTGGGTTGCACGCTGCCGCGGATGCTGGATCGGAAGGGGTTGTACGAGCTGCTGAGGTATACGCCGGGGGTGGAGTGGGAGTTTCCGGGGTAGAGGCCGTTTTCACCGCGGAGATCGCGGAGAACGCGGAGGAGTTCAGAGAGAAGAAGGCTTCGCGCTTTCGCACCTCTTCCACTGCGTGCCTTCGTGCCTCCTTGCCTCCTTGCCTTCTTCTACCGCACCATCGCCAGCGCGATGTTGGCACCGTTGAACGCCGCGTGCATGAGGACGCAGACCCAGAGTTTGCCCGTTTTCTCCAGGGCCAGGCCGAACCCGAGGCTGAGCACGAAGAGCGTCAGCAGTGCGTGGGATTCGACGGCGCCGGCGTGCGCGAGGGCGAAGGGCAGGCTGGTGCCGATAATCGCCACGGGGGCCGAGCGGGTGAGGCGCAGCAGGCCTGTCTGGATGAGGCCGCGGTAGATGAACTCTTCGATGATGGGCGCGCCGACGGTGACGCCCAGAACCGTGGCCCACCACCACAGCGCCTCTGATCCACTGGCGGCGGGCTGGGCGAGTTTGTTGAGCGTGTCGTGGGCGACATCGCCGGGCAGGGCGCGGCCCGACCATGCTGCGATGGCGCGGGCCGCCCAGAGCGAGAGCGAACCGACGACGTAGACCGCCGGGCCGACCAGCAGGGTCCAGACGAAGGACTCGCGGATATTCGTCAAGGCTCGCGCGGCGACCGTGGGCGGCGCGGATACGGCGCGCACGGCGTCGGCGCTTGACGAGTCGCCGCACCCGGCCAGCGTGGCCCCCATCGCACGCCACAGACCCGGCAGCATGAAGACGATCAGCGCGATCATGATCGCGGCGGCGGCGTGGGCGCCGGCCTGGGCGATGACCTGGGCCCGCAGCGCCGGCGCGGTCTGGTCGGGGCCGATTGGTGCGGCGGCGTTCACCAGCGCGGAGGCGAACGCCGCGCCGGCGGGCTGCACCAGCCACACGGCCAGCCCCGCCAGCACCATCGCCGCGCCGGGAACGAAGGGGATCGTGACGCCGCCGGGGCGGCTGAGTTCTTCGAGGCGGACCGATTCGAGCAGCGCGGGGCCGACACGTTTGAACCTCGCCCCGATCCAGATCCACACGCCGGCACCGAAGATGAGCAGCAGCAGCGAGACGATCGAGCCGATCGATCCGACGCCGCCCGGACTTGCGGCGGTTTTCCCGGCGGGAGCGGCGGCGTCCGCGGCGAGGGCGGTTGCGGCGGCGAACAGCAACGCCGCGACCGAGGCCGCGGTGTGCCACTGATCTGTCCGCAGGTCCGTACCGAAGTGACGGAGGCATCGGCGGCTTCGGGAATCAATGGTCGATCCGGCACTGACCCGAGGACGGGTCAGTGGCACGGCGAGCGAGAATGCCGCCGTCTTGAGCCTGTCACACGTCGTCAAGCGTCCCCGCCCGCTGCCTGCGATAATGTCGGCCATGCGCGACGCGGACTCCATGCAACCCGATCCGTCAGGCGGGCCCGAGGGCGAACCCGGCAAGTGGGTCATCACGGGCGCGCTCGCGGAGATCGTCGAGCACAAGCGAAGCGAAGTCGAACGGGCCCGCGCCGGCGTGCCGATCGAGACCCTGAAGGAACGCATCGCCGAGTTGGGCCGCCCGCGGAACTTTTTCCAGGCGGTGGTGCGCCACAAGGGTGCGACGGATACGAGCGTGATCGCCGAGATCAAGCGCAAGAGCCCCAGCGCCGGGTGGATCAGGGACGAGTACCAGGCTGAAGATTTCGATCCGTCGGTCATCGCCAAACGCTATCACGCCGCGGGGGCCGCCGCGATTTCGTGTTTGACGGACGAGAAGTTCTTCGCGGGGCGGCTGGAGTACATCCACCGGGTGAAGGACGCCGTGCCGCTGCCGGTGCTGCGGAAGGACTTCATCATTGATCCGTACCAGGTGTGGGAGAGCCGCGCGGCTGGTGCCGACGCGATCCTGCTCATCGCCGAGTGCCTGAGCCAGAGCGAACTCGTCGACCTGATGATCCTCGCCCGCGAACTGCAACTTACGACGCTGATCGAGGTGCATTCGATGGAGAACCTGCTGCGGGTGAGGCCGCACGTGGGGTTCCCGGATCGCTCGTACGGCCTCTTGGGAATCAACAACCGCGACCTGAGCGCGATGAAGACCGACCTGGCGCACACGCTGCGGCTGATCGATCTGGTGGATGATGTATCGGTGCTGGTGAGCGAGAGCGGGATCAAGACGCCGGAAGACCTGCGCCGGCTGCGGCGTGTTGGCGTGCGGATCGTGCTGGTGGGCGAGCACCTGATGCGCGCGGAGGAGCCGGGGGCGGCGCTGCGGGAGTTGTTGGAATAGGCGGGCGCAAGTCAGAGGGTTTCCGCTGGCATGCTCAAACAGGAGGTTCGAGCATGCCATCCGGATCAGCCGGTTCTTCGCATCACGGATTCGCACCCGGCGTCCCCGCCGGCACGGCCATCGGCGTGCCGTCGGCGTTGCGCAGCACGTCCACCTGCGTCGGGACCAGCACGCCCACCTTCGCGCTCGGGTCGATCGGACCGTCACCCTTGACGCCGACGATCATGCCCAGCTTCATTTCGAGCTGCTGGCCGTCGACCGGCGTGAGGTACGCCAGCGTGCGCTGCACGTTGGTATCGATGCTCTGCACGCGGTAGAGCTTGGGCAGGCGGGCGCCGTCGTACATGGCGCTGGTGCTGAGGCGGCCCACGACCTGGTAGCGGCGGCTGGCCTGGATCTGCTGGATGCCGGTGTTGATGTTGCCCATCACCTGGTCGGCGCGGGAGCGGAGTTCGCCGATCTTGCGGTACTTCTCTTGCAGGTCGGTCCGGAGGCGGAGGAGATCCATGCGGTTGCCAATGTGGGCGATCATGCGTCCGGCGGCGGGGTCGGTGCCGAGCTGCTCGTTCAGCTCGCCCTTGAACTTCTCGAACTCGTTCATCAGCGGCTCGAACTCGGCGCCCTCGACGGGCTGGGCGGCGACGGCGCGGAAGGCCTCATCGAGGTTGTTGAGCTTGTCTCGCCGGGCCTTCTGGGCGCGGGCGACTTCGCGGGCGCGGATTTCTTCCGGGCTGGGCTCGCGGGGCTTGGGGGGTTCGACGACAGCCGGCTCGACCGCGGTGGGGTCGGTCGCGGCGGGGTCCGACGGCGCACTCTCAACCGGCACGACCGGCTCGCCGGTGGTGGTGACAGGAACCGGCACAGGCGGCGTGCCGGTGGTGGTGGGATCAACAACCGGGACGGGCTGCGTCGGAGCCGGTTGAGTGGGCACGGGCTGCGGCGTGGTCGGGGCCGGTTGGGCCGGGTTCGTCGGCGCGGGCTGGGCCGGATTGGTTTGGGTCGGCGCGGGCTGCGTGGGCGCGGGCTGGGCAGGAGCCGGCGCGGGCTTTGCCGTGGGGGCCCCCACCGCCGCCGCCGCACCAGCGCCGAGCTTCGCCGCATCGGCGTCGCTGATCTTTTTCACATCGCCCGCGGCCACCCAACCACGGGCCGCGCCGGGCGCTTCGACGCGGTAGCCGTCGACCTTGCCGGTACGGTCGGTCACATCGCCCAGGAACCGCAGCGAGGTGCCGACGGGCAGGCGTTCGTCGAGCACCGCCTTGTAGCACGCTTCCATGAACGGGTCGGCCATGTCGAGGGCGTTGAGCGCCGAGGGGCGGGAAAGGACCACGGTGCCGTCGGCCCGCTTCTCGGCGTCGGAGGCTTTCACCACCACCGGCATATTGGGGAGGTACGCCACGCGCAGCCAGCCCTCGGTCTCGGCGTCGACGCGCAGCGGCGTGTTGCCCTTGAGCGCCGCCACGGCGTACCACACGCCGCCGGCACCGGAGCGAACTTTCACATCGCCTTTCGAGGTGGCAACGAAGTAGGGCGTGACGGCGTTGACCGCGCCGAGGGCCGGCGCTGCGAGCACGAACGCCGACGCGGCCACCGGCGTCAGCGCCAGCGCGGCCCGGAGCGTCGCGGCGGTGAGAGCGGGGAGGAGGCGGCGGTTGGAGATGCGGTTGGTAGTCGTCATGGCTGTTTCCTGCGTCGAGTATGGCCCCGGAAAGGGTCGAGAGGCGAGCGAGCCCCGGACGTTCTGGCTTTCGTCCCGGCGAATCCCCGGCCAGCGTGTGGGCAACGGAGCCCACGGTCGGAGACACGTCACGAAAAGGGTGCCGCGCCCCCCGGAGTGGTTCGGTTCGGGTCGGCGCGGGTGGAACGAGAGAGAACCGGAGTGTAGAGATCGGTCAGGGGGGGTTCCAGCCTCGACGCGCGGCACCGTCTCGCTTCCGATTGGTGGGGCAGGCTTCCAGCCTGCCTCGGAAAATGCATGGCAAGCTGGAAGCCTGCCCCACCGTTCGCTTCGGAGTTTCGGTTTCAAGCATCCAATCGCTTTGACCCCCGAAGGGCCAACCCGTACCGTCCCCCCATGCGGAGTGCTTCAGGTCGCGGAATGACGGCGGTGGGACGCGTGATCGCGGCGGCGGGGCTCGGTGCCGTCCTGCCCCCGTGCGTGGTGGGCTGTAACCGGGCCAGCCCGTTTGAGGCTTCACGCACGGAGGAGCTCCGCCGAAGCATTGCTGCATCGACCTCGCGTGAGATCGCGCCGATCTTGCGCTCTCCGCGTGGCGGGTCCGGGCAAGCGGGGGCGCCCGAGTCCGCCGAGGCGTCGATCGATCCGGGCGTCCGTCCCCTCACCCGCACCCCCGGCGAGGTCTCTTTCGCGCCCGAACGCATGGCCGAACTCGAAAAGATGGCCGGCCCCACTGCCACCACCAAAGGGCCGCTCGACCCCGGGCCGGACCTGCTCGGTCGTCCCGGCGAGACCTTCGCGCTCAGCCTCCAGCAGGCGATCGGGTCTTCGGTCGCCAACAATCTCGACGTGCAGCTCGCGCGCATCGAGCCGGGCGTGGCTTCGAGCCAGCTCGCTGTCGCCGAGTCGGCGTTCGACTGGACCTTCTTCACCGACGGCAACTATGCCAACCTGGATCGCCCGCAGCCGGGTCAAGTCCTCGGGCCGGGAAACGTTTCGTCGCGGGCGCGGGTTTCGCAGAGCGTCGGCTATGAAACCGGACTGCGCAAGCGGCTGACCACCGGCGGGCAACTCGCCGTCAGCCAGGGGCAGACGTACACCGACGACGACAGCCCGGACTTGGAGCTCGAGCCCGAGCCGAACAACGCCGCCCAGGTGGGCATCAGTCTGGAGCAGCCGCTGCTGCGGAACTTCGGGAGCGACGTGAGCACCGCTGAGATTCGCTTGGCCCGCAACGCCGAGCGGGCCACCGTGCTCGATCTCAAGGCCGCGATGATCCGCACCGTGACCGACACCGAGCGGGCCTATTGGCGGCTGGCGCAGGCACGCCGAAACCTCGAGGTGCTCGAACGCCTGCTGCAGCGCGGCGTCGAGACGCGCGACGTGCTGCGCGGACGTATGAAGTTCGACGCCAAGCCGTCGGAGCTTTCGGAGGCGGTGGCGACGGTCGAGCGCCGCCGCGCCGCGGTGATCCGCGCCCGCAACGACCTGCGCCTGGCCAGCGACCGCCTCAAGCAGCTCATCAACGACCCGGAACTGACCGTGGGCGGCGAGGCGCTGCTGTCGCCGATTGATGATGCGCCCGACGCGCCGGTGTCGTTCAGCCTGCTCGACACGCTGAGCGAGGCGATGAGCAAGCGGCCCGAGGTGCAGCGTGCGGTGCTCGGGATCGACGACGCGGCCATCCGCCAGCGCGTGGCCGACAACGCGCGGTTGCCTGCGCTTGATCTGGCCATCCGCGCCCAGACGCAGGGCCTCGACGCTTCGGCGGGCGAGGCATACGAGCAGGTGAACGAGGGCCGTTTCGTCGACTACCTCGTCGGGCTCGCCTTCGAGCAACCCATCGGCAACCGCGGGCCCGAGGCGGCGTACCGGCAGCGGCAGCTCGAACGCGTCCGCGCCGCCACGGGCTATCGCCAGGCGGTGCAGGGCGTGGTGGTCGAGGCCAAGGCCGCGCTGCGCAACATCACCACCAACTACCAGCTCATCGAGCAGACCCGCGCCTCGCGCCTGGCGGCGACCGAGAACCTGCGCACGCTGGAAGTGCAGGAACGCACGATCCAGTCGCTCACGCCGGACTTTCTCGACTTGAAGTTCCGGCGCCAGGAAGCGCTGGCGAACGCCGAGCTTGATGAGATCGCCGCCGTGACGGATTACAACATCGCCGTGGCCGATCTCGCGGCGGCGCAGGGGACGGCGCTGGAGCGCAACCGCGTGAACTTCGTCGTGCCCGAGGGGAAGTAGGGCGGCGATTGGGCGATCGCAGGATCGGCACCGTGCCACGGCTGGCTCCGCTTTGGGAGACAGCGGTGCTGGCAAAAGACGATCCTTGAGCAACTGAGCACTGATGTCGATCCCAGAACAGACCGCCATCCGTGGCACGAAGTTGACCTCGCCTTGCCCTGAAGCGCGCCGTCCATCTCGCCGCCCGTCGCCCCCGCCGCTACCATTCACACTCGCGTGCTCGTCCACCTCAACCACCAACTCGTGCCCGCCGAACAGGCGAAGGTCTCGGTCTTCGACCGCGGGTTCCTCTTCGGCGACGGCGTCTACGAAGGCCTGCGCGTGACGCGCGGCGGAGGCGGTTCCGTGAGGGTGATCGGGCTTGGTCATCACGTCGAGCGCATGCGGGCCGGCCTCGCCGAGGCTCGCATCCAGGGATTCGACCCCGCACGCCTCGAAGAAATGACGCTCGAACTCGCCGCGGCCAACGGGCTGGACGAGGCCGCGGTCTACTGGCAGATTTCCCGCGGCGCACCGCCTGCGGGCGCGCCGCTGCGGGCCCGCGTGCCCGACCCGCGCTCGACGCCGACCGTCTTCGGCTACGCCGCCGCGATCAAGCCCGTGTCGGCGTACACGCAGCCCGAGGTGCGCCGCGTTTCGCTCCGCCCCGACACGCGCTGGACGCGCGGGCAACTCAAGAGCATATCCTTGCTCGGGGGCGTGCTCGCCGCCATCGAGGCCGACGAACTCGGCGGCGACGACGCCATCATGCACAAGGGCGGCCTCATCACCGAGGGCACGGCGACCAACGTCTTCATCGCGCGCGGGAACAGGTTGATCACGCCCAGCCTCGACAGCGCCCCCATGCTCGCCGGCGTGACCCGCGCGCTGATCCTCGAAGAGGACCCGACCATCGAAGTGCGCCCGCTGGCCATCGAAGAGTTTCACGCCGCCGATGAGGTAATGCTCACCGGAACGTACACCATGGTGTCGGCGATCTCGACCATCGACGGCACGCCCGTGGGCGGCGCCCACACCAGAGCGCCCGGCCCGATGGCGTGCCGCCTTCTCGAACTGCTTCACCGCGCCATCGCGCGCGACACGGGCACCGCCCGCACGACGCCCGCATCCTCTCAACCTGCCCAGGCCGCCCAGCCGTGTTCCACCTGACCATCCAAGCTGTCTTTTCCGCGGCCCACGCGATCGTCATCAAGGGCGAGCGCGAGCCGTTGCACGGGCACAACTGGCGCGTCCGCGCCGTGGTTGAAGGACCGAACCTCGACAGCGACGGCCTGCTCGTCGACTTCCACGCGCTCGAACGCCACCTCGCCGAGATCATCCGGCCCTTTCACAACCGCAACCTCAACGACGTCGCCCCGTTCGACCGCGTCAACCCCACGGCGGAGCATGTCGCTCGGCACATCGCCACCGAACTGGCGCGCCACCTCACGAGCGACCGCGATGCGACCGCACGCGCCGTGCGCGTGCTTCGCGTGAGCGTGACCGAGGCCGAAGGCTGCGACGCGACGTACGCGCCCTGAACAGAACCCCGACCGTGAGGGATGGGTTGCTCTGGAGCTTCAAGCCGCCGACGGCACCGGCCGCGCCGCACGCCGCACCCGTTTCGGGTCCGGCACCGGCACGGCGTCGAGCAACGCCCTTGTGTAGGCGTCCTTCGGCGTGTTCAGCACCTCGTCGCAGGTGCCTTGCTCGACGATCCGCCCGCCGCGCATCACCGCCACGCGCTGCGCGATGTGCCGCACCACGCCCATGTCGTGGCTGATGAAAAGGTACGACAGCCCGAGCTGGTCGCGCAGGTCGGTGAGCAGGTTCAGCACCTGGGCCTGCACGCTGACATCGAGCGCGCTGGTCGGCTCGTCGCACACGATGAACGCCGGTTCGAGGGCCAGCGCCCGCGCGACGGCGACGCGCTGGCGCTGCCCGCCGCTGAACTCGTGCGGGTATCGCTCCGCGCTGTCGGCGGGCATGCCGCACTTCTCAAGCAGCGCCACCACGCGCTCGCGCGCCTGACGCCAACTCCGGCACACGCCGTGAACAACCAAGGGCTCGGCGACCGTCCGCCCCACCGTCATCCGCGGGTTCAATGATCCCGCCGGGTCCTGGAAGATGATCTGCATCCGCGGGCGGCACGCCCGCAGCTCGCGCGGGCCCATCGCCCGCACGTCGCGCCCCTCGAAGCGAATGATTCCCTCCGTCGGTTCGATCAGCCGCAGCACGGCGCGACCGACCGTCGTCTTGCCGCAGCCCGATTCGCCAACCAGCCCGAGCGTCTCGCCTCGGCGGATCTCGAACGACACGCCGTCGACCGCTTTGGCGTGTTCCTTCACACGCCCCAGCACGCTGGCGCGGAGCGGGAACCACACCTTGAGGTCGCGGACCTCGAGCAGCGGGTCGGCGGGCTTCGCGGATTTGGCGACTTCGGGGCTCGGCATCGTCATCACGCGACGATGCTACGGTGCATCCCGCGCGGGCGTCGATGCCTCACTCAAGCCACCGCAAGGCCCGGCCTTTCTCGGTGATCACGACGGACTTGGCCACCGTGCGGACGAAATCCGTGGCCGCACCGGTTTCCGTGCCGCCACGCCGAGGAACATTGGGTCTGATGAGTTTCAGCCGAAGCAGCATGGTCATCACGGCGCGGTCTGCCGACGCGACCGGCATCGACTCCCCTTCGGCGAGCCTCACCAGCAAGGCGGCCCCGGCGCGGATGCTCGATTCGTCCACCGGCATGCGTTGGCGCAGCAAGCTCAGCGCTTCAACAAAAGCGTACGGTCCGTGCAGCGCCCAAATCACCAGCCCGAGCAGCGACGCCTCGCCGCCCCACCACAGCGGAAGCGGCATCTCGGCAACGCCCTCAAACCACCGATCGGCGCGATCCGTCGCGCCTCGCGAGCCGCCGCGGAGCAGCCCGGAAACCAGCCCGATGGTGAACAGCATGGCACACACGACGCCGGTGATCAGCAACCACCTTGAGAGGGTCACCGGCTTTGAACTCGCCCACCGCATCGCCGCGAAACCGACAGCCGCCGTGACGAGCGCTGTGCCAATCAGTCCGAGGATGGCACACGCCGCCGCCTGCACGCCGATATCCGCGTTGTGCTGCTTGACGGCGTCACGGAGCGCGGATTCAACGTTCATCAGAGACAAGCTTAGACTCGGTGAGGCTCAGGGACTTCAGTTTGCAGCCTTGACGAGAGGCCGGGCTGTCGTCAGCGCCAGCTCTCGCGTTGAGCGGAACGAGTCTCTCCGCTCATCGTCGGCGTGCGCAACAGCGCTACTGCATCCCCATCGCCCGCGTGAGCTGCACGACCAGTGGCGTCTCTATCGCCGTCGGTGCCTGCGCGACCGCATCGGCGCTGTTGCGCTTCGATCCGCCGCCGCGGGCGGTCGGCGGTCGTGCCGGCGGCTTCTTCGATTTCGCCTTCGGCTTGGCCTGCTTCGGCGGCTTGGTGTTCTTTGACTTGGCCTGCTTGGACTTCGCGGGCGGCTTGTCCGAAGCGATGGGTGGACTCGTCGGCGCGGTCGAGGTGATCGGCGCGCCGGGCTCGCCCGAAGGCGGCACGCTCGGCGGCGGCAACGCGGGCGGCGCTGAACCGACCGGTCCCGACGGCGGAGCGGCGGGAGGGGCAGCCGGGGGAGGCGGGGGAAGTGCCGCGGGCGGGGGCGGCGGGCGCAGCGGCGCGGCGCCGTTCGAAACGATGTAGAGGTCATACACATCCGCATCGCCGAAGTTCGGCAGCGTCACTTGCGCCGCAAGATGGGAGCGAGCGTGGAGCGCGCTGAGCGGTCGCGTGGTGCCGCCGGGGAGGAGTTCGAGCGAGTCGCCGTCGAGCGTACACATGGCGACGACGGTGCTGGGGATGTTGAAGCTGGAGCCGACGAAGATCGCGGGGCAGACAGGGCGCGCGCCGCGGGCCACGGTAAGACGGCCCGCGAAAACGCTGTGCTGACCGAGGGGGCCGGGGCGGCTCATCGCGGGCGCGGCCATCCACGGGTTGGCGACCGGATCGGGCACAAGAATGGGGAAGACGTAGCGCACGCCGCGGAGTTCGGTGGGCGTGTTGATCGGGCCGACGAACGTGTCACCGATGATGCCAGCCGGCGGGTTGGCGGCGTCGGTGTCGGTGACGGGCAGGCCGCCCATCGCGATGTACGACGAGTAGGCGAGCATGGGCGACTGCGCCACCGCGGCGGGCGGCGGAGGGAATCCCATCGAGAGCATGGGCGAGGCGTAGAAGGAGCCGGCGGAGGGGCGCAGCGCCGCGCCGAGCATGCCCGGTCCGCCGCCGTTATCGAGAACGAGCAGCGTGAACGGTGCGGCGAGCGCGCCGGGTGTTCCCGCCGAGATGAGCAGGGCGGCGAGCACGGGAACGGCACGAAGGTTCGAGATGGTTCGCATGGTGTGAGCGTCGAAAAGGAGCGGCGGCGCGGGATCGCGCTGGAGGGAACGACGGACAGACGAGATGAAGAGGGAGGCGGGCCGCGTTTTCGGTTGGTCGATGCTCCGGGCCTTCCACCAGGGGGTAGGGCCGAGCGTCGATCATGCCATGATGGTTCGGACGAGCTTGGCGAAGGCGCGGGTGGTATCGTCGTTGAGCCCGGTGAACTCGATGCCGGCCTCGCCGGCGCTGAAGAGGCCGCGCCGCTTGAGCCAGACGACCTTGGCACCGACTTCGATGTTGCTGCCGGGGGCGCTGATGACGATTCGGACCTCATGCCCGTGGGCCACGATCACGCCCTTGCGGAGCTTCACGCGCATGCCGGAGCGGGAGAGGTCGAGCACCTCGCCCAGGTCGCAGGTGACGAGTTCGCAGCGGAGCCGCCCGGCCTTTCGGGCGTTCTCGCCGCTGGCGCCGCTCGCCGCGGCGTCGGCAAGGACACTCGAGATGTGACGATGGCCGATCACGATGTGGGATGTCGTATCGATCCGGGGCCCGGTCGAGCGGATTGCCCAAGATCGTGACTTACCGGACGGAAGTCCGCCGGGACAGACTGAACTGCTTGTGCCATCGAAGCGCGAAGGCGTGGCGTCGCTCGGCTCAAGGCAATAGAAACGGCTCGCTGATCCGCTCAAAGTCCCGCGCCGGCACGTGCACCGTACGCCACTTGGCGCTGCGCTCACGCATCGACGCCACATAGGGGTCCATCCGCGCCGAACGCACGGCGTACCAGCGCCCGCGATGCTCGAAAACCTCCTGGAACAGCCCGTCGGGCGGCTGGTCATCGCACCAATAGACGAACACAAACGCGGCGTCGAAGCCTTCGCCGAAGAGCCGCCGCCACGCTGACAGCGAGTCCACATCTTCGCGCGTGACCCATGATTCGAGCCCGCTGCGCGGAACCGCGGCCAACGCCGCCCCGCTCTGCGGCTTCTTCCGCCGGGCCACCTTGCGGCCCTTCACGTCGACCAGCAGGTTCACGCGGTCCGAGTACACGACGAAATCGAAGCACTTGAGCGACTGCGTCGCCGACGCTTCGGCCGGGTCCGTACGGACCGAGAACGAAGCATCCGGCGGCAGCAGGGCCTTGCGGGCTTCGTTCACCGAAACGTAAGGAATGCGCCGGGCGCGGAGGTACTCCTCGAACGCGACCTCGTAATGGTGGCGGCGCTGAGCCATGTGAGGGGATTGTACGGGGACTTCGGCAAGGTCGAGTGGATGTGCAAGAAATCTGGGTGTCTTGCAAGGACCGCGAGCCGGCCCGACATTGCCACTGTGGAGACCCGTCCGACCAACCCGGGAACGACCAGTGCCGCGCGGCTGACGCCGACGGACCTGGCCCGGCTGTTCCGACAGCACGCAAGGCTTCTGTGGTGTATCGCGGCCGGCGTCGTCAACGACCGGTCGCTCGCGGACGACGTTCTCCAAGAGGCCGCCATGATCGCACTGGGAAAACTCGAGCAGTTCGACCCGGCGACCAGCTTCACGGCTTGGGCGGGCCAGGTGGTCCGCTTCACCGCCCTCAACGCCGCCCGCAAGGGAAAACGCGACCGCGAGCTCGTTCGGTCGGCCTTTGAGAAAGCGCCCGGCGACGGCAGCCAATCGCCCGCTGAGGTGCGCGGGGCTGGCCCGGTTTCGGGGGTCACGTCGCACGGCCAGGTCGCCACGGGCACCGAGGCGTTCGACGACGACGTGCTGTCGGCGTTGAGCGAACTCGACGAAACAGCCCGCGCGTGCCTGCTGATGAAGACCACGCTGGACCTTTCGTATGACGAGATTTCTCGGGCGCTCTCGATCCCCGAAGGCACGGCCATGAGCCACGTCCACCGCGCCCGCAAAGCGATGCGCGAGAAGCTCATCAGCCGCGGCTTTGACACGACGGGGGGCCGCGCGTGAGCAGCATCCATGAAACCAACCAGGGCCGCCCGCCGAATCCAACCCCGCCGGGCGGGGATGTCATGGACACACTCGAGCTCTATCTCGACGGCATGCTCAAGGGCGAAGAGCTCTCGGCGTTCGAACGCCTGCTGGCCGCCGACGCGATGCTGCGCCGTCACGTCGACGCCCACCGCGCCATGACGGCGTCGCTCAAATCCCGCATGGCCCCGCCGCCGAGCATCGCATTCCCGGCCCTCGACGAAGCCGCGGCGGAAGCCGAAGCGCCCGCGCCCATCCCGATCGCTCGGGGTTCGCGCCCGCTCCCGGTCGCGCGATGGATCGGTTATGCCGCCGCCGCGATGGTCGGGATCGTGGGCGTGCTGTGGTGGTCGAACACGGTGCCCAACCCGTCGGCGCGGCAGGTGCTCACGGCGGGCCAAGTGCTCGCGACCACCATGAAGGGCGGTTTCACGCCGGTGTTCGTCTGCAAGGACGACGCCGAGTTTGTCGACACCGTGAAGAAGCGCTTTGGCACCGGGTTGCTGGTGGCGTCGACGGAATCGATCGCCGTGCTGGGGTGGGCCTACAGCAACACCTACGGCGCCAACATCATCTCAAAGGACACGCTGGTGCTGATGGCGAAGGTCGACGGCCGCGAGGTGCTGGTGTTCATGGACCGCGCCCCGGGCCAATACGACCTCAAGAAAGGCGACGTGCCCGAGGGCTACCAGATGTTCTCAAAGACCGTCGGCGGTCTGGTGCTGTACGAACTGACGCCGTTCGACACGGCGCGGGTGCTCGAGGCGGCGCGCGTGGTCGAGACGGGACCGCGGCCGTGAGGGAGGGGCAGGAGATTCGAAGTGGTTAAGTGGCCGAGTGGTCAAGTGGTCAAGTGCGAAGAAAGGCACTTTGCCACTCGACCACTTGACCACTTGACCACTTCAGAAAGACCCCTCCCTTATGGTCGGGGTTCTGTTGGCTACGCCGTCCTCGGGTCTACCCATCGGTACAGCATGTCGACGATCATGTTGAACACCACCAGCATGGCCGAGTAGATCAGCGTCACGCCCATGATGACGAACAGGTCCTTGTTCTGCACGGCGTTCACAAAGTGCTGCCCCAGCCCGGGAACGTTGAACACCCGCTCGACCACGAACGAACCGGTCATCGCGTACGCGGCGGCGGGGCCGAGGTAGCTCAGCACCGGCAGGAACGCGTTCTTCATCGCGTGCCCGAGCACCACGCGCGAAGGCGGCACGCCCTTGGCGCGTGCCGTGCGCACATAGTCCGAGCCCAGCGCCTCGATCATCCCCATGCGGGTGAGCCGCGCGATGTACGCCGCAAAGGGCAGGCTGAGTGTGAGCGCCGGAAGGATGAGGTCCACCGGCCTTCCCCATGAACCGACCGAGCCGAGCCCGAGCCACACCGGGAAGATCATCAATAGCAGCGTGCCGACGACGAAGCTGGGCAGGCTGACGCCGATGAGCGCGATCCCGAGTGTGGCCACATCGGCGAACGACCCCGGCTTGACCGCACCCGCCGCGCCCGCCGCGAGACCGATGACCAGCGCGATGAGGATCGCCGCCAGTCCGAGCGTCACGCTCACGGGCAGGCTCGAGGCGATGAGCTCGTTGACGGTCCAGTCCTTGTAGCGAAGGCACGGGCCGAAATCGAAGACGTGTCTTGGCGGCGGGCCTTGATCGACGCCGATCGATGTCATCAACCACCGGGCACCCGAGGCGTTGTAGAGGTATCCCGTGTAGAAACGCCACGGCGAATCGAGGTTGTATTGACGCTCCATCGCGGCGACGACCTCGGGCTGCGGCCTGCGTCCCTCGGAGTTCATCACGGCGCTGCCGGGCAGCGCCCACGCCAGACCAAAGGTGACGGTGTAGATCACCAGCAGGATGAGCGGGAGTTGGAGAAGGCGGGAGAGCATGGGGAAGGCACGGAGGCACGAAGGCACGGAGGCACGAAGTGGAAGACGAGAGGTCGTTAGTCTTGCCTGCCCTCGATCGCGGCGACGGCGCACGCCAGCGCGATGACCATGAGTTCGTCCATGTCCGGGTGGTCACGGTGGATGGCGACGCCGAGGCGGTAGATGAAGAGGTTGAAGTGGGTGCGCAGGGTGGCGATGGGTTCGCCGTCGAGGCCGGTGACGGTGAACTTCTGAGGAAACAGGCCGCCGAAGTCGGTGAACTTTCGCAGGATCGCCAGCGCGCCCGAGTCCTCCGTCAGCTTCGCCACCTCGCGCCCGTCGGGCGAGGTGATGTACCACGAGTCCTTGTAGAACGTCGACGCCATCCCGCCGCGGCGGAACGCGCCGATCGTCGACCCGTCTGGCAGCGTGACCTTGTACGTCGCGCCGAAGTCGATGATCTGCTCGGTGTGGATGCGGAGCAGAAGGCTCGCCTTGGTTTCGTCGGTGTAAACGCGCAGGTCTTCGCGGAGCTTGAACGCTTTCTGATCGCAGAATCCGACGACGTTGCCCTCCGGGCCGTAGATGTGGAACGCCGCGCCGAAGAGCTTGAAGACCTTTCGGCGGACGGTGTACTTCTCGCCGGGTGCTGGTTTGAGGTTGGTAGTCATGGGGGGGGACTAGGTGGGAGGACCTGGTGGGGGGTTTGGGTGTCGTTTGCCAGATAAAGATCGCGCCGAGAAATCTCCATGGCGAAGCCGGGGCTCGCAAGCGGCGCGAAGCCACACTTGGCGTAGAGGCCGTGGGCATCGCGGGTCATGAGCAGCCAGCGGCGCAGTCCCTGCAGATCTGGGTGAGATTGGATGCACCGCATGAGCAGCATCGAGAGGCCGCGGCCGCGGTGGGACTCAAGCACGAACACGTCGGCGAGGTAGGCGAAAGTGGCCCTGTCGGTGACGACGCGCGCGAAGCCGACCTGGGCGATCGAGTTGCCTGAAAACTCGTAGACGCCGAAGGGGATCGAGTTGGCCGCGGCTTTCTCGACCAGCTCGCGCGGGATGCCCTTGGACCAGTAACAGCCAGAGAGAAAGCGATGGATGACGGCAAAGTCGAGTTTCGACCTGTCGTCGGAGACGAAGAAGGGAGTTTGGCGAAGTTCGTGCGGCATCGGCTGCGGCTGGGCCCGTTGTTCACATCGGGTCTCGCCCGCCGGTCGCGCCAACGGTGGCCTCGATCTCGTCGCTCCGGGGGCGGTGACCGCTGGCGAGGATACCTCGGATGAGCCCGGGCTTTCGGTCGTAGCCCTCGTCGCCGGGGTTGATGCCGTCGACCTCCGGCGTGCGCCACGTCAGCATCACGAGCGCCGCCGCCAGCAGCACCAGCGCGGGGAGCCCCAGCCCCAGCTGGACCCCCAGCGCCGGAGCGTTCGCCCACCCTGTCTTGAGCACCGCCCACTCGATCGCGGCGCACAGCAGGGCACCCAAGGGCGACGCGCCGAACACCGCCGTGTTCGTCACCGCCATGACGCGTCCGCGCATGGTGTCGCTCACCAGCAACTGCATGGCGGCGATCGACGACGAGAAACTCCAAATCCAGAACAGCCCCACCAGGAACATCACCGCCCCGCCGAAGAGGGGGTCCGGCACCAGGCAAAACAGCGAGATCGTCAGCCCGCCGCCGGCCATCGACAGCGGGATGAAGTGGTGTCGCGGGTACCACGAGGGGAACCTCGGCAGCATGTAGGCGCCGAGCACCGCGCCCAGGCCCATCACCGCCAGGAGCGTGCTGCCCAGTCTTTCCGCCTCGCCGTAGACCTGCGTCACAAACGCCGGCAACTGCAGCAGCAAGGGTCCGGCGAAGATGCTGAACATCGACACGCCGATGAACACCGCCCGCGGCCCGCGGTTGGCGAAGACGAAGCGAACCGCTTGACGCGTGTCCGTCCACGCGCCCTCGAACAGGCCACGCCCGCGCTGATCGGGCGTCGGCAGCGCCGGCGGCGTCCGCCACACCGCGATGATCACCCCGAGAAAACTCAGCGTGTTGATGATGAACAGCAGCGTCGGATTTGAGCCGAACATCAGCAGCCCCGCCGACAGCGGCCCGATCACCCGCGCCATGTTGAACTGCAGGCTGTTCAGTGCGATCGCCCGGGCCAGTTCCTCGCGCGGCACCAACCGAGGCGTCAGCACCTGCCACGCCGGCACGTTGAACGCCATCGTGATCCCGTGTACCAGGCTGATCGCGATCATCACCGTCGCGGTGGCGAAGCCGAAGCCGCTGGCCACCGCGAGCGCCCCCGCCGTCAGCATCAGCATCGCCTGCGTGACGATGAGCAGTTTGCGTCGGTCCACGCGGTCGGCAACGATCCCCCCCACCATGCCGAGGAACAGCACCGGCAATAACTGAGCCGCGGCGAGCCAGGCCAGCATCGTCGCGGCGGGCGGGTGGCCCGCTTGCTCCCACGCGTCCGCGGTGGCGATGAAGGTCATCGCCCAGCGCACGCCGAAGGTCTCCATCCAGTTTCCGATGTTCGACACCGCCGCCGCCGCCCACACGCGCCGGAAGTCCGGGCGGCGCAGCGGCGCCATCGCGTCCGACGCCGCGCCGCTCGGCGCCGGCGGTCGAACCGGCATGTGGGCCGCCAGCTCGACTTCTGACGACGGAGCCTCGGGTGCCAGCCCGACGGACGCCGCCGCAGTCTGATCGATGATGGGCGTGCTGGTTTCAGCCATGGCGGCGCGTGCCATGCTACCCGCGCGGCGCATTGGCAAACTTCATCCGCCTCACCCCGAAAAACACCAGCGTCTCGTACGACACAATCCCAGCCAGCAGCGCGATCGCCAGCGCCACCACGTTCGTCTGCACCGGGGTCGGCGTCGTGACGGCGTAGATGCTCACGCGCCCGGACCACACCAGCGCGTTGCTGAGTTGCCACGCCAGCGCCACCAGCACGCCGCACGCCAGCCAACCCACCGCCGCATGGGAGACCACGCACGCCGCCACGGCGGCATCGACGCGCCACCCGCGCCGCGACCCAAAGAAACGGATCCCCATGAACTCCACCAGCGACATTGACAGCATCAACAGCCACCCCGTCAGAAAGAACCCGCCCACATAACCCGGTCGCGGCGAGATGCCGGAAAACCTCGAATAGAACAGCCCCAGCGCCGGGATCGCCGCCCCCACACCCGACGTCACCACAAGGAAGCCCAGCGACCGGCGCACGTCCGGCGCGAACCCCGCCCAGCAAACCCGGGGCGAAGTCGCCACTTCCCCCACCGTCGCCACCCACGCGCGAACCCCGGCGAGCACGCCCGACCCACGGCGTTGCCACGGGCTGCCCGGTCGGCGTGACGGGTGCGAGTCGCCGATCCGCTGGCCGCACTCCGGGCAGGGCGCATCGAGCAGCGCCTCGGCTTCGCCCCCCGAGAACGCGGACGCGGAGTCCACCGCCTCGGCGGCCCGATCGCTCAGGTCGTAGCCGCAGGATTCACACAGAAATCGGGGGTCGCGTCGGGGCACGCGTTGAGGATACGGCGGGGCGACGCGGGGGTTCCGAGCACACTTGATCGGTGGGGCACGAAACACCTCCCAATCCCGACCGAATCTGCTACGCTCGCGTGGGAGAATCGCCGAGAAAGTGAGCATGATCCGCGTTCGCCGCATCACGAAGTCCGACCCGCTGTACCCGCAGGCGGTCGACCTGCGCGAACGGGTGCTGCTCGCCCCGCTGGGTTACACGCTCGAGCGGTTCTTGCGCGAGTACCCGGGCTTCGAAGATCGGCTCGAGCATTTCGTCGCCCTCGTCAAGCACCCGCAGGGCGAGCGCGTCGTCGGCACCGTGTGCCTGCGACCCGAAGGCCCGATCGGAAAAGAGACCGCAGGCCGCCTCACCCAGATGTGCGTCGACCCGCAGCGCCAGGGCGAAGGCGTCGGGCAGATGCTCCTTTCCGCCCTCGAACGCCGCGCCTTCGGCGAACTCGGGCTGCCCGAGCTGTATTGCCACGCCCAGGACCGTGCCATCGGCTTTTACGAACGCCTCGGCTGGACGACCGACGGCCCCATGTTCACCGAAGCGGGCATCCCGCACCGCAAGATGCGCTTCCGCCCCGAAGATCGCCCCGACCTTATCGGCACCGAACAGATTGCTGACGAAGAGATGAACGCTGGGCCGGCGGTCGATACCGCGGATCAGCCGCTGTGAGCGCGTGAGCGCCTTGCTTGTCTTCACACCGCGGCGCGCCAAGAGTTCAGGCAGCAATGGTCGCCCCCACACGCGAACTCCTCGAAAAGCACGGCATCCGCTGCACGCGCCAGCGGGTCGAGCTCTACGAGGCCCTCGCCGCGTGCAAGAGCCACCCCACCGCGGAGCAGCTGCACCGGATGGTCGTCGAGCACTCGCCCGGCACCAGCCTGGCCACGGTCTACAACACGCTCGAGACCTTCACCCAATCGGGCCTGTGCCGCCGGATCACCTCGGCGGGCCCAGGCGGGGCCCGATTCGACGCCGACCTCTCGAACCACATGCACGTTGTTGACCGCGAAGGCCGCGTCATGGATGTGCCCGAGCATGTCGGCCAGGAACTGCTCAGCGCCATCACCCCGGACGTCGTCGAGCGCCTCGAACGAGCGCTGGGCGTGAGCATCGAGCACATCGACGTGCAGGTCCGCACGAGGTGACCACGCTCATCCTCATGGGCCTTCGGGGCAGCGGCAAGTCCACGCTCGGACGCCTCGCCGCCGAGCGGCTCCATGTTCCGTTCATTGACCTCGACGACCGTGTGATGGCCCGGCTGGGCCATGCGACGGTGTCGCAGGCCTGGGCCGCGGTGGGAGAGCCGGCCTTCCGCGCCGCGGAGACCGAAGAACTGCGGATCGTGCTGGAGTCGCCGCCCTCCCCCGATCGCGGCCTGATCCTCGCCCTCGGCGGCGGCACGCCCACGGCGCCCGGGGCCGAATCCTTGCTCAAGCAAGCCGCAGCGACAGGCGCCAAGCTCGTCTATCTCCGCTGCACTCCCGAAGAACTCCGCGCCCGGCTGAAAGCAGCGGGCGGCGCGGGCACGAATCGCCCCAGCCTGACCGGACGCGACCCGCTCGAAGAAATCGACGAGGTCTTCGCGCGGCGCGATCCGCTCTACTGCTCGCTGGCCACGCATCGCATCGAAGGCGTGCACTCAGCCGAGCAGGGTGTGCTCGGGCTGTTGGCGTTGGCCGACTAACGGAGCGTGCAGCCGGGGATGGTGAGGCTCACCGTCTGGGCAGCGCAGATCGTCGAACGGGACAAGGGTGGCGCGTTTCCCTCTGGGGGGGGCACGCGGTCACATGAACAGCGAACATGCGTCGTGCAACTCGGGTCAACACCCATGGCCGCGAACCCGGAAGTCAGGCTTGATCCCGATGAAAAGCCGTACTTCGATCCGCATCACGAAGCCCCTCGTGCTCCCGAGTCCTCCGACATCCTTCGCCCTCTCATCGCCCACCACGCAAGCCCCATCCCTGCCGCCGTCAAAATCGCCCCGACGAAGTACGGTGCCCCCGGCAGGTGCATCGGCGCACGGTCCGAGATGAAATAGCTGAACACCCCGCCGCCCACAAACGGCCCGGCGATCGCCGCGACCGAGTTCAGGCTCGTGATCGCCCCCTGCGTCTCGCCCTGCCGGTCCGCGGGCACGGCCTTGGTGATGATCGACTGGCACGCCGGGCCGGCGATGCCCCCCAACGACGCAATCAGCACCATCACATAGATCATCCAACCTTGTGTGGCCAGCCCGTACGCCGCGAACGCCGCCACGCCGATGGCGCAGCCCACCAGCACGCTGCGCCGCTCGCCCAGGGCCGGGATGATCTTCCGCGCCAGCCCGCCCTGCACCACCGCCGCCCCCGCACCCACCAGGAACAGCGAAAACCCGATCTCCGTCGGCGACCAGTTGTATCGGTGCTGCGTGTACAGCGCCCAGGTAATGTGCAGCCCGAACTGGGCCACGTTCAGCAGGAAAAGCGCCAGCGCCAACCCCAGCACCACGGGGTACTTCCGGATGTGCGTCATCGCCGCGATCGGGTGCGAACGGGCCAGCTTGAACGGCCGCCGATTCTCTTTCGCCAGCGACTCCGGCAGCACAAACCACCCATACGCCCAGTTGGCGATGCACAGCAGCCCCGCCGCGTAGAAGGGCACGCGCACCGCGTGATCGCCCAGGAACCAGGCGATGCCCGAGGCCCACGCCGGCGCTTCGTCGGCGTGCTGCCCGCACCAGTTCGCCAGGGCGAACAGTCCGCCGCCCATCAGCGGCCCGACGACGAACCCGACGCCGAACGCCGCCCCGATCATGCCGAACGCCGCCGCCCGTTTCTCCGGCGGCGTGACGTCGGCGATGTACGCGTTGCACACCGTCATGCTCGAGCCCGACACGCCGTTGAGCGCCCGCGTGAGAAACAGCAGCCCCAGCCCCGGCGCCAGCGCCTGCGCGAAATAGTCAATGCCCGAACCCAAGAGCGAGATGAGAAGCACGGGGCGCCGACCGAAATGGTCCGACAGCGAACCAAGGATCGGCGCGAAGAGGAACATCATCGTGGCGAACGTCACCGACAGCATGGTGACGGGCCACGCCGCCGTCTCGGGCGACGCGCCGGGGCCCTGCAGTTCCTGCACCAGCCTCGGGGCCACCGGGATGAGTAGACCGAACCCGATCACGTCCAGTAGGAGCGTGATAAAGATAAACCTCACGGCGGGCTGTCGGTTGGGGCCGGTCATGTCGAGGAAACTCGGGCAGCGGATCGGGTGAAAGTCCGCACGATACGGGGATCGGGACAGTACCCGCCGGGGTGTCCAGAAGGGCCTTTGCCGTTCGCGAGCAAGCCTTGCCGTCCAAGCACCCGACCAGGTGACGCACGGAACGCGCTTCCGTGCGGGGGCAAATGCGCCTTCGATTCGTCGTCAAACCCTTGATGTGTCCCGGCCCCCGATCAGAGCGGATACTCTGGCTTTTCTCCGACCCGCTTCGCCGGTACCTTGAAGGCACCACTCTAGGGGAGCGTTGATCCGAGCCGATCAGCGGATTGCTTCGCACAAATCTGGGTTGTTCTGTCCAACCCTTCGTGGATCCGCGAGGTGCGGGAATGGAAGTCGTGATGACTCGATCGGAAAAGCCGACCAAAGCGAGCCCCGCCGACGCGGGGCAACACAGTGACATCGTGGGGCTGCCGAAGTCCGTCCTCGTGGCCGAGGACGAGCACTTGGTGGCGATGGGCCTGTGCGCCCAGCTCGCGGCGATGGGGTGCAAGGTGATCGGCCCCGTCGGCGACGGGCGGGCCGCCGTGCATGCCTGCGAACTGCACGCGCCCGAGTGCGCCCTGCTCGACATCCGCATGCCCGTCATGGACGGGCTCGACGCCGCCAAATCAATCTGGGCGTCGTTCTCGATCCCCACCGTGCTCATCACGGCGTACAGCGACCCGTCGTACGTCGAACGAGCCCAGCAGACCGGCGTCTTCGGCTACATCCTCAAGCCCACCACCTCCGATGCGCTGCGCACCAGCCTCGCGGTGGGCTGGGCCCGGGCCAGTTCGTCGGTGAACGCCGAGCGCCGCGTGCAGCAGCTCGAAACCCTGCTGACCAACCGCCGACTCATCGAGCAGGCCAAGTGGAAACTGGTCGAGTCAAAGAAGATGACCGAGCCCGAGGCGCACACGTTTTTGCAGACCGAGGCGCGGAACCACCGCCGCCGGTTGATCGACGTGGCGTGCGATATTCTGGGAGTGGCGGTGCCGGGGGGGCCGGGCACGGGGAATGGGGCGGAGAAGTAGCCGATCGATTTCCAGCGACGCCCGAGCACACGAGCCCCGAGCGTGAGCGAGTGGGTTCCGAACAGGCGTGATACGCATTCCGGGTGAAATCCGGGCGTGGGGTTGTCGTGCGCCGGCCCTCGCTTGCGCTTCGGGTTCGTGATCGACGCCCGTCAACGAACCCGAAGA
>JBJXFG010000049.1:0-54507 GCA_046154665.1 Phycisphaerales bacterium | reverse complement strand
GTGGTGACCGGGGTGGACGCCGTGCTGCTCGCCAACCCGGTTTCGGAGGCCGACCAGACCGAAGGCATCGATCACTACGACCGCAGCGCCTTTGACATGGTCAAAGTCGGCGACGTGCTCGGCAAGGTCATCCCCCCGGTCGCGGGCGAAGACGGTATTGACGTGACCGGACGCTCGCTCGCGGCCCGCTCCGGCAAGCCCGCACGCCTGCTCCTCGACGATTCCATCCTCACCGACGCCGCCGGCAACCTCATCGCGCAGCGCGACGGCGTGCTGTCGGTCTCCGGCGACCGGGCCTCGGTCAGCGATCTCCTCGATATCCCTGAGTATGTCGACTTTTCGACCGGTCACGTCGACTTTCCCGGTGAGGTCCACGTCCACCGCGGCGTGCGCGACCTGTTCCGCGTCACCGCCTCGGGAGGCATCACCGTCGACGGGCTCATCGAGTCCGCCCAGATCGAGTCCGGCGGCATCGTCCGCGCCCGCGGCGGAATGGCCGGACGCGGCCGCGGCGAACTGCTGGCCCGCGGCGACCTCGAAGCCCGCTACATCTCGGGCTTCACCTGCCAGGTGCTGGGCTCGCTGGGTTTCGACAAAGAGATCATCGACTCACGCGTGGAAGTGCAGGGCGACGTCGAGAGCGGCAACGGTTCCATCATCGGCGGCTCGCTCACGGTCGTCGGCTCGATCAAGGTCGGCGCTCTGGGTGCCCCGTCGGAGTGCGTGACGCGCGTAACGGTGGGCTCGGTGCCGACGCTCGAACCGCGGCTGTTCAGGCTCGAAGCGCTGGTGGGTGAACTGACCGAGCGGTGCGGACGCGACCAGGACGAACTGCGTGCGCTGAGCGCCCCCGGTCGTCGCCTGTCAGGGCCCGAGAAGGAACGGTTCACGGAGCTCAACTACGCCGTGCAGACCGGGTTGATTTCGCTGGGCAAGGCCGAGCAGGCCCGAGAACGCGTTCGGCAGGTGGTCGCGGGGCTGAGCACCGTGGACGTGAGCGTGGCGGGCGAGGTGTACCCCGGAGTTGTCTTCCGCCTGGGCGGGACGGACTTCCGCGTGAGGAACCGCCTGAAAGGGCCGATCAGAATGACGCGGAGTGCCGCTGGTGAACTGGTGCTTCGGCAGGGCGATCGTGCGTGGCACGCGACCCCGGTGCCGACGGCCCAGTGGTGCGACCGCCGCGCCGCCGCGTGATGTGTGTTGTGTGAGCACGAGCGAGCCAAAGCGAGACCGATCCATGACTGATCCATTCGCGACCCGTACCGCCGCCGCCCACGCCAAAGTCCGCGCCGTCGTGGTTGATGATTCCGCGTTCATGCGCAAGGCGATCTCATCGATGCTGAGCGACGACCCTGAGGTCGAAGTCGTCGGCGTGGCTCGCAACGGGGCCGAGGGCGTCAAGATGGCCCGCGAACTCAAGCCCGACGTCATGACCATGGATATCGAGATGCCCGAGATGGACGGGCTCACGGCACTCCAGAAGATCATGGCCGAGTGCCCCACCCACGTCATCATGCTCTCGTCGCTCACCACCGAGGGATCGCACGCCGCCCTGACGGCCCTCTCGCACGGAGCGGCGGACGTCCTCGCGAAAGAGCAGTCGCACATCTCGATTAACATCGTGAAGATGAAGGACGAGCTGCTCCGGCGCGTCAAGGCGCTGGGACGTTCGCGCCCCCCTCGGAAAGTGCTGAGTTCCGCGCTGCCGAGCAAGCCCAAGCCGCAGGCGGTGATGCCCGCGCGGCTGGACCTGGTGTGCATCGGTTCGAGCACGGGCGGCCCGCCGGTGGTCGAGAAGCTGCTCAAAGCGGTCCCGGCGGATTTCGCCGCACCGATCATCGTGGCCCAGCACATGCCCGAGGTATTTACCAAGTCGATGGCGGAGCGATTGGGGACGGTGTGCAGAGTGCCGGTGACGCACCTGACCTCGGGCGCGGCGCTGACGCCGGGCCGCATCCACGTGTGCCCCGGCGGACAGAACACGCACCTGCGCCGAGCGATCATGAACGGGCGCATCTCGTTCTCTGTCACCGTCAACCGCGAGCCGACGTCGACGATCTACTACCCAAGCGTGGACGCGCTCTTGTTCTCTGCGGCAACGGCGGCGGGCGCGAATGTCCTCTCGATCATCCTCACCGGCATGGGCGAGGACGGCGTGAAGGGCGCGGCGGCTCTCAAGCAGGCCGGCGGCGTGATCCTCGGGCAGAGCGCCGAAACCTGCGTGGTCTACGGCATGCCGCGGGCGGTGTATGAAAAGGGCATCGCGGCGGCGATGATGTCGCCGGAGGAACTGGCGGATGTGCTGTCCACTGCGGGGAAGAACGTGCTGCGCAAGGCGGGGTGAATCGAACAGATCAACGTGCCACGACTTTGCCGAGTCGTCTCGGGAAAGTCGTGCCTCAGGTTTACTCGTACACGCAATCCCGACTTTCCGAAGCGGAAAATCGGGGCATTCGTTCAGTTCGCTCACGGCGCGGGTGCAACCGGCGCGGGCTCGGCGTACTCGATGCGGCGTTCGCAGGTCCAAATCAGTTGGTTGTGAACTTGGGTTCCGTTCGCCTTGACGCCGCTGACGGTCGTGGCCATCGCGATCCAGTTGCCGTGGTGGTCGTACACCACATGCTGCTCGTATCGAACCCACGGACCCATGAGCGGGAACTCCCACTCAATCGGCGTGCCTCGTTCATCGAAACGAATCCACGCTCGCCGGTCGCTCCGGGCTCGGTCATAGAGCCAGTCGACGTACTCCCGGCCGAACCACCTCCGATCAGGGCCGAGAGGGTGATTCGCCACCGACGTGATCAACTCGCTGCGTCCTGATTCATCGAACTCGACGACGTCCGGCGAAGTCTCCGGGCCAACTTCGACCCGCACCAGTCGCCCATTGTCATCCCGGCGAAACCGATACGCGAGCGGATTCGGGCTGGTTTCGTGAAGCCGGTCCAGTTCCCCGGCTTCGTTGAACCAGAACTCGAGAGACCGGGGAGACAGCTCCATCGAGCCGCCGACACTGGCGGCCTCGGCGTCATTCGCCGGGGAAAGATGTCCCTCGTACACCAATCGCCGCTGTCCGCTCGCCATCCGCTCTCGCCGTGTCTCGAAGTCGCGGTTGATCATCCACGGCCCCACGCCGTCAGACGCTCGATGCGTGAGGTCTCCGTTATCGGTGAACTCATAGGTGGCCGAGAGAATCTGCTCAAAGCCCGCTTCGTGATCGAACTGGTTGAGCATGTGGACGCGCTCTTCGACACACTTCACCGGCCCGTTCAACCCGATCAACTCGCGTGCGTTGGTCGGCTGCCAATCCTCAACGAAGAACGGCAATCCAAGCAGCGCGTTGAACGGGGCCACCATGCAGTCGAGGCACCGGACCAGCGACTGCGCATCAACAGCGGTGGGAGCGATCAGCGCGAGCACTGTTCCGACAATTGCAGAGACTGTGCGATGCTGCATCATGTGCTCTTCTCCAGTTCGCGGCGGCGAATCACCCCTTCCCCCCATCCGGCGGCGCCGCCCCGATGATGTTCACGCCGCAGTCCACATAGATCGTTTCGCCGGTCACGCCGGTCGAGAGGTCCGAGGCGAGGTAGACCGCCGTGCCGCCGACTTCGGCGCCCTCGATGTTCCGACGCAGCGGCGCGAGTTTCGGCGTGGCGTCGAGGAAGGTGTCGATGCCGCCGACCGCCGAGGAGGCGAGGGTGCGGAGCGGGCCGCCGGAGATCGCGTTGACGCGGATCTTGTCGGTGCCAAGTTCGGCGGCGAGGTAGCGGGTGGTTGATTCAAGGGCCGACTTCGCCACGCCCATGACGTTGTAGCCGCTGACGACTTTTTCGGCACCGTGATAGCTCATGCACATCACGCTGCCGCCGCCGGAATCGCGCATGAGGGCTCGGCAGCGCCGGGCCATGGCCACCAGCGTGTACGCCGAGATGTCGATGGCACTCAGATACGCGGCCCGGGGGGTCTCGACGAACTTGCCGGGGGCGAGCCACTCGCGGTCGGCGAAGGCGATCGAGTGGACGAGGAAATCCATCCGGTTGAAACGCTTAGCGTAGGCGTCAAAGACGGCGTCGAGGTCTTCGTCCTTGGCGCAGTCACAGGGGAACAGCCACGCGTCAGTCAGGCCCAGGGCCTCGACGGCCTTGCGGGTGCGGCGTTCGTTCTTCTCGCCGGGCAGGTGGGCGAAGGCGCAGGTGGCACCGTGCTTCGAGAGCTCGGCGGCGATGTGGGTGGCGTACGAACGATCGTTGGCGACGCCGAAGATCAGGCCGACTTTGCCTTGCAGGAGGGTGGTCATGGGGCAAGGGTATCAGGGTTGTGCTCGGGGATGCCGCGTCTATCATGTGGTATCCTGACGATTGATTCCTCGATCCAGAAAGGGGCACCACATGCGGAACTTGATGCTCATTGGCGTGATGTTGCTCACTGCTACCACATCTTGTCAGTCGACACGTCCGAGTCGTGAGAAGAGCGAGTTTCAACCGGTCGCGCGCCGGGAAGCGACATGGCCGCAGTTTGTCGATTCGACTCAGCGATCTCAGCGGAACAACGCCTCAGGGCCACGTGTGGTTCGAGTCACAGGCCTTGCCGCTGATGCGCTGTTCACGGACGTGTCCGTGTCGCCAACGACGACAGGCATCTATCGCTTCCGCTACTGCCCATGGGATTGGAACAACCCCTGCTCAGATGCAACGGTCGGAGGGGTTGTTGACGAATCGAGGCTCAGGGAACCACCGGCGATCGTCGGTCGTTGCTCGTCGTGTGGCGAGACCGTGTTCGAGCTGACGCTGATGTACTGACGCCGGATGATTTCGGCCGTGGTCAGGCTTTCACCGAGCCCCCACGCCGATCTTCTCTCGAAGCTTGGGCATGAGCTCGCGCACCTCCGCCGCCATGCGGGTGTTGGGGAACTCGTGGGTGATGCGTTCGCCCACCGAGATCGCCTCTTCCCAGCGCTGGTCCTGCACGGTGAGTTTGAAGCGCACGCCGAGGTTCTCTTTCAGCTTGCCGATCACGCCGCGGGCGACTTCCTTGTAGGGCTCCGCCTCCGTCGGCGTCAGGTACTGGTCGAGCTCCTTCAGCAGCTCCATCGCCTCTTCGATGCGCTCGCGCTCGGCGGCGATCAGGAACGCCCGCTCAAGCTCCTTGCGGTAGATCGCCCGCGCTTCGTCCACGCGCTCGCGCAGGGCGTGGACACGGTGGCTCTCGGGATACAGTCGCTGCACCCGCGCCGCCTCGGCGTACGCCTCGGCCCATTGCCGCCCACGGATGAGCTCATCGAGCCGCGTGAGCGCGTCCACCACGCGCCGGTCTGTCGTCTGCGCCCGCACGCGTTCGATCCGCGCCCGGAACTCCTCGGCGTCGTGCCGATAGCCGAACCGCTCCGCGAGTTCCTTCACCAGCACCATCGCGGCGTCCCAGTCCTCGGCCTGGATGTCCTGCTCGATGGCGCGGCGGAGAATCTCACGCTCGCTGCGACGGTGGATCACCCGCCGAGCACCCTCGCTCAGCCCGCCCTCCTGCGTGAAGCGGTCGATGGCCCGGGCCATGTCGGAGATGTTCGATTCGACGCGCGAGGTCGCCCCGATGCGGTACGCCGCGATCATGCTGATGGGCATGAGGGCCAGCACGCACGCGATGGCGATGACCGCCGAGCCCTGGAGCTCGGGCCGGTTCAGCAGCACCAGGACGAGCGAGAGAATCAGGAACGCGAACAGCGCGGCGGTCCACAGGGCAATCGATGGCGTGCCGCCACGCTTGGCGGGAACCTGAGGTTCGGTCGGAGTCGGCGAGGGTTGATTGTTGTGCGGCTGGTCCACGCGAAGGGTCTCCAATTCCCATGATCCAACGACAGCGTAGCAGGACTGATTGAGGGTTGAAAGAGCGGCAACTGCTGGGCCCGCCCGCTCGAAAGCGCAATGTTGGTAGCATGCGCCCTCGTCGGTGCGCAACGGACTTGCCCCGATCAACACGACTTGGACGGGATGTGTCAGATGCCGAACACGCCGCAACTGTCTCTGCGCATTGATCGTGATCCAGAACGCACGATCTATCTCTCAGCTTCTTGGAGGCCCGAGAAGGACCCGAAGTTCCTGAGCAGCGTTATCCGGTGGTTTGACGACAAAAGGGCGCTAGTCGTTGGTGATCCGAAGGGATTCCAGACGATGGAGGAGCCACGCGTCGCTCGGGTTATGTCGGATTGCCATGGCGTTCTGGTCGTCCTGCCATTCCGTCCGGAAACTCCGACGAAGACATCGATGTTCATCCTGCAAGAGGCTGCGATCGCGGTCCGGCAAGGGAAGCCGCTGCAGGTGATCGTTGATGATCGCATCGGTGCAACGGTGGTGACCGACCCTCAGGCCGTTTCAATCCAGTTTCTCGACGGCAGCGAATTGGTGATTCCGAGCAATCTCAACGGCGGCGTGCATAGCTACCAACCCGGCGTTGATGCCTCTGAAGATGCGCGACTGATAGAGCTTGCTGAACTGCTCGCAGCTTCTGTGCACACGCAGATTCCTCCGGCGTTCGTCTTCTTCATCACCCGGCTGCAGCCGGACTTTGAGCTTCCGAGGCGTGCCTGCGTTTCAGCGGTCGAAAACGCGTTCGGCTTGCCTTGCTTGTTCATGGACGATCCGGGTTATGCAACGAATATTGCGGATACGGTCGAGCGCGCTCGGGCGATGATCAAGGACGCGAAGTTCATCGTCGCGGATCTCTCGCTCGCAGACGAGGGATCGGAGCTTGACAATCCAAGTCGCGCCCACGAGGTGGGAATCGCGAGCGCGTATGGCAAGCACGTCGTGCTGATAGCACAGGAGCCGCGGCGTCATTTCTACCACGGTCAGGCTTCTAGTCAGGCGATTTGGTGGGGTGACGAAGCCGATTTGCGCAGCCAGTTGGAGAAGGGCTTGTATGCAAGCCGCGGCGAGTTTGGCAGGCATATCTACAACTGGGACATTTTGGACAAGACGCAGTCCAAAGCGTTCGCGCCGCTCACATTCGACCACCAGCACGGCACAAAGTGGATCGCACCACGGCAGCAGCGTCTGCCTGCCCATCAGAGTTGGATTCTAGCAATCAGCTTCGCGATCATTGTCATGTGCGCTTCGATTCTGCTCGCCAGGTTCGCGGACTACCGGGACACGCTCGATTTCGCTCCCATCTGCGCGGCACTCGTCACGCTGGTATTCGCTTCAGATTTGAACGCGGGTCTGCGGAAAGGACTGATCAGGATGGGCAGTTGGAAGCTGGTTTTCCCCCTTCTGGCGGTTGGGCTTGCTGTCGCGACACTGGGCACGACACCTCCGAGAGTCAGCCAAGATGAATCGGCCGTTGGGAAGGCAACCACGAGAAAATGAAGCAAGAGTGGGCACGCACACTGCCGGTGGCGAGCGGTCTATTCCCGCAACTCCGCATACTTCCCCAGTTTGCGGAAACGCTCGTACCGCCGCGAAACCAGCTGTGCCGGCTTGAGTTTCTTCAGCTGCGCCAGGTTCTCCGTCACCCACGCTTCGAGGGCGTCGGCGGCGCCCTTCGGGTTGCGGTGGGCCCCGCCGATCGGCTCTTCGATGATGTCGTCGACGATGCCCAGGCGGAGGTTGTCCGCCGCTGTGAGGTTCAGGGCGCGGGCCGCTTCGGTATTGGTCTGTTCGTTGGCGACTTTCCACAGGATCGCGGCGCATCCCTCGGGGGAGATGACCGAGTACCACGAGTGCCGCATCATGGCCACGCGGTCGGCCACCGCGATGCCCAGCGCCCCGCCCGATCCGCCCTCGCCGATGATGATCGAGAGCACCGGCGTCTCCAGCCGGCTCATCTCGAGCAGGTTCACCGCGATCGCCTCGGCCTGTCCGCGCTGCTCGGCCCCCAGCCCCGGGTACGCCCCCGGCGTATCGACAAACGTCACGACCGGGATCTTGAACTTCTCCGCCAGCTTCATCTTTGCCAGCGCCTTGCGGTAGCCCTCGGGGTGAGCGCACCCGAAGTGGCACGCCAGCTTCTCGTTCGTGTCGCGCCCCTTGTGGTGGCCGACGAGCATTACCTTGTGCGAGCCGATGCGGGCCAGGCCGGTGACGATGGCGGGGTCGTCGCCGAAGCGCCGGTCGCCGTGGAGTTCGCAGAAATCCTTGCACAGCATCGAGACGTAGTCGCGGAACTGTGGGCGCCGCGGGTGCCGGGCGACGCGGACGGTCTGCCACGCCGAGAGCCCCTCGTAGATACGGGCGAGTTCGGATTGGTACCTGGCTCTCGCGTCGCTGAGGCGTGCGGCGGACTTGGCGGGGACCGGCTCGGCGGGCTTCGTTGCCGCGGCGGCGCGGACTCTCTTTCCGCCGCCACCCGCACCGGGCTTCGCGGGCACGTCCGGCTGCACCGGCCCGGGCTCGGGGTCGTCGCCCGCTTGCGAGCCATCAGTTCCCGCGCCCGACGCCACCTCGGCCTCGAGTTCCTGGATCTGCTTCTCCAGCTCGGTCAACGGCTTCTCGAACTCGAGGAGATAGGGGATCGCCATGCGGGGCATTCTATCGGTTCAGATTCTGTGAAGCGGGACGCCGGGTTCGGTGCCGAACCAGCCCCCGCCTGTACCATCCCGCCCGATGTCCCCCCAGCCCCCTGTTCACCCCCGCTTCATCTTCATCGGAGGCGGCAACATGGCCCGCGCACTCGCGCTGGGAGCAATCGAACGCGCCGGGCTGCCACCCGGGTCTTTCGGCGTCGTCGAGCCTTACGCCGCCCACCGCGAAGACTTTGAACGCCGTGGCATCGCTGTTTCATCCGGGCTGCTCGACGGCCTGGCCCGCTTTGACGGTGCGCTCGAACGCGGCTCCGCGTCCGTCGTCGTGCTCGCGGTCAAGCCGCAATCGCTGACGGCGGTGGGGCAGCAGTGGGCCGCCGCCGGGCTGACGTTTGACGGCGTCGTGGTCACCATGCTCGCGGGCGCGAAGTCGTCGTCGGTGCGGGCGGCGCTGGGCGGCTCGGTGCGGGTGGTCCGCGTGATGCCCAACACGCCGGCTCGGATCGGCCAAGGGGCCACCGCCGTGGCTTTGGGTGACGGCGCCCGCCCCGGCGATGAAGAAGCGGCCCTGGAGCTGTTTCGCGCCGTCGGCCCGGTGGTCGAGATGGTCGATGAGACCATGATGGACGCGGTGACGGCGCTGTCCGGGTGCGGGCCGGCGTACCTGTTCTATCTCGCCGAGGCGATGGTGCGTGCGGGCATGGACGCGGGGCTGCCCGAGCACACCGCCGACCGGCTCACCCGCCAGACGCTCGCCGGTGCGGCGTCGATGCTCGCGTCAGCGTCGGAATCGCCCGCCGACCTGCGCGCCGCCGTCACCAGCAAGGGCGGGACCACCGAAGCGGCCCTGGGCGTGCTGAGCGCCCAGCGGGTGGGGCAATCGATCGTCAAGGCCGTGCTCGCGGCACGCGACCGCGGGCGTGAACTGGGCAACGGCGGGACGGAGCGCCGGCCATGAGGCCCGTGCCCGGCATGATCCGGCTCGTCGTGCTTGCGATGGTCGCGGCGCTGATGGGCGGGTGCGAGCCGCGGGCCCCGCAGTTCGTGAGCGGGAGCCCCGATGTTCCCGAGGTCTCGGCGGTGACGCTGCAGCGGATGTCGCGGGCGCTGGGGCTGAGCGAGTCGCAACGATCCGACGCCACGGACCTCCACACCGGCTACGCCGAGGCCCACCAGAGCGCCGCGCGCAAGTACAAGGACTACCTCGCCCTTGCGGACCGCATCATCGAGAAGGCCGACGAGGACAAGCCGCTGAAGATCAAGCGGGCGGAGGCGACGGTGAAGTTCGCCCGTTATGCCCAGGACTTGGCCTCGCGCTTCATCGATGATCTGCGCCTGATTCTGACGCCCGAGCAGCTGGCGAAGTGGGAGAGCGCGGAGAAGGCCCTGCGCCGAGCCCGCTCCATCGGCTCGGCATACGCGGAACGCACCGCCGATCTCCGTGAAGCCGTCGAGTCGGGAGAGACGCTCGGCAAGCCGCGGAGCGCCGAACTCGACGAGGCGCTGCGTGCCTGGGAAGACTCCATCGACCCGGTGCTGGTTCGCAAGGAGTCGTTCATCCGCACGGTCCCTGCGGACGAGCTGCGCGCCGAGCGCGAGGGCGACGGCGCGTGGAAGCAGGCGAGCTATCGACGGTGGCGGCTCATCATCCGCGACGAGCGGAACGTAACGACGCGCGCCCTGCGGCAGGTCGTGGCCCTGCTGCCCGCCGATGCCGCGGCGATGCTCGCCCGCTCGGTCCACGAACGGGTCTACCCCTGGCTGTTTGGCCAGAGCGAAGCGGGGGAGGTGCTTCGTCGTGCGTCGGAACTGCCCGATCTCTCGGCCGAGGCGACCGAACGAATCGCCGAGCTGCGCCGCGAGTTGCTGCGCGAGCAGAGCGCACTCGCTTCAGCGGCGGCGGTGGAGTTTGAGCGCTGGGAACTCTCCGCCACCGACGACCAGATCGCCGCCTCTGGCAACCCCGAACTGCGACCTGACCTGGCGGCGAAAGGAGCGGCGCTCGAAACCCGTATTGGCACCCGCCTGAACGAAATCCTCACCGCAGAGCAGCAGCGGGCAATCCAGAGCGGCACCGTGACCAGAGAGCTCCCGCCCCTGGAGTTTGACGAACCTCAATAGACCCATCCTCGTTGAAAGGTGCGGAGGGATGGGAACCTCGGGCACCCCCCACGGGTACAGTGTGGTCCCGGAATCGCTGGTCGGGCATCCTTCCAAACTCACGCCATTCTCCCGGAGCACGGCATGTCGATCCTCCTCGGCTGGAAATCCCGCCTTTCACGCGCCCTTCGCGGCGGGCGCATCCTCGCACTCGCGGCGGGCGTGGCCCTCGCCGGCCTGATTTCGCTTCCCAAAGCCTCGTTCGCGCAGGATGACTCCGAAGACATCTCGATGGGCATGGACGGCCTCGGCTGGTCGCTCCGCAAGTCCACCATTGAGTCGATGGCCGATGTGCTCAAACTCACCCCCGAGCAGCGCAAGACCACGCTCGACCTCTACGGCACCTACAACGGGCAGGCGAAGGACGCTGCCAAGAAAGTCATGGAGTTCATGCAGGGCATGCAGCCCGGCATGACCGGGATGCCCTCCAAGGAGGACATGAAAAAGCTGATGGAGGCCAGCGAGAACTACAGCGAGTATGCCTCCGGCCTTGAGACCAAGTTCATGGACGACTTCAAGGCGACGCTGACGGCCGAGCAGACGGCGCTGTGGCCAAAGGCCGAGCGCCGCAAGCGTCTTGCCGACGCCGGCACTTCGGGCCCGATGGGCGGTGGCACGGTCGACCTTGTGGGCGTGGCACGCTCGGTCATGCCCGACGGCAAACTGCCCGAGGAGGCCGCCGCCGCCGTTGAGCAGTACGAGCAGGACATGGACGCCGCGGTCGCGCCCTACCTCGAATGGCGCAAGAGCTTCGAGAAGAAAATGAAGGAGATCGGCGAGGAGATTGGCGGCAAGTCGATGGAGGAGATGCAGGCCTACGGCATGAAGATGATGAAGGAGGCCAGCGAGAAGGCCCGCCCCGCAACGGAGGTCAACAACCGCTCGCTCTCGAAGATGGCGTCGTCGCTGCCCGAGAACGTGCGTGACCGGTTCCAGGTGGCGTACTACCGCGCGGCGTATTTCCAATACGTCGACCAGCAGGGCCCGCAGATCGACAAGGCCTTTGACGCCGCCATGAAGATGGACGGCATCACCGAAGAGCAGAAAAAGTCGCTCGCCGAGATCCGGCGCACACACGACGCCGACACGCTGGCGCTCTACAAGCCCACGGCCGAAGCCCGCGACAAGGAAATGAAGGAAGCCGCATCGCCCGAAGCGATGTGGGGCGGGCAGTCCATGCAGGAGCTCTATCAGAAGGGTCCGGCGATCGCGAAGGCGACGATCGAGAAGGTCCGCAAGGCCCTGACGCCGGAACTGCTCGCCAAGCTGCCCGCGCCGTTCAAGACGGTCGAGGTCAAGGAACCCACCTTCGAGGAGTAAGCCATGCGAGCCGACCGGGAGGACCGTGTTTCTCGTGGACTTCGCGCGGCGTTGCTCGCGCTTGTGTGTCTGCTCGGCGCGAACGCGGCGGTGCCGACCGCGCTGGCCCGTCAGGACCAGATCGAGGACGACTCGGGGCGATTCGACAACTACGCGGTGGGCTATGAGTCGCCCCCGGCGCTGGACCTCAAAGAGGTCCGAGCGCTGGTGTCGATCGTCGAGCTGCCCGCCGACCAGCGTCCGCTGATCGATGACCTGGTGCAGAGCTACCTCGACAAACTCCGCACCAATCGGCGCAAGATGGGCAAGTGGTACGAGGCGACGTTTATGCCCAACGGCCAGTGGATCAATGATGCGGAAGTGTGGGAGAAATCCCGCCCCATCACCGAGAAGTACAACAAGCACATCCAGAAGCTCCGCGAGAATCTGCTCGAAGACGTCAAGCTGTTGCTGAGCCCCGAGCAGCTCGACCGCTGGCCGAAGGTCGAGGCGCGGCTGAAGCGCCGCGACTTCACCCGCGCCGGCGGCAACCAGATCGGCCTGGCGTCGGTCGATGTCGAGGCGTTGGTGCTCGCCGCGCTCGGGCCCGATGTGCCGCTGCCGGCCGACACCGCCGACGCGCTCTCGGGCTATCAGGAAGCGCTCGACCGCGCCGCGGCGATCGCCGAGCAGTGGAAACCTGAAGACAGCAAGATCCCCAACCCGGCAAACGTAGAAGAAGAAGCCGAAGGCGACGACGAGGCCCGCGGACGGCGGATGCAGGGCGCGTGGTTCGCGCGGGCCCTCGAGCAGTGGAAGCCGGTGCGCGACGCCAACCTCGCGGCGTTCCGGCGCGTCCTGCCCACCCTGCCCGAAGACGCTCGCCAAAAGCTCCGCTATGCGTTCTATTCGCGTGCCTCGGGAAGCTATGCGAGGACCTTCGGCGACGACCTCGATTTCGACCGCGTCGAGAACGTCCGCGGTCTCAGCGCCGACCAGAAGACCCGCATCGCCGAGGCGCGCCGATCGTTCGAGAAACTCCTCGCCGACAAGCTCGAACGCGAGGCCCTTGAAGAGATCAAGGCCCAGGACGAAGACCCCATCGCCTTCGGCGGCAACCGCGACCACCACAACGATTGGGCCAAACGCTGGCAAGAAAAGATCGACAACGAGCGCCCCACCCGTGACGCCCTCCACGACATCCTGACCCCCGAGCAGCACGAAGCCGCGGGGCTGGGGAAGAAGTCGGACAAGAAGCTGGAAGTCCCGACGTTTGAGAAGGAATGACGGCACCCCTGCGGCGAATTGGTTCGGGCGATGTCTGGTATCGGACGAGCTTGGACGCTACGGGGCGTGAGTTCCCCGTCGATTTTTCGCCCATCTCGTGCCTTCGGCCCGTCACACGACGCGCCGATTACGCACTGAGATGAGTATGAGCACCCACGCCTACGAAGAAACCCCCACCGACGTCCTGCGGTTCTCCCCCCGGTTTTCGCCGCGGCACATGCCAGCCACCGGGGCCCGCCGGGACGCCGGGACGCAGTCTGCCGTCGCTTCCGCCGCCCAGGCCCAGACGTTCGGTCCCTCCCGCCCCTTCGCGCCCGAGCGGCGTGACGGCGAGACCTGGACCACCGCCGGTCAGGCTTGGCGGTCGCTGAAGCAGGCCGGGCTGAAGGGGCCCCCGACCCCCGCGCACCTCGCCCGCGTGGCGCTGGTGAACCGGGTGATCACCGCGGTGCGGCGCCACGAACGCGGCATCGAGAGCGACGAAAATCTCGCCCGCGTTCTCCACGAGGCGATGAGCCAGTTCCACGTCCGCGTCGCGTGAACCTCGGGTGCCTCAAGCGTCCATCATCGGCACATCCACCTCGTGCTCGCGCGCGAACGAGATCGCCTCGTCGTAACCCGCGTCGGCGTGGCGCAGCACGCCCATCATCGGGTCGTTGGCCAGGACTCGCGCAATCCGCTCCCGCGCCTCGGGCGTGCCGTCGGCCACGATCACCTGGCCGGCGTGCTGCGAGAAGCCGATGCCCACGCCGCCGCCGTGGTGGAAACTCACCCAGCTCGCGCCCGAGGCGATGTTGACCATCGCGTTGAGGATGGCCCAGTCAGAAACGGCGTCGGTGCCGTCCTTCATCGCTTCAGTTTCGCGGTTGGGGCTGGCGACGCTGCCGCAGTCGAGGTGGTCGCGTCCGATGACGATCGGGGCGCTGACTTCGCCGGTGCGGACGAGTTCGTTGAAGAGCAGCCCGGCCTTGTCGCGCTCGCTGTAGCCCAGCCAGCAGATGCGCGCGGGGAGGCCCTGGAAGGCAAACTTGTTCTTCCCGTCCGCACCGCGGCAGCCCTTGATCCAGCGGTGCAGGCGCTCGTCGTTTGGGAACAGGTCCATGATGGCCGCGTCGGTGGTGTAGATGTCCTCGGGGTCGCCGCTGAGCGCCACCCAGCGGAACGGCCCGCGTCCGCGGCAGAACTGCGGGCGGATGTAGGCCGGGACGAAGCTGGGGAACGCGAAGGCGTCTTTGTACCCGTGGTCGAGGGCGCGCTGGCGGATGTTGTTGCCGTAGTCGAAGACGATGCTGCCGGGCTTGCCCTCGCCCCCCCGCATGAGCTCGACCATCAGTCGGACGTGCTTGGCCATCGTGGCCATGCTGCGGCGTTGATACTCGGCAGGATCAGCGCCGCGCAGGATATCAGCCTCGTGCAGCGTCAGGCCTTCGGGCACATAGCCCACCAGCGGATCATGGGCGCTCGTCTGGTCTGTGATGACGTGCGGCGTGATCTTGCGGGCTTGAAATCTCGCCAGCAGTTCCACCGCGTTGCAATGCACGCCGACGCTCACGTTGCGGCGCTTGGCGGCGTAGTCCATGGCACCGTCGATGGCCTGATCGATGCTGGGGAGAATCTCATCGAGGTAGCGGTCGTGGCAGCGGCGGTTGAGCCGCTCGAGATCGACGTCGGCGATGAGGCACGCCCCGCCGTTGAGCGTGACGGCCAGCGGCTGTGCCCCGCCCATCCCGCCGCAGCCCGCGGTGACGCAGAGTTTTCCGGCCAGCGGCCCCAGTGGATCGTTCTTCAGGTGCGGGTAGTGCTTGTGGCCGAGCTCGGCGAAGGTCTCATAGGTGCCCTGCAGAATCCCCTGCGTTCCGATGTAGATCCACGACCCCGCCGTCATCTGCCCGAACATCATCAGCCCGCGCTTCTCGAGCTCATCAAAGTGCGCCTGCGTGGCCCAGTGCGGCACGAGGTTTGAGTTGGCGATGAGCACCCGCGGCGAATCTTCAGTGGTACGCACCACGCCGACGGGCTTGCCGGATTGCACCAGCAGCGTCTCATCGGGTTCGAGCCGTTTGAGGGTTTCGACAATGGCGTCGAAGGCCTCCCATGAGCGTGCCGCCTTGCCGCGCCCGCCGTAGACCACGAGGTCCTGCGGCCTCTCGGCGACCTCGGGGTCGAGGTTGTTCATGAGCATGCGCATGGCGGCTTCGGCCTGCCAGGATTTGCAGGTGAGGGTGTTGCCGCGCGGGGCGCGAACGGTGCGGTGCATGGTGCCGGGGTGGGGGGCGGAGTGGCTCATGGTGGTCATGCGATGAGTGTAGTTGTGGGGAGGCGGAAAAGCAGCCAACAAGCGAGCCCCGAGCGTGAGCGAGTGGGTTGAATCTGCCGAGCATTCGGGTTGTCTCACAGACCCGTCGCTCACGCTCCGGGCTCGTTTGGTTCGGCTACCGCGCCTGCCCGTTGCGCATGTCGGTGAGCATGGCTTCGACGTTCTCGAGCCGGCGTGCGATGCCGACGATTTCGGTTTCCGCCTTCACGTTCACCTGGAAATCAAGGTCGGTGCGCAGGCGGTCCTTCTCGGCCTGACGGTTCTGGCTGACCATCACGAAGATGCTCAGGAAGATCGCTTCGAGGCTCACGACCATCGTCAAGAGGCCGAAGGGGAACGGGTCGAACGCGAAGACCTTTGGCGGCGTCTCCATGAACGCGCCGATCACGTTGAGCGTGATCCAGATGCCGAACCACGTCAGGTGGAACATCGTGAACCACTGGCTGGCGGCGACGGTGGCGATGATGTCGCTGACGCGTTGCCATGTCGTCACGCGGGTCTGCGCGAAGGCTTCGTTGGGGTTGGTCGACTGGCGCAGCACCTCGTTGTTGGCGCGGAGGCGCTGGCCCATGACGGCGAGGATGTCGATCCCCGCCGCCGGGTTCGCGAGGAGGAACTCGCGGAGGGCGGCGCGGTCGAGGGAATAGGTTGTGGTGTGCTCGGCGGCGCGGACGGTGGCGGTGCGGACGCCGCCGTCGAGCAGGCTGATCTCGCCGAAGAAACCGCCGGGGCCGATCGAGGCGATGGTGACGTGCTCGCCCTTGCTGTTGGGCACGCTGACCATGGCCTGGCCGGACTCGACAAGATAGAAACTGTCGCCCTTGTCGCCCAGCCAGAAGATGGTCTGGTGGGCCTCGAAGCGCTCCCGCTTCATCATGGTGTGCAGCGCGGCCTGGTCGGGCGGGCTGAGGCGCGAGAACAGCGGGATGTGGGAGAGCAGGCCCGCCGCGGGCACGGCGCCGTGCTCGATCCCGGCCTCGAAATCGCTGAGCGGATCGTCCTTGTTGACGGGGTGCGCGGGCCTTTTGAGGAAGCCCTCGAGCTGCGCCGACAGCTCGGACATCTGGGTGCGGTGGGGGTCGACGCGACGGGGCATTGAGCGCAAGGATAGTCGGCCGTTGATACGTCGGCACTCCGAGCCGACTCTTTGAACCCTCGACCAACGCAAGGACTCGAAGAGTCGGCTCGGAGAGCCGACCTACCAGGAGCCGAGATACCATCGGCCCCATGATCGACCTCAAGGCCCTGCGAGAGAACCCGCAACGCTTCCGCGACGGCGCCGCCAAGAAGGGCGTGCGCGTCGACTTTGATCGCATCCTGGCGCTCGACGAGCAACGCCGTCGACTGCTGAGCGAGCAGGAAACCGCCCGTGCCGAGCAGAACCGGCTGGCCAAGGACTCAGGCCCGATGATCGGCAAGCTGCAGGGGCAGCTCAAGGCCGCGGCGGGCGATGAGAAGGCCGCCATCGAGGCCCAGATCAGCGAACTGAAGACCAAGCCCGCGGCGTTGAAAGAGCGTGTGCAGCTGCTGGAAGCCGAGGTCGCGGCGACCGACGCCTCGCTGAACGACCTCGTGCTCGCCGTGCCGCTGCCGCCTGACCCGGATGTGCCGGTGGGCACGTCGAGCGACGACAATGTCGAGCTCAAGAAGTGGAATCCGACCGCGGGGACGCTCGCGTTTGATACGACCAAGTCGTTCGAGTCGCAGCGCGGGTTCAAGCCGCTCAACCACCTTGAACTCATCGAGAAGCACGGCCTCGTCAACTTCGAGCGCGGCGTCAAGATGGCCGGCTCGCGGTCGTATGTCCTCGTGGGCGACGGCATGCGGCTGCACCAGGCCGTGTTGCGCTTTGCGCTGGATTTCATCGCCGATCGGCACGGCTTCACGCCGATCAGCGTCCCGGTGATCGTGCGCGAGGAGTGCATGGTGGGCACCGGCTTCTTCCCCGCGGGCCGCGAGCAGACCTACCAAGTGAACGAAAAGGCCCGCGGCGAGGCGCACGACCTGTTCCTCACGGGCACCGGCGAGGTCGGGCTGATGGGCCTGCACGCCGACGAGATCATCGATGAATCTCGCCTGCCCTTGAAGTACGCGACCGTCAGCACGTGTTTCCGCCGCGAAGCGGGTGCGGCAGGGCGCGACACGGCGGGGCTGTACCGCATCCACCAGTTTGATAAGGTCGAGCAGGTCGTCATCTGCCGCGCCGACGAGGCCGAGAGCCGCCAGTGGCACAAGAAAATGATCGGCATCGTCGAGGAGTTGCTGCAGACCCTGGGCCTGCCGTACAGGTTGCTGCAGTGCTGCACGGGTGACCTGGGCGTGAAGAACGCCGACATGATCGACGTCGAATCGTGGATGCCCGGGCGAGGCGAGATCGGCGCCGACGGCAGACCGCAGGGTGCTTACGGCGAGACCCACTCGGCCTCCCGCTTGTACGACTACCAGTGCCGAAGGCTGAACATGCGCTACAAGGGCGAAGGCACCGGCGGCAAGCCGGTCGTCTGCCACTCGCTCAACAACACCGTGCTGGCGAGCCCGCGCGTGCTCATTCCGATTCTCGAGATGTACCAGAACAAGGACGGGAGCATCACGATTCCCGCGGCGCTGCGGCCGTACATGGGTGGGCGCGAGCGGATCGGATGACGACGTTTGAAACTGGGTTGGTGCTTGCAGCCGCTCAAGGCGTGCCGAAACAAGGGCTGACGCCCCCCCGATCGTTCGTTCGACTGGCTGACCTCATCCAGTGCGGCGAAAAACCCCGAATCTGGCGGGGCGAAAATCGCTTCATGCGGCAGCATGAACCTGACCGGTGCGTTTCAATACATGTGATGCCCAACGAGGTCGCCGCCAAGAGGTTTGTCGCCGAAGCCGACGTTCTGGGCCGTTCCGGGTCCGGGTCGGTCGGAAGCGCCGCGGCGGCGCGCCGTGTGGCTCCGATGTGGCGCCGGGCGCTGATGTGGCTGCCGGTGGTCGCCACGGTGATCTTTGCGATCCTCGCCGCGGTGCGGGAGTTTGGGCGGCTTTGAAGTTGGCGCGATCGCGTGCCGCACCACCCGGCTCAGAGCCGTCCGCGCCAGCGGACGGTCCACACCCTCTGCGTTGCTCGTTCCGCCAAGACCGACGGCTCGCGCCGTCGGCTCAAGATCCCGCGCTCGCTCAGTTCTGCGCGTTCTCGATGCGCCGAGGACGCTTCAGCACGGCACGCCAAACACGCTCAGGAATAGCACCAGATCGGCGGTGGTCACCGACCCGTTGCCGTCGAGGTCTCCCAGCGTGCCCGGGGGCACCGTCTGCCCGAAGGTGCCCAGCAGCAGCGTGAGGTCGGTGGTGTTGCGCTGGCCGTCGTTGTTGATGTCGCCGACGCACGGCGGGGGCACGGGGATCATCGCGTAGGCGCGTACGTTGCCGTTGAAGACACCCGAGCCGACGATGACGCCGGTGTCGCTGATCGAGAGCGCACTGGACGAGGTGTTCGTTGAGAGGTCCCAGCCGGTGCCCGGAGGGATGACATCGGCGAGGCGGTAGGTGGTGGTGCCGTCGTAGACATAGGGGATGGCGAAGGCGGACGACCCGGTGCCGACGACCCAGCCCGAAGAGTTGACGCCGCGGGCGCCGGCCTGCGAGGTCCCGGCGGGCAGGGGGATCGCGACCATCCCGCCGCCGGCGGTCCAGATGTATGGCACGCCCGAGCCCTGGTTCAGCATGGTGCTGCCCACCACGTGCCCGGCGTTCGAGATGTCGAACGCCAGGGCCCCGTTCAGCCCCGGCAACGCGCCGACCTCGATCATCGTGTTGGCGTTGATGTCGTAGACCATGCCGACGTTTCGGGCGGCGTTGTTCGGATCGACGCCGTTGCCCACGCAGACGTTGGAGTTGTTGATCGAGAACGCCGTGGTCATTCGGGTGCCGCCGGGGCCGAGGGTGGTGATGATCGTGGCGGTGCCGCCCGCGCCGCCGGTGAACACGAGCGGGGCTTCGAGGCCGCCACCGTTGACCGATCCCACGACAACGCCGGCGTTGTTGATGTCGTTGGCGCGGCCGAGGGTCTGTGCGGCTGGCAACGGCAACTGGGCTACTGCGCCGCCGGTCCAGATGATCGGCAGCGGGTTGGAGCCGAACGCCGTGGCCGAGCCGGTGCCGACGAACACGCCGGTGTCGTTCACGGAGTTGCCGACGCCGAAGTTCCGCACCGGCGAGGCGAGGTTCGGCAAGGGCGCGAACGTGCCGGGGGCCGTCCACGAGATCGCCAGGCTTCCCGGCGCGCCCAGCGAGCGCCCCGTGGCGTACTGCCCGTTGGTGGAAACCCGCAACCCCTGCGACCCGGAGTGACCCGCCACCGCGCCGATCTCGACGATGGTGTATTGCGGAGCGCCAGCCCGCGCCGAACCGCCCAAAATCCCCAGCATCACGGCCACGGACACACCACCGATCACACAGGTCTGACGCATGTTCTTGCTCCTTCAAAGCCGGCGACGGCGCGGGGCCTGACGTCTGGTGACTACACACGACCTCGGACGAGCTCCGGGGCTCTCGCAGGCGAGTCGTTGAGGGTCAACGTAGGCCCGCGCCCGGCGGACGCAACCTTGAAACCGTCAGTTGGTGCCCATTTCGCGTGGATTCACCAGCGATCATTGGCCATTGGGGACGCGCGCGGAATGCGTGATCGCGGTTGAGATCGGGCTTGAAGCCGCTCGCGGCCTCACAAAATGCGGCCCGCAAGCCGATTCGCCGTTTTCTATTGCGTCTCGGCCGCCTCCCGGCTATCCTTCCGCCCTCTTGACGCCTGACCTCCTTGCAGGAGCACCGATGTCCACGCTCGCCGCCGCCCATGCCGTCTCCTCCGCCGCCAAGACCCTCGCGCTCCACGGCGGCACCCCGGTCTGCGAGAAGCCTATTCCCCCGGTGGCCGTGCAGATCACCGAGGACGACATCAACGCGGTGGTGGGGGTGATGCGCTCGGGCATGCTCGCCCAGGGCAAGAACTGCCTGGCCCTCGAAGAGGCCTTCGGCAAGCAGACCAGCGCCCGTCACATGATGACCTGCGCCAACGGCACCTGTGCCCTCCAACTCGCCTACGAGCCCCTCATTCAACCTGGCGACGAGGTCCTCGTCCCCGCCTGGACCTACATCGCAACCGTCAGCATGATCGTCGCCCGCGGCGGCATCCCGGTCTTCTGCGATGTCGACCCTCAGACCTACAACATTGACGTCGCCGACGCGCGCCGACGCATCACCAGCAAGACCACCGCCATCGCCTGCACCCACCTTTACGGCAACCCGGTGGACATCGACGGCGTCGAGAAACTCGCCGTCGATCATGCCCTCGCGGTAGTTTATGACGCCGCCCAGTCGCACCTGGCGACGTACAAGGGGCGCGGGCTGGGCGAGTTTGGCGACGCCGTGACGTATTCGCTCTATGCCACCAAGAACATGACCACCGGCGAGGGCGGGTTCATCTCGACCAACGACGACGACCTGGCCAAGCAGATCAAGCTGCTGCGTTCCCACGGCGAAACGCAGAAGTACATCCACGGGCAGGTGGGCTACAACTACCGCATGACCGACATGGAGGGCGCGCTGGGCCTGAGCCAGCTGCAGCGTTTGCCGGCGAATAACGTCAAGCGCCGTGCCAACGCCTCCGCGTTTGACCGGGCCATCGCGACGATCCCCGGGCTTGCGGCGCCGACCGAGACGCCCGGGGCCGTGGGGATCTATCACCTGTATCCGGTGCGGATTGATCCGACGCATTTTGCGAAGCCCGCCGACGGCTCGAACGTGCGTGATCTGTTCGCCAAGGCGCTGAACGCCGAGGGCGTGGCGACGGCGATCCACTACCCGCGCCCCGTGACGCGACAGCCGGCGTTTGAGAAACTCGTCAAGGACTTCCCCCCGGTGGCCGACCGCCTGGCCGAGACGCTGTTCTGCATCCCCGTCCACGCGGCCCTGAGCGAAACGCAGGTGAAGCAGATCGCCGAGGCGCTGCACAAGGTGGCGGGCGCGCTGCGCTGATCTAGAGAGCCCTTCTCACCGCGATCTCCGCGGCGAAAACTGCCTTTCCGGCTACCAAAGCCCCACCATCTTGGCGCTGCTGGCCAGCAGCAGCGTCGCGAGCACCAGGCGCACCCAGAGGATGGGCAGCGCTCGGGTGAGGCCCGCGCCGACGTAGCCGCCCAGGATCGCCGTGGGCGCGAGCGTCGCGGCCAGCAGCAGGCCTTTCCACGGGGTGAAGCCGTGGTCGGGCAGGGTGAGCAGTTTGATCGCCGCGCCGAACGCCGAGGTGAGGCCCATCACCGCCGCGCTGGCGGCGATGCACTGCTTCAGCGGCAGACGGCACAGCGTCCGAGCCATCGGGACCGCGACGATCCCGCCCCCGACGCCCAGCACCCCGGCGAAGAGCCCCATCACCCCGCCAACCGCGGCGGAACGCGGGGGCGTCACGCGGGCGTCGGCGGCGTCCGGCTCGGGCCGGCGCGCGACGGCGGTCCAAAACGTGTGCAACGCCACCACCACGATGAACGCCGCGAAGCATCGTTCGAGTAGTTTCGCGTCGATGGTGTTCGAGAAGAACACGCCCAGAACGATCGTGACCGCCGTCGCGGGCAGCATGCCTCGGAACAAATCGGCACGGATCAGGCCGGCTCTTTGGTGACGCAACGCCGCGGGGATCGAGACGCAGACGTTCACGGCCATGGCGGCAGCCTGGAAAAGATGCTGGTTGTCGAACTCGCGCCCGTGAAAGAGGATCGCCATCGCGGGGATCATGATGATCGACCCGCCCAGCCCGGCCAGCCCGCCGAGGATTCCGGCGGTAAGGCCGATGAGCAGCAGCGTCGCCGTATCGACGAGGTCGAGGGTCATCGCGGGGCAGGGTAGCGGATGGAGCCCGGCGATGGGAGCCACACGTGCGCCGTGCGACTGATGGCGGCGCCTCGCCGACATCAGCGCCGAACGAGCATGAATCTTCAATGGCGGCGCGTCATCAGAGTTCCGCACTGCTGTCTCCCAGAGCGGGGCCAGCAGTGGCACGGCGCTGGACCACTTCCGCAGCGCCCTCAAGCCTTGTCGTCATACTTCTCGCGCACACGCCGCTTGGCCTTCAGTAGTTCGTTCGTCGATTCCGACGACACTTCGGCGTCCGCTCTCGGTGCCGCCGTGTTCGCTCCGCCAGCGCCCTCCCCGCCCGCCGACCGTGCCTTGAGCATCTGAGCCCGCAGTTGCCCACGGCGATGCTCGCGCTCCGCCTCCAGCCGCTCGGCGCGGAGGCGCTCGGCTTCATCTTGCGAGAGGCTCGGCGTCACGCGAGCCATCGGACGCGATGCGCCAACCGGTCCTCGGGGTGCCGCTACCGCTCCGCCGCCGGGCGATTCCTCCTTGTCCGCCGCGCGGCGCAAGGAGCGCAGCGTGGCCGCGGCTTGCTCGGCGCGGGCGCTCACGCGCTTTTGCGTCTGCTCCTGCATCGCCAGCCGCCATTCGCGGTTGAGCAGACGGTCCCACGCCAGGCGGCGCGTGCCGATATCCAGCACCAGCACGATGATGGTCCACACCAGCAGCGTTCGCCACAAAGGGAGTGACGCGATGGTCGGCGTGAGCGTGTCGCGGTTGAAGAGATCTGCTTCGGCGGCACCGGAAAGTTCAAGCACGCGCCCGCCGGTGACCCCGGCGATGCGCTCGAGCAGCCCCGTGTTCGAGCGCAGGCGGCGCGTCTCGGGTCCCGACGCGACCGACGCGCCGCCGATCACCGGCGTCATCTGCCGCGCGGCGCTCGAAGGCGACAGCGCCACGATGTAGTTCCCCGTCTCCCGCGCCGGCAGGCTCGCCTCGTACGACCCCGGACCGGTCTGCGTCAGACGCACCTGCACCGAATCACCGCGCGGGGTGTACACCGTGCCAGGAACCGACAGCATGTCCAGAGGGGCGCCGTCCTTGTCCGCCGCGTCGAGCCGCACCCGCAGCGTGTCGCCGGTCACCTGCACCGTCAGTTCGCTGTTGCTTTCGCTCGCGGGGCGTGAGGTCGAGCGCACCAGCCGCGTCCAGAAGGTCGAGTATCCCGGCCAGTTGACCCACCGCGCCGCCCACGCGGGGTGAGCGTCCGACGTGAATGCCGCCACGCGCCCGCGCCCCGCGGGCCACCACGCGAGAACCGGTTCGCCTTCGGGCGTGGTCATCGCGGTGGTGGCCTTCGCCGACGGCCTCGCCTGTGTGAGCACAAGGCCCTCGAGCGCCGGCAGCGGGCCGAGCCCCTCCGCCAGTGATGCTCCGGCCGCGATCAGAGGCACGAACGGCGTCTCGCGGATCAGCGGCTTGCGCACCACCCGCACTTCCTTCACGAAAACACGGGGCAAAACGCTCGGATCCGTGACGTTATAGAACTTCCCGCCGCCGGCTTTGGCCACCGCCGAGAGCACCGCCACGTCCACGTCGTCTCCGACGCCGATGGTCGAGATGGTGATGCCTCGGGCCTTGATATCGGCGGCGAGGCTTGGGAGGCCGCGCCCGCCGTCGTCGCGGCCATCAGTGAGCAGGATGATGTGGCGCACGCCCGCATTCCTGACGGTGTCGAGCTGTTGCCCGGCGACGATGAGGGCGCCGCCGATGTTGGTCCCGCCGTTCGATCCGATAGCGCGGACAAGATCGGCGTTCTTGCGCGGGTCCTTGTTCCGCCCCGGGGCAATGACCAGTTCAGGCTCGGAGTTGAACGCGACGACCGTCAGCACGTCGGCCTTGTCGAGGGCCAGCACGGCGAGCGCCGCGCCCTCGTTGGCGATCTGCTGCTTGGACCGCGCGCTGCCCGCCATGCCGCGGGCCATCGAGCCGGAGTTGTCGATCACCAGCGCCACCGCCGCGGGGATGGCCATCACCTGCTCGGGGAGATCGAGATTCACCGGCAAAATGGGCTCGATGGGCGTGCCCTTCCACGCGCCCGCGCCGAACGAGTCCGGTCCGCCCACCATGATGAGACCGCCGCCGAGCGTGTTCACATATTCCGCGAGGGCCGCCTGGGTGGAACGGTCCATGGCGTCGGCGGGCACGTTCTGCAGCACGATCAGGTCATAGGCGTTGAGCGTCAAGAGGTCGCGCGGCATCTCGTCGGGCCGGACGGCCCGCGTATCGATCTCGCCAGCTTTCAGCGTGTTGAACAGGGTGAGCCCCGCGCCGCCCGGCTGGGCCTGCGAAACGCCGTCGACGATCAGCACCCGTCCCTTGCCCGGCGTGACGGTGAACGCTTCGGCGCGGTTGTTGGTCAACAGTTGATCGACCGCCGCGTCGTCGGGCACGAACACTGGCTCGAACCGGTGGACCGTCGCGTCCGGCAGCGGGACGTCGATCATCTCGACGTTCCGTCCCGGCGCGAGCGTGACGCGGCGCCCCGTACCGGCTTCCCCCTCGTTGATGTCGAGCGGGTTGCCCTCGTAGAGCAGTTCGAGCTTGCCGCTGGCGCTGTCGGTGGATTCGAGAACCACCCTGACGCGCACCGTCGAACCCGCCGCGGCCTGCGGCGGGGCGTCGACGCTCTCGACGATGACCTCGTTCTTCACGGCGTAGCGCAGCGGCACGACATCGACGGGCACCTTGTCGCCCGCGAGTTCGGCGGCGGCGGCGAGGGCGTCGCCCGTGGTCTGGTTGCCGTCAGAAATCAGCACCAGCCGCCGGTTGGCCCCGGCGGGGAACAGGGCCCGCGCGAAGCGGAGCGCGGAGGCGATGTCGGTCCCTTGCGCGCCCGTCTGATCAAATCGGACATCGAACTCGCCGGTCATCGGCGCGGCGAGCGCGATCGATTCGCCGTCGAACATCACCGCGCCGACAAGGTCGTCCGTGCCGCGAGACGCGCGGGCCTTCTCGAGCCAGGTTTTCACCGCGGCGTCCCACGCCTGCTCACGCCCTTGCGCGTCTTTGGGTAGATCGCCGAAGCGGGCGGCGAAGGTGCGGACGGATTCGGAAGCATCGATGACGGCGACGACCGCCACGCGGTCGGTCGAACGCAGCGCCGACGCGCCCGCCAGCATGCACGCGATCAACCCGATGAGCGCTGCTCGCAGCACGAGTGCCGAAGCGCGTCGCAGCGGCGACATCGCCCGCAGCCAGCGCCACCCCAGCCAGCACATTGGGACCGCGAGCAGCGCGGTCCACAGCCATACGGGTTGCTCAAACGTCACGGGCACGGCGGCATGGTACGACGCGGCGCGATGTTGATCTTGGTCGCGCATCCGCGCACCTGTGCCACGGACCCGTCTTCGGATCAGGGCCCTCCGAGGCGGCACTGACCCGAGGACGGGTCGTTGGCACATCAACCAAAATTAGAACCGCCGCGACCACATCGCCAGATTCATCATCGGCCATGCGAAGCGCCACAGCTGCCCGGGTTCCTTGGCCACCAGGGCGCGGGCCGCGTCGCTGAAGAAACTGCTCGAAGACGCAGTTCCAAGCAGCGAGCCCGCGAGTGCCACGCCCTGGGGCCCCCCCAGCCATTCGCGGAACGGAAGCGGGAAACTCGCCTTCGGGCGGTCGATCACTTCATTCGACACGACATCCTCGAACGCACGACGAAGCGCGATCTTGGTGCGTGCCGGCGCGGCGACACCGCCTGCCCCCACATCGTCCGCGCCACTGCCGACCAGCGCCGGGGCCGCGAGCGCAAACTTGCACGACATCGGCATCGCGTTCGCCATCTCCATGACCCGCAGATCAGCATACGGCGTGCGCCCTTCGACCCCCGCCAGCATCGTCGCCGTGTCAAGCCGTTGCAACAGCCCGACCAAGTTGACGCGCTGCTGGTGACGCAGGTGCGCCTGGGCGGCGTACCCGCCGACGTCGCGGATGGATCGGTCGAACTCCGCCCGGGCCGATGCTCGCAGCGCGGCCTCGCCCCCCGCGCGTCGCAGGAAGTCCTCATCGGCGACCGCCCCCAGCGCCGAAGGCGGCACCCACGCGGCCTCATCCAAGTCCACATCCGAAGGCCGCATCGCCGCACCCCGCTCGACGGCCTCGACGCATGCCATCGCCGCGCGCATCGGGCCCTCGTACCCGCCGAACAGCTCGTCCGCCCCCTCGCCTGAAACCGTCACCACGCACCCGTCGGCACGGAGACGGCTCGCGATCGCCCAGATCGCCACCTCGTTCGGCGTGCTCAGCGGCGAGCCGAGCTGGTCCACCATCCAGCCCCAGCGGTCGAAGAACATCTCCGAAGTCACGTGCGCTTCGGCGTGGCGCGTACCGAGTTCGTTCGCCACGCGCCGTGCGTGCGACAGATCGCCCGTTGTCGACGTATCCGAGCACTCGCACGGCAGCGGCGCGCCGGCGCAGTAGGTCCGCAGGCCCGGCATGCGGCGCGAGGCCAGCGTCGCGGTGATGGTGCTGTCGAGCCCGCCCGAGAGCAGGCAGCACGTCGGCACATCGGCACGCAGGTGCAGCGAGACCGACTCCTCGACGGCGTCGCGCGTCAACGACGCCGCGTGACTCTCGTCGTCGCGCGCGTCAACCCGCGCGGGCGTCGGCGTCACGGTGCCGTGAGCCAGCGTCGGCGATTCACCATCAAGGTCACACAGCACCACCTCGCCGGGTCGCACCGCGCGCACACCCTCGAACAGCGTCCGGTCTCCCAGCACCGTGCGGATCGTGCTCAGGTACGCGGTCATCATCGCATGGTCCGGCCGGTGCGGTACCTCGGGGTGGGCCGCGACCGCCCAAGGCTCGCTGGCGAACACCACTTGCCGCGCGTCGGCGTGGTAGTACAGCGGCTTGATGCCGACCGGGTCACGCGCCAGAAGCAGCGTGCTGTGCAGCGCGTCGTACAGCGCCAGCGCGAACATGCCACGGAAACGCCGCAGCGCCTCGGTGCCCCACACCTCGAACGCCCGTAGCACCGTCTCGGTGTCGCACGAGGAGCGGAACCGCACGCCGCGGCGCGAGAGTTCGGCCCGCACCTCGGCGTCGTTGTACAGCATCCCGTTGTAGACCAGCGCGAAGCGCGGCTCCGCGGGTCCGCCTCTGGGGCTTAGCACGGGATCGGAGAGCATCGGCTGCGCGCCGGCGGGCGACGGATCGATGATGCTCAGCCGCCGGTGCAGCAGCAGCGCGTTGCGGCGACGGTACAACCCCGCGCCGTCCGGTCCGCGCCGCGCCAGCAGATCGCGCCACCGCGCCGCCGCTTCGTCGCTGAGCGACGGCTGCCTCCCTCCCGCACACACAACTCCGGCGATGCCGCACATGGTGGTGGATATCGGTCCGTTCCGCGCCAGCCCCGCACTCGACGGCCCGCGCGCCGAACGCCGTCGATCATCCGACCTTTCCTGCCGCGAACATCCGCGCCACCCGCACGGCGTCGAGCGCCTTGCCCGGCTCGGTGCCGCCGCCCTGGGCCGCGTCGGGGCGGCCGCCGCCCTTGCCGCCCACCGCCGCGCTGGCTTCGCGCACCCAGTCGCCCGCCTTCAGGCCCTTGGCCACCAACGCCGGGGGGACCGACGCGACGATCGTGACTTTCTTCTCGGCGTCGTCGGCGCTCACCAGCATCACCGCTGATTCGCTCCGCTTCGAGCGCACCGCGTCAAGGGCCGACAGCAGGGCTTCTCGGTCGCTACCCGCGGCGATCATCTCGACAATCACCGCGCCCGACGACTTCTCGGCGGTCTCCCGCGCCAGGGCCACGGCCTTGTCACGCCCCGCGCCCGCCGCGGCCTTCTGCACCTGCTTCACGCGCTCCAGCAGCACGCTCAGCAGCTTCCGCAGCTCGCCCTTGCGGACCAGCCCGATCTCGGCGCGGTCGATCTCGACGCCCAACGACGCCACCTCCGCCCCCAGGTGCGCGTCGCTCAGTTCGCCCGCTCCACGCAGGCGCGACGACAGCCCGTCGGCGAGCGCCTCGGCGGCCTTCGCCGCCTCGCCCGTCAGCGCCGTCACGCGGCGCACGCCCTTGCTCACCGCCTCCTCGCCCACCAGCGCGAAGCCGCCGATCTCGCCCGTCTTCGTCGTGTGCGTCCCGCCGCAGAACTCGATGCTGACCTCGTGCCACCGCTCGCTGGCGGGGTCGCCCAGCAGCTCGGCGACGGTCGCACCGATCGAGACCACGCGCACCGGATCGGGGTACGCCTCCCCGAACACCGCACGCAGACCGCTGATCGCCTTCGCCGGCGCCAGCGCCGTCACCTCGGCGTACACCGGCAAGTCCCGCGCAATCTCGGCCCGCACCCGCTGCTGCACCGCCGATAGATCGTCCTCGCTCAACGACGCCCCGTGCGAAAAATCGAATCGCAGCCGCTCCGGTGAAACCAGCGAACCCTTCTGGTCCACCTTGTCGCCCAGTTTGGCGCGCAGCGCGAGGTTGACCAGGTGAGTGGCGGTGTGGTTGGCGGCGACGGCGGCGCGGTACGCCGTGTCCAGCCGCGCCTCGACCTGCGCCCCGACCTTCAGGTCGCCCTTCTTCATCTGCCCGATGTGGACGATGTACCCGCCGCAGTTCTTCACGGACTCGACAACAAAGTCAGTCGCCCCGCCCAGCACGGCGGCGAGGTGCCCGGTGTCCGCCACCTGCCCGCCCATCTCGGCGTAAAAGCACGTTTTGTCGAGAACGATCGCAAAGCGGTCCGTCGGGCGCGTGTTCGTCGCGTGCAGCGACTCATCGAAGTCGTGCCCGTTCCAGATCGCCAGCACGCGGGCCCGGATGTTGCGGCCGTGGAACTTGTCGGCGTCGTCGGTGGGCTTGACGTTGAGCGCCTTGAGCCGCGCGATGGCGCTCGTACCCAGCAGCAGCTTCGACGATTCGTCGTCCTTGCCGCCGGAGCGGGCCAGTTCGCGGGCCTGCTCCATGAGTACATGGAACCCGGCGACGTCAACGGTCATGCCGCGGTCTTCGGCCATGCGCTGCGTGAGTCCGATCGGGAAGCCGTAGGTGTCGTGGAGCTTAAACGCATCCTCGGCGGCGACCTGCTGCTTGCCCTGCGCGGCCTTGTCGAAGAGTTCCATGCCGGTGCGGATCGTCCGCCCAAACGCCTCCTCCTCATCGCGGATCACGCGCCGCACATGATCGGGGTTCTTCTTGAGTTCCGGGAAGAACGCCCCCATCGTGTCGACGACCGTCTGCACCAGTTGATGCACAAACGGCTCGGTGATGCCGAAGCCCTGGCGCCCGTAATACGCCGCGCGCCGCAGGATGCTCCGCAGCACATACCCGCGACCCTCGTTCGAAGGCTCCGCCCCATCGGTGATCGCAAACGTCAGCGTACGAATATGGTCGGCGATCACGCGGTACGCGGTATCGCTCTGGCTGTCCCAACGCCCGCCGTAGGGCGCGGCCTTGCACACGCGCTGGATCGCCTCAAAGAGCGGCGTAAACGCGTCGGTGTCGTAGTTGCTGTTCTTCCCCTGCAGCACCCGCACCACGCGCTCCAGCCCCATGCCCGTGTCCACATGCTTGGCCGGCAACGGCACCAGCTTGCCACCCCCCCCCGGAGCAGCCTCGCGGTTGAACTGGATGAACACGTGGTTCCAAATCTCGATCACTTCCGCGTGCGACTGGTTCACCAGCGTGTCGCCGGGCACTTTGGCGCGGTCGGCGTCCGACCGCCCGTCGTAGTGAATCTCCGAGCACGGGCCGCACGGGCCGGTGTCGCCCATCTCCCAGAAGTTGTCCTTCATGTTCCCGGGAATGATGTGCCCGGCGGGCAGGTGCCGCCGCCACAGGTCGTACGCCTCGCGGTCCGGCTCGAGTCCTGCATCTTTTTTGCCTTCGAAGTACGTCGCGTACAGACGGTTGGGGTCGATGCCCCACACCTTCGTCAGCAACTCCCAGCCCCACTCGATGCTCTCGGCCTTGAAGTAATCGCCGAAGGACCAGTTGCCGAGCATCTCGAAGAACGTGTGGTGGTAGCCGTCCTTGCCGACGTCGTCGAGGTCGTTGTGCTTGCCGCCGGCGCGGATGCACTTCTGGCTGTTCACCGCGCGCGTGAGCCCCTCAAGCGAAGAGCCCGGGCGCACGTTCCCCAGGAACAGCGGCTTGAACTGGTTCATCCCCGCGTTGGCGAACAGCAGCGTCGGATCATCGTGCGGCACCACCGCCGACGAAGGCACGAACTTGTGCCGGGCACGCTCGACAAAGAAGTCAATGAAATCCTGGCGCACCTGGGCGGCGGTGCGGTGGACACGGCTGGGCTGGGCGGACGACGGCGAAGCGTGGGTGGTCATAGCGTGCAAATGAAGCGATGAAGGGGCGGGGAAATGAGCAGGGAGTGTAGGGGCCGGACGGCGCGAACCCAAACGCAAGGCGACCGAGTTTTCACGCTCTCAGGTTCGACCTTCAGTCAGCCCTGACCCTGCGCCTTCGCCACCCGCATCGCCCACCCCATCAGAATCCCCACGCCCGCGCAGCCCTGATGAACCAGCGGCACGGTGCTCAACTCCACCCCGCCGACGCGCATCGGTTCGCCGACGCCCAGCGACAACAGACCCAGCACCTCACGCCACGGCGTAAAGCACTCGACAACCAGCACCGCGCCCATTATGAGAATCGCGGCGGCGCGGGCGCGTGCGGTCGAGATGCACCCCGCGATCCCCGCTCCCGCGATGGTCCAAGCGGCGGCGCTGAGGCCGAACAGGGCGCCGTGCCCGGCGTAGCACAACGCGTGCAGCAGGTGCGACGCGGTGACGCCGGCGACCAGCCACACCGCGGTGCGTGCCGCGCCAGCTCGGAGCTCCACCCACCCCCCGAGCAGCAGAAGAACACCGACGTCGTGGATGAGATGGCGGACATCGGCGTGAACGGCCCACGAAAGCGCCGGCCATGTGGGCCAGGCGTGTGCGCTGCCGTGTGACGCGAGCGTGAGCAGAACAGCGCACGCCGAGCCGAAGATCGTGACGATCGGCAGTGGGGGATGCCGTGGGATGACCATCCGGGCCCGTTCCGCGTTGGCGATCGCCGCCGCGCTCATCGCACCGATTCCCGCCGCCGCGGGCGCGCCATCCACGGTACCGAAGCGAGCACGAGCATCACGGCGGGCATGCTCGCCGCGCCGCTTCCACCGCCGCTGCCACCGCTCCCCCCGCCGCTCGGTGCGACGCTGAGCGCCAGGCGGGCTGGGTTCGAGGAGGTCTCGGCCGTGAAGGTGTAGGTGTTGCCGCGCTGGTCGGTGAAGTTCGAGCCCGAGACGGTGATGCCGAAGGGGAGCTGGCCGGTGTCCATGACGTTGGCGACGCTGCTCGCCGCGGTGATCCACGACGACGAGGCAGCGTCGGTCGAGCGGTTCAGCATGTAGCGCTGTCCCAGCGCGGTGTTGATCCCGGCGATCGACGCTTCGTCGGCGGTCTGGCGGGCGCGGTCGCGATAGTTGATGTACCGCGGGATCGCGATGCCCGAGAGGATCGCCAGCACGACGATCACCGCGATCAGTTCGATCAGCGTGAAAGCCCGACGTAGATGTCGCAAATCGCGGCGCATGAATCGACTCCCGGGGCTGCTGGGTTCATCGGTCGAATGTCGGGGACTCGTCAGCCGATCCACCCGAAACAGAGGATGGCACCCCGCGGCGTATGCCTATCGGACGTTGCATCTGCGGCGTGATCCGACCCCTCGCAAGGCCTCGGGCTTGGCTTCGCGGACCATGATGGTCGGCCGGAGGCGGTCTCAGAATGTCAATCGCCCCACGAGGCACACGCCCGCGATTGCCGCACAAGCCGTCCACGCGATCACCGCGCGGTCGGTCCGTCCGCTGCCGCAGCACCACGCCAGCAGCATGGCGCCGATGCCGAGCGACCCGAGCACCGGCCAGGTCCACAGGCGGTGCCCGTTGCCGTAGGCACCCAGCAGCAGGGCGAGGCCGGCCCAGAGCGCGAGAGCCACGCTCGCGCCGCGCGGCCCGAAAACCGTCGGGGTGGTGAGCAGGCCGTCGCAGCGGTCGTGGGGCTCGTCGCGGGTGTGGCACGCGAGGATGAACACGCCGACGACGACGCACCACAGCAGCGTGGCGGTCTGGTTGGCGCGGGTGATGACCTCGGGCAGCGCAACGGGCAGGCCGGGGTCACTGGCGGCCTGCATGGCGTCGAGCTGGCTTTGCCGCGAGAGCCAGGCGAGCACCAGCATCGGGCCCGCGAGCGCGAAGGCGGGCAGCCACACCTCAACCAGCCGCGAGCGCCACGCGCCGAGTCTGCTCCTCAGGCGGTGGGCCAGCAGGATGGTGCCGAGCGCGAGAATCGTGAGGCCCGCCACCGCCGGGTCGGTGAGCAGCATGGTGAGCGCCATGCCGAAGACCACCAGCACCAGCACGCTGATGGCGGGCACGAGCCGCGGCGGGTTCATCTCAAGCCGCGGGCCGAGCAGGGTGAGCCTCGGCTCGTCGCGGGTGCGGTACGCGTTGCGATCGTGCAGCGCCCCGTGCAGCAGCACCAGCGCCGCGTGGGACACCACGATGGGCAGGCCTGCGTACGGGAACGCCCGCGCCCACAGTAGGACCGGCGGCAGCGTGAGCACCACCCACAGCCACCGCAGCCTCAACACGCTCCGAACGATCACGCTTTTTCTCCAGTGACGACCAAACAACGAGCCCCGAGCGTGAACAAGCGGGTCTGAAAGATCAGCATCTCAGGCGTTCGTCAGACCCGTCGCTGACGCTCCGGGCTCGTGTGCTCGGACGCCGGGGCCACCACTTCACGAGTGCGCCGGCCAGTAGTACCGCTCGGCGTACTCCGCCACCATCCGGTGCGAGCTGAACCGTCGAGACACCGTCTCCATGCTGCGCTTCATCATCGTCACCCACTCGCCTGGCACGCCGGCACCTTCTCGGTCATAGAACTTCGGGACGATGGACTTCTCGAGCGTCGTGTAGATCGCCTCGGCGTCCATGCGGTCTTGCGTGGCGCGGTTCTTGTGTTCGGTGCCGTCGCCCAGGGCCCAGCCGTTGGTGCCGTCGAAGGCTTCGGGCCACCAACCGTCGAGGATGGAGCAGTTGAGGCCGCCGACGAGGCACGGCTTCATGCCGCTGGTGCCGCTGGCTTCCATGGGGCGGATGGGGTTGTTGAGCCACACGTCGCAGCCCTGGGTGAGCATCTTGCCGATGGCGGTGTCGTAGTTTTGCAGGATGAACACGCGCCCGCGGAACTCTTTCGACGCCGCGAACCTGGCCACCGTCTTGACATACTCTTGCCCGGCGGTGTCCATCGGGTGGGCCTTGCCGGCGAAGATGAGTTGGACGGGTCGGTCCGGGTTCCCGAGGATTTTCGCCAGCCGCTTGGCGTCCTTGAAGATCAGCGGGGCACGCTTGTAGAGGGCAAAGCGCCTTGCGAAGCCGATCGTCAGCGCGTTCTCATCCAGCGCCTCGTACAGCGGCATCAGCGAATCAAGATCGGCCCCGTGGTACACCGACTGGTCGCGCATGCGGCGGCGGAGCTCGCTCACCATCACACGGCGCAGCGTGTTCCGCAGGGCCCACAGTTCCTCGGCGGGGATCTTCCCGGCGCGGGCCCACCAGTCGTCGTCCGGGCCGGCACCCACCCACTTGGGCTTGAGATACTTGTCATAGAAAGGTCGCGCCTCATCGGCGAGCCACGTCTCGCAGTGGATGCCGTTGGTCACATGGCCGATCGGCACCTCCACGGGCGAATCGGCGTTGTAGGTTTTCATCCACATTTTGCGGCTGGTATCGCCGTGAAGCGCGGCGACGCCGTTGCAATGGTCGGCGAGCTTCAGCGCCAGCACGGTCATGCAGAAGGGCTCTTTGGCGTCGTCGGGGTCTTCGCGCCCCAGACCCATGAACTCGTCCTGATCAAGCCCCAGCGCCTTGGGCCACTCCTTGAAATACTTCATCACCAGCGGCACATCGAACCGGTCATTGCCCTCGGGCACCGGCGTGTGCGTGGTGAACACGCTCTGCGAGCGCACCAGCGCGATTGCTTCGCTGACATCGTGCCCGGCCTTGACGAGGCGGCGCACACGTTCCAGCGGGCTGAACGCCGCGTGACCCTCGTTGAGATGGAACACCGTGGGCTTGATCCCCAGCGCGTCGAGCGCGATGAGCCCGCCGATGCCCAGCAGGATCTCTTGGCGAACCCGGTACTCCGGGCTCCCGCCCGCATAAAGGTAGTGCGTGAGCTTGCGCTCCTCGGGCTTGTTCTCCGGCAGGTCGGTATCGAGCAGGTACACCGTGGCCCGCCCGACCGTCAGCGACCAGATGCGAGCCACCGCCGTGGCCTTGCCGACGGGGATCTTGATGCGTTTGCCGGTATCGCGCAGCGGCAGTTCGTCGAAGTTCGATTCCGGGTAGAGCACCCGAGTGGCGCCTTCGCGGTCGATCTCCTGGCGGTAGTAGCCGTATTTCCAGAGCACGCCGACGCCCACGAACGGGACGCCGAGATCGCTCACCGACTTCACGTGGTCGCCCGCCAGCACGCCCAGACCGCCAGCGTACAACGGCAGGCACTCGTGCACCGCGAACTCCATGCAGAAGTACGCCACCAGCATCCGCTTCTCGTCGGCGTCGGCCTCGCGCTGGTACCACGTCGAGGCCCCGAGATACTCCGCCAGCGACTTCTCGACGGCGCTCAAGCGGCCGGCAAACTCGGCGTCGCCTTCGAGAAACGCACGGCGCGTCTCGTTCAATCGCGCCATCGTCGCCACGGGGTTCTGGTTCGTCGCCCGCCAAAGCGATGGGTCGAGGGACTCGAACAACATCCGCGCCGGCGGGTTCCAGGTCCACCACAGGTTTCGGGCCAGGGCGTCGAGCCGGGCGAAGACGCCGCCGCGAGGGGAGGAAGTCGAACGCCCGGGCTTTGAGGATCGACCTGGCTTGGAGCTTCGACCTGGCTTGGAGCTTCGAGTAGTGGTCGGCATGGGTTCTTGAGTGGATGAGGGAGCAGGGGGTCGGCGCAAAGCCGATGACAGAAGGTGCCGCGGGAACGCCCCAGAATGTGCCGCTTCCAGCCAAACCGGCGGGCTTGGGTGGGAGAAAACAATGGGGGGCGGAGTATACCGACGCGGACATGTCCGTTCGGTCTTGTGGCAGGCGGACGCGGGGTGATACGCTCTCTCGGTCTGTCGACCCGAAGGCACGGAGCCGCCGCATGTCACCCGCTGAACTGTCCGTCCCCCCCAGCGCCGATCCGAGCGCCCCCCCGGGTGCTGCGGAAGCGTCGACCCTGTCGTGCCAGATCGGCCCGCTGCTCGCGGTGTGCGCCACGCTGAACCAGGACCGCCCCCTTGAATGGATGCTCGACGACCTGCTCCGCGAGCTGCGCCGCATGGTCCGCGCCGACGCCGGTGCCGTGTACCTCGTCGAGGGCGATCACCTCCGATTCGTGTGCACCCAGAGCGACAGCCGCGCCGACATGGTCGAATCGCCCCGGCTCTGCGGCATGCTCACCCCGATCTTCAAGGGGATCCGCATCCCCATCCAGGGCCCGGCCTTGGCGGCGTATGTCGCCCGCGAGGGACGCTCGCTCGCCGTCCCGGATGTCTACGAGACGCCCGACGACGCGCCGTACCGCTTCGACCGCACCATCGACGAGAAGACCGGCTACCGCACCCGATCAATGCTCGTGCTGCCCATCGGCGTCACCGGGCAGACGCCCGTGGGTGTGATCCAGGCGATCAACTACATCTCCGAGCCGGGCGCGTCAGCATCCCCCTTCCCCGACCTCGCGCTCCAGACCGCCGAGGCCCTCGCCAGTATGGCGACCATCGTCGTTCGCAACACCCAGCTGCGCGTGCAGGTGCAGAAGCTCCACCTTGAGACGATCTTCCGCCTGGCCACCGCCGCCGAGTTCCGCGACAACGACACGGGGGCCCACATCCAGCGGGTGAGCATGTACAGCGAGGCGATCGCGCAGTCCCTCGGCCTGCCGCAGCCCAAGTGCTCGGAACTGCTCTACGCCACACCGATGCACGACGTCGGCAAGCTGGGCATCCCGGATTCGATCCTCACCAAAGCCGGCCCGCTCACCCCCGAAGAGCGTGAGCAGATGAAGACTCACACCACCATCGGGGCCCAGATCCTGCGCGGCTCCGACAACGAGGTCATCCGCACCGCCGAGCTCATTGCTCAGAGCCACCACGAAAAGTGGGACGGCACCGGTTATCCCGGCGGCGTGCGCGGTGCCGACATCCCCATCGAGGGCCGCATCTGCGCCGTGGCGGATGTCTTCGACGCGCTCACCAGCAAGCGTTCATACAAGAAAGCGTTCCCGCTGGAGAAGGCCTTCGCGATCATCCAGAAGGACGCGGGCACCCACTTCGACCCCGAAGTGGCGGCGGCGTTCATGCGCCAGCGGGATGTCGTGGAGAGCATCCAGGACCTTTACGCCGAGAACGTGGTCGAGGACCCGGCGTAAATCAAGGTTGAGCACAGAAGCCCCACGGAACCGGGGAGCGTCTGGCACGTCAAACCCATAAGTAAGTGTGACAAGTTCGCACACGCCTCGCTTGCGCAATCTTCACACGCAGCCTGCGCTGGCTCACTTGCACCACCGCCGAAACGGGTCATACTCAAATGAGGGTACATCGATCGGCGGCTCGGTCGCGCAGGTCCGAAAACCGCATGCCTCGCGTCGTTGGCGTCGGCCCACACCACCGGAGCTCCCATGACTGAGCATCGTTTCGGATTGAAGCCGCTCACAGGTCATGCGGCCCGCGCACTGCTGGCGATCGTCATCCTCGCGCCGCACGCCACCGCGGGCACGCAAGTCGGCAGCGGCACCGCGAGCGTTTGGGGACGACCGACCCAATACGCGACATGGGACGTGCTGCCGGACTCCGGTCCGGGCTTGGTCGGCTTCGCCGAAGGGCGCGTGCGCGACATGGCGTGGTGGAACGGCCGCCTGTACTGCGGCGCGCGCAACGACGCCCAGGACGCCGGCCCGTGGTTCTACACCCCCGGCTCAACGTCCAGCCTCGCCGCGCCCACCGAGATCAACTTTACTTTCACCGGCGGCGACGCGCGGCGCTGGCTCAACAACTCCACCATCGCCATCAACACCAGCGGCACCGGCTTCGGCGCGTTCACTCCCGGTGCCGCGAACCCCACCCTCGCGCTCGTCGGCACGCCCAGCAACGCCCCGAGTTCGACCCTCGCCTACACCGTGTCGCACGCCGGCCCTGTCGGCACCATGAGCGCCACCACGGCCCTCCCGCCCGCGGGCTCGCCGCTGCCCACCTCGCTGCACTACGACGCCCAGCGCGACCGCTTCGTCACCGTTCAGGCCTCCCTCGGCAACCCGAGCCAGTCCATCCTCCGCACATACCCGCACGACGCCGCCGGGCTGCTCGCCCCGGACACGTCGCTGACGATCAACGTCAACGGCCTCAACGGGCTCGACCGGGTGAGCGCCGCGTTCGCCGCGATCATCACCAACGGAGCGGTGAACCAGAGCGCCTATCTCGCCCTGCGCCGTGAGACCACCGGCATCTCCGGCGTGCAAGTCGAACTGCTCATGCTGGAACCCACCACCGGGTCCATCCTCTCGCGCACGCCGCTGCCCCTGCCCGCGTTCGATCTCATCGATCCCACCGAGTCCAAGGCCAGCGCCATCGCGGTCGACGAAGCGGGCGGACGGCTGTTCGTCTCTGATTTCGCCCTGGGAACGATCCACGTTCTCACGATCCCCGCGCCCGGGGCGATCGCGCCGATGGCACTCGGTGCCGCCTTCGCACGGCGACGCCGGCGCTGAGCCCGCAACCGGCCCGTGCCTTTTCGCAGTGTGGATGCTCGACCGTGAGCCCGGCGAAGGTCAGGGCCGCGGACGCCGTGCGCTCAAAACACGCACCGACACGCAACGACTCGCCAGGAACCTCACCATTGGTTCCAAGCCGTGGCTTGCCGCCCTAGGGTGCCCGATTCCGAGCGACCGCCGCCCTCCGCTTGACCGGCCCGCAATCAGTTTCTTTCTCAAGCGCGCGAACCAACGGCCGCGATCGACCGTCATTGCCGGGGAAGGCTCACGGCATGGACAGCGCCGACACAGACCTCGACATCCTCCGACGGGTCGGCCGTGGCGACCACGACGCCCTCGGCACGCTCGCATCTCGATACGAAGCCGGCCTTCTGGGGCTTGCACTCGGGCTGCTCAACGGGCGACGCGACCTCGCCGCCGACGCCGTCCAGGACTGCTGGCTCCGCGTCCTGCGGTCCGCGGACCGATTCGAGGCCCGTTCCGGCGTCAAGGCGTGGCTCTACCGCATCCTCATCAACCGCTGCCACGACCTCCGCGAACGCGCCGCGTTCAACCCGCCCGCATCCTTCTCGAACAACGGCCAACGGACCCCCGCGCCCGACGACTCCCTGGCCGATCGTGAACGCCTCGACGCCCTGCGCCGCGCCGTCGACGACCTCACTCCCGAGCACCGCCTGCTCGTCCTGCTCTGCTACCACGCGGGGATGACCCACGAACACGCCGCCGAGGCCCTCGGAATCCCCGTCGGCACACTCAAGTCCAGACTCCATACCGCCCTCACATCGCTCCGTCAACGCCTCGACGCGCCGGCCAAAGGGGGAACCTCATGACCGACCAACTCGGCGATCAACTCGCCCACGACCTCTCACGCCTCACCCACTGGGACGACCCGTCGTCTCAACCCTGGCGCACCGCCGTCGACCAGCACCAACGCCACGCCGCACGCTTTTCACACTGGATGCTCCGCCCTTCCGGGCTCGGGGGGATCGCCGCGGCGGTCGTGCTGGTCTTCGGGTTCCTCATCGCCGGGTTCAGCACCGACCCGGAGCGGCTCGAAAACCAGTCGTCGGATTCTCCGACGTTCGGGAGTTTCGCTGGTCAAGAAGCCCCCGGTGTTGCCGCCAAGGTTGACGCCGCCGACCGTTCGCTCATGACGTTTGATGTGCGTGCCGGCGCCGTTTCGGCGTCCCTGCCGCCCCGTGTCGGCGAAAGGTCCGCCGCACGCTCTGTGCCCGCCAGCCCGGCCCCGCTTCTCGCCCAGCGCCTGGTGGCGCGCCGTTCCACGCTCGAGATTCTCGCCTCAGATGTCGCCGCAGCGGCCCGCCGCGTCGCCGACCTCGCCAGCGAAGCCCGCGGCGAATACGTTCAGGAATCCTCGATCCACGGGACACCCCCGAACCAGACCGCCACCGTCATCCTCCGCGTCGCCAGCACGCGCCACGCCGAGGTCCTGGCCCACATCCGCGAACTCGGCAACGTCGCCCACGAGTCCAGCACCGGCGAAGACGTGACCGACCAGGCCTACGACCTCGACGCCCGCCTCCGCAACGAGCGCCGCGTCGAAGAGGAACTCCTCAAGCTCATCGATTCCCGTCCCGGCGCGCCCCTCGACGACCTCTTCAAGGTCCGCTCCCGCCTCGCCGAGGTGCGCGACGCAATCGAGCGCCTCCAGGCCCAGCGCGACCGCCTCGCGGGATTCGTCACCCTCGCCACCATCTCCGTCATCATCCGAGCCGGAGCTGACGCCGACCTCGTTGCCCTCGAATCGCCCAACCAGTTCGAGCGAGCCTGGGACCGCGGCGTGAAGGCCCTCTCACGCTCCGCGGCCAAGTTCATCGAAATCCTCGTCGCTGGCCTGATCTGGTGGGTCGTTCTCGCGCTGGGCGCCTGGTTCATCGTGAGCCGCGTGGCCCGCCTCGCTCGCCCAAACCCCAACGAGCCCGCGCCCAAGCTGTGACGCGCCCGCTACCATCGCCCCCCCGGCGTCTTCAAACCCCACTCCCGACTCCCCGCGCCCCCACTCGCGCCCCCACCTCATGCCCCTCATCGTCACCGGAACCATCGGCATCGATACCGTCCACACCCCCGACGCGAAGGCCGAGCAGGTCCTCGGCGGGTCGTGTACTTACTTCGCCGCCGCCGCCTCGTTTTTCACCAAGGTTCGGCTCGTCGCCGCCGCTGGGGAGGACTTCCACGGCGACTACCAGGCCGTCTTCAAGAAGTTCCCCAATGTCGACGTCGACGGCCTCGAAATCCGCCGAGGCTCCAAGACCTTCCGCTGGGGAGGCAAGTACTTCGACGACATGAACCAGCGCGAGACGCTGTTCACCGAACTGGGCGTCCTCACCGAAAAACCCCCCACCCCGCCCGAAAAGTACCGCGATTCCAAGTTCGTCTTCCTCGCCAACAGCCACCCGGCGGTGCAGCTCGATCTGCTCGAGAGCTTCCCGCACCGCGTCGTCGCCGTCGCCGACACCATGAACCTGTGGATCGACTCCACCCGCACCGAGCTCACCCGCCTGCTCTCAAAGATCGACGGCCTGGTCGTCAACGACGAAGAGGCCCGCATGCTCACCGGCAAGCGCAACCCCTTCACCGCCGGTCGCGCCATCCTCGACATGGGCCCCACCTTCGTCGTCATCAAGAAGGGCGAGCACGGCTGCGTCCTGGTCCACAAGGACGGCCTCGCCGCCCTCCCCGCCTACCCCTGCGAAAAAGTCATCGACCCCACCGGCGCGGGCGACTCCTTCGCCGGCGGCATGATGGGACACCTCGCCGCCAGCCACACCAAGGACGGCCGCGTCGACCTCCCTGCCATCCAACAAGCCCTGGCCCACGGCACCGTCATCGCCTCGTTCACCATCGAATCCTTCAGCCTCGACCGGCTGGCCTCACTCACGAAGGCGGAAGTGGCCAAGCGATACACCGAGTTTCAGTCGATGGTGAGGGTGTAACCCCCCGGGCCGTCACGCAGGCACGGAGTGGGGGAACTGAACGAACCCGAAGCGCAAGCAATGGCCGGTGCTCGATTTCCCCCGGATGCCGGCCCTCGCTTGCGCTTCGGGTTCGTTGTGTGGACAGTCCGCAACCTTCCGCGCAGGACATCGCCCCACCAGGCCGATACGGTTGGTCATGGCAGAAGGACAGGCGACCCCCGCCACGTTGACGGTCTCGCGCACGCCCGTACACGCGGGCGAGTCCTCCATGCGCCACCACGCCGACGCCCTGGCGCGCCTGCTCGGCGACCGCGCCGAAGTCCGCTTCGGCAAGCACGACCGCATGCTCTACGCCACCGATGCCTCGATCTACCAGGTCGAGCCCCTCGGCGTGGTCATCCCCAAGGACATCGACGCCGCCGCAGACGCCCTCCGCTACTGCGTCGAGCACCGCATTCCCGTCCTGCCCCGCGGCGGCGGGACCTCCCTCGCCGGCCAGGGCGTCAACGAAGCGGTGGTGATCGATTTCTCCGCCCACTGCCGCGATCTCGAATGGGTGCGTCATGACACCCGCGACTGCTTCGTCCAACCCGGCATCACCATCGATGACCTCAACGACGAACTCCGCAAGGACGGGCATCAACTCTTCTTCGCGCCCGACCCCGCCACCGCACGCCACTGTAACATCGGCGGTGCCATCGGCAACAACGCCGCCGGAACCCGCTCCATCATCTACGGCCGAACCAGCGAGAGCATCGAAGCGGTGCGCGTGCTGCTGGCGACGCCGGAATCTCGCTCGTCCATCGAACTCGCCGAAGGCGCATGCCTCCGCGACCCCATTGCCCGAAAGCTCGGCGAAGGCGTGATCGACATCGTCCTCCGCCACGAACAACTCATCCGCGAGCGCTTTCCCAAGACCCTCCGCCGCAACGCTGGGTATGCGCTCGACATGATGCTCGAGGACATCGACGCCGCACGGCGCGAGGGCGTCGACCCGCTCGAAAAACTCAACCTCGCCCACCTCATCTGCGGCAGCGAGGGCACCCTCGCCGTCACCGTCGGCGCGACGCTCAAACTCCACCCCGTCCCAAAGGCCAAGGGCCTCGCGGTGCTCGGCTTCGATTCTCTCGAAGAAGCGATCGCCTGCGTGGTGCCGATCCTCCCGCTCAAGCCCAGCGCCGTCGAACTGCTCGACGACATGCTCATCGGCCTGGCACGCGAAAACACCGAGTACGCGGCGTATGTGAATCTCATGCCTCAACCGGTTGCGCCCGCCCACACGAGCCCCGAGCGTGGGCGAGTGGGTCAGGCGATCGAAGCAAGCGAAGCGAAAGGCACCCGCTCGCTCACGCTCGGGGCTCGTTCAAACGCGCTCGCCGCCGTCCTCTACGTCGAGTTCTTCTCAACAACAGGCCCCGACGAGATCCAATCCAAGTTCGCAGAACTCCGCACGCTCATCACAAGCATCGCCCCAAACGCAGGCTTCGCCGCCTACACCGGCCCCACCGAGATGGCCAACGCCCTCAAGCTCCGCAAGGCCGGCGAGCCCCTCCTCCACGGCATCCCCGGCAAGCGCAAGCCGCTGGGCTTCGTCGAAGACAACGCCGTCCCCGTCGAACGACTCAGCGAGTTCGTCCGCGAGTTTAAGAAGATCGTGAACAGCAAGGGCACCACCGCCGCATACTGGGCCCACGCTTCCGTCGGCGTCCTGCACGTCCGCCCGCTGCTCAACCTCCGCGACGCCGACGACCGCGTCAAGATGGAAGAGATCGCCGTTGAAGTCGCCGACCTCGCCAAACGACTCGGAGGCGTCATGTCCGGCGAACACGGCGACGGCCGCGTCCGCGGACCACTCCTTGAACGTTACTTCGGCCCCGAACTCATGAACGCTTTCCGCGAGGTCAAGGCCCTCTTCGACCCGCTGAACCTGCTCAACCCAGGCAACATCGTCGCACCGCAAGACATCCACAGCATCCACGAACGAACCCGCCCACGCCCGATGGGCCACGACCTGCACGCCCCGCACGTCGAGACCTATTTCGACTACACGAAGGAAGACGGCTTCGACCACGCCGTCGAACTCTGCAACGGTGCCGGCGTGTGCCGCAAGAAAACCGGCGGCACCATGTGCCCCAGCTACATGGGCACGATGGACGAGCGTCATTCGACGCGCGGCCGAGGCAACGCGCTGCGCCTGGCAATCACCGGGCAGTTGGCTCAACCCGACTCCCGACTGCCGACCACCGACTCCCGTCCCGCCCCCCTCTGGAACGACCCAGAGACTCTCGAAACCCTCAACCTCTGCCTCAGCTGCAAGGCCTGCAAGACCGAGTGTCCCAGCAACGTCGACATCTCGAAGTACAAGGCGGAGTATCTCGCGCAATCCTACAGAGCCGTCGGCGGCGTTCCTCTGAAAGCACGCGCATTCGGCAACGTGCGCGCGCTCAACCGGCTTGGTTCGATGTTCGCGCCCATTTCAACCTGGGTGGCGAACTCGATGCCCGCCCGGCTCATCGTTGATCGCGTGCTGGGCCTCGCCCCCAAGCGAGCCCTCCCGGCATTTGCGCCGAGTCTGTTCCGCCAGGCGAAGCGCCGCCTCGGCACCGTCCCGCCCAGATCAGCCCCGGTCGTCATCCTCTACGCCGACTGCTTCACCACCTACAACGAGCCCGGCATCGGCCTCGCCACAATCCGCGTTCTCGAGGCCTGCGGCTACCGAGTCGAAATCGTCGATGCCGGCTGCTGCGCCCGCGCGGCGATCTCAACGGGAATCCTCGAAGACGCAACGCGCATGGCGTCCACCACCGCGGCCAACCTCCTCCGCGCCGTCGATTCACACCACGCCGTCGCCGTGGTTGTCTGCGAACCCTCCTGCCTCAGCGCTATAAAAGACGACTGGCAAACGCTGAAGCTCGGCACCACGAAGCCCGACCTCTCGCGCCTCTCCAAGATCAGCCACCTCCCCGAGGACTTCCTCGACAAGCACTGGGAGAGTCACCCCAACACTCCGCGCTTCAAAGGCGTATCCGCGCAGGAGCCCATCCTCCTCCACGCCCACTGCCACCAAAAGGCCCTCTGGGGAGCCGAGTCCTCCGCCCGCTTCCTCCGCCGCATCGTCGGCGACCGCCTCAAAGTCCTCGACACCGGCTGCTGCGGCATGGCCGGCTCCTTCGGCTACACCGCCGACCGCTACGACCTCTCGATGAAGATCGGCGAACTCACCCTCTTCCCCGCCCTCCGCGCCAGCCCGAACGCGATCGTCGTCGCACCAGGCACCAGCTGCCGCCACCAGATCCACGACGGCGTCGAAGGCCGCAAGGCCCTCCACCCCATGGAACTCGCCGCCGCGATGCTGGCGGAGTGAACCGCCACGACTTCGATCGTGCGGCATGCTCGCCTCTTCGTGCGCATGGCCTGCAAAGCCAGCCGCGTGTGTGAAGCGTGCAAGGCCCGGTGCCGTAATCCTGTGCCTGCCCCGCTCTCGCTCCGAGGTTGTCGAGGGTGCTCGCGCCAGACCGCGAAGCGCACGAGCAGGCCGGCGAGCGGCCGGCATCTGCGCAGCACTCGCGATCAGCCTTTCTCTCTTTCTCTTTCTCTTTCTCTTTCTCTCTCTCACTCTCTCTCACTGTTGGCCTTCCTCCACGCACTCCGCGATCCCCGCGCCGCCGCGGCGAAGTAAAAACCCGCACCTCCAGAAAGGAGCGTGCGGGCCGTGATCGATCTCAAGGAAAGCGGTCGGAGCGACCGCTCGCCTCACTTCTTCTTGGACGCCTTCTTCTTCCCGGCCTTCTTCTTGCCGGTCTTCTTCGCGGCCTTCTTGCCCGCCTTCTTGGCCGTCTTCTTCTTCGTCTTCTTCTTGGCCCCCGTCTCGGCGCTGCTGCCGCGGGCGATGTCCATCGCGTGGGCCCGCGCGTAGGACTGGATGTCTTCGAACGTCCCGTCCGCCGCACGCACCGCGTAGAGCTTCTTCCCGGCGCTGCTGCGCATCACTGTACGTTTCGCCATGACTCGTTCCTCCGAGGCTGCTCCGCCCATCGCGGCGGCGGCGGCCGCGCCACACGGCACGACATACGGACTCTACCCGCGCCACGCCCGCAGACGCAAGCGGCAAGGGCTTTCCATGACTCGAACTGCTCGCGCGCCGCTCGTCGTGGGCACCGCTCCAGCCGCTCTTCGCCGCGCTCGCAAGGAGCGAGCGGAGCGATCCGTTCGCATACACATTGGTCCTCGGCGTTCTCCGCGCCGTTGCGGCGAGCCGGTTCTGCGCCAGGCTCTACTGTTCGTCATGCGCCTGCTGTTTGTCCTCGACCGTTCCTTCGCCCAGCGCGAGCACGCGCTGGTGCGCCGCGTCGAGGTCGGCTTGCTCGATGAAGGCGTTCGCCTCACCCGCTGCGTGCCGCACGCGTGTGCCCTGCAGCTGCCTTCGGGCCTGATTCCGCAGGCAACCTATGCCGACACGGGCCCCAAGATCGCCCTGCCGTGGCGTGCCGATCGGCTCTACCGCGACCTGCAGCGCCTCGCCACCGACGGTTCCCCCGAGCAGGACGGCCTCTGCGACGCCGTCCACGCCTGGGGCGGCGCACGCTGCTGGGACCTGGCGGCGGAACTCGCCGAGGCCGACGGTGCGGATCTGGTGGTCGAAGTCTTCTCCGCCGCCGGCGTCGAGCACGCGCGGCGTTTCGAGCGGCGCTGGCAATCCGTGCTCCCCGAGCCGGGGCGCTGCGCCTTCTCGGTTCCCACCGACGAACTCCGCCAGGCCGCCGAGCGTGCCGGCGTCCGTTGGCCCGTGCGCGTGTGCCCGTGGGGCGTGTTCGTTCCTGACACCATCCGACCCGCGCGACGCCCCGGCGCGCCCGCTAGCCTGTGCGTAGTGGGGGGGGCCGGGGGAGGTGGAGGTGGAGGTGGAGGTGGAGGTGACAGCGGCGGCGGCGACGACGCCCCGACCCACGCCGCCGAGGCCGCCTGCATCGCGCTGCTCGAGGGCGTCGCCGAGCTCTCGCGTCGCCGCGAGGCGCTCGAATCCGCCGGCGCCGGCACGCTGCCGGAACTGCTCGTCTTCCTCGACGAACGCCTCGTCTCGCAGAGCCCCAGCGTGTGGCGATACGTCCAGCGCCTCGACCTCACGTCGTGCGTTTCGGTCGTCGCTGATATGGAAGGCCGGCGCGACCCGCTGCTCCGCGCCGACATGCTCGCGCTCCCCGAGCCCACAGGGGCGGAGAGCGGGGGCGGCGCGGCGGGCGGGGGGAGCGGGGGGGGCGGGGTGGGCGGAGCAGTCCAGCGCTCGATCCTCCTCGACGCCATGGCCGCCGGCGTCACCGTTCTGGTCGCCCACGACGAACTCAACCCTCACGCCCAGCACATGTCGACCGCGTGGGTCGTCTCCGAACCCCGCGCACGTTTGTGGTGCGACGCCCTCGAACGACTCCTCAGCGACCTCGACCTCGCCAACGGCCTCGCCGAGGCGGGCCGCCAGTACGTCGCGACGCACTGCCTCGCCTCGGCGCACGCGAAAGCGGTGCTGGCGCTGCACGAACGCCGCGCGGCGTCGGCGTGATGACCATCTGACCTGCGCGTGCTCAGTCCCCCACGCCTACGATGAGCGCGTTCGGGGGGGCGAATCGTCGCGCTCGTCGCGGACTGAGTCGGGGGGAGTGGCCGGTTTCGTGCGCCATGTTCCGGTCACTACCTAAGAAATCCGAACCTCGATTGGACCGGCTCGAGTTTGGGTGTATGTTGTGATGATGGGACACCGGGGCCGTCCATTCAGGGCTGATCATGGGGCAGGAAGCCCGGTTTCGCCACAGAATCGGCGATCCCCACTCCCCACTCCCCACTCCCCACTGACCAGATTCTCATTGGCACCCGCCCCCCGGCGGGGTATGCTCCTGTTGCACAGTTCATAGGAGATATCGCCATGACGATGCCGTCGTTGACCACCCGCCGGTGTGCGCAGTTTGTGATCGGGATTCTGGCCTCAAGTGCGCCGGTGCTGGCTGGCGGGATGCCACCGGACTACGGCTTCCAATGGGCCACGATCACCCACCCAGGCAACGCGCCGTACAGCGTGCCGCCGAACATCGGGCAACCGCGCACGGTTGGCCGCGTTGACTACGTCTACCGCATCAGCAAGACTGAGATGTCCGCGGCGGACTGGGCACCCTTCGCCAACGCCAACCTCCGCATCGGCGATCCGTGGGAAATCGGCCTCGAAGCCTACTTCGGCCAGATGCTCGACATCGGCCCCGGCGGCGTGCTCCAGCCCCGAACCGATATCCCCGCCGGCGACCGTCTCAACCTCGGCAGCGTCACGTGGTACGACGCCGCCCGGTACTGCAACTGGCTGCACAACGGCAAGACCGAAACACGCGAGGCAATGGAGTACGGGGCCTACGACCTGCGCCACGTGCCCGCCAACCCTCCCTCGAACATCACCCCGCCCACGCGGTTGCCCGGCGCGACCTTCTTCATCCCGACCGGCGACGAGTGGGTCAAAGCGGTTCACTTCGATCCGAATCGCTACGGCACGGAACAGCCGGGGTACTGGGACTACCCGTATTCAAGTAATTTGCCCCCGGTGCCGGGACCGGTGGGGGTGGGGACAACCAACGCGGGGTACTTCCCGGATGGAACCGATCCATTGGCATTCCGTGTGGGGGCGTACTCGGATGTCGTGGCACCGTGGGGGCTTCTCGATGCGTCGGGCGGAAGAAGCGAATGGTTGGAGACTCCGTCCAGCTTCGGCTTGCCGACTCGCGGCTATGACGGGTTTGCGTCAGGTCGACTTCAATCGCCTAATGATCTAAGTCTTGACCATACCGCTCGAACAGGGCAGGAAATCCCCCACTCTCGCTGGTTCTGGCTGGGCTTCCGGGTAGCGTCGATTCCTGCACCCGGGCACGCGTTGATCTGGGTCGGCTTAGGAGCGTGGTTACACCGTCGTACAAAGAGGAGACCGGCGTCATGAACAAAGTCCGTCGATCCATTCTGCTGACAGCCGTGACGGCGTTAAGTGCGGCCTCAACTGCGAGCGCCGACTACTTCGTTGAAAAATGGGTCTCGAACGCATGGGTTGCCGTCAACCCAATCGGGTACGACATCGTCCCCGCGCCCGGCGCTCCGCCGACCATTCGATTCAAGCCGGCGGATTTCTTCGGGCAGTTCGAATCTACAGCCAGGACGGGAACGGCAACCCTGGCACGGCGGGGTGGCATTGAAGTCCGGCCGTGCCATTGAAGTCCCGCTCTGGGGACTTCAGTGCCGCGTGCAACAACACCAAGTCGGTGACCAACAGACACAACCCACGATCCGTCGGGACCGCTTCTTCAAACGAATCCGCGCCATTGATCCGTGATCCCCGGCACAGGGTCGCACGATACTTCACCCCCTCGCTGGCCCATCCACCAGCGCACGCTCGACCACCGCCACCTTTCCGCCGTGCTCACGAGCCCGCGTTCGACCGGATTGCGGTGGATGTACCGGATCGCACGCGAGAGTTCGGCTTGGTTGCGCACGTTGCGATCGAAGCCGCCGCCGGCCTGCCAGAATCGTGGCTCGCCCTCGTTGGTTCGCAGCCGTTCCAGCAACGGCGTGCCCAGTTCACGCCACCATGCCAGCGCGCGGCGCGAGACGATCATCTTCATGCTGCGAAGCGCGGGCTCGAGCGGCTTCTGCGCGGGAGGTTGGACCAGCAGGTGGACGTGCTCCGGCATGACCACCCATGCGAACAAACGGTACCCGTGTTCACGCTTCGAGCGGAGCATCGCATCAACAAACAGCATGCACACTCGTTGGTTCGAGAAGAGTGCGAGGCGCTTCTGGCATGAAAACGTGAGAAACCGAGCGCGCCCGTCGAAATCGTGGCGCGCCATGCGTTTGCGGATCGAGGAACCGTCGACCACGGATTCAGGGTACGAGGCGTGCGCGACTGGGCCGATGTGCGGGCGCACGCCAAGCGGCGTGGGTTGGCGAGCACTGAAGTCGGAGGACCGACTTCAGTGGCACGACGTCAACTCAACGGCAAGGCGTCGCAATCCTGTTTCGGTGCCCCCTCCACTCCTCCAATCCTCCCCCCCTCCACCCGGTGCCGCTTCGTCGCGCTGCGCTTCACATCCGCGCCCGGTTCGCCGCGTGGACGAGTTCCTTGACGCGCACCGGGTCCGGCGGGTTCTTCCAGTCGCCGCGCTGCTTGTACCAGCTTCCCACGATCACGGCGTCGGCGTATTGGAACAGCTCCCGCATCGTGTCCGGGGTGGCGCCGCTGCCCACGCACAGCGCCAGCTTGGTGGCGAAGCGCACGCCGCGGACATCGTCGACGCTGGTGGGCCGCCCCGTTGCCGTGCCCGTCACGATCACCCCGTCGGCGCCGAAGAACTCCGCCGCCCGTGCTGTCTCGGGCAGGTCGACGTCTGAAGTGATCGCGTGCGCCGAGTGCTTCTTCTTGATGTCCGCCACGATCCGCACCGCCTCGGCCCCGATCGCCTTGCGGTACCGCAGCAGCGGCCCGGCGTCCGCCGTCGCCAAGAGGCCCTCGTCGGCCACGCTCGCGAACACGAACCCCTCGGCCCGGATGAACTGCGCCCCCACGGCGTGGGCCACCGCCAACGCCGCCCGGTTCGCCCCCGCGAGAATCTGAATCCCCAGAGGCACCGACACCGCCTCGCGCACCGCATCGCCCACCACGGTCATCGCCGCCACCACCTCCGGCCCAACCTCGCGGGCCAGGTACGGCGCGTCGTGCATGTTCTCGACGATGATGGCGTCGAACCCCGCCTCGGCCAGCAGCCAGGCCTCTTCGACCGCCTGTCCGGCGATCTGACTCACCGAAAGCTCGTTCCGAGGGGTCCCCGGCAACGCCGGCACATGCACCATCCCCACCAGCGCCTTGGGAGTCCCGAAGATGTCCACGCCGAGGGCCATGGTGGCAGGATACTCGATGCGGCGCCTCGAGTAAACCGGTTTACTGATTCAGAAACGGTGCGTTTTCGGCCTGATTCTCCCTTGATGTCGATGTTTTTCGATTTCATGTCAATCATATTTGACGCGCGATTGTTGTCGTGTATATTTGACTCCATGTCAATGATGTCAAACTTCTTCGCCGCCCGAGTCCCGACACCGAAGCCGCCCCAAGGAGAAACCATGGCCCCATCGTTTGAGGAGAAGAGTGTCTGGATCCAACTCATCGCCGTGCTGGTGGGTCTGGCGTTTTATCTCGTCGTCGCCGGTCGGCTGCTCGCTACCGGGGTGACGTCGGTCCCCGCGCACGCCGCGCTGTTCATCCCGGCCTCCATTGCGATGGTGGTGGTGCTGGTGGTCGGGCATGTCGTGGCCGCGGTGAGTTCCAAGCCTGAAGGCCGCGACGAACGCGATCGGCTGATCGCGTGGAAGGCCGAGTACGGCTCGTCGTGGGTTGCGGCGGTCGGGATGTTGTCAGCGGTCACCGGGATGGCGCTCGGTGCCGAGCCGGTGTGGGCCGTCCACACGCTGCTGATCTCGTTGTGCGTCTCAGAGCTCATGGGCTATGTACTGCAACTGGTGTACTACCGGCGGGGGGTGTGACCATGTCGCAGCCCCGTTTCGTCGTCACCAACCGCATCCGGCGCCTCCGATTCGACCACGGCGAGATGACCCAGCAACAACTCGCCGACCGCGTTGGGGTCAGCCGCCAGACGATCAACGCCATCGAGGGCGGGAAGTACAGCCCGTCCCTCGAGGTTGCGTTCGAGATCGCCCGCGCCTTCGGCACGCCGCTCGAACAGGTGTTCCAGTTTGACCCGGCCCAGCCCTTGCCGCCGGAACCCGCCGCTACACTCTGAGCGGATCGGAAACTTCATCCCCCGGAGGTTCGCCATGCGAGTGATCGGAACCGTGTTTCTCGCCGCGTTCGCTGCTCTTCTCGGCGGCTGCCGAGCCCAGTACACCACCCCCGGCGGCCCCGCCGACTTCCGCGCTCTGGGCATCACCGCCCAGCACGCCGACGCCCTCACCGACGGCGGCATCCGCGAACGCATGAACCGCAAGCCCGCGGCGTCTTTCCCCGCCGTCGTCGCCGTCGTCCGAGTCCAGGACGGGCGCTACCGCTCCTACTCGCTCAACCCGAACGACATCGTCACGCGCGGCGAGTTCAGCATCATCAGCAAACGCGACGTCGAAAACAGCGTCGACATGGCCACGCTCCGCAACCTCCCCGGCCTGCGCGATATCGCCATGCTCAATCGCCTCGTGATGCCCGTGGCCATCACCGACAACCGGGACCTCCGCGCCTCGGCGGCGGACATCCACGCTGACATCCTCTTCCTCTACACGTTTGACACGCGCTTCGGCAGCGAGACGAAGGTCCCGTTCCTCGGCTCGATCACGCTGGGGCTGTTCCCTGCCGAGCAGGCCCGCGTGAGCACCACGTGCAGCGGCGCGTTCATCGACACCCGCACCGGCTACATCTACGGCCTGGTCGAGGCAAGTGCCGACGACGACCAGCTCGCCAATCTCTGGACGACCAAAGACGCCACCGACCAAACCCGCCGCCGGGCTGAGTCGAAGGCGTTCAAGGAGATGGTGGAGCAGGCGAAGGAGACGTGGAAACGGATCGTGAGTGAGTACGGGCCGAGGATGTGAGCGAGCGAAGCGGCGTTCCCGCGCCGAGAGCCCGGTTTCGAACATGGTGAAGAAGTTCCTCCCGATTGTGATCGTGACGCTGCTCATCGGCGGTGCCGCTGGCTATGGATGGCTGCGATTCAACTTGAAGCCGCCCCCAGACTCGGCATCGCCCACTCAACCCACGCCGCTGGACGTCGATCCGGAGTCGGGCGTGGTGTTCGTGAAAGACGAAGACGCCGAGATGAATGCCGCGATCGCCGAGTCGCGCCGCACTGTCGCGGAGTTCATCACTGCATTCAACGACCCATGCGTGGCCTGCGGGTCATTCAGCGTCAAGCAGCGCTACGACACGCCCGACGGCGGCAGCGAGCGCATCTGGATCGAAGTCCAGGGCATCGAGAACAACCAGTTTGTCGGCGTAATCGGCAACGACCCCGTCAAAGTCCCCGATCTCAAAATCGATGACAAGGTCCGTGTCCAGTTGGACGAGATCAGCGACTGGATGTACCTCCACGACGGCGAGGTCGTGGGCGGGCGCACCATCAAGCTGCTGTGCGATCGGGCCACGCCGGAGGAGAGAGCATCGAGGTTCGGCAACCTGCGTTTCCGGGCCGCTCAGCCGGCGGCACACTGAGGCGTCGGAGGGTTCGCGTTGCGTCGTCCGCGAGCGGCCTTGCTGTTGGCAATCGCGTTTGGAGCCTTGACCCACCCCAACCTGCGTCGACCGGCTACCATGGCCCCGCATGACCGACCTCGCTCACTTCAATCCGGTTTCGCTGCTCGCCGCCACGCCGATGGAGAACTATTTCCCCATCGTGGTGCTGCTGGTGATGGCGATCACCTTCGCCTTCGCCAACGTCGTGCTGACGCGGTTCCTGGGGCCGATGCGCAGCGGCAGCGTGAAGGACGAGACGTACGAATCCGGCATGACGCCGATCGGCACGGCCCGCAAACGCTTCAACGTGCGGTTCTACATCCTCGCGATGACGTTCCTGGTGTTCGACGTGGAAGTGATCTTCCTCTACCCCTGGGCGACGACGTTCGCCAACATCGACCCGACGGGCGAGCACGGCGCGGTGTTCCTCGGGCGCGTGCTGTTCTTCATGGGGACGACAGTGGTTGCGTATGTCTATGGGTTCCGGAAGGGGATTTTCCGGTTTGATTGAGCCGGGACGCGGCATCTATCCGAGCCCTGAGCGCGAGCTCAGGGCCAAGTTCCTCCAGCTCCCACCCGAAGCAGCGCACCGCGGGCATCCATTCCGCTCCCGGGAATGTGGGGGGAATGAAGACTGGCCCCGAGCTTGCGCTCGGGGTTCGGATGATCCAGAGACGGTGCTCCGCTTCACAGTTCGAGCCGGCCGGTCATCGTGAGCTGGTTCGCTTCGACGATCCTCGCACGCACAATCTTTCCGATGAGGTCGTCGGGGGAAGCACCTTCGGGGCAGTCGAAGACGACGATGAGATCGCCGTCGGTGCGACCGCTGAGTTGCACCGGGCCGCGCGGGGCGTCGGCGGCGTACGCGGTCGCGCCCGAAGAGCCGTCCTCGAAGACGTGCGAGGCCTCGATGGTGCAAGCGTTTGAGGGGTCGGTCGTCTCTTCGCCCGCCGCGGCTCGCCCGCCGATGGTGAGCGCGACGCCCGAGGCGTGCTGGTGGTGCTCGTGCGCGGCGTGGGCCTTCTCGCGCCGCTTGGCGGCCTTGGCCGCGCGGGCGCTCAGGCCGGTCACGAACACGCCGAGCGTCTGCCCGATGTGCTCGCGGCAGATTTCGTCCGAGATTTCCTGCTGCAGCGCCAGCAACTCGTTCACGCGCCGGCGTTTGACGGCCTCGGGTACATCGTCGGGCAGGCGGTCATACGCCGTGGTCCCGGGGCGCGGGGAATACTTAAAAATGAAGCAGTTCTTGTATCGAGCGCGACGCAACAACTCGGCGGTGGCGAGGTGGTCGTCCTCGGTCTCGCCGCAGAAACCCGCGATGATGTCGCCGGCGATGGTGAGCGGGCGGTTGATCTCGGGCTGGTGCAGGATCGCGCGGGCACGGTCGATGAACTCGAGGTACTGCGACACGCTGTAGCCGCGGTTCATCGCGGTCAGCATGCGGTCGCTGCCGGACTGCGCCGGCACGTGCAGGTATCGGCAGATGCGCGGCGAATCGCGGATGACTTCGAGCACGTCGTCGCCGAAATCGCGCGGGTAGCTGGTGACGAACCGCAGGCGCTGCACGCCGGGCACCTCGTCGTGAATACGACGCAGCAGGTCGGCGAAAGTGGTGACGTGCTCGCCGGCGAACGGGTCCCGCTGGTGGCCCCCCGCGTACGAGCGCCCCTTCTGCGGCTGCGTCACCCCGCTCAGCGTGACGGCGGCGCCGTGCTCGAAGCGGTAGTGGTTCACCGTCTGCCCGAGCAGGGTGATCTCGAGCACCCCGGCGTCAGCGAGCCGCTTGCACTCATCAACGATGTGGTCGGGCGGGCGGTGCACCTCGGCCCCGCGGGTGTGCGGCACCACGCAGTAGGTGCAGAACTTATTACACCCGCGCGTGATGCGAACATACGCGGAACCGTTGTGGTCGCTCGCCGAGATCGAGCGGGAAAGATCGAGCATCTCCAGCGAATCCGCCGCGGCGGCGAGGGTGGCGCTGCGCCGCGACGCGCTGCCCTGCAGCGCGACCTGCTTCGGCGCGGTCATTTTCAACGCGGAGATCGCGGAGGGCGCGGAGGAAGGCAGAGAGATCGGAGCGAGAGCGCCGCGAGAGTTCGGCGGTTCG
>JBJXFG010000043.1:0-38492 GCA_046154665.1 Phycisphaerales bacterium | reverse complement strand
AGCGGTCGCGCGGGTCGGCGTCGGTGCCGGAGGATTCGGGCATCAGCCTGATCGCCGACCAGGACTTCGGCGAACGCTGGAAGGTGTTCGCGCGGGCCGCGTGGAGCGATGCGGACGCGACGGGCGTCCGGACCCTTTTGGAGGGGGGCGCGACGTACGAGGGGCTGATGGGATCGAGGAGTGTGACCGGCGCGGCGCTGGCGCGGGCTGATTTCTCGCGGGAGTCGCGCCGCGAAGAGACGATCGCCGAGGTGTTCCAGCGCTGGCAGGTCACGGATTTCACACAGTTCACGCTGGGGGTGCAGGTGATCTTTGACCCGACCGATGCGCCGGATGATGACGTGCTGGGTGTGTTCTCGGCGCGGCTTCGCGTGACGTTCTAACGACGGGGACAAGTGAGCGCCACGGGGACCGTTACACTCCGCAATCACGACGGAATCACACTGGAGTCCGATCATGGCCCGCCGAAAAGCCAACACATCCGCCAAACCCCGCACCCGCATCGAGCACGATCTGCTCGGCGAAATGCCCGTCCCCGCCTCGGCGTACTACGGCGTGCAGACCGAGAGGGCCCTGCACAACTTCAAAATCTCCGGCCACCCCATCTCGCATCACCCCGAGCTCATCCGCGCCCTTGCCATGGTCAAGATGGCCGCCGCGCGCGCGAACAAGGACTGCGGCGTGCTGAGCGCCACGCACCTGCGGGCCATCGAGAAAGCCTGCCAGGACATCATCGACGGCGATCTGCACGAGCACTTCCCGGTCGACCTGTTCCAGGGCGGCGCGGGCACGTCGACCAACATGAACGCAAACGAGGTGATCGCCAACCGAGCTCTCGAGCACCTGGGCCGCGCCCGCGGCGACTACGAACACCTCAACGCCCACGACCACATCAACCTCTCGCAGAGCACCAACGACGCGTACCCCACGGCGCTCCATGTGGCGGCCCTGCTGGGGAACCAGCCGCTGATCGCGGAGGTGGAGCTGCTGGTGAAGTCGTTCCGCGCGAAGGCCAAGGAGTTCCGCTCGATCGTGAAGATGGGGCGGACGCAGCTGCAGGACGCCGTGCCGATGACGCTTGGGCAGGAGTTCAACGCGTGGGCGGGCAGCCTCGAAGACGAAGTGCGGACCCTCCGCGCCGTCGAGCGGGCGCTGCACGAAGTCAACATGGGCGGGACGGCGATCGGCACCGCGCTCAACGCGCCGCGCGGCTACTCCACCAAGTGCGTCCGGCATCTCTCGAAGATCACCGGCTACCCCATGCGTCTGGCCGAAGACCTCATCGAGGCCACCCAGGACACACAGGCGTTCCTGCTCTATCACGGCGTGCTCCGCTTCCTGTGCATCAAGCTCAGCAAGGTCTGCAACGACCTGCGGCTGCTCTCATCGGGTCCGCGCGCAGGGCTCGGCGAGATCAAGCTTCCCGCCATGCAGCCGGGCAGTTCGATCATGCCGGGAAAGGTGAACCCCGTCATCCCCGAGGTGGTGAACCAGGTGTGCTTCAAGGTGGTCGGCAACGATGTGTGCGTGACCATGGCCGCTGAGGCGGGTCAGCTGCAGCTCAACGTGATGGAGCCGGTGATCGCGCAGTGCATTTTCGAGAGCCAGACGCTGATCCGCAACGCCGTGCGGACGCTTCGGGTGTTCTGCATCGACGGGATCGAGGCCGACGCCGAGGCGTGCCGCGGGTTCGTCGAGCGGAGCATCGGAATCGTGACGGCGCTGAACCCGCTGATCGGCTATGACCGGGCCACGGAGATCGCCGCCGAGGCCCTCGCCACCGGCCGCGGCGTGGTCGAACTGGTGCGCGAGCGCAAGTGGGTGAGCGAGGCGCAGCTCAAGAAAGCGCTCAGCCCGCGGAACCTGACGGGCGCGCGGGTCTGATCTCGATTCGCCTCGTGCGATTTGGTCTCCTCCCCACCGCCCCCCATTTCCACCCCAAGAGGCCCGAGATGATCTGGCTCGAGTTCACAGTGGTCATCGCGGCAATTGTCATCGGGGCTCGCGTGGGCGGCGCGGGGCTCGGGACCGTCGGCGCGCTGGGCCTGGCGGTGCTGGTGTTCGGATTCGGCTTGCCGCCTTCGTCGCCGCCGGTGGCGGTGCTGGCGATTCTTGTTTCCGTCGTCACCGCCGCGGCGACGCTTCAGGCCGCGGGGGGCATGGACCTCATGATCACCGTTGCCGACCGCGCCCTCCGCGCGTACCCCAAGGGGATCACCTTCGTCGGCCCCGCGGTGGCGTATCTGTTCACTTTCTGCGCTGGCACGGGGCACGTGGCCTATGCGGTGCTGCCAGTCATCGCCGAGGTCGCGCGCAAGGCCGGTATCCGGCCCGAGCGCCCGATGTCGATCAGCGTGATCGCAAGCCAACAAGCGATCACGGCCAGCCCGCTCTCGGCCGCCACCGCGGGGCTGTTGGGCATCCTCGGCGCGGCCAACATGCAGATCAACGGCACGCCGGTGCAGTTGTGGCACATCCTTGCCGTGTGCATCCCCAGCACGATCATCGGGTGCCTCGCCGGCGCGATCGCCGCGAGTTTCATGGGCAAGCCGCTGGCCGATGATCCGGTCTATCAGGAGCGCCTCGCGCAAGGCCTCGTCAAGGAGCCCGCGCCGCTGCCGAAGCTCGAAGGAACGGCGAAGCGCCGTGCGATCGGGTCGGTCGCGACATTTCTCGGTGCCGCCGTGGTCGTCGTCGCGTTCGGGATGTTCCAGTCACTGCGTCCCACCTACACCGAGGTGGTCACGCCGAGGGGCTCGGTCTCCGTCGCCGCCATCGAGCACGCGCTCACCGAACTTGGCGACCCCGAGCGTGCGACGGAGATCGTGACGCGCGAGCAGATCGCCGAGGGGCTGGCGGCGGTGACTGATCGACCCGCGCAGGAACGCACGGCCTCGGTGGGCATGGCGACGCTGATCCAGATCGTGATGTACTCCGCCGCGGCGATCATGATGCTGTTCTTCGGGGCCAAACCCGGCGAGACGGTGAAGTCATCGGTCGCGATGGCGGGCGTGGTGGCGTTCATCTCGATCATCGGGCTGGGCTGGATGGGCAACTGCTTCTTCGACGGCAACCAGGCGGTGATCATCGACGCGCTCGCCGACGTCATCAAGGCTCATCCGTGGGTGTTCGCGGTGGGGCTGTTCGGACTTTCCGTCGTGCTGTTCAGTCAGGCGTCGACGGTCGCGGCGTTGATGCCCGTGGGCATCGCGCTGGGACTCTCCGCGGGCACGCTCATCGCCAGTTTCCCCGCTGTCAACGGTTACTTCTTCCTGCCGACTTACGGCACCATCATCGCGGCGGTCGCGTTCGACTCGACGGGTACCACGCGCGTGGGCAAGTATGTGCTCAATCACTCGTTCATGGTGCCGGGGCTGGTGACCACGGTGGTCGGGCTCGGCGCGGGGTGGTTGCTGGTGGCGGTGTTGTTCTAGTTCGAGCGAATTTGTTCCACGATCCTGCTCAATGCACCGAGCGCTACGGTCGCCCAAGCGAAGACCACAGAACGGTTCGATCACTTGACGGTCGGGCTTCGCAACTGACGCCGTCCAGATGGGACGGCGTCTGGTCGCCGCCAGAGCGTTTTTCTCGGGTTTTCGCCAATGGACCGGGGACTTCCGGACCGATACGCTTTTTCTCATGCGTGAGGCACGCCAACATCGATCATCGCCGGGCTCCGGTCTGCGGGCGAGGGCGTTGACTGCGATCGTCCTGGTGTGCATGTTCCCGGCGTTTGTTGTTGGATCGTTCCGAGGCACCACACTCCTCGCGCACGCCCACCACGGCCATGGGACGCACCTTCACGCCGCGAGCAGCCAAGCGGCCGCGCGGCAACTCGCCGCCGAGCATGTGGCGGCTCACGAGGCCGCCCACGCTCATCACGAGCACGATCACGATCACCCGTCCGACCACGATCGACGACCCTGCGGCATCCCTCTCAGCGGTGATTCCGACACGCCGATGAACAACCCGGCGGACGATGACCACGACGGCGTGCTTGTCACCGTCCCCGATCACGAGCAGATGAACCAGCGATCCGGGGCGGAGTTGCCGCGGGATCACTCAGTGGTCGTCGCGGTCTGGGCCGCCTGGTCGCACGCGTGGATTGCGACTGCTGAGACGTCGTCGAGCACGCGCGCCGGGCCTTTCGAGGGTCCTCCGCGCCATCTCTGCGCGCTGACCGTGCGTCGCCGGCTCGTCGCCACGAGCGGTGCGCTGCTGATTTAATCACAATGGACCGAGCCGACGCCCGCCCCTCCCACCCGCTGGGAGCGACGGCGGTCGCTTCTCTACGCGCCCTCCGACGCGTTGACGGCCCACGTCCCGTGATCAACATCCGCACGCCGAAGCCCGTGAACTTGATTGCGATCGTACCGCGGTTGTTTCACCGACCGGCGTTCCGGCCAGTGCCGTCCGTTTGTGAGATCACAACTCCGACGACGATTGAACTCCGAGCACTGACCCGAGGGCGGGTCGGTGGCACGACGCCGAATCCTCTCCGAACCGGCCACCCGCCTGCTCATGCCGCTCACTCATCAAACACGTTCGAGATCCAAGCGCCGCGCCGGCGCGGTGGCGTGCCTGCTCTTCGCCGGCGCTTTCTGGGGATGCCAGAGCTACGAGCGCCGCCCGCTTGAGGCGGCCGGGGCGCGCGACGCGTGGCTGGCGCGCTCGCCGAACGACGAACCCGTCCGGGAGTTCGCAAGGCGCCTCGCACAGCGCAGCGCCGAGCCCATCGCCTTCGATCCGTCCGACGGCCTCACTCTCGCCGAGGGCGAAGTCGTCGCGCTGGTGTTCAACCCCGATCTGCGACTTGCGCGCCTCGAAGCCGGCGTCGCGCAGGCCTCGGCCCCGTACGCCGGGCTGTGGCAAGACCCCGTGCTCGGTGTCGACATGGAACGCATCGTCCGCGGCGCGGACGGTGCCAACCCGTGGGTCGCCGGCGGCACGATCGGCCTCACCATCCCCCTCTCCGGCAGCCTCGAAGCGGCGAAGGCGACCGCCGACGCGCGGGCCCGCGCCGAACTCGACGCCGTGCTCGCCCGAGAGTGGGCCACGCGGGCGGCGCTGCGCGAGCTTTGGATCGAGTGGTCGGCGTCGCGGCTCCGCGCCGAGATCGGGCGTGATCTCATCGTCCGCCTCCGTGCGATCGCGGCGCTGGCGCAGCGCCAGGAGCAGGCCGGAACACTCACGCGGCTCGACGCCCGGCTGTTCCGCGTTGAACTCGTCGGGCGCGAGGCCGACCAGATCGGGCTCGAATCGCGCGAGCGCGAGCTGTCGCTGCAACTGCGCGCGATGATGGGCCTTTCGCCCGCCGCCGCGCTAACGCTCGAGCCGACCGTCACGTTCGCGGGCCCCGCGGTGGACGACGAGGCATCGCTGCGTTCGGCGCTCGAAGCATCCAGCCCCGAACTCGCCGCGGTGCGGGCGCGGTACGAGGTCGCCGAGCAGTCGCTTCGCACCGAGGTGCGCAAGCAGTACCCCGACCTGGTGTTCGGCCCCGGCTACGGCAGCGACCAGGGCGACGACCGTGTGCTCTTGGGTGTGCAGTTGCCGCTGCCCTTGTGGAACCGCAACCGGCGCGGCGTCGCCGAAGCCACGGCGCAGCGCGAGGCGGCGCGGGGCCGGTTCGAGACCACGTACGAGCAACTCGCGTCACGGCTGGCGATCGCGCTGGAGCGCTCTCGCTCGGGCCGGGCGCAGCGGGAGATGGTCGAGTCTGTCGTCGTGCCGCTGGCGGAAGAGCAGGAGTCCGACGCGCGCCGAATCGCCGAGCTGGGCAGGGTTGATCCCCTGCTGCTGCTCGAATCGCTGAAAGCGCAGCACGCGGCCCGCGTGCGACTGATCGAGGCGCGGACCGCCGAGGCGATCGGCGCGGTGCGGCTGGCGGAGCTGATCGGCCCGGTCAGCGCGGGCACCCCGGCGACCTCGCCGACCGACGCCGAATCTCAACCATAAAGCATCGCCAACACGTCGAACACCGATGACCAACTTCCCCCCGACCAACATCGATCCATGACCACTCGCCACATCATCCAGATCTGCCTCGTTGCCGCGGCGGTCGCCACGGCGATCGTCGCGTGCGGACGGTCGCCCGAATCCGGCGCCTCCGGCCAAGCGCGCCAAGAGCAAGCGGAGAGCGCCCCGGCGATCACCAACCGGGTCGACATCCCGCAAACCGTTCGCCAGAACCTCGGCATCACCTTCGCCAAGGTCGAGTCACGCCACGTCGCGCGCACACTACGCGTCCCCGGTCGTTTCGAGCTCCTGCCGACGGCCCAGCGCGAGTACCGCGCCCCTGCCTCGGGGCGCGTCGAGCTGCTGGTCTCGCAGTACGCGGTGGTCGATGCGGGCACGCCCCTCTACCGGCTCGACGCGCCGCGCTGGCGCGAGATGCAGAAGGAACTCGCCGACGCGCACGCGGATGTGCGCCTCGCCGAAGCGGGCGCGGCGAGCATCGGCCCCTTGCTCGAAGCCCACGAGCAGCACCACACCGAGATCGAGAAAGCCGTGGCGCTGTGGACCTCGCGCGTCGAGACGCTGGAGCAGCTCCGCGACGCCGGCGGCGCCCGCGGCGACGAGATCGCCCAGGCAAAGGCCGCGCTCGCGTCGGCACGCTCAGAACTGGCGGAGACGCTGGAAAAAGAGGCTGAACTTGCCGCCCGAGCGAAGCAGACCGCCGCCGCTCTCGACGCCGCCAACGCCCGGCTGGCCTTCCTCTTCGAGGCCGCGGCGGCGCTGACAGGGCTGACGACGGAGGACCTGCGAGCCCCCGCCTCGTCCGGCGCGCGCGAGCAGCCGCGTCCGCGTTGGGCCGTGCTCGCCGGCATCGAAGTCCGAGCCCAGACGCCCGGCATCGTCGAACACCTGCACGCCGTCTCAGGAGGCTTCGTCGACGAACACGCGCCGGTGCTCGAGACGGTTCAACCCGAGATGGTGCGCTTCCGCGCGGCGGGCTTGCAGAGCGATCTGGCACGCTTGAACTCCGGGCAGTCGGCGCGTGTCATCGCGGCCGGTTCGGGCGCGCCGTCGGACGAGGGGGCGTCGCTCGCAGGCACGCTGCTGCTGGCCCCGACCGCCGACGCCGAGCGCCGCACGATCGATCTCATCTTCACGCCTGCGAGCGGCGACGCGGCACCACCCTGGGCCCGCGCCGGCGTTTCGGCATTTCTCGAAGTCGTCACCGCCGGCGTCGCTGAAACGACAGGCGAGGCCGAGCTCGCCATCCCGCTCCGCGCTGTCGCACGCGACGGCACCCGGGCCGTCATCTTCCGCCGCGACCCCGCCAACCCCGACAAGGCCATCCGCCTCGAAGCCGACCTCGGCATCGACGACGGACGTTGGATCGTCATCAAGAGCGGCGTCGCCGAGGGCAACGAGGTCGTCCTCGACGGCGTCTACCAACTCATGGCCGCCACCAGCGGGAGCATCACCAAGGGCGGCCACTTCCACCCCGACGGCACGTTCCACGAAGGCGACGACTGAACCACGGCCGCAGGACCAGTGATGCTCAAGCACCTCATCGCGTTCTCCCTCAAGCACCCGTCGCTGGTGATCCTCATCGCCGCGGCGATGCTCGTTTTCACGTTGGCGCGCCTGCCGCGTATGCCCGTCGATGTCTTCCCCGAGCTCAACGCACCCACCGTGGTCATCCTCACCGAAGCCGGCGGGCTCGCCGCCGACGAGGTTGAGCAGTACGTTACTTTTCCCATCGAATCCAGCGTCAACGGCCTGCCCGGCGTGCGCCGCGTGCGCTCGGCGTCGGCGATCTCGCTCTCGCTCGTCTGGGTCGAGTTTGACTGGGGCACCGACATCTACCGCGCCCGCCAGCTCGTCAGCGAGCGCATGTCCGCCGCGCGCCAAGCGTTGCCGCCCGGCGTCGAGCCCATGATGACGCCCATCACGTCGATCACCGGCGAGATCATGCTGCTGGCGATCTCGAGCCCCGACAAGAGCGTGAGCGACCTCGACCTCCGCGCTTACGCCGAGTTTGATCTCCGCAACAAGCTCCTGGCCATCCCCGGCATCTCCCAGGTCGCGGCCATCGGGGGCGAACTGCCCGAATACCAGATCAACGTCAAGCAGGACCGCCTCGCGCTGTACGGCCTGACGATCGCCGACGTGACCGCCGCCGCGCGCAAGGCCCACAGCACCGCCAGCGCCGGCTATCTGCCTGAGGTCGATCACGCGGAGCTTCCGATGCGCCAGGCGGCGCGCGTCACGAGCGTGCGCGACATCGCCTCGACGATGGTCACGATGAAGGACGGCCTGCCCATCACCATCGGCGAGGTTGCGGAAGTGACGCTCGGCGGCGCGCCCAGACGCGGCACCGCCGCCAGCCAGGGCGTGCCCGCTGTCGTGCTCACGATCCAGAAGTCGCCCGGCACCAACACGCTCACGCTGACCAGCCAGATCGACGAGGCCCTCGCGCAGATCGAGAAGTCCGCCCCCAAAGGCGTCGTCATCAACAAGGACGTGTTCCGACAGAGCCGGTTCATCCAGCGCTCGGTCGACAACGTAACGAAGGTGCTGATCGAGGCGACCATCATCGTCGCGGTCATCCTTGTGCTGTTCCTCCTCAACGTGCGGACCACCATCATCACACTCACAGCCCTGCCGCTCTCGCTCGCCGTCGCCCTGCTCACGCTCGACGGCCTGGGCCTGACGCTCAACGTGATGACCCTCGGCGGGCTCGCCGTCGCCATCGGCGAACTGGTCGACGACGCCATCATCGACGTCGAAAACGTCCACCGCCGACTCGAAGAGAACGGCCTCTTGCCGGAGGGCGAGCGCAAGGGATTTGTGCAGGTGATCTTCGATGCCAGCAACGAGATCCGCTCGTCGGTGGTCTATGCGACGGCGCTGATCTGTATCGTGTTCCTGCCTTTGATGTTCCTTGAAGGGCTGGAAGGCAGGTTTTTCAAGCCGCTGGCGATCACCTACATCGTCTCGATCATGGCATCGCTGGTGGTGGCGCTCACCGTCACGCCCGCGATGTGCCGGCTGCTGCTCAAGGTACGTCGGCACTCCGAGCCGACCTCTTCGAAACCTGTAACAACCGGAGCAAAGACCGTCGGCTCGGAGAGCCGACGGACCACGTCCACCGACGGCTTCCTCGTCCGCTGGCTCAAGCGCCGCTACGAGCCGTCGCTCCGCTGGTCGATCGCGCACGGGAAGTTTGTTCTCGGCGCCGCGCTGCTCGTCACCGGGCTCTCGCTGCTGCTCGCCCGCACGTTCGGCACGTCGTTCCTGCCCGAGTTCAACGAGGGTTCGTTCACCGTTTTCGTCTCGTCGCCGCCGGGCACGTCGCTCGCCGAGAGCGACCGCTCCGCCCGCGGGATCGAGGCGCGGTTGATGGCGATCGACGGCGTCCAGAGCGTCACCCGGCGCACCGGCCGCGCCGAACGCGACGAGCACGCCGAGCCCGTCAGCAACAGCGAACTCGACATCACCATCGCGCCGGGCGGCAGCATGAGCGGGATCCGCCGGCAGATCACCGCCATCGCCGAAGCCGTCCCCGGCGTCACCGTCCAGATCGGCCAACCCATCGAGCACCGACTCTCGCACATCCTCTCGGGAACGCCCGCCGCGATCGCGATCAATGTCTACGGCGAGGACCTCGGCACTCTCCGCACGCTCGCCAAGCGCATCGAGAGCGAGCTCAAGTCGCTTCCCGGCACACGCGACGTCGCCGCCAACCGCGAGATGCTCGTCACCAGCGTGCCGATCCGCTACCGGCATCAAGAACTCGCCGGCGCGGGGCTGACCCCCGCCGACGCCGCCGAGCAGGTGCAGGCGGCGCTCTTCGGCGAAGAAGTCGCCGAGGTGAACCAGGGCATGCGCCGCTACGCGATGGTCGTGCGGCTCGCACCGTCGGATCGCGAGCGCATCGAGCAGGTGCAAGACCTCGTGCTCCGTGGCAGCGCCGAAGTCGGCAAATCGGCGCCGACGGTGCGTCTGCGTGACGTCGCCGATGTCGGCCCGGAGAAGACCCCCAACATCATCGCCCGCGAGAACGCCCAGCGAAAAGCAGTGATTTCGTGCAACGTCGCCGACGGCTTCAACCTCGGCGACCTCGTCGAGCAGGTCAAGGCCCGCGTCGAGCCCATCGCGCGGCGCGAGGGCTATTTCGTCGAGTTCGGCGGGCAGTTCGAAGCCCAGCAGTCGGCCTCGCGCACGCTGCTCTACGCCGGTGCCGCGATCGCCGTCGTTATGCTGATGTTGCTCCAGCTCTCGACCGGCTCGCTCAAGGTCGCCGCGCTGGTGATGGTCAACCTGCCGCTGGCGACGATCGGGGGCATCGCCGCGATCTTCATCATGGATTCACTCATGCACGCCGGCGCGGGCGGGGCGGCCGGGCTCGTGCGGAACACCCTCGCGCTCTTCGGACTCGGGCCGTCCGTCTACCACGCGCCGGTGCTCTCGATCGCCAGCCTCGTGGGCTTCATCACGCTGTTCGGAATCGCCGTCCGCAACGGCATCCTGCTCGTCAACCACTACCGCCACCTCGTCGAGATCGATCACAAGCCCGTCGCCGACGCCATCATCCAGGGATCGATGGAGCGTCTCGTGCCGATCCTCATGACGGCTCTTTCGGCGGCCTTGGGCCTGCTGCCTCTGGCCCTTCACGCCGGTCAGCCCGGCAGCGAACTGCTTGCCCCGCTCGCCGTCGTCGTCCTCGGCGGCCTGCTCACCTCGACGTTCCTCAACCTCATCGTCGTGCCGGCGGGGTACGCGATGATCCATCGTGCTCGTCACATCGCGCCGCGGGCCGGCGCGAAGGCCGCGAGCGTTCCCACCGCCGAAGTTCGCATTCGTGAAGAGCCCCGAGACCATCAGAAGGAGACCCCATGAAGTCCCTCACGTTGTTGACCGCGCTGACTTCCACCCTCGCGCTCGCGCTGCTGACATCCTGCGAGAAGGAGGCGCCGCCCGCACCCGCCGCGGGCACTGCGGCGAAAACCGGTGACGATCACGACCACGATCACGAGAGCGGCCACGGCGGCCCGGTCGTCGCGCTGGGCGAACTCGACGCCGGCCCCTTCAACGCCAAAGCCACCCGCGACGCCGGCGACATCATCGCCGGGAAAGACGCTGCGTTTGATGTGACCATCACGCCGAAAGAAAGCACCGGCGTGAAGGCCGCCGCCGTGCGATTCTGGATCGGCACACAAGACGCGAAGGGCAGCGTCAAGGCCAAGGCCGAGGTCGAAGACCCGAACGATCCGAATCGCTGGCACACCCACGCCGAAATCCCCAGCCCCTTGCCCGCCAACAGCCAGTTCTGGTTCGAGATCGAAGACGACAAGGGCGCCAAGCACGTCGCCGGGTTTGATCTCAAGATGTGACGCGGTTCGCGGCCTCTGGCTTTGATGCCCGCCGCGGCAGGCTTACCGCGCCAGCCCGTCGAGCCACGCGAGCAGTTCCGCCGCGGAACGCTGCCCGCGGAGCGTCGCCACGACTTTCCCGCTGCGCAGGGCGTAGGTCATGGGGATCGCCCGCGTCCCCAGATACGCGTCGGCGAGCTCGGGCGAGCGATCAACCTCGACATGCGTGGGCAGGAAGCGTGCATCCTGAAGCCGCGCGATCACCTCGGCGTTGTTGAGCGCGTCCCGCTTGTACTGCTGGCACGGCGCGCACCGATCCGCCGTCGCGAAGGCGATCACGAGGCGATCGGACGCCGCCGACGCGATCGCGCGATCGAGCGCCGGCGCTTCGGCGATCACCGGCGGAAGCGCGACCGTCTCGCGAGCCACGATGAACCCCGTCTTGGGGTCAAACTCGTGCCGCACCGTGAGACGGTCCATCCATGCCTGGATCGCCGGCGGGGGTGCATCGACCGCACTGCCCGCAGCACTACTCGGCCCCCCACCCGCTACACCACCCGAGCCACCGACCACCGAAGACGATCGCGCCGGTGAACAGCCAAAAGCGAGGAGGGGCGCCGCGGAAAGACTGATGACAAGGACGGTCGGAATCGGCTTCATGTTCTTGATCTCGGCCTCGCACGCGGCGCTCGCCCGTCCAAATTTCTTCTGCGACCGACCCTGAAACAAGCGAGAGGGCTGGCGCGGAAAAAAAATAGCCCGACCTTCGATCGCGGACGATAGGTCCCCACCAGAATGATGCAAGAGCGGTGGCACAGGCGTCCCGCCTGTGCGGACGAGCGGGTGGTACGACACAGGCGGGACGCCTATGCCACCATTCTGATACGGACTCTCAGCGGGGCTTCAGCCGATCCACGCGAATGAGGTGAAGGGCCGCCGCAGCCGAAATCTCCGGCCCGAATCGACAGCCCCCGATTCGCGAGAATCAGGCCGGTTTCGAGAACACAGGGCAGGTTTACTCCGCCTTGGGCTTCCGGCCGACGGTCGAACCTTCCGCGTTCGGGGTCGCGCCCTCACCCAGCCGCGGGGCGGAATCGAAGACGGTCGTGGCGAACTTCAGGTACACGAAAACCGCGACCAGCAAGACGACCACTGCGATGACGACTTTGACGCCGTTGCCTTTCATGGATGCTCCTTTGGGTGAAAGCCAACGCATCGTAGCCTGCCGAAGAGCAAACGAAAAGCCCGCGATGCCCCTCGCCGGACTTGTCAGGACGAGAAGAAAAACCGCCCGCCGGAAGTTCGGCGGGCGGCGTGTTGCATCACACTCTTCGGAAGGCCGGCCAACCCCGGGCGATTCCGGGGTGGGGGTGACCCGCGAGTGGGCTTAGAGGTCGCGCCCCTTGAGGCCGCCGGTGGTCAGCATGTAGTGGGTGTCGTAGATGTTCTCACCCGAGCCGACGAAGTAGACGCGGAACATCGGGCCAGCGTTCTCGGTGTTGCCGGGGTCAAAGCGCAGGCCCTCACGGAACGGCACCGTGGCGCGGGCCGAGCCGTCGGCCAGAGCGACCGGGCAGATCGCGTCCTGCTCGAACCAGGCGTCGCGGTTTGGGTTGTGCCAAGCGTTCCACATGTAGAAGAGGACCTTCTGCGAGGGGTAGTCGACGGTCGCCTGGACGTTCCGCTTCACGAAACGGTTGAAAGCTTCGCCGCCAGCGCCGCGGCCGAACTCGAGGCTGTAGACGGGGTTCGGAACCCCGGTGAGCAGAGGCGTGTTGCGGGTCTTGAACGCGTAAATGCGCCAGTCGGTCAGAGCGGCGATGGCGTAACGGTAGGAACCGTTGACCGCGGTCACTCGGTTGGCACCGGTACCGACGGTCGGATTCGCGCTGGGGTTTGGCAGCGTAAACCAGCCGTTCGCGTTCCCCGAGCCGCCCTGGGCGGTGTTCGAGACGAGCTGACGCAGACGAGGCCACACGGTGCGGGTTGCTGTGTCCGAGGGCGAGAGGAAGATCGGGTCCATCACGTCAGAGCCCGAACGGTCGAGCATGTACTCGCTGAGGTAAATCCAGTAGCAGTTCCAGGCCTGGCTCGTGATCGAGTTGAGGTACTCGCTGTAGTTGAGCACGGTGTTGACGTCGGCGACCGAGACCGCCGTCAGCGGGCCGGGGACCGGGAACGTCACGCCGTTGACCGGCAGGTCGGTGTTGCCGAAGGCGTAGGGGATGGGGCCGGCGGGAGAGTTGACGCCCTTGCCGTTGTTCTTCGGGACGTGGGGCAGCTCGTCCTTGTTGGCCGATGCGAAGTTCGAGACGCCCTGCGCGTGCTGCTTCATGTTCGCAGTGCACAGGCTGATGCGGGCCTGGCGGCGGACTTCGCCCACCGTCGGCAGAAGGATGGAGATCAGCAGCGCAATGATGCTGACCACCACAAGGAGCTCGACCAGCGTGAAACCACGCTGCCTGCTCCGGGTACCAGTGTTGACCATGGTCAACCTCCAATCAATAACGCGGCGAGAATGAAGAGATCACACCCCAACACGGGGCGATGAAAACCAGCCCGTGCCGCGACGGACTTCATGGGAGACTGTACGGAGCATACACGGGTTCCGGTTTCGGGAACACCCGCCTCGCCCACAAGTTCTCCGGCATGAAGCCCGGCATGCCTGACCCGAAACGGTATTTTTGTACTTTGTTTGGCTCTTTTCGGCCAGCGATGCGACCAAGCGGTCGCCGCCGGGGCTGCCGCCATCTTGAGAGAGTTCGAAAAGCCGCCCGCCGAAAGCTCGGCGGGCGGCGTGTTGTATCACACTGTTCGGAAGGCCGGCGAACCCCGGACGATTCCGGGGTGGGAGTCACCCGCAAGTGGGCTTAGAGGTCGCGACCCTTGAGGCCACCGGTGGTCAGCATGTAGTGGGTGTCGTAGATGTTCTCACCCACACCGTTGAAGAAAACGCGGAACATCGGGCCGGCGTTCTCGGTGTTGCCGGGGTCAAAGCGCAGGCCCTCACGGAACGGCACCGTGGCGCGGGCCGAGCCGTCGGCCAAAGCGACCGGGCAGACCGCGTCCTGCTCGAACCAGGCATCGCGGTTGGGGTTGTGCCAGGCGTTCCACATGTAGAAGAGGACCTTCTGCGAGGGGTAGTCGACGGTCGCCTGGACGTTCCGCTTCACGAAGCGGTTGAAAGCTTCGCCGCCCGCGCCGCGGCCGAACTCAAGGGTGTAGACCAACTGTGGCACGCCCGTGAGCAGGGGCACGTTGCGAGACTTGTAGGCATAAATCCGCCAGTCGGTCAGCGCGGCGATAGCGTAGCGGTAGGAGCCGTTGATCGCCGTGATTCGGTTGGCTCCGGTGCCGACGGTCGGGTTCGCGCTGGGATTCGGCAGAGCGAACCAGCCGTTCGCGTTCCCCGAGCCGCCCTGGGCGGTGTTCGAAATGAGCTGACGCATCCTCGGCCACACCGTGCGCGTCGCGGTGTCCGAGGGCGACAGGAAGATCGGGTCCATCACGTCGGAGCCCGACTTGTCGAGCATGTACTCGGAAAGGTAAATCCAGTAGGTATTCCACGCCTGAGACGTGAGCGAGTTGAGAAACTCGCTGCCGTTGAGCACGGTGTTGACGTCGGCCACCGAGACCGCCGTCAGCGGGCCGGGGATGGGGAACGTCACGCCGTTGACCGGCAGATCGGTGTTGCCGAACGCGTAGGGGACGATGCTCGCGGCGCTATTGACGCCCTTGCCGTTGTTCTTGGGCACGTGCGGCAGCTCGTCCTTGTTGGCCGACGCGAAGTTCGAGACGCCCTGCGCGTGCTGCTTCATGTTCGCAGTACACAGGCTGATGCGGGCCTGGCGGCGGACTTCGCCCACCGTCGGCAGAAGGATGGAGATCAGCAGCGCAATGATGCTGACCACCACAAGGAGCTCAACCAGCGTGAACCCACGCTGACTGCTCCGGGTACCAGTGTTGACCATGGTCAACCTCCAATCAATAACGCGGCGAGAATGAAGAGATCACACCCCAACACGGGGCGATGAAAACCAGTCCGTGCCGCGACGGACTTCATGGAGGACTGTACCCGCATTCTCGGGCTCCGGTTTCATCGGCAGCCCGATGATCCGTCATGTTCTTCTCCTAGTCCATACTAGGAACCGTTTCAGTCGGGCCGGCCAGATGCATCGCATGTTTTAAGATTTCATTTAGGTTGTTCAGGCCGAGCCGGCGGCCGGGCAGCCACCGCGAACGCCGCCACCGACCCGAAGAACATCTTCCAACCCAATGAAACCACGGGCACTTGGACCTCCCACCAGGCATCCATCAGCCCCGGTCCGACCTGCAAGAGCACCACGATCGCGGCACCGACCACCAGAGCCAAGAGGGCGCTCCGAGAGGTGCCGCGCCGCGTGAACAGGGCCGTGAGGAACACCCCGAGCATGCCAGTATAGGCGTACAGCATGACCTCCATAGCGAAGGGGATCAGCCCCTTGCCGCTGGATTCCTGCAACCAGATGCAGAGCACGCCGAAGCCCGCGAGCAGCACCCCCCACCCGAGCGACGCGACGCGGGAGACCTTGAGGTAGTGGGCGTCGTCGCGCCCGGGTCGCATGGGCCGGTAGAAATCGCACACCAGCGTTGACGACATCGCCTGCATGCTGCTGGCCAGGCTGCTCATCGCCGCCGCGAACAGACCGGCCAGCATCAGCCCTTTCACGCCCGTAGGCGTGTGCTGCAGGATGAACGACAGAAAGACCTTCCGCCCCTCGGGTGGCACGCCGCCGGTTTCGCCACCCATCAGGTCGGCCCGCTGGTAGAACACATACAGCAGCAGCCCGATCACCAGGAACAATCCCGCGACGATCAGCCCCAGCACGTTCGAGATGAGTGCCGACTGGCTGCCCTTGAGCGCGCTCTTGCAGGTCAGCATGCGCTGCGCGAGATCATGGTCGGTGCCGTAGACCGCGAGGTTGAACAGCGTGAGTCCGATGAACGCCGACCACACCGAGAAATCGGTGGTGATGTCCCAGCGCCAGTCGAGCACGGTGAGCTTGTTGGAGCCATCGGGCAGCGCGGTGGTGGCGAGAGCCGTCCACACTTCGCCGGTGGAAACCGGGATTTTCCACAGCAAGAGCGCGATCGCCGCCACCGCCGCGAACACGAACAGGAACGCCTGCGGCACCTCGGTCCAGATCACCGCGTCCAGCCCGCCCAGCACGGTGTAGAGGATCGAGACCGCCGAGCAGATGAGGATTGACGCGATGAGATGCCCGGTCGTGAGATCGCCGAACGCGATGAGCGAGACCGGGATGGCGGCGATGTAGAGCCGGGCCCCGGAGGCGAACAGCCGCCCGATCATGAACGCTCCGCTGCACGATCGCCGCGCCGAGGTGCCCAGCCGGCGCTCGAGCAGTTCGTAGATCGTCGTCACCCGCTCGCGGTAGAACGCCGGGATGAACCACACGGCGACGATGATCACCGCGACCACGCTCGAAAGCACCCCGGCGAGATACGTCAGGTTCCCGCCGTAGGACTGCTCCGGGGCCCCGATGAAGGTGGCGGCGGACACGCTGGTGGCGACGACGCTGACGGCGGCGGCCCACGCCGGCACGCGCCCGCCGCTGAGGAAAAAATCGTTCGTCGACTTCTGCCGACGCGAGCACCACGCGCCGACCGCCACCATCGCCAGGAGATAGACGGCGACGATGGACCAGTCGACGGGGGAGAAGCCGGGGGATGCGTTTGCGAGGAGAAGCACGGGGAGTGGATCGACGCACAGAGCATCCGGGCTTCACATCGTCGGGCGAAGCAGGCCTCTTGGTGGCACCGGTCTCCGACCGGTGCCGAGGGTTGCTCCGTTTCCGCCCCACAGCGGTGCTCATTCCCAGCACCGGTCGGAGACCGGTGCCACCAAAGGCCGCTATCCTCTCGCCCATGTCCATCATCGTCTTGCAGCACTGGAACCTCGGCAAGCCCGGGCGCCTCGGCCTCACCCTCCGCGACCACGGCTTCCGCCTCGATATCCGCCGACTCGACGCCGGCGACCCCGTCCCCACCGACTACGACAACGTCGACGCCGTTGTCTCCCTCGGCGGCCCGCAAAATGTCGGCGACAACGTCCCCTGGATGCAGCCCGAGATGGACTACATCAAGGGTGCCCACGCCCGAGCCATCCCCGTCATCGGCGTGTGCCTCGGGCACCAGCTCATCGCCGCCGCCCTCGGCGGGACCGTCGCCAAAATGCCCGCCCCTGAGATCGGCATGGGCGAGGTCAACATCACCCCCGCGGGTCACACTGACCCCATCCTCGCCGGCATCGCGTGGAGTTCCCGTCAGTTCCAGAGCCACGGGTGCGAAGTCACGCAGACGCCGCCCGACTCGGCCGTTCTGGCCTCGAGCCCCGCGTGCAAGGTCCAGGCGATGCGCGTCGGGATGCGGACCTACGGCTTCCAGTACCACTTCGAGCTCGACCGCGAATCGGCCAACGAATACATGGCCCAGGAAGGCCCCGAGGCGTGCGCCGCCGCCGGCGTGACGATGGACGCGTACCGCCAATCGATGGACAAGCACTACGAGATGTTCTCGCGCCTCGCCGACCGCCTGAGCGTGAACCTCGCCACGCTGCTGATCCCGCGCGTGGCGAGCAAAGTGGGGTGAGGGGAAGGCACGGAGGGACGGAGGCACGAAGGCACGAAGTGGTTGATCGCCACGCGCCCGAACTCATGTGTCTTCCCACTCCGTGCCTCCGTGCCTCCGTGCCTCAATGCCTTCTCATGCGCCTCTCCCTCCCCACCCCGCGCGGCTACCTCTTCCACCGGGACTTCTGTTCCTACGGCTATTTCCTTCTCATGCCCAACCGCTGGGACCCGGCACGGCGCACCCTCACGCGCCCGCTCAACTTCGAGGGCGGCGTCGCCACCCTCACCGTCGCGCAGCCGGATGGGAAATCCACGCCGATCCGCGTCGTCACCGACCGCGCCCTCTCACGCCGCGAGCAGGCCCAGGCCAAGTCGCAGCTGCGCCGGATGCTCAGCCTTGACGACGAAGGCGTCCGCGAGTTTCACCGCCTCGACCCGCGCTGGAAACGCTCCGGCCGCGGCCGCCTGATGCGCTCACCCACGTTTTTCGAAGACGTCGTCAAGACCGTCACCAGCTGCAACGTCGCCTGGCCCAGCACCATCATCATGAACCGCAAGCTGTGCGAGGTGTTCAACCCGGCGTTCCCCACGCCGATGCAACTCGCCCGCGCCCGCCCCGCCAAACTCCGCGCCCGCTGCTCGGTGGGCTACCGCGACAAACGATTGGTCGAACTCGCCAAGCTCGCGATGTCGGGCGAACTCGACGCCGAGTGGTTCGAAAACCCGGCGACGCCCGACGACGAACTCCATGCCGCGCTGATCGATTTGCCCGGCATCGGCCCCTACGCCGCGGCGAACATCATGCAGTTGCTCGGTCGCTACCACCTCTTGCCGCTGGATTCCGAGAGCGTGCGCCACGGGCGGAATGTGCTGGGATTCCAGGGAAACGAGAAACAGGTGATGAAGCGCGTCGACGCCCACTTCGCGCCCTTCGGCCCCCACCGGTTCCGATCGTACTGGTTCGAGCTGTGGGACTGGTACGAGGCCAAGCGGGGCAAGTCATGGACGTGGGACCCGGCGACAACCGGCAAGACGTTCACGGCGTCGCAGTTCTGAGTGCGGCCGCGTCGCAATCCGGCCACGGCCTTCACCCGCGACGCGGGGGCCCGAGGGTTGCCAGACGCGCAGCGTCTGGCAACGAGTACGGAGAACCTCTCGCCGCGAAGCGGGCGAACGTCGCGTCGATCCTCAATCAACGCCCGCCCGCTGCGCGGGCGACGATCTCTTCGCGACACCCTTCCCAGACGCTTCGCGTCTGGCAACCATCGTTCACCCGCTCCGCGGGTGTGAGCGCGAGGCACGACCTACACCCTGAAAATCGCCCCAAGCTTCTTCCCCATCACCGCCGAAGCGCCCACGAGAGTGATCCCCAGCAGCACCATGCCCCACACGCCCATCGCGCTGGCGATGTGCGGCCCGTCGCCGAGCCGATCCGCGAAGCCGTAGATCGCCTTGGTGATCGGGAAGTGCTTCTCCTGCTGGGCCAAAATCAGCGAGTCCGACACCTCCAGCATCGCGAACGAGAACGCGAGCAGGCCTCCGGCGATCAGGTTCGCCGCGATCAGCGGCACGATGATCGTCCGCACCGCCGTGAATGTCGACGCGCCCAGGTTCACCGCCGCCTCTTCCATCTCGCCCGAGGTCTGCTGCAGCCCCGCCACCGTCGCACGCACCACATACGGCAATCGCCGCACCGCATACGCGATGATCAGCAGCGGCACCGGGTTGGGCATCGGGCCCACGATGTCGGCCAGCCCCGCCAGCGGATCGCCGGGCGCGAGCGGCCAGCTCAGGCTCATCGCCACATAGCCGAACGCCATCACCAACCCCGGCACCGCCAGGGGAAGCATCGAGCACGCGTCCAGCACCGCCCGGCCCTTGATGTTGGTCCGCACCAGGACGTAGCCGATGAGCACGCCCAGCACAATGTCAATCGCCACCGCCGCCGCCGAAAGCTTCAGGCTGTTCACGATCGCGCCGAACGCCAGCGGATGCCCGAGCGCCTGCCCGAAATGGTCGAGCGTGAACGCTTGCGGCAGCACCGACTGGTACCACTGCCCCTGCACGCTGAGGCTGTTCAGCACCACGCCCAAGTGCGGCGTGATCGCCAGCACCGCCACCAGCGCGAACGCCCCGCACGCCAGCAGCCCTTTGAAGCCGCCGAGTTCGACCTCGCCGCCAGCCCGCGACGCCTTCGAATACATCGCGTGCCCCTTGCCCCCGAACGCCACGCGACCCAGTGTGTAAAGCGTCACCGCCGTGAGCAGCATGACCACCGTCAGAGCGTACGGCACCGGGCTGGTGTTGACTTCCTTGATGCCGTTGAAGATCTGCACCGGCGCGACCGTGTAATAGTCAAACATCAACGGCGTACCCAGCTCGGTGAACGACCAGATGAACACGATCGTCGCACCCGCGAACAACCCCGGCCGGATCAGCGGCAGCGTGATGCGGAAAAACCGCGTCCGCCACGGCGTACCCACCGACTGGGCCGCCTCGTCCAGTGCCGGGTCAAGGTTCGCCAGCGCCGCCGTCGCGTTGAGATAGATGATCGGGTACAGCGAGAACGCCTGCGCCAGACACACCCCCCAGAACTTCCCCTGCCCGCCCCCCATGATGTCAAAGTCCGTCCCCAGCAGCGAGTTCAGTGAACCCTCGCGCCCCAAAATCGCCCGCAGCCCGATCGCCCCCACAAACGGCGGCAGAATCATCGGCACCAGCACCAGCGCGTTCCACGCGCCCTTGAGCGGGAACCGGTAGCCCGACGACAGCACGCTCAACGGCAGCCCGATCAGACACGCGAATGTGGTGGTCGTCAGCGCCACGAAGAACGAGTTGACCAGACTCTCGCGCAGCACCGGGTCGCTGAACACATGCGCCACGTGGCGCAGCGTAAAGCCGGTGCCCTTCTCAAAGTCCGCCGCGAACCCGCCGCGAACGGTGAGCCAGATCGGATAGAACAGGAACACCGCGAACAGCGCAAGCAGCAGCGCCAGGATGCCGTAGTGAAAGAGCGTGCGCGACCGCATGGGCGCACTATACAGAACCCTGACCGTCAGGGAGGGGTCTCTTCCGACACCGCGGGACACGCACGACCAGGCTCGAGCCTAAAACGTAAACCGCAGCCCCACCCCGACCGCAAAGTCCAACTCCGGCCGCTCATCCAAGTCATGCCACAAGGGGAACTGGGCCATCAACTCAAAAGCGAACCGCTGGCCCTCGTACATCAACCCCGGCGACCAGCGGATGTCATGGTCGCCGTTGGTCTCGATCAGCCCGGTCAGTTCCGCGGTGACGTACCACGCGCCGGTCGACTCGCTCGTGAACCGCTCCGGGAAGAGGCGGAACAGGTACGCGCTGCTGTACTTGAACGCGTCGGCGGACCCCTGCCCGCCCTCGGTGTTGTCGATCCCGCTGCCGCCGGTGTTGAAGGTGTAGTCCACCTCCTGGTTGAACCCGTGCCGACCGCGCACCAGCGTCACCACCGCGCCGACGTGCGGGTTCACCGACTGGGTCGAAAAGTCCTTGTCATCGCCCGACGCGAACCTGGCCCCGGCGATCAGAGCCGCCCGCAGCGTGTCAACGCCGCCGGTATCCGACTTGTAGAACCGCCACTTGAGCATGGCGTCGAAGTCGGCGACACCATTGTCGTGGTCCTTGCCGCCGCCTTTCTTGTGCTCGGTTTCCCACACGGGGCTGAAGTCAAGCCGCGCCGAGAGCGCCCGCGCCAGCCCGTACTGCAGGCTGTGGTTGAACTCGAACTTCTCGACGCTCTCGACGTCGCTGTCGGGCTTGGTGCCGTAGCGTGAGAAGTGCAGCTGCGTGCGGTAGACGAACACGCCGGGTGAGGGCATGGTCGCCGCCTCGGTGTACATGGCCTCTTGGCCGAGCGCCTCGCCGGCGCAACCACACACGCACGCCCCGCCCGCCAACACCGCCATTCGAGTCGATCGCATCTTCTCACTCCTCAGGTGCCGCGTCTCAACCCGGCCCTGCTTCATTGAGTTTCCGCTGCTGAGCCCGCGAAGCGGGCCTCCGATGGTTGCCAGACGCGGAGCGTCTGGTCACGCGCCGCGACGACGCATTCGCCTGTGAAACGGGCGAGCGAACTCACGCCGAACAATCAACGTTTGACCTTACCGCTCTTCAACTTTGACCAGCGTAAACCCAGCATCCTCCACCGCATCACCCAGCACCGCCGGCGAAGGGTGCGCGGTGTTCGGCAGCATGAAGACCGTCACCTTTCCGACACCCAGATCGACCTTCACGTCGGTCACGCCACGGACGCGTTCGAGCTGCATGTTGATGTTCGTGGCGCACAGCGGGCAGCCCATGCCGTTGACATAGAGCACCGCCTCGTTGGACGCGAGCGCCTTGCGGCTCTTGGCCTTCGCGATGTCCTCGGGGCTGACTTCGTGGCTGATGATCTGTTCTTCGGTCGTCCCGGGCACATGCTGGCCTTCCCCGGAACCGCCGCCCGACGAAGCGCACGAGGTCAAACCGATCAACGCTCCCGAAAGCACCGACACCGCCGCGAAACGACCGACCAGCGAAACGAAAAGCTCATTCTTCATGGTTTCTCTCCAAGACCGACCCCTCGGCAAAGCGCCGAAGGGTCGAACCGACTCGAATTTCATCGACCAAAGTGCTCATCCACAGCGCATCGTCAAACCTCTTCGGGCTCGGCGTCATCCGTCACCTCGTTCAGTGCGGCTCAGTGACGGCTTCCCGAAAGCCCGATCTCGAATGCGGACGCGCTCCGAACTCACAACGTGCATCAACGCCCGCGAAGCGGACGCCAATCCAACCCAACGCCGCGCGATCTCAGCGCGATCGTTCCCCACACCAACTAGGTTGTTCGAACCCCCAGCCGCGCCAATCGCACCCCAACCCCCTCCGGCGGAACCGACCGCCAACGCACCCCGCCCACCTCCACCCACCCCACCACCGGCACCGAAACCACCTCAGCACAAGAGAGACGAGCCACGCGCACCGGCCCCCAACCCCCGATCAACAACCACGCCGACGCCCCACCTTCACCCGATTCACCCGAGCAAGCACAATCACAACCCGGCCCGCAGCGGCACACCAAAGTCGCTTCCTTCGACTCATCATCCGAATGCTCGCAGCATGACTCCGCTGCAGCGCCGCCGCCCTCATTGCCGCCGCAGCAGCACGCACAGGCCTCGTGCGCTCCAATCGAGGGCGCTGCGCCAATCCCCAACCGCACGACCACAACCGCCGCCACCACAAGGGCGACCAGCCAAACCGCAACGCTCCGCGCGACCGTCAGCACCCCACCATTCTGCCACCAATCGAGTGCAAACGCCACAGCCACGTTCAACACGCCTCTCCGCAACTCCGTACCTCGGAACCTTCGCACCGCTTCCCTTCACCCGTGCCTACCTTCCCCCGTGCCCCCCCTCCGAGACCACGCCATCATCCTCCGCCACTGGGACTATTCGGAGACCTCCCAAACCGTCTCCCTCTTCACCCGCGACCACGGCATCCTCCGAGGCCTCGCCAAAGGCTGCAAACGCGACCGCTCGACTTTCTCCGGCGGGTTCGAGTCCCTCACCCTCGGCGAGATCGGTGCCAGCGTCCGACCCAACTCCGAACTCGCCACGCTCACCGATTGGGACATGCGCGAGGTCTTCTGGGGCACCCGCCGATCACTCGCCGCCCACCTCGCCGGCCTCTACGCCATTGACCTGCTCCACCACGCCCTGCGCCCGCTCGACCCCCACCCGACGCTTTTCGACCGTTCGCTCGCCTGTCTGCGAGCCCTGGAGCAGGAACGCTCCATCCCCGCCACCGTTTTGCGATTCCAATGGGCGCTCGCCGTCGAGCTCGGCGTCCAGCCGCGGATGGATGAGGCCGTCCCCTCCGGGCACGTCGGCTCTCCGAGCCGACCGGAACAAGCAGCAACCCCGCCGACTCCTCAATCCACCCGTACCCGTCGCCCCCGCGCCCTGCTGTTTTCGCCAACCCGCGGCGGCCTCGTTCAGCCGGACGACGACACCCGCCACGACTCGCCTGACCCCACCCCCGTCGGCGACCTCTGGAAAGTCCGCCCTGAAACCCTCGACCTTCTCCGCGCCCTCGAACGCGACCAGCCCCCCCCGACCGCAGAACGTTCGGTGGTCGTCAGGGCCAGCCGCCTGATCGGGGCCTACCTCCAGGTGGTGCTCGAGCGCGAACTCACCACCCACGAGGCCTATTTCGCGCGGCTGGCCCGTCCCGTACAATCCGCCTGACCACCCGACCTCGGGGGCCGTCGGCCTCCCCATGAAGTGGCAGCCAGGGACGCCAGGCCGCACCACCCGAACGCCGACAGTCTCTGTCTCCCCGCGATCATCACAAGAACCTGACGAATCCTGAACACGACTCCGGCACGGCACAAGTAGCGTGAGCACTCACCTCGATCCCAAGTCGAAGGAACCAACGGGTCTCACCCACGATCGGGCCACGATTGGGCCGTGTCAGGCCCGCGACCCGTTCGTGCCACAAGGGCCATTTGAGCCCAAAGGCAAGGAGCGCCGCCGCGTGATCATGATCGCCACACTGCCCGAGCCGGTTTCAACCCTCACCCATTCGATCTCGACCGTCGACGCCGAGGAGATCCATCTCCCCGACGAACCGACCGAGCTCGACACGCTCGTGCATCGCCGCGGCAGCGGCATGCCGCTGGTCATCCTCAACGGGCTCCTCGGGCTCAACAAGCACTGGTTCAATGTGATGGGCCCCGTCTCTGAGGTTGCCACCTGCACCCTCATTGAGCCGCCGCTGCTCCGCCTCACCGGCGAGCACTGCAGCGTCAGGGGCGTCGTCCGCATCGTCATCGCCGCGCTCGAGCGCCTGCATCACGGCCCCGCGGTGCTCGCCGGAAACTCGCTCGGCGGCCACGTCGCCATGCGCATCGCCCTGGAACGCCCCGACCTCTGCGCCGGCCTCGTGCTCATGGGCTCATCGGGCCTGTTCGAGCGGACCTTCGAGCGCGACGTGATGCACACCCCGAGCAGAGCCTGGCTCGACCGCAAGATCGGCGATCTCTTCTCCGACCGCGCCCGCGTGCCCGAGGGCATGGTCGACGAGGCCTACGACGAACTCCGCCACCGCAAGTCCGCGCGAGCCCTGGTGAAACTCGGCAAGAGCGCCAAGAACGACCACCTCGGCGAAGAAGTCCCCAACCTCCGTGTGCCCACGCTGCTCGCCTGGGGCCGCCAGGACAACGTGACACCGCCGGAAGTCGCTCTCGAGTTCAGCCAGATCATCCCCGGCTCAAGGCTGGAGTGGATCGAGAACTGCGGCCACGCCCCGCAGCTCGAACAACCCGGCGAAGTGGCCCGGCACCTGGTGGGGTTCATGCGCGAGATGCAGGGCACGCGGCGTCTCTGACCTCGCAGCGAGTCGTACCGGGCACGACGTCCGGGTTCTCACCGCCCTGGGTATCGACGGGCGGCGGCACGGTGATCTTCGAGGACTGATCAGCGCACGCACATGAGTGACCGCTTTCGACCCCAGAGCGATCATTTTCATGGGATCGGAACCCACGACTTGCTCGCTTGCTCGCCCCCCGGGAAGTCACCCCGGACGACTCGCAAGCGCCCTACGGGCTTCAGACGGGGACCGCTCAACCAAGCAACCTAAGGCGCAAGCCCCGAGATCAACGGGGAACCCAATGAAAACCGCCCGCGCGGGCGGACGGTTCGAGCTGCACGGAGTTCGGCACGACTGGAGCGACGACTCGCGCCTTCGGCTCTGGCACACTGGTCGCTCCAGTTGAAGTGAAGCAACCGTAAGATCGGGCGTTACGGGCAGGGGATGCCGAACACGCCCAGGAAGATAACCAGGTCGTTGGTGTTGACCATGTTGTCGCCGTTGAGGTCGCCCAGCGTGTTGGCGGGGACCAGCGTCGAGAAGTTGGCGAGGAAGATGACCAGGTCGTTGGTGTTGCGCTGCCCGTCGTCGTTGAGATCGCCGATGCACGGCGGCGGGACGGTGGTGATGCGGAACGTGGCGTTGTCGAGGAGCAGCGGGACGACCTGCGGGCCGTCGCCGATATGACTCGTCGAGGTGAGCGAGTAGCCGAAGCCGAACCGCAACGGGGCACCCGAGAAGTCGGGGTGCGAGTCGAAGATCAAACCGTTGGCGGTGAACTCGACGAAGTCGGTGGCGACGCGCCCGGAAGTGAGGCGGGTTTCGGTGGGTTCGTTGAAGGAGAAGCCAAAGAAGTTGCCGCCGGGCTCGATGTTCGCCAGCGAATAGGTGATGCCGTTCTGCTCGATCCACACGCGGATGCCGCCGTAGTGGTCGACGCTCAGATTCTGAAACGTGCGCACCGACGCGCTGATGCTCTGAATGTGCCCGTCCACGGCGGGGTCATGAACGAACGATGTGAACACAAGCGGCGCTTGCACCGAGGAAAAACCGTTCGGTGCGTCCAGCGTCAGCGTCTGCTGAAGAACCCAGTTCCCGTTGAGGTCCTTGCGCGAGGTGACGCAGCCGCCGATCGCGCTGCCGTTCGGGGAGACCGTGAGGAAGGCTGGCAGGCCAACCCACGATCCCTCGGCGAAATCGCCCTCGGAGTGGAAAGCGTCCGCGGCGGCGGTGTGGGCCGAGGCGGCGATGGCCGCGGCACCAAGAAGAACCCCGAGACGGCTCACGGACGAACGATGATTGAAGCGTTGCATGGTCTTTCTCCCAATGCGGTTGAGGCGGCCTTCGACGCGGACACGGCGTCAAGCCTGCCTCGATGTCTGTAAGCCACAGGCGTGTTCGAGTTCCATCACTCACGCGCAGCCCTTCCCGGAAGCGGCAATCCTGACGGAGGCCGTACCAGCTCCTGAGGCGAGCGCCGAGCGTGAGCACCTTCATCCGCTTCCTTTTCTTCAAACCCTCGCTGTTCGTAACCAACCGTCGCCGACGGTTCGGGATCGTGGTTCGAGCGACACTGCAAAGAAGCTGAAAGCCTGTAAAATGCCAAAATGCGCACCCTGATCGCGCTCATGTTGCTGGCCGCGGGTGCCGGTTGCACGCAGCGTGCGGAGAACCCCATGCCACGACCGACGAAACCTCAGAAACCCGCCGCGCTCGCGCCGGCTTTCCCGGAGTCCTGGTTCGGCAAATGGCGTGGCGACGCGGAAGTCCGCTGGCCCGCCCCGTCGAACGCCGCGAATGCGAAGGTGATGCGGCTCGTCATGGAACTTCACATCGGCCCCAAGCTGCCGCGTGACGCCAGCACGAGCCAGCCGCAGGACACCGCCCCGCGCCGCTGGAAGTGGACCATTGTTTACGACGGCGCGGAAGGGCGGCAGGAGCGCAAGTACGAACTGGTCGAGCGCGACGCCAACCAGGGCCTGTACGCCATCGATGAAAAGAACACGATCGTGCTCCCGGTCACACTGATCGGCGACGCGCTCGTGAGTCCCTTCGAGATCCAGGGCAAGATGCTTGTGTGCACCTACCGCTTCGACGCCGCCGGTGCGGGGCCTGACGACGACACCATCACCGTCGAGATCGTCGTGATGCCGATGGATTCGGAGGAAACCTCCGGCGATCAGGGCGGCGTGCCCGAAGTCAAGGGCTACGCGGCGTCGTCGATCCAGCGAGCGGTGATGAAGCGCCGCCGATAACGCGCGCCGCGAGTGGCCCAGAAACCCGCGTGCGGCGCGCGACGCATACGCGCGCCGACTTTTCGGACCGGCTCGCCCGCCGAGAATGGTGCCGTTCGCGCCGCACCGCAGCGACCTCGCGCCGTGGCGTACGTCCCGAAACCACAATCCGCCCTCCGCCGTGCGAAATCCCCGCGCCACGCGGGCGGGTGAATCGGATGCTTCACGCAGTGGGCTCGCCCGGCGTCGTCCGGGCGCGGCTCGGGAGCATCTCGCACAACTCAATCCGGGAGTACGACCATGTTGAATCAGAAAAACCGCCTCGCGATCGCTGTCCTTTCGGTCTTCGCCGCCGCGGGCGCGGCCAACGCCGGCGTGACCGCCACCATCACCGCCGACAACCACTACGCCCTCTACACCGGCAACAGCTTCAGCGACATCTCGTTCATCGGGCGCAACGAACTCGGCTCCGCCGGCAGCCCCGGCACCTACAACTGGAGCAAGGCCGAAACCTGGAACTTCAACCCCGGCGCTTACATCTACGTCGCCGTTTGGAGCGACGACGCCGTCGCTCAGGGCTGGCTCGGCCAGTTTGCCTTCGACGCGGGCTCGGGCGGTCAGACCCTGCTCAGCAGCAGCCTCGACTGGGAGTATGTCCCGACCAACATCAACCTCGGCGACGGCGACCCCGCGCCCAGCGTGGTTGACATCGGAAGCTGGGTCAACCTCGCCGACACCAACCTGCTGTGGGACACCCCCTTCGTCGGCGGCAGCAACGGCGTATCGCCGTGGGGCACCATCGCGGGCGTCTCGAGCAGCGCCAAGTGGACCTGGGGCAACCCCAGCAACCGCTCCAACCCGCTGATCGGCGGCGACGACTTCGAGGAGTACCAGATCTTCCGCATCCCCACTGGCGTCCCCGCTCCCGGCGGGGCGATGCTGGCCCTGGCCGGCATTGGCATGATCGCGATTCGTCGCCGGTAAGTCCGCGGCCGGGCCGCGTGATTCTTCCGCCGGACCGAAAGATCATCAACGAGCCCGCACGCGCGGGCTCGTTGTCATTTCCGTATCGCGGAGTTAGAATGCCCTCGGGACTTCCACATGGTGAAGACAATCGTCATCTGCTGCGACGGCACCGGGAACACCTTTGGTCGGTATCACACCAACGTCTACAAGATGTGTCGAGTTCTGGCGCATGACGGGACGAACCAACTGGTGTATTACGATCCGGGCGTCGGGACGCTCGGCGACACCGGGGGCTTGTCAAAGCTCCGAAGCGGGCTTCTCCGAGTGCTGGGCGGTGCCGTCGGCTACGGGCTGAAGCAGAACGTCGCGAGCGCGTACGCGTTTCTCAGCCTCCATCACCGGCCCGGAGATCGCATCGCCATGTTCGGTTTCAGCCGAGGCGCCTACACCATCCGTCTGATCGCGGCCCTTGTCCGGTCCTACGGCCTCAGCCCCCCGGGAGCCACGAATCTGCCGCCTCACTTGGTTGAACTGCTGACGGCGGATGACCGTGACGATCCAAACTCGGCGCGGGGAAGTCCGTTGAACAGGTTTGAGGTGGCGGGCTCCTTCAAGAAGTACCTCGGACGAGAAGCGAAGATCGACTTTGTAGGTCTCTTTGACAGCGTGAACGCGGTCGGATGGCTGTGGAATCCACTGAGGCCGCCGCCCTATTCGGCGAACAACTCCGCCGTGCGCGTGCTGCGTCACGCCGTGGCGATCGACGAGCGCCGGGGGTTCTTTCTCAACGAGCCGACCCGCAGAGCCTCCAGACAGGACCATCAGGAACTCTGGTTCGCGGGCGTGCATTCCGATGTTGGGGGCGGCTACCCGCACGACGAGCAGCAGTTGGCACAGGTCGCCTTCGAGTGGATGCTGAAAGAGGCCCGCGCGTGCAGGGCCGAAGACGGCTCGCCGGTCCTCGCTTTCCGCGAGGAGGCCCAGGATGATCGTGAGGGCGTGAGTGAAGCGAAGTATGCGGCACCGGACGCCGCCGGGATGATGCACGACTCGATGAACTGGGCATGGTCCTTGGCGGAGTTCTTGCCCAGGTTCGTTGGCTGGCGGCGAAGGGTCCGAGCGCGGAAAGACGGCGAGAAGCCGCGATGGAAGCTCCAGTTCCCTCTGAAGGTCAATATCTTTCGGTCGCGCACGGTTCCCGAGAATGCCGTGTTTCATGAATCGGTGTACCTGCGCGCGAAGGCGTTGGGAGAAGAGTACAGGCCCCGGAACTGCCCGGATCTCGTCGCGCTGGCGGCAGCCGATCCATCGCGGTTCCGTGCATAGCTTGCATGCACGGGGCGAAGGCCGGCCTCGTGCTCGGACTACCCTCCACCATGTCCAACACCCGCCAGACCTTCGAAGAGTTCAAGCGCAATCGGGCCGCCGGACAGGAGCGGCTCATGGGTGTCGAACACCTCGGCATCAAGCGTTTCCTGCGCCTCGACAGCGCCACCTACGAAGACGCGACCGAAGCGGGCGGGCTCGACTCACGCACCAAAGAGCTGCTGGGCCTTGTCGTTTCCGCCGTGCTCCGCTGCGACGACTGCATCAACTACCACCTCGAACAGTGCGTCAAGACCGGCAGCACACCCAAGCAGATCGAAGACGCGCTCAACGTCGCCCTGGTCGTCGGCGGATCGATTGTCATCCCGCACATGCGCCGCGCCCTGCTCACGCTCGATGAAATCGTCGCGGCCAACGAGCCCCGAGCGTAAGCGAGCGGGTCTGAATCATTCGAGTTGCGATTGCCCGGAAAGACCCGTCGCTCACGCTCCGGGCTCGTGGCTCGGGCTTCACTGAAGCGACCGACGCTGCTGCCTCAAGGCAGCCGCCCCGTCAACCAGTTCACCAGCCACACCATCAGGATGCCCGCGATCGCAGCGCTCGCCAGCAGCAGACGCACCGTGAGCCAGAACCGCTCGCGACGCCGTTCCGCCAATGCGGGATGGACCAGCGGCGAACCCGCATCCGCGGGCTGCGCGATCATCTCCAGCCGTTCGTCCTGCCCCGCCGCCGACTGCCCCAGCAGCCCGCGCCGGAACCGGTCCTGCACCACCGCGATGATGAGGTTCGCATCAAACGGGCGGATCCCCAGCCGCTGCGCCGTGGCGACCAGCGCCCGGCGTCGCTCCGGCACCAGAATCCCCGCGCGACCGCCTTCAATATTCTCGGCCACACGCTGCGCCATGATGTTCCGCACATCGCGGTCGCTCAAACCGGCGGCGCGTCGGTTCTCGGTACTGACCTCGCTCGCCAGCCGTGCCCGAACCGGCTTTGAGTACCGCGACGACATCTCGGGCGAAAGCTCGGTGCGGACCAGCCGCAGCCCGCCGTTGCGCCCCGAACGCGTGCCGTGGCCCGTGCCGTGACCGGTTGCGTTGGGGTCGGTGAGGCCGCCGGTCGCGTGCCCCTCGTCCAGCAGGGTCCGGGTGTGCTCCGGCGAGCTCGCCGCCCGGGCCTTCCGCGGCTGGGGCAAAGGCCCCGGCGCGCCTGGGCCGCGCGTCTGGAGGGGGTCAGGTTGGAACGGTCCGGTGGTCATGACTCACATCAAGTGTCCGGCGTAAACGTGACATCGGCCAACGAAACACGCCGAACGGGCCGAAATCACCACCGTCTGGCGCGGGTGGTGGGCCGTGCGCGGCTGTATCGTGTCGGTGGTCGTCCCTGACCGGTGGAACCGTCAATCCCTGGCTGAAGGCCGCCCGTATTCTCGCATGAACCGCGTGACCGTGCACACCAACGACAACCCGTCCACCGAAAAGCCACCGGCTCAAAGCGGCCAGACGGTCGCGGCTTCGTTATCCGGACCCGCCGTTTCGGCGTTGGGTTCCGAAGCACTTCCCGTTCTCAACACGCCACTCGCGCCGAGCGAAGTGCTCGAACGGCTGCTCGCGCTCGCCAAGCGCGGCAAACTCGCGGGCTACGCCGCACTAGATCGGCACCCGCGTGGGCTGTCCGGTGCGGCGTTCCGGGTCAGCGCGTTCGGTCAACCGTACGACCGAGAACTGATCGCCAGCGTGGTCGGCGCGCCCAGCGGCGGCTCGCGCGTCGAGTTTGAGTCGCGGCTGCTCCGCAAGCTGCCCGCCGTGATGATCGTGCTGACCATCCTCACCATCCAGCCGGGGCTGTGGCTCACCGACTCGATGCTGCGACTCTACTTTTCGTGGTACCGCATCGAAACGTGGTGGTGGTATCTGCCGCTGGTGCTGATGAGCTTGCCGATGATGTGGAAGCAGTTCAAGAAGAGCGAAGCCGCGGCCCACGAAGACGGGCTGCGGGCGATCGAGGAAATTCGGGCGGCGCTGAAGTAGGGGCAGTGGGGCTTGGGCAGTGGGCAGTCGGGGGGACTGGCATGCGTTGGTTGAGATAACGTGTATACGTGCCGAATCCGCTGTTCCACATCGTGCTGCATGAGCCGGAGATCCCCAACAACACGGGGAACATCGGTCGGACGTGCATCGCCACGGGGTGCGCGTTGCACCTGGTGAGGCCGCTGGGGTTTGATACCTCGGAGAAGGCGGTGCGCCGCGCGGGGTTGGACTATTGGCCCAGGCTCGGGGTGATCGAGCACGAAAACTGGGGGGCATATCTGGGGTCCACGTGCCACGATGCTGACCCGCTTTGGGGTCAGCGTCGTGCCGAGCGAGTTGGGGAGCACGACTCTGCCGAAGGCCGCAGAGTCGTGGCACGGCGCACAACCGTGGTACGTCAATGGTTCTTGACGACGAAAGCCTCTCGGACAATCTGGGACGCCGACCTGCGCCCGGGCGACCACCTCGTCTTCGGCAAGGAAACCCGCGGGCTGCCGGTCGACATCCTTCAGGAGCATTCGGACAGGCTGCTGGTGCTGCCGATGGTGGCCGACGAGCGGTCGCTCAACCTCGCGACGGCGGTGTGCTCGGTGATCTACGAAGGCCTCCGCCAGTGTGTCGCGCGTGGGGACATTCGGTTGGATGACGCGGGTCGCATCGTGGCCTCATGAGCTGGGCACGAAGCCTTCGGACGCCGGACCCTCGGCTCTGCGATGGTCCGGGCCAATGAACCCTGTGTGTGCGATGAACGCGATGCGACGGCCGTTGCTGGTTTCCAAGTGAAATCCCGGCTTGGGGTGATCGTGCGCCGGCCCTCGCTCGCGCTTCGGGTTCGTGGAACGCCGCCTCAGACGAACCCGAAGCGCAAGCGAGGGCCTGCGCCCGAAGACCGGACGCCCAGGAATCGCCCGGAGTTGGTTCTACGCCGCACCGACCCCTTGCTTGCGCACGAGGCTCGGATTGGCCGGTCCGGCCCGTCCCGCCCGCAGCGCCCGCGCCGCCTTGCGCCTGCCGTGCTGGATGATCAGGATCGCTGTCGCCGCGACCGCGAGCGCGAGCGACCAGAAGAACACATACCCGAAGCGCCATTTGTACTCGGGCTGATGCTCGAAGTTCATCCCATACACACCGACCAAGAACGTCAGCGGCAGGAACACGAACGACACCACCGTCAGCCGGTTGATGAACATGTTGGTGCGGTAGGTGATGAGGCTCACCGCGCCGGCGACCGCGTCGTTCAAGATATCGCGGTCGACGTTGATCTCGTTCAGCAGCCGGTCCATCTCGGCGACCATCGAGCGCAGGAACTCCTGCGTCGCCCGCGACACAAACGGCGAGCGCCGCGTCGAGACCTCGTTCAGCACCGCCCGGCACGGGCCGGCGTGCCTCCGCAGCAGCAGCAGGTCCGCCCCCAGCCGAGCCACCTCGCCGAACGAACGGTCGTTGATCCCGCTGAGCAGCCGCTTGTGCAACTCTTCGCCGCGGCGTTGGAAGTTGTTCTGCACCCACTCGTACGCGCGGACGTGGTGGTCGAACAGTTCGTAGACCAGGAACGACGGGCTGCGGGCGAAGCGCTTGAAATCATGCAGGCACTCGCGGCGCAGGCTGTGCATGAAGTGCGTGTCGCGCCGCGTGACCACCGCCGCGAACCGCTCGGTCATGATGAAATCCACGCGCGTGAACTCGGGGCCATGCGCCTCGAGGTCGCACGCCGCGAGATAGATGTGCAGCAGATCGGGGAACGGCGTGTAGCCGGTGTCCGGTTCGTCATCGATGAGTTCCTCAACGACGTGGGCGATCGAGGGGAACATCGCCGCGAGGTACTGCTCGGTCTGGCGTGCGTGGGCGCAGGTGAGATCGAGCCACACAAACTTGCCCGCGGCCATGGCGGCGGGGACCTCGTCCGCGTGGATGGTGCGGGCGGCGCGGTTCTCGAAGTCGAGTTCGTGGATGAGTTCGATCATGCCGTCGCCCTGGCCCTCGCGTGGGTTGCTTCCGTGTCGGTGCCGCGTGCCAGCCGGGTGTAGATCGCTTCGTAGTCGCCCACCAGGGCGTCGAAGCCGAAGCGAGTGCGTGCCTTGCCAATCGCCCGCGCCGCGATGCGCCGTCGCTCGGCTGCATCGCGGAGCCAGTTTGACGCCGTCGCCCAATAGTCGCCCAGACTCACCGCATCGTCGCCGACGATCTCCGCGCCGATGCCGGCGCAGTGCGACACCGCGGCACCATCGGCGGGCTTCACCGCGAGCACCGGCACGCCGCAGGCCATCGCCTCGAGCACCGTGTTCGACCCGCCTTCTGGGTACTCGTTCAAGTACGCGTCGGCGGCCTTCAAGTGTGGCCGAATGTCCGATTGCCCGCCAACGAGGACCACACGCCGCTGCACGCCCGCCGCCGCGAAGACCGCCCTCGCCATCGTGAAATCGCCTGCGCCCACGCCCATCCACCACGCCTTCGAGTGCTGCTTCAGAAACTCGGCGAGATCGGCCGCGAAGCTCCCCATCGTCAGCCGCTCCGCGAGTTTATTCCCCGCGCTGACGAACAGCACCGCGTCGGTTGGCACACCGAGCACCGCGCGTGGCACCGCCCGCGCCGCATCGGCGGCGTGAAGGTCCGTGCCCGCCGCGGGCAGATCGATGCCTTCGATCCCGCGTCGCGCGAGTTCCGTCGAGTCGTCCCGCAGCCGCGAAGGGTTGCGGTAGATCGCCGCGTCCATGCCCCGCACGATCAGCGGCGACCCGATGTTCTGGTTGATCTGCACCGGGGCGACGCGCTGCAGCGCCATGAGCGCTTGCACAGGGCACGCCGCGCTGGCGATGAAGACGGCGATATCGGGGCTCATCGCGCGGGCGGCTTCGACGGCGGCGCGGGCGGAATCGAGATATGAACCGAGCGGTTGGATGATCGTGGGCGGAGCGCCCGCCGAGCGGAGGCGCGCCTGCGCCGCGGCGTGGGCGCTCGATGGCGCGTGGGGCCACTGCAGGTATCGCAGGGCCGGGACGCGAGAGGTGAACTCTTCGGTGCACAGCACCATCGGCGCGATGCGCGAGCGGTCGTGGCGTTCGACGACGTTCAGCAGCCGGTCGGTGGCGGCCTGGCCGGGGCTGAGGCCCGGGTGGATGTAGAGGACGCGGAGGGGGCGGGCGAGGACGGTGGCGAGGTGGCAACGTGGCGAAGCGGCGAGGTGGGTTCGAGACGCCTCGGCACCGACGGTTTCATTTGCCGCCTGGCTGATTTGCTGATTCGCTGCTCCGCCAAAGGCGCTCTCGTACAACTCCCCGATCACCCCCGCCCCGGCGGCGGAGGCGAGAAACGTCATGTTCTCGTGCTGGATGTCCTGCACTGCTGCCGCGGCGGTGAGTTCCACGGCGTCGGCCCAGCGTGACTGCTCGAGCGCGGTCATGGCGGCCTTGAGGAGGCCGCCGACTTTGGCGGGGATGGGAAGGCGGGGCGGCGCTGTTGCAGTGGGGGGAGCGTATAGAGGAGCGGCAGTCGCGGGCATGACTTGGATATCGGCGAAACCGGTGAGGAATCGCCACTGCGACCCTATCAGAATCCAATCGACGGCGCGGGCCGCTCATGCCGTGATCGCGCCTCGGGGCCCCCGCTATCATCTCCACCCCATTCGCAGGAACTCAGGCTGCGAAAGCGGTTTACCGATTCGAGACCGAACAACCCAAGACCCGCCCGGACCATCGTCCCGCACCTTTTCAAGCGATGCGGCGAGCGACGCCGGAGAGGATCATCCACCCATGTCCACACCCGCCTCCGCCCCCAACTCCGCGCCCAACTCCGCCCCCCGCATCATCCAGTTCCGAGAAGCCCTCCGTGAGGCGATGTCGGAGGAGATGCGCCGCGATCCGCGGGTTTTCCTGCTGGGCGAGGAGGTCGCGCAGTACAACGGGGCGTACAAGATTTCGCAGGGGATGCTGGATGAGTTTGGGCCGCAGCGGATCATTGATTCGCCGATTTCCGAAAACGGGTTCGCCGGGCTGGGGATCGGGGCGGCGATGTATGGCCTGCGCCCCATCATCGAGTTCATGTCGTGGTCGTTCTCGCTCGTCGCGGCGGACCAGATCCTGAACAACGCCGCCAAGATGCTGTACATGTCCGGCGGGCAGTGGGGTTGCCCCATCGTGTTCCGCGGGAACAACGGGGCCGGCGGCCAGCTCGGCAGCACCCACTCGTGGTGCGTCGAGGCGCTGTATTCGAACGTGCCGGGGCTGAAGATCGCCATCCCCTCGTGCCCCTACGACGCCAAGGGGCTGCTGAAGACCGCGATCCGCGACAACGACCCGGTGTTCTTCCTCGAATCCGAGCGCATGCTCGGTGACAAGGGCGAAGTGCCGGAAGAGGAGTACCTGATCCCCTTCGGCCAGGCGATCCTGCGGCGCGAGGGCTCGGACTGCACGCTGGTGAGTTTCGGACGCCCGGTGAACTTCTGCATGGAGGCGGCGGACGAGCTTCTCGCCGAAGGCATCGCCTGCGACGTGCTCGACATGCGCACCATCCGCCCGCTGGATATCGACGCGATCATCGCCAGCGTCAAGAAGACGAACCGGCTGGTGGTGGTCGATCAGTCGTGGCCCTTCGCCAGCGTCGCGACCGAGGTGATTACCCAGATCATCGAGAAGGCGTTCGACCATCTGGACCATCAGCCGGTGCGGGTGAATACGGATGATGTGCCGACGCCGTACGCGAAGAATCTGGAGATGGAGTATCTGCCGAACAAGGGGAAGATTTTGGCGGCGGTGAGAAGTGTCGTGGCTGGAGCGGCGGCGTGAACGTCGCTGAGGCCGCCAACCCCGCCGCTCGAAGAGCGTTTGCCGAACTGCTCCGTCAGTTTCATTCGGGTCGGATGACAAACTTCGAGTACGAAGATCGGTTCGACGCGATTCGTCGGACGCTCGGCACGGACGACGCCGTCGACGACATCCACTCCGCGCAATGGCCCGGGTACTGCGATGTGTTCGAGCATCGGATGACGGATGCGGGGCATCGGCTCGGTCGGCGAGATCGGCGATGGTGCGCCCGCTGCGTGCTCTTTCTTCGAAGCCAGCCGGCGATACGGAACACGGCGATTCCTCCATTGTCGCCTCTCGAGTCGCTTTGGTTGCTCGCCGTGGTGGTATTGGCGCTCATCCCCAGCGCGGCGGTTTTCGTGGGGCTCGCCACGAGCAAACTGGCCTTGGCAGCCAGCGGCTGTGCGGTTGTCGTCGTCTCCTGGATCATCGCGTGGTCGCGTCATTCCTTCGGATGCACACCAACCGAGCGCACGACCGACGTCCCGCGCTCCCAGTTCGCCGACGAGGATTTTTGGCCGTTTGCCACCGAGTCGGAGTTCCGCGAGTCGCTTTCCCGGCCGACCTATCTTTCTGGGTTCGAGTCAGGCGTCACGATCGGGAGACCTTGAATCATGGACCTCGGCTCAGTCCGGCACATCGTGAACGACAACCCCCAAGGGGTCATCATTAGGATGATCGACGGGACCGAGTACCGTCTGCCGCACCGCGACTACATCACCCTGGGCTCGCCGCCAGCGGAGCGCTCACCGCGATCGGCTCACAAGACCTCCTTCGTCATCGAGTTGGACGACGGCTGGCACCTTGTCAACGCGTTGCTTGTGAAGGAGATTGTCCCGCTGCCGCCGAATGGAAAGAACGGACGATCCGGCGGGAAGCCCAACGGAAAGAAGCACTGACGACGCACGACGGATCCCGCTGCAACTGGTTCTTTTGCTGATTTGTTGATTTGCCGATTTGATCTTTAAGGCCCCCCCCATGCCCATCACCGTCACCATGCCCCGCCTCTCCGACACCATGGAACGCGGCACCGTCGTCGCCTGGAACGTCAAGGAAGGCGACAAGATCAAGCCCGGCCAGTCGCTGGGCGACATCGAGACCGACAAGGCCACCATGGAACTCCAGTCGTTTGATACCGGGGTGGTCGCGGCCATCCTGGTGCCGTCGGGACAGACCGTCGAGGTGTCCAAGCCGATCCTGCTCATCGCCGAGCCGGGCGAAGACGTCGCGGCGGTGAAGGCCGGGGCGGGGGCGGCGCTTGCCGCGGGGTCTGCGAAGAAAGGCACCGGCATTGCGAACGCTGCCGGGGCGGGGGCGGGGGCGGGGGCGTCAACCGGATCGGGCGGCGGTGGTGTCGCGGTGATCGATGCACCCGCGGGTGGTGGCAACGGCGTTCAAGCCGGCGATGTCGGTGGGCGCATCTTTGTTTCGCCGTTGGCGCGGAAGATCGCGGAAGAGACAGGGGTTGATCTCGCGGGCATCCAGGGGACCGGCCCGGCCGGGCGGATCATCCGGCGCGATGTCGAGGCGGCGGCCGGTGCAGCGGACTTTGGTGGCACCGGTCTCCGACCGGTGCTGGGGACGGATCCACATCCGCAGCAGGGATCGACGACAACGGCCAGCACCGGCCCAAGACCGGTGCCACCCGGAGCGGTGACGCCTTCACTCCCCGCCTTCGGCGCTTCGCTCGAATCCAAGCGGATCACGCTGAACAACATGCGCCGCACCATCGCCACGCGGCTGGTGCAGAGCAAGACCACCGTGCCGCATTACCAAGTGACGATGGGCGTCTCAATGGACGCGC
>JBJXFG010000028.1:0-30430 GCA_046154665.1 Phycisphaerales bacterium | reverse complement strand
CCACCCCGCCAGCGTGCCCGCACGCCGGACATCGCATCGATGAACCACCCACGCCCCAACCGACCAGCCACCGGCACCACGAATCCAGACCAAAGACGGCATTCGTTCACAGGCTCTCCACGGGCGGGATTGTTCCGTGTGGCCTTTTCCAGCGGCCGGGCCGCTGGCAACCATCGCCGACCCGCTTCGCGGGCCGACAGCACCGGACACATCACTTCGTCTTCTTCACACTTCGCCGCGCCGCCTCGAGCGCCTCGGCGATCCTCGGCGTCAACGCCGCCAGCTCGCGGATCACCCCGGTCTCGTCCAGCGCCCGCAGCACCGTATCGCTCCCCACCAGCGCGGCGACGGCCTCGTTGTCCGCGCCCTGCTCCAGCACCGACACCAGTTCCGCGTCGGCGCGGATGATCTCGAGCGCACGCCGCACGCTCGGCGTCGACTCGATCTCCCGCATCACCGCCGACTCGACAAAGTGCGCCCGCATGCGTTCGCTCGACAGCACTTCAAGTATGTCGCCCGACATGCTGATGAGGCGCGTGCCTTTGACCGGGTTCGTCGCCTCGGACAGCCCGGACAGCGGCGAGCGCTCCACGGCGTCCGCGGCCCGAGCCACGAACCGCGCCGCCGACAGGCCGTCGTCGGTGCGCGCCACCGGAGCCGCGGCGGGCGAAGAATGCCCGGCCTTCGCTCTCGCTGGCATCGGTGCCTTGACCTCCGCCTGCGCCAACTGTGCCCGCGCAATCGGAGCCAATGCCACCGGCGTCCAAGTGACGGCGAGCGCCAGCAGCGCACCCTCCGCCGCGCCGAGCGCCGCCCCGGCCAGCGGGTCCCACTTGGCCCACCTCTCGCTGCGTTTGGTGAGCTTGCGCAGCAAAAAACTTGCCAGCGCCCCGACAACGAGCAGGATCAGCACACCCGCGATGAACACGGCGGCAACGCGGGCCGCGAGCCCCGAAAGCTGCATCGCCCCGCGCGTGATGCCCTCAAACGCCGGGGCCATCGGCACCGCGAGAAAGACCGCCAGCACGGTGCCCAGCAGCATCCCCAGCACCTCGGCGCTGCCGCGCCACAGGCCCTGGATCAGCGCCAGCGCAACAATGATGCACGCCACCTTCGAGACCGGCTCGAAGAAGATCAGGCCCACAAAGAGCATGAGCGCGGCACCGATGAGCAGGGCCGCGCGAACCCACCGGAACGCGCGGTCGTCATCGGGCGGTGCTCTCGCGGCTGGTGCGGCGGGTGCCATGGAATCCTCGCTCACTCACATGTGAACGCCGTCCGTGGCATGGACCGGTGGGGCAGGCTTCCAGCCTGCCGCGCCTTCGGAAGGCAGGCTGGAAGCCTGCCCCGCAGATCGGGTGTTCTTCACCCCAACTCTTCGCTCTCGATGCCGGCCTTCTGCCCCTTCTGTCTCGCTTCAACGTAGCGTTTCATCCAGTTCTCGAACGTCTTGCCGTGGGCGGTGTCTTTGCCGGTGAACTCGAGCTTGGCGATCTCGCTGTAGGCAACGCTGACCTTCCCGCCGCCGTCGGCGGGCAGGAGGCGCACCACGCTCCCCGCCAGCGTGCCGGCGCTGCGGCGGTCGAAGATATAGCCCGTGACAGCGGTGCCGCTGGTCAGCGTGAGCGTCACGTCGCCGCGATAGTCGAAGGCTTGCTCGAGCGCGGCGATCAGGGCCGCCTCGTCCTCGCGCGTGGCGATGAGGCCTTGGAGCGTGGTGGCGGAGGCGGGGGCAGGGGCAGGGACGGAGGTTGGCGTGGTGGTGGTGGACATGGGGGAGTCAAGTCAGCAAAGCAGCAAATCAACAAAGCAGCAAGTCAGTCACGCGGCGGATGAAGACAAACTCGTCACTGTTTCAAACCTACACCCTAAACCCTATCCCCTAAACCCTATTCCCAGCCCCCTCACCCAAACGACCGCCCAGTATCCGGGTCCACCAACCTCCACCCCAGCCGCCGACAGATCCGCATTAGCACCGGGCCGGCCGAATCGTTCTCGGTGATCGTGATCCCCACCTGGCCGATGGGGTCGTCGGGCCCGACCGGGGGCATCTCGGCGGTGAAACCCGGGCCGTAGAGAACACCGACCGACATCGGGTCGCCGTCCGGGGCGCAGTTGAACAGCGAAAGAGCGGCGGCGACGTCGCGCGCCGTGCCCATGGTGACCATATTCATGGTGGAAGAACCCCCGCCGAAGGGGTCGTCGTCGTCGCTAAGATCGGCGAGTTTGACCAGGAGCATGGAGCGGAGCCGGGACATTGGATCGGGAGTGGGGAGTCGGGAGTCGGGGGCGGGGAGTGGGGAGTCGGGGGGGAAGGGGAGTTTCGGATCGGGACAGACTGGAACAGTATCGGCTTTGCGGCGTGGTTTCACGGCCTTTGGCATTCGCGGCCCAACGGGCCGCACGAGACGAGCCTGGGGTGGAGCGAGTCTTCGAGCGGAACCCCAGGAAAGACGCCGTTCCGAAATCGAGCCCCAAAGGGGCGATACTGATACGACCTGATGGATTGATCCGTCTCGCCCAGTTTCCTCACGGCCGATTCACCTGCCTCCCTTCGGTCGCGTCACGCTCCGACCTTGCCACGATCCGGTCCAGTTCCGCTTGCGTCATCCACGGCAGTTGCTCGAGTTTCTCGCGCAGTTTCGCCGGGAACGGGCCGGGGGCCCGATCCGCCCTTTCGTGCGGCGGGCGGCTCTTCCAGGCCCGGTGCATCCACAGATATTGCTCCGGTGCCGCCCGCACCATGGTCTCGATGGCGCGCCGATACCGCGCCGTGATGTAGAACGCCGGGTCGGGCTGGTCGGCCCAGTCGTCGGGGCGGATGACGTCCGGCACCGAGATGTGGTAGCGGAACTCGCGCGAGAAGTCGGCAGCGGCGCTCGCGCCCGGCTGGTCGCCGCGGACCCGCATCGCGTGCCCGCACACCACCGGCGCGTTGTGGCGCATCGCCAGCAGAGCCACCGCCTTGTACGAGCTCGCGAGCCTCCCGAAGAACGGGACGAACAGCCCGCGGTCGCCGGCGTTCTGGTCGGCGATGAAGGCCAGCGGCACGCCGCGGTGCATCAGATCATCAAACTCCTGTGACGCGCCGAACTTGCTCACCAGCGTCAAGCCCATGGCGCTGCGCGTGGCATACATCCAGTCGTCGAGCGGCTTCATGTCGAGCGGGCGGTAGATCGCGTGGATGGGAAAGCCAAGCCGCGCCATCAACGCGCCCAAGAGTTCCCAGTTGCCGCAGTGACCGGCGACCAGCACCGCCGGCCCGTCGGCCAGCATCGCGCTGAGTCCGGTGGACAGTTCGCCCATTTCGATGTGGAACGGGTAGGCGTCTTCGGTGATGCAGCGCGGCGTCCAGGTCAGTTCCGCCGCGAGTGAGAAGAGGTGGCGGAACGACTCCACCGCCGTTTCGTGAACTCGATCCGCGTCAAACTGAGGGAAGCACCACGCCAGGCTTTCCTTCGCTTTGATGAGGCGCTTGGCGTTGATGGGCGAGAGCGCGTACGCCGCCCCGAGCCCGCGGATCACCCGCGCCGAGTTCTCGATGCCGGCGATCTGCGTGAGCCCCGCCACGGCGCGCACGGCGGAAAACACCGGCCCGTGGAGGATCGGCGGGATGCCCTTGCGCCGTTTCTTGGGTTGGATCAGCATCGGGCCGCGGCCCGCTTCAGCGCTGAACCGCCAGACCCGTCAGCGTCATCAGCCGGTTCTGGTTCAGAATCGGGATGCTCGTCCGCTTGGCCGCCTCGAACAGCTCGTCGTACTTCTGCGCGTTCTGCTTCAGACGAAGGTACCGCTGGATGATCTCGATCGGGTCATCCGGCTTGGGCTCGGGCGGCAGCACCGGGCGGCTGCCCAGCACCAGGAAGTCGGTGTTGCCCGTGATCCCGTCGGAAACCAGCCCGCCCCAGTCCTTGATCATCGTCTCGATGTCCACGGCTTCCTGGGGCGTAGCGACGTCGTCGCCGTTGGTATCAAAGCTGCCGAACACGGCGAAGGTGTACTTCTTCGTCGGGTCGTACACGGCGTTGGCGACGGCGTCGCCCTGGATCACCGGCTGCCCGCGCGTCTCGCGGGTGAGGCGGGCCAGCGACGAGTTCTCTTCGACGCGGACGATCTCGATCGCCGCCTTGCCGGGCGGGTAGTTGCCCTCTTCATCCGGCGTGATCGCGGTACCCGCGCTGTAGACCTCGAAGCTCATGCCCAAGACGGCGTTCTGGCGGCGGCCCACGCCGATGTACACCTGCTTGGCGGCGGGGTTGGTCGCCACGATGCGGGCATCAACCAGCGCCGACTCTTCACCCGGCCGCAGCCGCGCGGCGTCGTTCTTGCCCAGGGCCTTGTCGAGCTGCTCCTGCTTGATGAGGAGTTCCTGCTGCAGAGAATCGACCTTGCCCTCGAGTTCGCCGGTGGTCTTGTCAGACTCGGCGCGGAGAGTGGACACACGCTCTTCCATCGAAGACTGCGTGGTCTCAACCGAGCCGCGGTAGCGATCCAGCTCGGCCTTGTACCCGCCGATCTCAGCGTTCAACGCGTTGACGGTGTTCCGCTGCTCATCCTGCACCTTCGCGAGGCGGTCGGACGAGGCCTTGAGGTCGTTCTCGGCGCTGGCCTGCGCGGCCTGGGCCGCGGCGAGCTGCGCCTTGAGGTCCTCGATCTGCTTGTTCCGCTCGCCCAGCGTGGTCATGAGCGGTGCCGGCGTCTCGCCGAACATCTCGGTCATCTTCTTCTGGAAGGTCTCGGCGGTGTCCTTGCGGTTGCCCGTCACCAGTCGCATCGTCTCGCTCAGCCCCTGGTCGAGGAAGCGGACCGCACCGGCTCCGCCGCCGCCGGAAGCTTGGCGCTTGATCTCCTCCCACCGGTCGTCGCGCTCATCGGGCTTGACGGCGACCGCAAGGTCGTTGCGGGCCGTGGCCAGGTCGTTCTCGAGACGCTGGCTGCGGGCCAGGAAGACAACCGTGAGAACAAAGAACACGAGCGACAGCAACGCGAAGACCGAGAGGCCCACGAGCATGCCGGTGCTGGACGAAGTGCGTGACGCCATGAGATGCGACTCCGGGAAGCCCGGCGCGCGGCAGCGCGACGCCGAGGCGGGAGAAAGGTCAACAAGGGTCCGAAACGGGGACGCGAATATACGGGAACTGGGCTCAGAGGATTCGGACCCGCAACCCTTTGTTCAGTTCCCGACCATAAAACGAACGCGGCCCAGACCCGGGTAGGGCCTGAGCCGCTGGAGGAGAGAAGAAGAGGAAGACCCCGGGACCATCACGGGATGCCTCCGAGGCATCCCAGAGCCGTGCGGCCCCGGGTCGTCACACCTACTTATACGGAACTCGGGGCGGTTGGGTTCGATCGGGAAGGCATCAAGGCAAGAGGCATCGAGGCATCAAGGCCTTGATCCCTCGATGCCTGGATGCCTGGATGCCTTCTGCATTACCGCAGCGTCTCGTCCGGCAGCAGCGAGCTGCGGACGCGGATCGGGGCCTCGTCCTCGTCCTTGATGCTCGCGAGCATTTCCTGCCCGATGCGGGTGGTCAGCTCGTCAAACTTCAAGACGGCGGGGCCGACCTCAACCACCAGCCCGGCGGTGATGGTCAGCTCGCGGATGCGCTGCCCGCGGACAAGGCAGCCGTGGGTGCTGTTGAGGTCTCGGATGACCCAGTGACGGTCGTCGATGGGTTCGAGGCGCGCGTGCTCGCGCGAGATGCTGGGCAGCGGAATCTGGATCTCGCACTCCGGGCTGCGGCCGATACGGACCGGGCGCTCGCCCTTGAGCTCGAGCCGCTTGAACACCTTGCCGTCCTTGCCTGCGATGGTCAGTTCAAACATGGAACGTCGAGTCCTTCGTTCCGGGCGAGGGCCCGTGGGTGACTCGGGGGAGAAGATTTGGCGCGACACGACAGCGGTCGAGCCCGATATTCCCAGTCCGAGTGAGGGGATCAGCAAATGAGACCGTGAGGTCGAATGCTCGGACGAGGATGTTCAAGAGCGCGACAGGCGGGAAGCGTTGAGAACGACGCGACCCGGACCGGGATGCCCCGCGGAAGCAGGCACACCAGTATACGGACGCCGAGGCGAGTCGGTTGTGTCCCCCTCGTGATTGCTGGGACGGGCTGGTTGGTACTCGTCCGGATAACGCTGCCTCTCGGCTGACTCAAACCGGCCTCCTCTCGGACCCCTATCGCGCCATGACATCGGTTCGGGCCCGGTGCAAGCGGGAAGGCGCCATCTCGCGCGTTTTGGTTGAACCGGCATCGGTACCGTCGGCATGGGAGGGCGTGGCCGCGCCACTCGTTCCAGGTGTCCGGAGGGATCGGGGAAACCCGATCGGGGGCTTGTGCGATCGTGAAAGCGCGTCGATGGGATGCTGCCCTGCGTGGCGCCGATCCGGCGCGAGCGTCGGGCCCACACCCAAGACGAGCCCGCCGGGGAACGCCGAAGGCGTCCGAGGGTTCTCCGGCCCCGCCGACAGGCGCCGGGCATCGGCGTGTGGGGGGCGGGAGGAGGGGCTCGTGTTGATGAGGTGTGGGAGGCCGGGACCACCCCGGCGGGAGGCGCGTCATGGGACTCAGGCTTGGCGAAGTCATGGTTGCTCAGGGGCTCCTCACCGAGCACCAGGTTCAGCAGATCCTCCATCATCAACGGCACGCGCACCGGCCCTTCGGGGTGCTCGCGGAAGACCTCTTCGGCATCTCCGAGGACGAGGTCGAACGCGCCTGGGTGGCCCAGTATGCCAGCCTCACCCGACAGATCAACCCGCACGACGAAAAGATCGACCCCGAAGCGCTGCGATTGGTGGACCGTCGCCAGGCGTGGCAGTTCCGGGTGCTGCCGATCCGGTTTGATGGGGATGAGCTGATGATCGCGACCACGCCGGAGCACCTGGTGCGGGCGCTGCGGTTTGCGTCGCGGTGCGTGCCACGCCCCTGCTACTTCGTGCTGACCGATTCGCGGCATCTTGGAGATGCGCTGGTGCGGTACTTCCCGATGGCGGGGATGACGGCCGAGAGCGTGGACAAGCCGTTCAGGGTGCCGGTGGCGAAGGCGGGGTGAGGGGGGGCGAGTGGTCGAGTGGCAAAGTGGCGGAGTGGCGGAGTGAAAGCTCGCGCTGACACTGCTGCACTTTGCCACTCTGCCACTTTGCCACTTCGCCATTCGACCACTTGACCACTTGACCACTTCCCCCCACCGACCCCTCCCTGACGGTCGGGGTTCCGTTGCGACCTAGCATTCATCATGGCTGAGAAATCTCCGAGTGCGGGGCGTGGATCGGCCTTGCGTGTGCCGGACGCGAGTGCGCGGTGGCTCGATCGTTTGGTCGACTCCGGCCTGCATTCCAGCCGCGCCGCGGCGGTCGAGCACCTCATCCGCCAGGCGCGCGTGGCGGAGTCGCGCGCAGCCCTTGAGGCGCAGGTGCGTGCCGGCCTGCGCAGCGGGCCGGGGGCGCCGCTGACGGCGAAGCTGCTGCGTGACATCGAGCGGCGCGGGATGGCAAGGCTGGAAATGGTGTCGGCGCGGGCCGGCGTCGGGCGGAAGAAGTCAGCATGAAGACGCGGCCTCGCGTGCTCCCGGTCATCGTTTCACCGCGAGCGAAGCAAGATATCGAGGACCACTTTGTGTACATCGGGGCGGGCGGGCAGCCCGAGGCCGCGAGGCGGTTTCTCGCGGCGTTCGCCCGCACCTCGGAGACGCTCGCATCAAACCCGGCGTTCGGACGCGCTCTGCGATTCCGTGCTCCGGACCTTCGCGGCCTGCGTCGTTGCCCGGTCATCCGGTTTCACGCATTCCAAGTGATCTACCGCGCACAGACCAAAGAGCTTCAAGTGGTGCGCGTCCTGCATGGGTCGAGGGACATTCGTGATGCGCTGACGCATAGCTGACGGCCTTTGGCGTTGTTTCCACTCGACCGCTCGACCACTTTTTCCCGCCCCCCGCCCCGCCCCCCGCACGCTCACGGCTCCGTCTTCACGCCGCCGCCGGCGTCAGCCCGAACCACCGCTTCATCGCCCAGCGCCCAAGATAAATCCCCGGCGTCAGCCCCACCGCAATGAAGAACTTCAGCACATAGCCCGTGGCGGCGGTCTTGAGGACAAAGTCGAAGCCCGCCGTGGGTTCGCCCATGAGCATCGGCAATCCCTGGAAGAACAGCCACGTCACGACGAAGCTGTCGAAGACCTGTGAGATGACGGTGCTGCCGGTGGCGCGGAGCCAGATGAAGCGCTGGCCGGTGAGGCGTTTGAACACGCCGAAGAGTCCGATGTCGAGCATCGAGCCCGCGAGGAACGCGAGGATCGAGGCGATGTACATCACGCTCGATGATCCGAAGATGGTCTCGAAGCTCTTGTGGTCGGCGGTACCGGGGATGCCCTCCAGGATTGGCAGTTGTCGCGCGACCCAGATGAGCACGAACGCGAAGGCGGCCATGGCGAAAGCGACCCACGCGACGCGCCGGGCGGCCTTCTTGCCGTAGTACTCGTTCAGCAGGTCGGTCAGGAGGAAGGTGATGGGGAAGGGCAGCATCCCGGCGGTGTGCGAGATGGGGATGGTCCAGTCGGGGCCGAGGTTGAGTTCGAAGCGGAAGAGCTTGGCGCCGACGACGTTGGCGAGCAGGAGCGAAGTGACGAACACGCCGGTGAGCCAGAGGTAGACCCTGGCGCGGACGTCCATGACGAACGGCTCGTTGGGTGGCGTGGTCATCAAGGTCGATGGACCCGGGCGGTGCGGGCGGGCCGCTCCCTGTTGGTGGCGGTTCTGTTCAGTTCGTCACGCTGGTCGTGAGTTCAACCCGCGCATCGGCCTTCTTGTCCTCACGCACCGCCTGCTGGTGCAGTTTCTTGGCGCGGTGCTTGGACCAGTCTTCAACCTTGAGATCGGGGGACGTCGGGCCATTGTGGACCTTCAAAAGGTCATACGAGTTGTCGCGCTGAGCGGGGATGAACCCGGCGGTGCGGATGAGGCGGCAGATGACCGGTTCGTTGAGGCAGTAGGTCGTGCCAGCGGAGGAGACGACGTTCTCCTCCATCATCACGCTGCCCATGTCGGTGGCACCGAAGTGCAGGGCTACCTGGCCGATGTGCGGGCCCATCGTCACCCAGCTGGCGCCGATGGAATAAATGTTGTCGAGGACCAGCCGCGAGAGGGCCTGGGTGCGGAGGTAGTCGGTCGAGCCGGACATTTTCAGTCGGCGCCCGAACTCCTTGTGAGCACTCGCGTTGCCGTCGCCCATGAGGTTGGCGACGACATCGCCGGGGAACGGCTCGCCCAACTCGCTTGGTTGCTGGCCCCATTCCTTCAGCCTGCCCAGCGGCGTGTTCTCGCGCTGGAAGGGCCAGGAGATGAAGGCCTTGTAATGACCAAGTGGCTGAGTGGTCGAGTGGTCAAGTGGTCGAGTGCCAGAAGCAGTGTTCGCGTCAAGCACTTGACCACTTGACCACTCGGCCACTCGACCACTTCTTCCCAGTGCCCGATCCTGCCACTGACGCACCAGCATCATGTGATGCACGCGGTCGGCGGCGCCTTCGATGTGACCGAACATCATCGTGGCGCTGGTGAACATGCCCAGGGTGTGGGCCACCCACATGGTGGTGAGCCAGGCGTCGGCGTCGCACTTGCCCAGACCGATCTTGCGACGCACGGGGCCGGCGAAAATCTCGCCGCCGCCACCCGGCAGCGAATCAAGGCCAGCGGCGCGGAGGCGCGACATCACGTGGCGCAGCTTGTCTTCGAGCGTGGCGCCGGGTGGATCAAAGAAGTGGACGAACTCGATGAACTCCGGCGGTGAGAAGCCGTGGACGTGGACGTGCGGGAACCGGCTCTTGATGCCTCGGAGCAGGTCTTCGTACCACTCGAGCGGCAGGGCGGGGTTCATGCCGCCCTGCATGAGGATCTGGGTGCCGCCGATGGCGACGAGCTCGCTGATCTTCTCGAAGATCTGGGTGTGTTCGAGGGTGTAGGCGTCGTGCTCGTGCCCGTCGCGCCGGAAGGCGCAGAAGGTGCATTTGGCGTTGCAGACGTTGGTGTAGTTGATGTTGCGGTCGATGACGTAGGTGCGGATGCGGTCGCCGTGGAGCGTGCGGGCGCGGAGGTCGGCATAGCGCCCGAGGGTGAGCAGCGGGGCCTCGCGATAGAGGCGCAGGGCCTGCTCCGGGCTGACCCGCACGGCACCCAGCGCGACATCGCGGAGGAAGCCCTCATCAAGTGCATCGGCGTGGGGTTTGAGCGGCGGTGTCCGGTCCCCACCGGGGGAGGGGCGGAAATCCAGGCGATCGGCGCGGGCATCCGGGGATGCCGACCGCGCGAATGCCGGGGCGGTTTGGGCGGCCTGGGGAGTCATGTCGGGGCATGGTACCTGGGGATGGTTGGGAAGTCTCGCCAAGTTTCATATTTTTCTGAAAGTTTCAGCGGCTGGGGAACTGGGACGTTGTTCTTGAGAGGTCCGGCTTCACTCGGGCTCCGGACGCGCCGATGAACTTCCGAGAACGCCTGTCGGCGGGGGTGAACGCCCGAACCCACGCCACAGGGGCAGAGAACGGGAGCCATCCGTGTCCGTGTCCGCGCGACCGCACATCTCGGCGGCCTTGCAGCATCTGCGCTTCGGCGTGACCCTTTCCGGGTCGATGCTGTGCCTCGCGCTGGTGGCCCAGCTCATCGTGTGGGGGTGCGTTCACTTCATGGACCTTCGCACCAAGCGGCTGGGGCCGGAGGGTGGCGCGGGCACGACGCTCACGGTGGTGACTCGGGGCAGCGGGCCGGGGGAATCAGCAATCGAGAAGACGGCACCGCGGGCCGCGAGCGGACCGGGGCTGTCGTCGCGCTCGCTGGTGGATGGGAGTTCAAAGGAACGTGGGTCGGCGACGGGCGCGGCCTTGGCTGCGGAGGACGCGCCGGTGCCGACGGCGGTGGATGTCAACCTGGTCAAAGCGCCGGGCGATCTGATGCTGGGCCGGTTCGCCGGGGTGGTGCAAACAATCGGGATCATCGCGGCGTTGGCGATGGCGCTGCTGCTTGTGCAGGGGGTGCTGATCAGTGCTGGGGCGCAGGCACCTGGAGTCGAGTACTGCGTGACGGCGTCGTTCTGGGGGATCGTGATCGCGTGCCTGTGCGTGCCCATGACCGGGTTGGTGCCGGGGTCGGCTTTCCCTGGCGTGTTCGCGTCGTACGGTGTGATGGCGGAGATGGCCGACCTGTATCGGCTTGATGCGCCGACGGCGCTGGCCGGGCCGGGGTACTACGGCCTGTTCTGCGGGCTGCCGATGGCGGTGGCGATGGGTGTGGCGGCGTGCGTGCTGCGGTTCCGGGCGGGCGTCGAAGAGGGCGTGCTCGTGACCAGCGTGAGCCAGCTCGATGAGAAGATCGAACGGGAGATCCGCGTCAACCGCGACAAGTGGTCAATGATGGGCGGGCGTGCCGTGGGGGCACTGAACAAAGCGATGGGGGACCCGATCGTCCGCGGCCCGGGAAGCGGCGCGGGGGGCAGAGCTGGCGCGGGCCACGCGGGTGGAGCGGGCCTCGGGTCAACGGGCGGGCCGATGATGCCCGGTGCCGGGTCGAGTCATCTGACGGGCATGGCGGCGGGGGCCGAAGGCATGGGACCGAGGCCGGGCGAGCCGCCCGAAGCGCCGCCGGGGTTGGCGCTGCGGCGTCCGATCTGACGGCGCGAGATCGCCCGAGGCGGGGCGATCCGTTGCATAATGGGGGGATGAGAATCACTCAACGATTGATGGCCGGCGCGGCGGCGTCGGGGTTGCTCGGGTCGTTCGCACTGGCGCATGATTTCTGGATCGAAGTCTCGCCGGCACGGGTCGAGTTGGGTGGTGCGGTGACGGCGTCGCTGCGGGTGGGGATGTCGTGCCCCGGCGATGCGGTGACGCGGAAACCCGAGCGCATCGATCGGTTCGAGATGGTCGGCCCGGACCCGAGCGTGGCGGCGGTGCAAGTCACGGGTGAGGCTGGCGCGGAGCCAGCCGGGGCTGCGACGGCGCTGGTCGACGGGCTTCACATCGTGGTCTACCGGAGCAAGCAGGTCTCGATCGAGCTGGCAGCGGCGGAGTTCGAGGCCTACCTGCGCGAAGAGGGGCTTGAGCGGGTGATCGCGATCCGCAAAGAGCGGAACCAGACGAGTGCGCCGGGGCGCGAGGTGTATTCGAGGTGTGCCAAGGCGTTGGTGGCGGTGGGATCTGTCCCGGCGGGGCCCGGGGCTGGGGCGGGTGCGGGGGCGGGGGCGGGGGCAGGGGATCGTGCCGTGGGTCTGCGGTACGAGCTGGTGGCTGAAGGGAACCCGATGACGAGCGGCGCGGGCGAGGTCGTGGTGCAGGCGCTGTTTGAAGGGAAGCCGCTGGCGGGCGCGCAGATCAAGGCGATGCACTGCAAGGGCAGCGCGGGGCCGGGCGACGCGGGGGCGTCGAGCCCGCCGATCCGCACGGTTCGGACCGATGAGCAAGGGCGTGCGAAGGTGAAGATCGACGCTCCGGGGCGCTGGGTGATCGCGAGCACGGAGATGATCGAGGCGGCGCAGGACTCGGGCGCGGAATGGGAGAGTTTGTGGGCGTCGCTGACGTTCGAGTGCGGGGCGCGCTCGGTGCCGTAAAGCGCTTCACTGAGCGTTCGAGCCTTCGCACCAACTTGCGATCCGAGTTGGCGTGTACGCTTGGCACACGCATGAGCACTTCATCCGCCGCTGGTTCATCGTCGCGCTCGGTGCCTCTGATCGGTGCTCCGGTGGTGGTGCGTGTGAAGGACGACCCGAGCCCCCGTGAGAAGCCCGTGGAAACCATCAGCGTCTTTGACATCTTCAAGATCGGGGTGGGGCCTTCGAGTTCGCACACGATGGGGCCGTGGCGGGCGGCGCAGCGGTTTCTTGATGCGCTCGAGCGACTCGATCATTTCAACCACACGCTGCGCGTGCGCACCGACCTGTACGGCTCGCTGGCCAAGACGGGCATCGGTCACGGCACGGATGTCGCCGTCATGCTCGGCCTCGCTGGCGAAGACCCCGAGACGTGCGATACCGCCGGGCTGATGGACCGCGTCGACGCGATGAAGCAGGCGGGCGTGCTGCGGCTCCGCGGGGTGCGCAAGACGGCGTTCGCCTACGGCACCGACATCGTGTTCCACAAGAGCGAGGCGCTGCCGTTCCATCCCAACGCGCTGCGGTTCACCGCCGAGCTTGATTGCGGCGAGACGCACAGCGAGACGTACTACTCGGTGGGGGGCGGGTTCGTGGTGCAAGAGCCCTCGAGCGGCCCGGGCGGTGCCGGCGCGCGCGAGGCACAGCCGCCGCCGCCGCCGATGCTGATCGACCACGGCGACGAGCTGCAGGCGCACTGCGATCGTCTCAAGGCCACTATCCCGGAGGTGGTGCTGCGGAACGAGCTCACCTGGCGCAGCGAAGAGGCGGTGCGGGCGGGGCTGCTGAAGATCTGGCGGGTGATGGAGGCGTGCATCCTGCTGGGGTGCCACACCGAGGGCGTGCTGCCGGGCGGGCTCAACGTGGTGCGCCGCGCGGCGGGGCTCAACGAGCGGCTGCTCGGCCCGATCACGGGTGTGCCCGAACTGCAGGCGTGGAAGCGGTCCATCCGCGATCGGCGCTGGACGTTCCAGGACACCCTCAAGTGGGTCAGCGCCTTCGCGCTGGCGGTGAACGAAGAGAACGCGAGCTTCGGGCGCGTGGTCACGGCGCCCACCAACGGGGCCGCCGGCGTCATCCCCGCGGTGATGATGTACGACCACCTGTTCAACGGCCCGAGCGACGGCGACAGCCTGGCACGCCGATCGAGCGAGCAGCGCACCATCGATTTCATGCTCACGGCGGGCGAACTCGGCAGCCTCTTCAAGAAAGGCGCGACGATCTCGGCGGCGATGGGCGGTTGCCAGGCGGAGATCGGCGTCAGCAGCGCCATGGCCGCCGGCGGGCTGGCCCAGGTGCTGGGCGGCACGGCGGCGCAGGTGCTCATGGCCGCCGAGATCGCCATGGAGCATCACCTGGGCATGACGTGCGACCCCATCGGGGGGCTGGTGCAGGTGCCGTGCATCGAGCGGAACACGATGGGGGCGATCAAGGCGATCACCGCGGCGCAGATCGCGCTGGAGGGCGACCCGAGCAAGGCGCGGGTGTCGCTCGATGGTGTGATCAAGACGATGTGGGAAACGGCCAAGGACATGGGGACGAAGTACAAGGAGACCGCCGAGGGAGGGCTGGCGGTGAACGTGCCGGTGGGGTTGCCGGAGTGCTAGGGGAAGGCACGGAGGCACGGAGGCACGGAGTGGGAGGCAAGCGAGGGCGGGGGATGAGGTGCGGAGGTGCGGACGGTGAGAGGCGCGAGCCGTCGGTCCATACGCGGCTTGTGGGGTGCGCTGGGGACCGTCCGCTCGCGCGGACGGCTCTGAACCGCTCGGTATGAAGTGAAACCGCTCGAAGGCGGTCGGGCGTGCTTAGGCCCCAGCGAAGGCCATGAAAAAGGCCCGCACCTGCGGGCCTGTTCCTTGGGGTTTTCACACGCACACCCGCCTCTTCAGAAGCACACGGACCCGAACCGGCCCAGGAACACCACCAGGTCGGCGGTGTTCACGGCGCCGTCGCTGTTCATGTCGAAGCCGCGGCAGCCGGTGATCGGCTGGCCGAAGGCACCGAGGAACGCCGTGAGGTCGGCGGTGTTCACGGTGTTCGAGCCGTTGAAATCACCCAGGCACACCGGCGTGGTCGTCAGCGTGGCGGTGTAGCCGTTGATGTTCGACACGCAGGGCAGAAGGTCGGCTCCGGGCCGCTGCAGCGTGGCGTTGTAGGCCCCCGGCGGCAGCGATACCGTCACGCACACCGGCGTGCACGCGCCCGCTCCAAACCCGCCCGGCACGATGAAGGTGCACGAACTCGACGCTTGAATCGAGATGATCACGGGCACCTGCGCACTGACGCACCAAGTGACCTGCGCGGGCACTTCAGTGACGAAATGGAAACTGTCAGCCTCGGGGCCGGACCCCTGGACGTTCTCCACGATCGTGCCGGCGATCACCGCGTTGCAAGGGACCACCCGAGGCGCGATGCACGGGAAGAAATCGGTCTGCTCGGTGCAGGCCTCGTCCTCAAGAATCGCCCCCGGCGGCACGTTCTGGCACGTCCCGCCCAGCCCGCACTCCAGCACCAGCCCGTAGCGACCGACCGCCGCCGTGTTGAACGCGGCCATCTGCACCAAGTAGGTCTGCCCGATGGTGAGGTTGTTCACCGTGATCTCGGAGAGCAGATTCACGCCGGCATCGTCATCGCACGCGATCTGCGTGAGGCCGGCGCAGGAGCCGGAGTAGAGCGCCAGCAGGGTGTCGTCCACCATCGACCCCGGCGTCTGGCGCGTCCCGAGCCGCGCCGAGGTGTGGCTGGCCACGAACGAGAACCACGCCGAGTTGACGCCGGGCCCGGGTCCGCCGAAACGGCAGGAGAAGTTCGGGTCCGACGGGCTCGACGTCATCATCGCCAAGTCCACCTCGGCGTAGCCGTTGCACGAGATGTTCCGCGCCGTCGCACACTCATCCCCGGGCGTCGGCGGCGGGCCGCACTGCACCGTCAACTCGTACCGCGCCATGTCCAGCGGCGTCTTGGCGGCCACGCGGACTCGGTACGTCTGCCCGGGGTTGAGCCCCGTCAACTCAATCCGCGAAAGCCGGTTGGCCGGCGAGATGTCGTCGTTGCACGCGACCTGGGTGAGCGTGCCGCAAACGCCGGAATAGACCTCCAAAATGCTGTCGGTGCTCTGCCCGCGCTCGCCGGGATCCGCGGCGAGGAAATCGGTGAAGACGGTGGCCGTGGTCCCCGGCGGTACGAACGAGTACCACAGCGAGCCGTGCCCGAAGTCGTTGAAGCACGGGAACGCGTCGGGATCGAAGTTCACGAGGGTTCCGAAGCGCGTGTCCGCAAGCACCGTCGTGTTGCACGGGATCGACGACGCCCCGGTGCATTCGTCGTTGAACGGCAGCCCGCCGCACGTCAGCGCGATCGAGAAGATGTTGTCGTTGCCCGCGGCGCTGAAGTTGCCGACCATGATGTAGTACGTGGTCCCACCCACGGCGTTGAAGGTGGCGACCTCGGAGAGGAGCGTGCCCCATGTGTCCGCACAGGCAACTTCCGTAAGACCCGCGCACGTCCCGCTCAGCACCAGCAGCACCTTGTCGTCGTCGCTGTTCACGCGCACCGTTGCGGCGCAGTTCGCCGTGGGCTGCCAGCGGAACCACACCGAATCGCGCATCACCGGGCTGCCAGAGCCGTTGCACGTCCCGGACGGGCCGTCGTCGTTGGGCACGCTGCCGCTGAAGTTCCAGTTGTCGGTGTAGGGCACCGAAGGAATCTGGATCGGGCCCGAGCAGAAATCGCCGGGGGTGCTCCCGGCCTCGGCTTGGGCCGAGACGTTCGGAGCGAAAGCACCCAACACGAGGCACGCGGCGGCAACACTCAGACAACGGTTCAGCATGGACTCTCTCCCGCGCCGCGCCGACCGGAGCTCCGCTGAACTGAGGCGGAAGGCTCGCGGGCCGCGCGGCGGCTGGCCGCAGTGTCTCCGCGGGGCGGGCGGCACGCAACACAAATCTGGGGAGATCGGTCGGAACTTGGTGAAGATTGTTCGGGAAGCCCGATCGGGACACGCCGGGTCGGTGTCGCGGGGGTGAGAATCGCTGGATGCGTCATCGAAATCAGGACGCGGCGCGGGCATGGTGCGTGCTCGCGCCGGGACCGGAGTTCGCACCGTTTTCGGACTGAACCACTGCCGGCTCTCCACGCCTCGCTGCGTGTCTCTGTCTGATGTCTTCCTCCGCGGCCTCCGCGATCTCCGCGTTAAAATGTCTTCTTCCGCGGAGAAAGGATCAGAGTTCCGGCGCGAACCCTCGGCGGAGGGTGTTCTCGCAGCTGGCGCGGGGTTCGACGAACTGGAGGAGGTAGTCGACGCCGCCGGCCTTGCTGCCGACGCCGGACATGGCGAAGCCGCCGAAGGGCTGGCGTGCGACCAGGGCGCCGGTGATACCTCTGTTGAGGTAGAGGTTGCCGACGCGGAACTCGCGCTTGGCTTTTTCCAGGTGAGCGGGTTTGCGGCTGAACACGCCGCCGGTGAGCTTGTAGGGCGAGTTGTTGGCGATGGCGAGGGCTTCATCGAACGAGCGGGCCCGCATGACGGCGAGGACGGGGCCGAAGATCTCCTCGCGGGCGATGTCGTGCTCGGGCTTGACGTTGGTGAAGATGTGCGGGCCGACATAGGCACGGCCGGTGGCGGCTTCGAGGGCGTCGGGGACGGGCATCCCAAGGGCGAGTTTGCACTGGGCCTTGCCGCGCTCGATGTAGTGGAGGATTTTCTTCTTTGAGTCGGCGTCGATGACGGGGCCGACGTCGGTGCCGGGCTTGGCGGGGTCGTCGATGACCAGGGCCTTGGTGGCTTCGACGAGGCGTTCGACGAAGTGGTCGTGGGCCTCGCCGGAATCCGAGGGATCGACAACGATGACGCGCGAGCACGCCGAGCACTTCTGGCCCTGGAAGCCGAAGGCGGAGTGGCGGACGCCGAGCACGGCCTCGTCGAGGTCGGCGGATTCGTCGATGACGAGGGCGTTCTTGCCGCCCATTTCGCAGATGACTTTCTTGACGAAGGGTTGCTCGTCGGGGGTGAGTCCGGCGGCCTTGATGATGTCGAGGCCCACGGCCTTGCTGCCGGTGAAGGCGATGAGGGCGACGCGGGGATCGCGGACCAGCGCGGCGCCGACGGTTTCGCCGGGGCCGGGGCAGAGGGCGAGCACGTCGGCGTGCTGCTTGGAGCCGAAGCCGGCGTCGGCCATCGCCTGCCGAAGAATGGTGAAGAGCCGCTCGGCGATCACCGGCGTCTGCTCGGCGGGCTTGATGACGACGGGGTTGCCGGTGACGAGCGCGGCGACCGTCATGCCGCAGCAGATGGCCAGTGGGAAGTTCCACGGCGCGATGACGGCGGCGACGCCGCGGGGCTGGTACCACTGCTCATCGAGTTCGCCGATGAACTTGCCGATGCGGGCCCGCTCGAACAGCGGCACGGCGAGGCGGGCGTAGAACTCGCAGAAATCGACGGCCTCGCAGGTGTCGGCGTCGGCCTCGCGCCAGGTCTTGCCGGCTTCCTTGATCATGATCGCCGAGAGTTCGTCGCGGCGCTGGCGCATGATGGCGGCGGCGCGGGTGAGAACTTCGGCGCGTTGGCGCGGGTCGACGTCGCGCCAGGCGGCGAAGGCGGACTGCGCTCGCTCAACGGAGGATGCGGCTTGGCGGGTGTCCACATCGGCAACGTCGCGCCGCGGCATCGGCACCACGACCGCCCGCGCGAAGGCCTCGCGCACTTCGCGCTTCGAGAAATCACGGAACGGCTCGTTCACAAACCCGCGCCCATCCCCAACGCCCTTCACGGCGGGCGTCAGCGCGTGGCGCTCGGCGGCGATCTCGTACAGGTCGGGCTTCGACGCGCCTTGAGCGAGCCCCGAGCGTGAGCGAGTGGGTGCATTGGAATCGCTCGGTGCAACCGAAGTACCCGTCGCTGACGCTCCGGGCTCGTGGTGAGGAGACTTCAGCAACATCCCCTCATCCGCGTTATCGAGGAACCCCGCCTTCAGCCAGCTTTCGTTGCTGGTGTTCTCGAGCAGGCGGCGCACCAGGTACGCCATGCCGGGGATCATCTCGCCCACGGGGATGTACTCGCGGACGCGCAGGCCCATCTCCGCCGCGGCGGTTTTCAACTGGTCCGCCATGCCGTGGAGCATCTGGAGCTCGATGGCGCTGCGCGGAAGCCCGCGGCGTTCGAGCGCGTCGAGTGCCGCGGCGATCGAGCGGACGTTGTGCGAACCCAGCGCGAGTTTGACGCCGCCTTCTCCGGCGCGGCGCGGCGTGGCCTCCAGCAGAATCTCCGTCATGCGCTCGAAGCACGCATCCGTTTCAGGCTTTGTTCCCCACACCGGGCACGGCCAGCCCATCATCTCGGCGTGGATGGTCTCGTAGTCCCAGTACGCGCCCTTGACGAGACGCACGGTGACAACACGCCCGGTCCGTTTGGCCCATTCGCAGAGGCGCCGGGCGTCGTCCTCGCCGCTCTTGAGATAAGCCTGCATGGCCAGCCCAGCCTGGAAATCCACCGACTCGCAGCAGCGCTGAAAGAGCTCGATGGTGAGGTCTTTGAGCGCGAACTGCTCCATGTCGAAGTTGATGAAGACCTGGCGCTGCTTGGCGAGTTCGAGGATGGGCTTGAGGCGCGATATCAGGTCGCGGATCGAGCCCTCGGTCTCGATGGGGTTGACGCGCGCGGAGAGTGAGGAGACTTTGATCGAGACGTTGACGCGCGGGACGACGCCGAGGTGGTCCTTCTCGAGGCGTTCGTTGCCGGCCCAGCCCGCCACGGCGTCGGGCAGGTTGCCGACGAGGTCGAGATATTTCTGTTGGTACGCCGCGGCCTCGGCGTCGCTGACGCAGGCCTCGCCCAGGAGGTCGACGCTGACGGCGATGCCGTCCTTCCAGAGCTGCTTGAGCTGCGGCAGGGCGCTGGCGGCGTCGGTGCCGGCGATGAACTTCGCCGCCATCCCTTTGATCTGCGACGAGATCGTCGAAGTCATCAGGCCTTTGGCGAGCCCGCCGGCGGACATGCCCAGGCCCATGCCCGGCGGCAGCGTCACGCCCGGTTGCGAGAGGTAGTCGCTGAGGTGGTCATAGACGGCGTCGGAAGTGCGCAGGGCGGGGAAGCAGTCGACGAAGCGGAAGAGCTGGACCTTGAAGTTCTGGTCTTTCATCGACCAGTCCATGAGCTTGTCCGACCAGAACTTGGCGCTGAGCAGGCCGGTCTTGTTGCCGCGGGCCAGCGCGAGCATCTCGCGGCCGACTTCGTTGATGCGCGGCTCGCGGCGTGGCCCGCCCCCCGGAATGCCGCCGGCGAGTGGCGCGGCGGCGGTCGATGGCGACACCGAGACGGGTTTGGCGGCGCGACGTGAGAACAGAGCCATGCGGAAGGTCTCGGGAGAGGTGAAGGGTCCGGGCGACGGCGGGCCGATTGTACGGACAGCGCTCGCGGTCCAAGCACAACGCGGCTCAGGCAGAGGCGGAGACATCGACCAACACCCGTCTGAGACCGGTGCCAACGCGGAACGAGTGAAACGCTCTTCCGGGGTATGCTGCCGCCATGCACGACTGGCCACTGCTGAACACGCTGGCGGCGGGGCTCGGGGCCGCCTGGGTTCTGGGGCTGCTTGCGCGAAAGGTCGGGCTGTCGCCGATCGTGGGCTATATGGCGGGCGGGATGGTGATCGGCCCGTTCACGCCGGGCTTCATCGGCGATCAGGCCATCGCCAACGAACTCGCCGAGATCGGCGTCATCTTGATGATGTTCGGCGTGGGGATGCACTTCCACCTTGAGGACCTGCTCAAGGTCCGCCGCATCGCCATCCCCGGCGCGATCGTCCAGAGCACCGTGGCGACGCTGCTGGCGATGGGCATCTTCATGCTCTTCGGCTGGACGTGGACACAGGGCATGGTGCTGGGCATGGCCCTGGCGGTGGCGAGCACAGTCGTGCTGCTGCGGGTGCTGCTGGACGCGAACATGCTCAACACGCCGCAGGGCCACGCGGCGGTGGGATGGCTCATCGTCGAAGACCTGTTCACGGTGCTGGCGCTGGTGGTGGTGCCGATCTTGGGGACCACCGTCGGTGCCGGTGAAATCGCCGCGACGGTTGGTGAGAACGAGATGGCGGGGGTGGTCGAGACCGCGGCGGGCGCGGCGGCGCAAGCCGGGGCCGGGAACGCGTCGGCGTGGGTGACGATCGGGCTGGCGCTGCTGAAGCTGGGCGTCGTCGTGGGTGGGGCGGTGCTGGCGGGCAAGTATGTGGTGCCGTGGGTGCTGCGGATGGTCGCGACGCTGCGCTCGCGTGAGCTGTTCATTCTCACGGTGCTGGTGCTGTCGATCTCGTTCGCCGTGGGGTCGGCGGTATTCTTCGATGTGTCGGTGGCGCTGGCGGCGTTCCTGGCGGGGATGATCGTGGCCCAGACACCGGTGAGCCACCAGGCGGCCAGCGACGCGCTGCCGATGCGCGACGCCTTCGCCGTGATGTTCTTCGTCTCGGTGGGCATGATGTTCGACCCCGGCTTCATCCTGCGCGAGCCCCTGATGGCCGCGGCGTGCCTGGCGATCGTGATGATCGGCAAGCCGCTGGCGGCGTTCATCGTGGTGTGGGTGCTGGGATACCCCGTGCGGACGGCCCTCACCGTCACCATTGCGCTGGCGCAGATCGGGGAGTTCTCGTTCATCCTGGCCAGCGCGGGCTCGCGCTACGGCCTGCTGCCGGAAGAGGGCACACAACTGCTCGTGGCCAGCGCGATCATCTCGATTGCGCTCAACCCGATCATCTTCGCGAAGATGGACGCGATCGAGGGGTGGCTGAAGCGCCGGCCGGGGCTGTGGAAGATGCTCAACGCGCGGGCCGACAAGCGGGCCGCGCTGGCGAACGCCGAGGCGCTCGCGGCGGAGGGCGCGGCGGGGGGGCAGGGCAACGCGAAGAAGCCGCTGGCGCTCGTGGTCGGGTACGGACCCACGGGGCGATTGGTCGACGCTCTGCTCCGCGATTCCGGCATGCGCACCTGTGTCATCGAGACCAACATGGAGACGGTCGAGTCGATCAACACAACGGGCGGCCACGGCCTCTACGGCGACGCGACGTCGCCCGAGATCCTTGACCACGCGGGGGTGGGAAGCGCGACCCACCTCGTGGTCACGATGCCCGATACCGCCGCCGCGGTAGCGATCGTGAGCGCGGCGCGGGAGCAGAACAAGCAGATTCGGATCACGGCGCGGGCTCAGTATCTGGAGGACCGCGAGACGCTGACAACCGCGGGGGCCAACGCCGTGGTGTTCGATGAGGGCGAAGCCGGGCTGTCAATGGCCCGGAGCGTGATGTCCAACCGAGGCATCGACGCGGCGACGGCGGACCGGCTGGTGGACGCGTTGAGGAAGCTGCGGGGGATGGCCGAATAGACCGTGCAAGCCGGCGCGCGTCTGGGTACCTCCCGCTATAGGTGTCGGGCATCGTCGAACGCAGACCTACGATTGCGAGTGAGCGGCCGAAAGCCCAAGGTGCTGGTGGCAATGTCCGGCGGCGTGGATTCGTCCGTCGCCGCGGCGCTGCTGGTGCGCGCGGGGTACGAGTGCGTGGGGGTGTTCATGCGGCTGGGGTCGCCGGGGGAGACGCTGGATGAACTGCGTCCCGCGGACGAGGCATGCGCGATCGAGAGCCCAGCCAACGCAGGCAAGCCCATCAAAATCGGTCATCAGGGCTGCTGCTCGATCAACGACGCGGCGGACGCGCGGCTGGTGGCCGCCGAACTGGGCATCCCGTTCTACGTCGTCAACTTCAAGAAGGACTTCGGGCGGATCATCGATTACTTCGTGGATGAGTACGCCAGCGGGCGCACGCCCAACCCCTGCGTGCGCTGCAACGACTGGCTGAAGTTCGGTAAGCTGCACGAGTACGCGCGGCAGATCGACGCCGACTTTGTGGCCAGCGGGCACTATGCGAGGGTGGGGGAAGACGGGCAGTGGGCAGTGGGCCGTGGGCAGTCGGAAGATGCGGCTCGACCCGACTGCCCACTGCCCAAGCCCCACTGCCCCTCGCTGCTCCGCGGCCTCGATCGCTCGAAGGACCAGTCCTACGTCCTCTTCGGCGTGCCACGCGAGCAGCTGCGACACATGCTGCTGCCCATCGGCGAGTACGAGAAGCCCATCGTGCGTGAGATGGCGCAGCGGTTCGGGCTGCCCACGTTTGACAAGCCGGATTCGCAGGAGATCTGCTTCGTGCCGGACAACGACTACGCCGGGCTGGTGGAGCGGCGCCGGCCCGAGCTCGCGGCTCACCGCGCGGGCGCGGACGCCGCGGGCCAGGCTGTTCACGGCCACATTATCGACGCGTCAACCGGCGCCGTGGTCGGCACGCACGCCGGGCAGCACCGCTTCACCATCGGCCAGCGGCGCGGGCTGTCGCTCTCGCTGGGCCACCCCGTGTATGTGGTGGACCGCGACGCCGCTACGAACACGGTCTCGGTGGGGCCGAAGGAGATGCTGCTCTCGAGCGCCTGCACCGCGGGCGAGGCCAACTGGCTGGTGGACGAAGCCCGCTTCGCCGAATGGAGCGCGGTGGAGGTGAAATACCGCTACAACACGCCGCCGGTGCGCGGCCGCGTGCGGCTGCTACCCGAGGCGGAACAAAGCGTGACGACGCCTTCGGGCCGCCTCGGAAGGTTCGAGGTGCGGTTTGAAGAGCCGCAAAGCGCGGTGGCACCGGGGCAGGCGGTGGTGCTGTATGAAGGGGATGTGGTTTTGGGGGGTGGGTGGGTTGAGGGAGTGTCGCGTTCTTGAGCGGCGGGCGCGGGCGAGACGGACCGCTTCGACCTAGAATGACCCATGACTGATCGCAGCGACCAGCCCGAGGGGACCGATGCGGAGTTTCGACTCGACCGCCGCGCGTTCTCGGTGACCTCGCTGGATGAACAGGACGACGACGGCGTTTATTGGGCCACGCGACCGCTCGCCGAGCGGATGGCCGCGCTCGAACACCTTCGACGGATGGCCTACGGCGACGCCGCTCTCGCATCGCTCAAACGTGTGCTGTCCGTCGTTGATCTTCACACGCCCGAACCCACATGAGCACCGGCGAACCCGTACATCATTTTACGGCCAAGCCCGTCACCCTCCCCCTCCGCCCCACCCACGGCCACAAAGGCACCTTCGGCACCGTGCTCGTCATCGGCGGCTGCACACTGGTGCCGCCCGAGGCGCCGCACCGCGCCGTGCGCATGTTCGGCGGCGCGAGCCTGGCGGCGCTCGCCGCCCTGCGCAGCGGCTGCGGCCTCGCGCGGCTGATGACGCCCGCCCCGGTGCTGGACGCCGCCCTCAGCGTCGCGCCGGTGTGTACCGGCGTGCCGATGCCGGTGGATTCCGACGGCGGCGTGATCGCTCACCGTGTCGCCGAGGCACTGGACGTGCAACTGGCACAGGTGCAGTGCATCGTGATCGGGCCGGCGCTGGGGGGGGGCGAGCCCGCCGCGGGCACCGCGGGCCACGCGCTCGAACAGATCGTGCTCCGCGTGCTGATGCAGACACAGGTGCCGGTGGTCGCCGATGCCGACGCGGTCAACGCGCTCGCCCGCATCCCCGATGCGGCCCGCGACGTGCGTGCCGCGGCAGTGGTGACGCCGCACCCCGGCGAGTTCGCGCGCCTGGCTGCTTCGCTGGGGGTTGCGTTTGACGCTTCGCGCGATGAGGCCCGCGAGCCCGCCGCCCGCGCGGTGGCGCAGCGCCTGGGCGTGACGGTGGTGCTCAAGGGTGCACGCACGATCGTGACCGACGGCCACCACGCCTGGACGCTCGATCGCCCCAACCCCGCGCTCGCCACGGGCGGCTCCGGCGATGTGCTCGCGGGCCTCATCGGCGGGCTCATCGCGCAGCACCACCTCGGGCCTGACGCCGACTCCCTCACGGACATGGCCAAAGCCGGCGTGTGGGCCCACGCCGAGGCCGGGGCGCGCTGGGCCAACGAATCCGGCGCGACGGGTGGCCTCCTCGCGACGGACCTCCTCGACCGCATCCCGGCGTGCGTCGAGGCGTTGCGCCGGTGACACCGAAGCCAGCCGTTTGTCAGCCAAACGGCGGCGGGTCCTGTTCGAACCCGCCGCCGTGGGTAGGTGTGTGGGAATCGGTGAAACGCCTCGCTGATCTCGAAGCGTCTTGTCTTTCAGTTCAATCCATCCGAATCGGACGCTTTCGGTCTTCCGATCCGGACGTTCGCAAGGCCGAAGCCCCGGCGTCCGAAGGCCTCACGCGGATGCGCCTCTCAGGCGCGCCGGCGGCGAGCCGCCATCATGCCCGCGAGGGCGAACAGCGACGCCGCGCCGGGCGTCGGGGTCAGCACATAGAGCGTCGGGTTCTCGCCCACAATGTAGATCGTCCCATCCGCGCCGATGGTGACGCCCTCGGCGTTGTCGATGCCCGTCAGGTCAAACGAGCTCAGCACCGTCCCCGTGCGGGTCACTTCGAGAAGGCGGGCGGATTCCTGGCTGTAGACCAGGAGGTTTTCCTCGTCGGCGGTGCCGATGAGCGAGGGCACCGTCGCCAGCACCTGCACATCAGACAGGTCGAGCAGGCCGAGAGCGGGGCTGAACAGCGACGTGCTCGACACGCTGCCGGGGAAGCCGAAGGTGATGGTGTTATCGAGGACGGCCTGCGGGGTCTTCTCTTTCACGGTGATGAAGCGGCCGTTGCGCGGGTCGTAGGAGATGCCTTCGACGCCAACGTTGCCGACGGTGGGGCCGATCGAGGCGTTCGCCAGCGAACCGCGGGAGATGGCGCCGCCGGCGGTGTAGGTGAACGAGTAGGCGTCCTGCAGGCGCTCTTCGGTGATGACGAAGTTGCCGCCGCCGGTGAAGGTGAGGCCCTCGGTGTCGTCGAATCCGGTGAGGGTCATGCTCGAGAGCAGCGCGCCGGTGGTCGAGACTTCGACCACGGCGTCGCCTTCGTCACCCAGGACGAAGAGCGTGCCGGTGTTCCAGTTGAAGGTGACGGCAGAGGCCTCGGAAGCGAGCACGGGGTCGAGGTTGTACGACGCGGTGAGCGAGTAGTTGGCGAGGTTGAGCGAAGTGATCGACGCCGAGGCGCTGGAAGCGGCGGCGGCGAGGAGGATGATCGGGGTGATGCGGGGCATGGTTGATCCTGTTGGGGTGCGATCGAAGGGGTTCAATGGCGCGAAGAGCGTGGTGGAAGAGCGCCGAGCCCGAGGGAGGGCGCGGCGCTCGTACGTCAAAGGAGAAGTGATGATCCGTTCTGTCTTTGAGTTTGCTTTGCGGTTGCTTCAGCGAACGCGGCGGCGCATCGCGAAGGCGCCCAGGGCGACCACCGGCAGCATGGCCGGCGCGGGCACCGAGGTCCCGGGCGAGCCGATGTCGTTGTTGGCGGCGCGGATCGCGCCGTTCTCGCCGACGACGCTCAGGCCCAGGTCGGCACCGCTGCGCGACGCCTCCCACGAGGTGCCGCGGACGTTCACGCCGTAGGTGTACGACGAGAGCAGCGCGCCGGCGGGGCTGTAGAAGAACACGCCGTCGCCGCTGGAGCTGAGGCCCGAGAAGGTGTCGGTGACGCCCGGGGAGGGGAGCATCTCGTCGGTGCCGAGAATCTGGAGAGCCGCGGAGACGCTCCAGTTGGTGCGCCAGGCGGCCTCGTTGGCGGCGGCCTCTTCGAGGATGATGATCGACTCGCCGGCGTTGATCGTGATGGCCGGGAAGAAGTTGGGCTGCGGGGTGGGGCCGCCGAGCTGGTCCTCGGTGTCGGCCCACTGGTAGCCGGCGAGATTGATCGAGCTGCCGCCGGTGTTGGTGAGTTCCCACCAGTCGCCGTTGATGGTGCTGGAGGTGCCGGAAGTGGTCTGGGCCATCACCTCGGTGACGACGAGGGCGCCGGAAGCGGCACCAGTCAGAGCGAGAACAGCCGACAGCGCGAGCGTGGAACGAATCATGTCTTCTTCTCCTTCAGTTGAGGCCGAGAGCGACCGCGCGGTATTGCACAGGGGCGGCAACGCATCCGGCATAGGCGATGGCGGGTGGGGCACAGTCCCACCTCGTTCAGTGCGAAGGTAGTAGACACCAACATTGTCAAGATCCCCTTGCGCGGACGCGAAAAATGTGTCAATACCGCCGTTCCGCCGAAGGCGATTCCGCGAACAGGGGAGTTGGCCGAGTGATCCGGGCGCAGAACTTGCCCGAGACCGAATCACCCGAGACCTGGGCATCAAGCACCAACGGTCTTCACGCGCGATGATCCCACCCCGACCTTCGCAGCGCGAAAGTCAGGCGACTGGGCGGAAGGACGCTCCGAGAATCAGCTCTGCGGCGTCTCGTCGTCCGCGCCAGCTCCGAAGCTCTCGGCCCACGCGCGCTTGAACGACCGGTTGCCACGCCAGCGCTTGTACGCCGGGAGAAACTTCCACAGCGCGATCGGCACCAGCACCACACTCAGCCCGATGTACCACGGCGTCTGCACGATCATCGCGTGCACCACCATGATGAACGCTAGGACGGTGAGCCCGCCGAAGAGAATCATCTCGTTCTGCCGGCCCATGCCGAACAGGCCGGACTTCTTGACGACGATCGGCGTCGAGCCGTACATCGCAACCTTGGCCGGCTCCGCGGCCGCGGCCTTCTTGCCTGCCCCAGAGCCCGCCATGGTGCCAGCCTTTGACCGGCCCTTTGAGGCGTGCGAATCGTCCTCAATTTCAAGGTCATCGCCCAGTTTGGGCGGGGCTTCGCTGATGGCCGCGGCCTCGTTGGTCAGCGAAGGATCAACGATGGTGTCCTCGGGGTCGAACCCGCCGGTGCCCGAAGCATCGGGGTCGGTCGAGGGCACATGGACACGATCGCCGCAGGAGCACGCGATATCGGTGCCGACAAGCTCGGCCTTCCATTTATGGCGCCGCCCGCACTTGGGACACTGGACCCACTCCAAAACACTCGCCACGGCCACAACTCCGTTCCTTTCCGACCGCGAGAAGGGGAATGGGTGCGGTCGGCCCCGGGCGGATGGGAGGCACGGACAGCCGCCCGCTGTCCGGGCTTTGTTCTACCAAAGATTGGTGGGGAATGCAAGGGCCATAGTTTTCGTGTTCTTTTTGGGTGGTTCGTACGGCAACGACCGACGGCCCCGCCGCCAGAACGCCGATGGGTGGCGATCAGCGCGGGCAGGTGGTGCCGACGTGCCGAACCAGGAGACGAAGGTCACTGGTCGTGATCCGCCCATCGTGGTCAAGGTCGGAGCAGGAATCGAACCAGGCGCCCTGCATCTGAAAGATGAGCGACTCCAAGTCGCGGTGATTCACGATGCCGTCGTCGCCCCAGATGTCGGGGCAGAAGGGCTCGCGGTCTTCGGGCACATAGACCCACAGAAACGAGCCTGGGCTGCACGGTGCCGCGCCCGTTCCAACGATGCGAGAGAGTCCCGCAGCCTCCAGGGTGTTGAGCCAAGCGGCATTCGCGCCGACAATCCCATCGGCGACAAACCGCTCGACCAGTGGAACAGCGGGCCCGCCGAACGCCGCGCCGGCGGCGATCGACCCACCGGGGCCGTAGAGCGTGCCCAGCATGTAATCGTTCGATTGCCTGAGCGACTTCGGCCAGAACACCGTGCCGTCCTGCTGCGCGGGCATGATTCGAAAAGGCTCGCACGCGCCGCCTCTCATATCCCAAACCCAGGTGCCCGCAGGTATGTAGTTCTCATAAACCACACCAGCCATGACCAGGTACGACGAGCATGTGGGCACGAATCGGCGCGACCCGCCGTTGGGCAGCGGCTCCGGCGATCGCGCCGTGTTGAGTCGGCCCCTGCTCAGACTGAGGATGAACCCGGTGCCCAAGCCCGATTCGTCCATAATGCCTTCGACCTGCCCCCGGTTGAAGTCGCTGCGCTCGCGCACCGCGATCAGCGTGCATCTCGGGTCGTCGGGGTGCTTACCGAAGATCCACCTGGTTTCCTGCCCCTCTTCCCACACGAACCACCGCGGCGCGGCGGCCCACACGTTCGGGATCGCGTAGCCCGCGATCAGCCGACCGGTCTCGCTGACGAGCACGCACTCGGAGGTGCCGCCCGGGTATTCGGTGCCCGGAAGTTCCTCGCTCGGGGCGTCCCCCACCCAGCGCACCGGTACCCACGTGCCGTCGGCGCGCAGCGCGTTGCCGACCACCACCCGCGCGTCTTCCGAGATCGCCCGAGCCTGGGATTGCAGGTGTCCGGGGCCGAGAGCCAGACGCCGCGTGCCCTGCTCAAAGGTCCAGCGCACCGCGAACTGCTCAACCGGATCGAAGAAGGTCTGCTCGGTGCTGACGACAGTCCCATCAAGGGACATGTCCGCGCCGCCACACACGGCGTGGCTGCGGGTGGTTCCATGAACCGGGTGGAACGGCCGTCGAGCGATCTGCGCGGAAGCCGTGGCAGTCACGCAGACGACCGCGATGCTCGCCATCGCGCTCCATTTGCTCGCGCATCCTGTTGTTTGCGCTGGCGGTTCTTCGACCCGGGCCAGCGCAAAGCCAATGGTCCGGCTTCCGAAGGCCCGGGGCGTTCTCACAACGCGAGCCATCGATCCAATCCGTGAGTCGTTCATGTGCCTGGCTCCCGTGATCCGCGCCCGCACGCGACAACGCCGCAGGCGTGGTCGATGGAATCATCGACCCGAGCCGCGGGTTCGCTGGAAAAACGAGGCATTGGACCGACCGCTCGCGCGGTCGGCTCTGCGTGAGTGATTACGCCAGCTCAGGGAACAGCTTCGTCACCGTCCCGACCAGGTCCTTCACATGGCTGACGGACTCGTCCATGAGCTTCTGCTCATCCGGAGTCATCTTGAAGGTGATGATGCGCTCCACGCCGTTGGAGCCCAGCAGCGCCGGCACGCCCACGAAGTAGCCCTTGCCCTTTTTGCCGGGGGCGACGCCAAACTCGTCCTCGCAGTAGGCGGCGGTGGGGATGATCCGCTTCTTGTCCTTGATGATGGCCTCGACCATCTGGATGGTGCCCGAGGCCGGGGCGTAATAGGCGCTGGTGCCCATGAGTTTGACGATCTCGCCGCCGCCGACTTTGGCGCGCTCGGTGCAGGCGGCGATCTTCTCCGCCGACATGAGGTCGGTCAGGGGGATGCCGTGGACGCTGGTGAGGCGGGGCAGCGGCACCATGTCGTCGCCGTGGCCGCCCAGCAGCAGGGCGGAGATGTCTTCAACGCTGACGCCGAGCTCCATGGCGATGAACTCGCGGAAGCGGGCGACGTCGAGGGCGCCGGCCTGGCCCATGATGCGGTTGGTCGGGAAGCCGGTGACCTTCCACGCGGTGTAGACCATCGCGTCGAGCGGGTTCGAGACGATGATGATGTGCGACTCGGGGGCGTACTTCTTGATCTGCTCGCACACGCTCTTGACGATCTGCACGTTGGTCTGGATGAGGTCGTCGCGGCTCATGCCGGGCTTGCGCGGGATGCCGGCGGTGACGACGACGACGTCGGAGTTCTCGATGTCCTTGTACTCAAAGGTGCCGGTGATGCGGCAGTCGAAGCGCTCGATGGGGGCGCAGCACGCGAGATCAAGCGCCTTGCCGCGGGGCATGTGGAGCTCGGGCTTGTCCTTGCTGGGGATGTCGAGCAGGACGATGTCGCCGAGCTCCTTGGCGGCGGCCCAGTGGGCGCAGGTGGCTCCAACGTTGCCGGCTCCGATGATCGAGATCTTGGCGCGACGCATGGCGAATCCTCTCTCAGATGGTGGTGCTTTGTGCGGTTCGGGTTTCGTTTGATCCGGCTGGAAATCTTGGGTCGGGATGATAGCGACGAGGGTGCGATGGAGCCGGGCGCCCCGCGCCGTGATGGTGTCTCAGTTTGCATCGGTGGGGCAGGCGTACAG
>JBJXFG010000017.1:0-117643 GCA_046154665.1 Phycisphaerales bacterium | reverse complement strand
CCCGCCAACGAACCCGACGCGCAAGCGAGGGCTAGCGCGCGATCACCCAAAGCGCGGTGTTCAGCGGGAGTGGGTAACACGTTCGTAGCTCTGTCAAAGACACCCGTCGCTGACGCTCCGGGCTCGTGTTTCGTGCGCCGATCCGCTCAAGCGAGGCCGGTGGCAAGATCGCGGACCATCTTCTCGGCTTCCGCGGCGGGGTCGCTGGCGGCACGCAGGCGATCGACCAGCGCCGAGCCGACGATCGCGGCGTCGGCGTTCCCAGCATTGGGGGCGACCACCGCTCGGACGTGCTCGGCGGTGGCGATCCCGAAGCCGCAGGCGATCGGGAGGTCGGTGAGTTGTCGCAGCGCGGCGACGCGGGCGGCGATGGCGGAAGCGTCGAGCGCCGTTGATCCTGCCCGACCCGCGCCTCCGCCCCCCGCCCCGCCCCCCGCACCGCCGCTCGCGCCGGTGATGCCCAGCCGAGCCAGAAGGTACACAAACCCAGAGCACGCCCGGGCAATCTTCTCGGCTCGATCCGGCGGGGTCGTCGGTGCCACCAGCAGCGAGCAGGTCAGGCCCGCTTCGCGGATCGGGGACACGCAGCGCTGGGCTTCTTCCAAGGGAACATCGGGGAGGATGACGCCGTCGAAGCCCGCGGCGGCGGCTTCCTTCGCGAAACGACCGAGTCCGATGCGCTGGACGATCGAGATGCTCACCATCGCGACCAAGCCCACTTTGAGGCTCGGGCGGACGGCACGAACCGCCTCAAAGACCTTCGCCGGCGTGGCACCTTTCTGCAGGGCGTCGTGCATGGCGGCGGCGATGACGGGGCCGTCGGCGATCGGGTCCGAAAACGGGATGCCGACTTCGACGATCGACGCGCCAGCCCGCTCAAGGGCGGGCAGGATGGTGTGGGTGGAATCAAGGGTGGGGCTTCCGCCGCAGACGAACGGCATGAGGAGGCGGCGCTGCTGGGCGCGGGCCTGGGCGAAGATGGTCTCGATGCGGTTCATAGGGGAAGGGCGGGAGTCGGGAGTGGGGAGTCGGCAGTCGGGAGGAAGAGACGAAGGCGAAAACGAAAACACGGCCCGTGGGGGCCGTGCGGTGGTGTCAAACAGGGGATCTAGGATTCGAACCTAGACTAACTGAGTCAGAGTCAGTCGTGCTACCGTTACACCAATCCCCTAGCGCCGAAGGCAGAGGGAATGGTACCGGGCTTCCGGGCCGAGGCAAGTCGGCTTTGGTACGTCGGCTCTCCGAGCCGACTGTTGGTTTTCGTTGACCCGGAAGAATCGGCTCGGAGAGCCGACGTACCGACGAATCAGAAAGTGTTCCGCGGGTCGCGGTTCATCGGTCGAGCGCGGCCGGGGGGCACGTTGAGGCCCGCGGCGAGCTGGCTGGCGGCACCGCCGCCGACGATCGGCCCGGCCGCGGCGGGCGGCGGGGTGCTCCGGCGGGCTCGGATGTCGTCGATGGACCGATCCAGCTTCCGGAGGATGTTCTTGACCTGGTTGAATGTTTCGGGCGACGTGGCCATGGGGACTGTGCCTCCTCCGTGGGCGGATACGGACGTGCATGCCGGACGGTTCTGACCGGCTGAACTTGGTGCAGGGCTATCGGCCCCCTGCGTGCCGCGCTTGCCCCACACCCCCCTGCGACGAGTCAACTGCCCGCCCGCGCGACGCTTGTGCCGGTTGTGACGATTGGCGAACCACCACCGTCCCGATACAGTGCGCCTCGATGCGATGGCTGATCCTGGCATTGGCGGCTGTGTGGGGCGTGCTGACGGCGTTCGCGTACGTCGTGGTTGTGCCCGAATCCAAGCGGGACCAGAACGTCATCCGGGCGTACTGGCAGGTGGCGGCGGACAAGTCGAACGACGCCGTGACGGGCGTGGTGGCTTCGTTTGTGAAGGACAACCCCTCGATCGCGGGGAAGCCGACGCCGACGCCTTCGGAACTGCTGACGATGGAGAACGCGGCGCTCGAGCCGTACTTCGCGGCGTTCCGGTCACACCTGCTGAAGAACGGGACGGACCTTTCCAAGACGCCGGCGCTGGTGTGGTCGACCGACGACAACCCGGCCCGGCGCGTGCAGTGCCAACTGTTCCGCGCCTGGCACCTGCGGACGTTTGGCGAGCCCATCGACATCGTGCCCGACCCGACGAACCGGGACATCACCAAGACGATCGTGCAGTGCGTGGCCGGGGCAGGGCCGGACATCATCGAGGCCTATGGGCCGGCGGAACTTGGGCAGATGGTCAGCGCAGGGGTGGCGCTGGATGTGACGGGAGCGGCACGGGAGAATGGGTTTGGCGTCGAGACGGTGTGGCCGGCGGCGGTGAGCAGCGTGGCGGTGGAAGCTCAACAGAACCCCGACCGTGAGGGAGGGTTTTCAGCGGATCAAGACAAGAGGAAACCCCTCCCTGACGGTTGGGGTTCTGCGTTGAGGCAGTACGCCTACCCGTGCAACGTCGGGTACACGGTGATTTTCTATCACCGTGACCTTTTCCGTGAGGCGGGGATTCCGGAGCCCACGGCACCTTGGAACATCGATCAACTCGTCGCGGCCTCCAAGAAGATCATGGCCACCGACGCCAGCGGGCGGCGTGTGGGCATCATGGGTCTCGGTGCGTGGAACCTGGCGCTGTGGGGCGGGAACACGTTCTACAACGAAAACCAGACGGCGAGCCTGTACAACAACCCAAAGACCATCGCGGGGTTCAGGGCGTACCAGGACCTCATGTACCGCGAGAAGGTGATGCCGACGCCCGCCGAGGCGGCAAGCATGGCCTCGAGCGGCGGGGCGAACATGAACGCCGGGGCGGAATCGGCGTCGGCGTCGGCGCTGTTCGCCGCGAAGATCGCCGGCATGGTGAGTGACGGCCGGTGGTCGTATGTCGGCATGGCCCAGCGGAACCGCGACCGCGTGATCAAGCCGGCGGTCGAGCGGCGGCTCAAGGCACTCGAGGGGGATTCGTCCGAGGCGGCATCACACGAGCGTGGGCTGCTCGAGAGCGGGCTGAAGAGCTGGATGACCGATGTGCTGGTGCCGATTTCGCCGGAATCGCACGCGGCGCTCTCGGGGTGCCTGACTGCGGAAGACCGGGCGCGGCTGATCGATGTCGGCGTGATGCATGTGCCCACGATCGACGGGACGCCGTTCTATGAAGCGGCGGCGCGGGTGGCGATCGTCAACCGCATCTCGAAGCATAAGGAGCACGGGCTGCGGTTCCTGCGGTTCCTCGCGTCGGCGGATTACAACAACCAGATCAACTTCACGTTTGATTCGATCTGCGGCGTGCCTCGGTTCTGTCTGCCGGAACTGGGGGGCGGGATCAAGGGTCCGCCGGAGCCGCTGCCGGGGTTGGAGGCGTTTGATTCGCCGGTGTTTGTGGAGGCGATGGCGAAGTTTGCGGGGGATTGGGAGTTGTCGCCGTTCATCGGGCGGGGCCGGCTGGGGATGATCGCGGGGCCGATCATGGAGAAGCTGACGAACAACTCGATGACGCCGGAGGAAGCGGCGAAGGAGATCGAGGACGGGATCAACGAGCAGATCCGGGCGAACCTGATCCGTGATGAAGAGCTTCGGCGGGAATGGGAGCGGCGGGTTGGTAAAGCGTTTGACCCGAAGCAGCCCTTGAGAGACCAAGTACGGAAGAGCTCAAACGCGGAGGGCGCGGAGAGCGCGGAGAAAGACAAAGAGAGACTGCTGGTGCGAGCGAGTTCCGAGTCCTCTCTCTCTTCTCTGTCTTCCTCCGCGCTCTCCGCGTGCTCCGCGTGCTCCGCGTTCACTCTCTCCGAAGGGAGCCCGGCGTGACCGTTGGCTCTTCGAAGAAGCGGCTGCTCATCGCGCTCGCGTTCTTGCTGCCGAATCTGATCGGGTTTGTCGTGTTTACTGCCGGACCGGTGGTGTTTTCGTTGGGGATGTCGTTTACCGATTGGGCGCTGACGAAGCACAACGCGTTCAGCGACCAGCCGATCCGGTGGATCGGCGTACAGAACTACGAGCGGCTGCTGGTGGGCGATGAGTCGCGGTTCTTCTGGAACTACTTCGCGAACACGGCGTTCCTGATGCTGGGCATCCCGGTGGGGATCGCGCTGAGTTTGCTGCTGGCGGTGATGATCCACTCGGGACCGACGCCGCAATCGGGCAAGGGGCGGGTGCGCGGCGTGTTGCTGGGGTCGGTGCTCACGTTTGTGACAGCGGGCGGGGTGTGGGTGATGACGACGCCGGGGCCGGCTCCCGCGCTGGGGACCGCTGCGATGTCGACGACGGCGGGTCTCACGGACCTGCCGCAGTGGGACGTGGACCGGATGCACTCGAACGCCGCGGTGCTGGCGGCGGTGACGTTGGGCACGGTGGTCACGCTCGGGCTGGGGCTGGGGACGGTGTTCTTCCGGACGATTTATTACCTGCCGAGCCTGCTGGCGGGCGTGGCGATGTTTCTCTTGTGGAAGACGCTGTACCGCCCGCGGGGCGGGCTGATCAACGCCGGTCTGGCGCCGGTGCTGGGATCGCTCGAAGCGTTTGTCGAATCAACGCCGGCGTGGATGTTCACGGTGATGGGGTGGGCGCTGATCGCGGCCAGCGGCGCGTGGGCGGTGTGGATGCTCGTCGAAGGGACGGACAAGCTGCGCCACCGCGACATCGGAATCGGGGCCATGCTGGGCCGGGTGCTGCTGGCGGCGACCATCGCGCTCATCGGCTGGGGGCTCGGGCGGCTGATCATCGGGCTGCCGGAGCGGGCCGGCGCTCCGGGGTTGGGCGACGGCGGCTTCAAGCCGCCCGACTGGCTGATCGACCCGGCGTGGGCCAAGACCGCGCTCATCATCATGGGAACCTGGTGCGGCGTCGGCGGCGGCAACATGCTGCTGTACCTGGCCGGGCTGAGCAACGTGCCGCCGGAGTTGAACGAGGCGGCGAGCATCGACGGCGCGACGGGGTGGCAACGCTTTAAGCACGTCACCTGGCCGCAGCTGGCCCCGACAACGTTTTTTATCGTCATCATGTCGACCATCGGCGGTCTGCAGGGCGGGTTTGAGCAGGCGATGGTGATGACCGGCGGCAAGGCCGAGACGACGGTGCTCACCTATTACCTGTACAACGTGGCGTTCACGGACCAGTTCCAGCTGGGTCTGGCGTCGGCGATCGCGTGGGTGATGTTCGCGATGATCTTCGCGATGACGGCGGTCAACTTCCGCTACGGCTCGCGGCTGACGAATGAGTAGGGATTCACCGCGGAGACGCGGAGGACGCGGAGAGAGACAGAAGAGAGAGCAGCAAAGCAGCAGAACAGCAAAGCAGCAAATGAGGTCGGATCTTGCCAATCCGCCAGACTGAACCCTGAACCGCAACGCCCCAACCCTTGTCCGACACACTGACACCAACTCCTCCCCTCCGCGAACTCCGCGCCTCTGCGGTGAAGATGCCGTGGCTCGGCAAGGGCATCGTCTTCATCGGCCTGGTGCTGCTGGGGGTGTCGTTTGTGCTGCCGTTTGTGTGGCAGGTGTTGATGTCGATTTCGACGGTGGCGGACGTGGACCTCTTGGCGCAGACCGGTTGGCCGCCGGTGGTGAAACCGGAGAACTACCCGCTGGTCTTCGAGAAAGTGGCCTTTGCCAAGTACTTCTTCAACAGCGTGTTCGTCGCGGGGTGGGTGACGATTCTGCAGGTGGTGACGTGCTCGATGGCGGCGTACGCCTTCAGCCGCATCTCGTGGCCCGGGCGCGAGCGGCTGTTCATGCTCTACCTCGGCACGCTGATGATCCCCGGCGTGGTGCTGATGGTGCCGAACTTCGCGGTCATCCTCAAACTCGGGATGTTCAACGACTACCTCGGCCTCATCATCCCCGGCGCGTTCAGCGCCTATGGCACGTTCCTGCTGCGCCAGTTCATGTTGACGATCCCCAGCAGCCTTGACGAGGCGGCGAGCATCGACGGGGCGTCGCACTGGGGGATCTTCACGCAGGTGATCCTGCCGCTGGCGCGACCGGGGCTGATCGTGCTGTCGATCTTCTGCTTTCTGGGCAACTACAACTCGTTCTTCTGGCCGCTGATTTTGATCAAGAGCGACAACCTGCGGACGCTGCCGATCGGGCTGCTGACGTTTGATTCGACGTACGGGCGTGAGACGCCGCTGATCATGGCGGCGAGCCTGATGGCGATGATCCCGCCGGTGCTGATTTTCCTGGTGTTGAACAAGTACCTTGTGAAGGGGATTCAGATCGGGGCGGTGAAGGGGTGATGCGGAGGCACTGGGCACTAGGCACTGGGCATTGGGCACTGGGCACTAGGGTTCAGCCTCCAACTTCGCCGCGAGAATGAGCGTGCTGCCTTCCTGATGCCCGATGCCCAGTCCCCAGTGCCTTCCCCACCCATGGCCACCGTCACCCTCCAATCCGTCCGCAAGGTCTACGACAACAAGGTCTGTGCCGTCGAGGGTTTCGACCTCGACATCCGCGACGGCGAGTTTGTCGTGTTCGTCGGCCCCTCCGGCTGCGGCAAGTCCACCACACTGCGCATGATCGCCGGGCTGGAAGAGATCACCTCGGGCAGGATTGACATCGGCGGGCGCGTGGTCAACGACGTCCACCCCAAGGACCGCGACATCGCGATGGTGTTCCAGAACTACGCGCTGTACCCGCACATGAACGTCTATAAGAACATGGCGTTCGGTCTGACGCTGCGGAAGCTGCCGCGGGCGGAGATCAAGCAGCGCGTCGAAGAGGCGGCGCGGTTGCTGGGGCTCGAAGCGTTCCTGGACCGCAAGCCCAAGGCGCTCAGCGGCGGTCAGCGCCAACGCGTCGCGCTCGGGCGGGCGATCGTGCGCGAGCCAAAGGTGTTCCTTTTCGATGAGCCGCTCTCGAACCTCGACGCGAAGCTGCGCGTGACCACGCGGACGGAACTGAAGAACCTGCACCAACGGCTCAAGACGACGACGATCTATGTGACGCACGATCAGGAAGAGGCGATGACGCTGGGGGACCGTATCGTGGTGATGTCGGCTGGGCGGATCCAGCAGGTGGACACGCCGCTGAATATCTACCGCAGGCCGACGAACCGGTTCGTGGCGTCGTTCCTGGGCGCGCCGCCGATGAACTTTGTGGAGGGGAAGCTGGTGCGCGAAGGCGGCGGCCCGGTGTTTGATGGCGGTGAAGGGCTGCGTCTGCGGATGACGGCGCACGCGTCGGACCGGCTGATGTCGGGCGGGCACGAGGGCAAGCCTCTGGTGATGGGGTTCCGCCCCAGCGCGATGAGCGAGCAGGCCATCGGCAAGTTTGCCGGCCCGCCGGGCGGGGGGAACAGCGTGACGCTGCGGTCCGAGACCGTCGAGCCGCTGGGCGAGAAGATCGACGTGGCGTGCGTGGCGACGGGCGGAGGCGTAGGCGGCGGCGGCAAGCGCCTCATGGCCCGCATCGACGCCCGCGAGCACTTCCCGATCAACGAGGCCGTCACTTTCTATCTCGACATGGACCATGTCCACGTGTTCGAGCCGGGCGAGTTCGGGCGGAACCTCACGGTTTGACGCCGAGGTTTTCGAGCACGGCGTCGGCGGCGCGCCGTCCGCTTTCCATCGCGCCGTTGATCGAGGCGTTGTCGACGTGGTCGCCGCAGATGAAGACGCCCGAGGCCGTCTCGACGGGTCGTCGCGCCGGTTCGAGATCGCCGGGGCGGTGCTGCGGCAGCGCGTGCGGGATGAAGTGGTGACGAAGCAGCCGCCACGACGAAACCGACGGGCCGAACCATGCGGCGAGATGCGCGCGGCAGGCGGCATCGAGCTTCGCGGTCGGCCACGCGGCGGCGGCCTGATCGATCACGCTCACACTCATCAGGTGCGCTCCCGCGGGCGCATAGGCCGGGCACACGACGCTTGACATCGCGACGCTGTTAACAGGGCCATCTTCGGTGCCAGCGTCTTCGCCGTTGAGAAAGAGAATGGGCTCGTTCACCGGCGGCGTGCCGCACGAGTACCACAGCGTTGAGGTGGCCCGCCACTTGGATGGGCGGCTCGGTGCGCCGGGCAGCAGGGTTCGGGCGGCGTCGGCATCGGTGGCGATCACGACGGCGCGGGCCGAGAGCTTCTCGCCGGTGTCGAGCGTGACGGATGTCGCGTCACAAGACTTCACCGTCGCGTTCAATCGGATGGAACCCGCGGGGAGCGCGGCGGCGAGCTGCGCCGGGATCGCGCCCATGCCCTGCTCCGGCAGTGCCGCGCGGCCCTGGCCGAACAGGCGAAAGAGGAACTCGAACATGCGGCTGCTCACATCGAGCTCGCGGTCGAGGAACACGCCGCCGAAGAAGGGGCGGAAAAAACGGTCGATGGTGAGCGGGGCGAACCCGGCGTCGCGGAGCAGGTCGAGCGCGGGCTTCTCGGGGCGCGACCAGCAGGCGTCGTCGCCGCCGAGCCTGAGGCGCTGCTCGAACACCGCCAGCCGGGCCTTGTCGGCAAGAGTGGCGACGGGCGAAAGAAACCCCTTGGCGGCGTCGAGCGGCTTGCGGCGCGGATCGGCGACTTTGTGGAACTTACCCGCGCACCGCACCATCGCGCCGGGGTAGAACTCGTGCAGTCGCAGGGCTTTGAAGTCGAGCACCTCGCGGGCTTCGGGGTAGGACGTGAGCAGCACCTGAAAGCCGCGGTCGAGCCGGAACCCGTCGACGACATCGGTGCGGACGCGGCCACCCGCGACGTCGGCGGCTTCGAGCACCAGCACGCCGCGCTGTTGCTTCGCGAGCACGCGGGCACAGCACAGGCCCGCGAGGCCGGCGCCGATAATGATGACATCGTGTTCGCTCATGCGCGGGAGTCTACGAGCTTCCGACCTTCGATACGCTCGTTCGGAAGGTCGGATCTACGGCCCACGGCTCTCGGCTCAGGGCTCAGGGCTCAGGGCGGCGATGCTGCAGCAACCACTCGACGCACTCCTCGAGCACCGCGCCGACCACGAGCGTGTGGCCTTGCTGCTTGGCTTCGCGCAGTTCGACGGGCAGGCCTGCGGCCCGCGCCTCCTCGGCCAAACGGGCGACGCGAGCGGCGGGGATAATGCGGTCGAGTTCCGCGCCGTAGGCAAGCACCGGAGCGCAGGGCTCTGCTCCTCGGAACGGGCGCAGCCCGGCGATCGCCGCGGCGGCGGCGATGGTGCCCGCGCGGACCTGCGCCAGGCCTGACGCCGCGATCCCGCCCATCGAATGGCCCACGAGATAGATTCGCCGCTCGTCGACGGCGTAGCGGGAGCGCACGGCCTTGATGAGATCGTCGAGGATGGCCGGGTTGGTGGTGAAGGCGTAGGCCAGCGGCGAGGCGACGATGACGCCGTGGCGCTCGGCGATGTCGCGGATGACGCCGTTGCCGTAACCCGCCATGAACATCGATTCTTCCGCGCCGGCACCGTGCAGCGCGATGAGCAGCGGAGCGGGATTGTTCTCCTCAACGAGGCGCTGCGGCACGAAGGTCCACATCGGGACGGTCACTCCCGCGGAGCGGAACGGGCCGAAAACCAGCCCTTCACGCGTCTTGAGCGGCTCCGTGCCCTCTTGCAGCGCGACCGCGTCGGCGAGCAGTTCGTCCTCGAGACGGTTCACGTCGATGAGGAAGCCGGAAACGGATTGCGACGAAGGCGTGTCGCGCAGCAAGGCCAGCCGGGCGCGAAGCACTTCAAGACGGTCCTTCACCTCCGGAGCCAACGGCTGCGACTGGGCGCGCTCAAACGTGTCGAAGCGATCGGCGAGCGCGGCGCGCACGCCGTCGCGCGGCGCGGTCACCACGGTCCACCAGCCGGCCGCCCATCGGAAGCCGTCCTTGCCCACGATCGAAACCGAGTAGCGACCGGGCTTGAGTGACTTGATGAACGGTGCGAGGTCGAGACGGGTGGGCTTGTCGTCAGCGCCGGCGTCGTCGGGGATGTTGATCTGCACGCCACCGCCCGCGCCGAGTCCGCTCAACTCGGCGGGGTCGAGGCGGATCGCCAGTGAAGTATCGGTGCTGTCCGGCGCGGCGGGCTGCAGCACGGTGCCGGCGGCACCGTTCACGCGCGCGGTGCGGACGACGATGCTCGGTGCCGGATCGCTGAAGTACGTCCACACCGGAGGCTCCACGCGAACGTGCAGCGTCGCGGCGCGGCGAGCAGCGCCGTCGCCTTCACGACCCATGAGCCTGAGCGTTCCGTCGTCGAGCTCCTTGAGTGAACGGTCGCGCCCGCCGCGGAAGAACGCGAAGGTGGCCGTGTCAAAGTTGCGGTTGGCCAGTGCGAGGTCTTCGCCCGCGGGTCGGGCGTCGACGAAGGCACGCTCGAAGCGGATGAATGCGAGCGCGAGATCGAGACGGGTGAGCTCGGGGGCCTTGTCGGTGCCGGGCGACGGCGCGGCCTGCGGCGGCCTCGGGCCTTCGATGGGATGCTCGAGCAGGATCGGATCGGGCGGCGGCGGGGCGTGGGGATTGCGCGGGAACTCGGTCTGCGCCGCGGCGGCCGCAAGAACACCCAGCGCCAGCGCGGCGGCGAGCGTCAATCGGCGGGAGATGGGCATGCGAGGTGCGTGATGCTGCATGGGAAGGGGCGAGTGGTGCGGTACGATGGCGTGGGCCTCTGCGGTTCGAACGAACGAGCGTGGCGGATGATGCGAATCGGCAGAATGACCGGGGGCCGCGGGAATGAAAAAGGGCCGGGGAATCCGGCCCTGTCGTTTCTGATGCGAGGTGTGGTTATTGCCAGCGTTCGGAGCGGTCGCCGCGATCGCGTCCGCCGCGACCGCCGCCTCCACCACCACCGCCGCCGCCGCCATAGCCGCCGCGGCCGCCCCCACCCCCCCCCGCCGCCGCCGCCGCCGTAGCCGCCGCGACCACCACCGCCTCCGCCATAGCCACCACCACCACCGCCGCCGCCCCCGAAGGAGCGGGGCTCCTTCGGTCGTGCTTCGTTGACGGTGAGGGCCCGGCCGTCGAAGTTGAATCCGTTGAGGGCGTTGATGGCGGCCTGGCCCTCCTCGTCACTGGCCATCTCGATGAAGCCGAAGCCGCGCGAGCGGCCGGTCTCGCGGTCCATCACCACGCTCGAGCCGGTGACGGTGCCGTGCTGAGCGAATAGATCGCGCATCGACGCATCGGTCGTTGAGTAAGGCAGGTTTCCGACATAGATCTTCATGAGACGCGATTCCATCAAGCCCAAGCGTGAAACGGTCCAGGGATCGGCGAAGCGGCTCGGGCTCGATGCTCGTCCGTCCAGACACTGGCGCGGCGTGGCCGCACCCAGCCGGGAGAATAGCCGAAAGCGGTGCCCCGTCCAAGCGCGGAAGTCAACCGATCAAAGTCCGAACTTGCCGCGCGTCATGCGGGAAATCGGCCGACCGAATCGAGGCAAGCCCGCGCAAGTCCGATAGGCGGGAAGGGAGCCGGGAACTGCCACGACGGAGGAGCGTACTGTGTGAGGGAACTGCAACAGAAAAGAGATGAAGACCTTGAAGACCATACAGGCGTGGGTGGCGTTGGTTCTGCTGACGCCGATGGCTGCGTTGGGCGGCACGGGCGAGGTGCGCCACGACAAGCACGTTGATCTCGGGGTTGTCAATCCCGCGTTCGCGGCGGTCGCCGACGCGCTGGCCGGATTCAACCATGAGCCCCGCACCGAAGGCGATGCGGAAGACGGCGGCGTGCGTGCCATCACCTGCCCGACGGGCTCGGTGCCGGAAGGCGAACCCGCCTGCGGCTTCCCCGAAGACAACTTCAACAGCGGGTGCAACTCGCTCCTGCAGCCCTTCTCGACCATCATCTGCGGTGCCAAGATCTGCGGCACCACCCGGTTTGATGGCGTGGGACGCGATACCGATTGGTACCAGTTCAGCCTGGGCAGTACGCGCTATGTCACCCTGAACTTCTCCGCCGAGTTCCGCGGCATCGTCGGGTTCGTCTCGGGCACCAACGGCTCGGCGAACTGCAACCTCGCGACCGGCGTGAGCCCCTTCGGTCTGGTGCAGCCGAACCAGAGCGTCGAGGTCTCGGCGTGCCTGGGGCCGGGGACGTGGTGGGTGTTTGTGGCGCCGGATTTCAACCAAGCGAACGTCTCATGCGGGGGGAAATATTCGCTGCAACTGACGTGTACGACGACGTGCCCGCAGGGCGGGTGCTGCTTCCCCGACGGGCTGTGTGTCGAGACGTTTGGCCCGGGCCCGTGCGTGGCGCAGGGCGGGCGGTACCAGGGGCAGAGCAACTTCTGCTTCCCGGGGATCTGCGCCCCGCCGACGAACGACAACTGCGCGAACGCCGACCTGATCACGTGCAACGCGACCGTGTTTGCGGACACGCGCAACGCGACGTTCGAAGCGGGCGAGGCCACGCCCGGATGCGCCCAGGGTTCGCTGACGGGGTCGGTGTGGTACCGGATCATCGGCACCGGCGGGCGGTTGGCGGTGACGACGTGCGACACGTCGACGATCGATCCGGACGCGAAGGACTCGGTGATCGTGGTGTTCCTGCAGGGGGCCAACTGCGGGCAGCGGACGCAGATCGCGTGCTCGGACGACGCCGGCTGCGGGCCGACGCTGCGCCACTCGCGGGCGTGCTTCAACACGGCGGCGAACGCGACGTACCTGATTCAGGTGGTGCCGTTCGACAACGCAAGCCGCGGCGTTTTCAAGCTGGACATCGAGTGCGTCTGCACCGACGGGCCGGTGAGCGGGGCGTGCTGCTTCGCGGCGGGCTCGTGCTCGACGTTGAACTTTTCGGCCTGCGCCGCGTCGGCGGGTGTGTACCAGGGCGACGGCACCGCGTGCTCGACCGCGAACTGCCCGGTGGTCCCGCCACCGACGAACGATGACTGTGGTGCGAACACGCCCGAGTTGTTCGTTCCCGGCACGCGGCTGGGGTCGACGCTGTTCGGCACGCCCGAGGAGCCGTTGGACGTCCCGGAGTGCGGCCCGACTGTGGGCGGCCCCGGGGTTTGGTACCGGGTGATCGGCAACGGCAGACGCATCAGCGTCTCGCTGTGCAGCCCACTGACGAACTTCGACACACGCCTGCGCGTCTATTGCGGCAACTGCGCCAGCGAGCCGCTGGTTTGCGTGGCGGCGAACGATAACGCGGGCACCGCGTGCGGCGCGGCCTCGGAGACCTCCTGGTGTTCCGAGATGGGCAAGGTCTATTCCGTGTTGGTCGCAGGCGGCGTGGGCGCTGCGGGCAACTTCGAGATCATCACCACCACCGAGGCGACGCCGTGCGCCGGCAAGGCCTATTGCTCGACCACCTGCACGTACACCTGCCCGCCCGGCGCGACGCAGGAGAACGAGCCCAACTGCGGGACGTTCTATGAAGACGTGACCAACGGCGGCTGCGGCACCACCGCCGCGGCGCGGGGCGTCATCTCGTGTGGGCAGACCGTGTGCGGGAAGTCGGGCGTGTTCAGCACCGACATCAGCGGCGGGCTGGGCCGCGATACCGACTGGTTCCGTTTCTCGATCACCCAGCAGTCCGTCGTCACCTGGACCGTCCGCGCCGAGTTCATGGCCCAGGCGTTCATCCTGAACGATAACTGCGCCGACAACTTCGCCTACGCGGGCACCATCGGCAACGCGTGCCAGGACATCATCGTCAGCGCAACGCTGGAGCCGGGCACATACAACGTGTTCGTCTCGCCCCAGTTCTTCGAGGGGGTGAGCTGCGGCGACCGCTGGACGGGCACGCTGCAGTGCACGCCGACGGCGACCAACGGGGCGTGCTGCCTGTCACGCTGCTCGTGCGTCGTCACGACGGAGAATGACTGCCTGTTCAACCAGTTCGGGATCTTCTTCGCGGGGCCGGGCACGACCTGCGCCCAGACCAACTGCAACCCGTGCCCGGCGGACATCAACATCGACGGCATCGTGAACACGTTCGACCTGCTGCAACTGCTCGGCTCGTTCGGGCGCGATCTGCGCGGCGATTTCAACTGCAGCGGGCAGACCAACACGGCGGACCTGACGTACTTCCTGAACCGGTTCGGGCGGTTGTGCCCGAACTGACGGGTTTGGTGTGGTGCTGGCTGGGACGCCCCACGCGGGGCCTGTCGGCACGGAGTACCGACGTACCTAAGACCGAAAAGGACCACGCCCCGCGCAGGGCGCGGGGCGTGGTGTGGCGGTACCCCTGGGTCTCAGGAGGGAAAGGCGGAGGTGGGGGCGAAAGCCCGAGTGCTTAGTCGTACATGCTGGCCGTGTTGGGCAGCTGCGCCGGGCGCAGGTTGATGGTCGTCTCGATGCGGCAGTTGGACTGCGTGGTGTGGCGCTCGGCAAAGAACAGGGTGAGCGTGTTGCGGGCGTTGGGCCGCATCAGGTCGCCCAGGCGGTCGAGCTGGACGGTCTGGCTGGTGGCTCCGTGGACGCCGCCGATGTCGATGACCAGCTTGTTGTTGATGAACACCCAGACGTCGTCGTCGCCGATGAAGGTGAACGACTGGTTCTCGTTGGGCTTGTAGACGAACTCGGTTGCGACCTCAAAGGTGAAGCCGAAGTTCTTCGACTGGCCGGGCGAGTTGCCGAACAGGTCGTTGTTGACGGGGAAGAAGCCGCCGCGGGTCGAGTAGAGCGGGTCGGTACGGTCGTCGAAGACGTACATGTTGGTGCCCTCCTGGCGGCGCAGGGTGATGGGCACTTCCTTGGTCATGTTGACGCCGGGGACGTTGCGGTACCACTGGGCGAACGACTCGGCCGAGGCGATGCCGCCGGGGTCGGGGTTGCCGGTGAACGAACCGGCGGTGTCGCCCTTGCTGGCGTCGTAAATGGCGGGGTTGATGTTGCGCCGGGCCGAGTCGCGCCACTGGGCGCTGACCTTGCGGCCGCCGCCCTGGAAGACGGGGCGTCCGTCGCGGTCGAGTTCGATTGCGAGGTTGCCGGTGTACATGCCGAACCCGCTCGCGGGCTGGCGCTGGAAGTCGGGGTGGCCGTTGTCCTCGGTGCGCCAGCGGAAGTCGCGGCACACGCCCATGAGGTTGAGTTCACTGGGCAGGTTCGAATAGCGGTCGCTGCCGGAGCGACCAACGGCCTGGCCGCCGCTGGAGAGGACGATGGCGGCCGCGGTGGCGAGACCCGCGGCGGTGAGAACGAACTTGGTCATGGGCTTCGGGTTGCGGTTCATCGAACGACTCCTCGGAAAGACCAACAGGGCGATGGGCGACCCCCTCCCGCTCTCGGCGACAGACCGACAGCGTTTGCCACGAGGGGCAGCCGTCTTTTCACTGCTCCGCCCGCCCGGGGAACTCCCCCGGACCTTTCGACGTGTGGCACGGCCCCACGTCCCCCCGGGCTCCCCGGCGCGGACGGTCATGGGAAGCATGCCGTACGCTCCGAGGCGGGGCAAGGAGTGCGGGCTGTTTTCCGTTGCCGGAGCGCCGGGCGTGCCGATGAGAAAGGCGTTGAGGTCTGTGACGGCGGCACGAGTCGCCCGCACCTAGAATTCCGCACCTTTTCCCGGACGCTCGGACACGGACCGTCGGTCCCGCGAGCGATCGATCGAGATCAACAGCATGGACGCATTCGTCATCCAGGGCGGCAACCGTCTCAAGGGTCGCCTCCGCGTGAACGGCTCGAAGAACGCAAGCCTCCCTTTGATGGCGGCGACGCTGCTCACCGACCAGCCCGTCCATATCAAGGGCGTGCCCCGGCTCGCGGACATCGCGAACCTGCGCCGCTTGCTCGCCGAGCTCGGCGTTTCGCAGGGTGAACTCGCCAGCAATGAATCAGGCGTCGATGTGTCGTTCCGTGCCGACGATCCCTCGAAGGTACACGCCCCGTACGACATCGTTCGGACCATGCGGGCGAGCATCTGCGTGCTGGGGCCGTTGCTGGCCAAGCGCGGTCAGGCTCGAGTCTCCATGCCCGGCGGGTGCGCCTTCGGTGACCGACCGGTTGACCTGCACCTCCGCGGCCTGCGGGCCCTGGGAGCGCACATCACTCTCGAGCAGGGCGACATCGTGGCGCGGGCGCCGGTTTCGGGGAGGCTGCGCGGGGCGCGCGTGTTCCTGGGCGGGCCGTTCGGATCGACGGTGCTGGGCACGGCCAACGTGATGTCCGCCGCGACGCTCGCCGAGGGGGTGACGATCATCGAGTGTGCCGCGTGCGAGCCCGAGGTAGTAGACCTGGCGAACCTGCTGAACGCGATGGGGGCGCATGTGCGCGGCGCGGGCACGCCTCGAGTGGTCATCGAGGGCGTGAAGGAACTGCACGGGGCCACGCACGAGGTGATCGCCGACCGCATCGAGGCGGGCACCTACATGATGGCCGCGGCGATCACCAACGGGAATCTGACGCTCGAGAACGTCCCGATGGACGCGCTGATGGCGCTGCAGGACGTGTTCGAGACCATCGGCGTCCACATCAAGCCGGTGGAAGGACGCGACTCGAACCCCATGGCCATGACCGTCGAGGTGTCGTCGGATCGAGTGCTGCGGCCCGCTCAGGTCACCACCCAGCCGCACCCCGGTTTCCCAACGGATTTGCAGGCCCAGACGATGGCCTTGCTCACGCTGGCGCACGGCAACAGCGTGATCACCGAACGCATCTATCAGGAACGATTCCTGCACGTGGCGGAGCTGAGCCGCATGGGTGCCCAGATTTTCCGGCAAGGCCCGACCGTGGTCGTCAGCGGCGTGCGTGAACTCGTCGGAGCTCCCGTCATGGCCAGCGATCTGCGGGCAAGCGCTTCACTCATTCTCGCCGGTCTGGCCGCGAGCGGGCGGACGATCGTGCGCCGCGTGTACCACCTCGATCGCGGGTACGAGAAGATGGAAACGCGGCTGAAGGCGCTGGGCGCGGACATCGCTCGCGTGGACGACCGGGAGCTTCCGGCGGGGGATGAGTGAGCGCGGCGCGACTGCGGTTCCACCTCTGACGGGCGATAACCGCCAAGTCGCGTCTCCATCACGATGGCTGACTGGCAACTCGTGCCAACGAATCGGACGCTTCATGGGCTGCCCCACTGCCGGGGCGAGGAGGCCCTATGCGTCAATCACTTATTCTGTTGATCGCGGTGGTGGTGTCTGTTCTTGGCGGCGGTCGGGCCAGCGCCGGCCCGTTCCTGCTCGACGAGAACTTCGACAATCAGCACAGCGGCGTCGGCGCACTGAACTTCAGCGGCTTCTCGTCGGGGTGGACCGTGTCGCAGGGCAGCGTGGACCTCATCGGCAAGGGGTTCTTTGACTTCCTGCCCGGCAAGGGGCTGTACATCGATCTCGACGGCTCGACGAAGAACGCCGGCGTACTCGCGTCGCCCGAGTTTGCGCTCGACCCCGGCACCTACCGCGTCAACTTCTCGCTCGCCGGCAACCAGAAGAAATCCGCGGCGGACAACGTGACCGTGAGCTTCGGCGACTGGAGCCAGACGTTCCACATCCTCGCCTCGCAACCGCTGACACCGCATTCGTTCGATATCCCGGTGCCCACGAAGAGGGCGACGCGGCTGACGTTCTCGAACGCCGGCGGCGACAACATCGGGGCCCTGCTCGACGACGTGCAGGTGTTCTCGATCCCGACGCCGGCGGGCGCCGTGGCGCTGGCGCTGCTCAGCGCATCGCTGGCCTTCCGGCGCGGACGGTGACGACACTACCATCGACGCATGACACGGAAGCAGATCGTCATCATGCTGACGGTGCTGTTCATCGTCGACGGCATCGTGGTCGGGGCGCTGATTTCGGCGACCGCTTCGCCGCAGATCGGCGTGCCCGTCGGGCTCGCCGCGATGGTGCTGCCGTTCGCGCTGGTCAGCGCCGTGACGGGCGGGCTGCTGCGGGCGTGCGGCTGGGGTTCGCTTTCGAGGGATTTCCCCGCACGGGAGCCCGCCGAGGGTGCCAAGCCGAAAGTCGCGCCGTCGTTCGTCGCGGGCAAGGTGCCCATGAACAACGCCATGGAGTACGCGGCGGACGACCAGTGCCTGCACCTCACCCCGGTGTTCAGCTTCACGGGGATGGCCCCGCGAGTATCGATCCCCTGGGAGCATGTGTCGTTCCCGAACGACGGTGCGCCGGTGCCGACCAAGTTGGCGGGAACGTTGGTGGAGATCGAGGTTTCGGGCAGAAGGATGCGTCTGCCTCCGGACGCGGTCAGCCGCGAGCTTGAACTGCGTCGCGCGATTGCGCGCGAGGAAGCGGCGACGGGCACGAGCGCCTAGATTCCGCTTGCAAAGACGCCGGCGGCGTACCCACTCGCACTCGATCGCGACTCCGGACTTCCCATGCCTCTCAAGATGACCCTCAAAGACCTGGCCCAGGACGCACTCAAGCGCGTCCCGGAGATTGACTGCGACGAGCTCGTCGCGATGGCCGAAGCGCGCGAGCACCCGCGCCCGATCGTGATCGACGTGCGCGAGCCCGACGAGCGGGCCCGGGGCTATGTTCCGGGCTCGATCGCCGTGCCGCGCGGCGTGCTGGAGCGCGACATCGAGAAGGCCGCCTTCGGGCACGGCGCGACCGACGCCGACCTTGAGCGCCCCATCGTGTGCTACTGCGGCGGGGGCAGCCGTTCGGCGCTCGCGGCGGACATGCTCAAACGCATGGGCTTCACGAACGTGTACTCACTCGAGGGCGGGTTCAAGGCGTGGGGCGAGTCCGGCAAGCCGGTCGAGCACGAGCGGGCACGCTGACCGGCGCATCACGCCCGGCGTCGGCGCGTCAGCATCACCAAAGGCAGCCCCATCACGCACGCTGCACCCGGCGCGGGGATGGTGAACGTGTACGTCTCGGCGTCGAGCGGGCCGTCGGGCAGCGTGAACAGCACCTGCGAACCGCCCGAGAAATCCAGCGTGAGCACCGCGTTGGGGGCCGCGCCGTTGTTGAACAGGATGCGCCGCGAATCGGCCTGGAAGGTGCCGTCGTCGTTGTCGATATCGAACTGCCCGCGGAAGTTGACGCCCGGGGTGAAGCCCGTGAAGGCGTACTGGAACAGATCGGTGACCGCGCCGCCGTCGGTGCGGTCGCCGATGAGCAGGTTGGCGATCTGCGTGCCGTCGCCGCCGGTGAACAGCTCGCGCGAGAGATAGATGTTGTCGAAGTTCCAGGCGGTGTCGCCAACGGTGAGCGTCATGCCGGTGAGGCTCTCGCCGCCGGTCGAAACGTTGGCGAGCAGGAACTCGACGGTGTTGAAGGGGAGCCCCGCGCCGGAATCGTCGCCGTTGACGAGGGTGAGGTTCACGATGGGCGCGGCGGCACCGGTGGCGGCGAGCGACAGCAACAGCAGCGAAGAACACGCGATCGTTCTCATGGTGGTCCTTTCTGGCCGCGACGCGTTGGCGGGCGGCGCTCTCTCGAGTCCTGTGCGATCCCGGCATAAGCCGCGAACGTGTGCCGAACACACGCAGTGGGAGCGTACCGCCGTGAGTCGCCGCGTCAATGCTGACGCAAGCAAGCCAACCACAACTCGCGTGCCCGAAGGCTGAGATCAGCCGGGACTCAGCGTTCGCGCCCCGCCAATCCGAACTTGGCACCCCGCCCTGGCTCCGCGCCACCCGACGCCTCAGGTCCACCGTGCCCGGGCGCGAAGCGCCGACGCAGCACCGTCAGCAGCGACGCCGCATCAAGGAAACTCGGCGGCGGGCGGAAGTAGACCTCGTGGACCTTGTCGCCGGGGCGCGGCACGATCGGACGAACCGTTCCCTTCACGCCCTCGAGCACCTTAACCACCGGCGCGGGCGTCTCACAGCGGATGATGACGTCTTGCTCGCGCACATGGATCGAGCGGACGCCGACGAGGTGGGCACCGATTCGCAGCGCGGCGAGTTCGAGCAGACGCCGCGCCGGGGCCGGGGGCGTGCCGTAGGCGTCGAGAAGCGCCTTCTCGCAGGCGGCGAGTTCTTCGAACGACCGAGCCACGGCGACGCGCCGGTAGGCGTCCAACCTTCGCGACTCGTTGGGGATGTACACGCGCGGGAAATGGCCCGCCGCGCCGATGTCGAGCGTGGTCTCGGTGGGCTCGGGGGGCTTGTCAGCCTTGAGGTCGTGCGTGGCGGACTCGAGCAGCCGGCAGTACATGTCGTAGCCCACCGCGGCGATGTGCCCGCTCTGCTCGGCACCGAGCAGGTTGCCGGCACCGCGGATTTCGAGGTCGCGCATGGCGATCTTGAAGCCCGCGCCCAGCATGCTGAACTCTTCGAGCGCCCGCAGCCGCCGGGCCGCGATGTCGGTCAGCGGACGGTCCGGCGGGATGAGCAGGTAGCAGTAGGCCCGGTGCTTGTAGCGGCCCACGCGTCCACGCAACTGGTGCAGTTCGGACAGGCCGAAGTGATCCGCCATGTTGATGATCATCGTGTTGGCGGTGGGGATGTCGATGCCGCTCTCGATGATCGTGGTGGAAACGAGGATGTCGGCCTGACGGTTGATGAAGGCGCTCATCACGCGTTCGAGCTCGTGGTCGGGCATCTGGCCGTGGCCCACGAGGATCTTCGCGTCGGGCACGAGCTTGTGGATGTCGTCGGCGACGCTCTGGATGTTGTGCACGCGGTTGTGGACGAAGAACACCTGACCCTCGCGGGCCAGTTCGCGCTCGATCGCCTGCTTGATCCGCTTCTCGTTGTAGGGGCACACCTCGGTGACCACGGCGCGCCGATCGACCGGCGCGGTGGTCAGCGACGAGATATCGCGCAGCCCCAGCATCGTCATGTGCAGCGTGCGCGGGATCGGCGTCGCCGAGAGCGTCAGCACGTCGGCGGTCATGCGCAGGCCCAGCAGCGCGTTCTTGTGCTCGACGCCGAAGCGCTGCTCTTCATCCACCACCACCAGCCCGAGGTCGGCGAAACGCACGTCCTTGCTCAGCAGCCGGTGCGTGCCGATCAGGATATCGACCTGTCCCTTCCGAGCGGCGGCGAGGATGTCGTTGCTCTCCTTGCTCGTCTTGAAACGCGAGATGCTCTCGACGCGGAAGGGGTAGTCGGCGAAGCGCGACCTGAACGTCCGCTCGTGCTGCTCCGCGAGAATGGTCGTCGGCACCAGCACCGCCACCTGCTTGCCGTACTCGACCGCCTTGAACGCCGCGCGGATGGCGAGCTCGGTCTTGCCGTAGCCCACGTCGCCGCAGAGCAGGCGGTCCATGGGGCGGGCGGTGCCCATGTCCTTCTTGATCTCGGCGAGGGCACCGAGTTGGTCCTGCGTCTCTTCGAAGGGGAACTCGGCCTCGAACTCGGTCTGCCAGGCGGTGTCGTCGGGGTAGCGGGTGCCGGGCATGGTCTCGCGCGCCGCCTGCACGCGGAGCAGCTCTTTCGCGAGGTCGCGGACGGATTCCTTGACCTGGTCCTTCTGGTTCTGCCAGCGTTTGCCGCCGATGACCGACAGCGGGGGCTTGCCGGAGAACCCGCCGATGTAGCGCTGGACCTTCTCGATCTGCGTGGCGGGGACGTAAAGCCGCGCCGAGTTGGCGAACTCGAGGGCGAGGTACTCCTCTTCGAAATCGTCACGAGATGACGCCGCGGCCTGCCCAGTTCGGGCGGCACCGGTCGAGCCGTCGCCGAGGCGGAACACGGCGGCCTTCGTCACCCCGCCTTGGGGTTTCTGACGCGGCACCGCCAGCGGCGCGGCCTGCGAGAGGCGTGACTCCGCCTCGCGCTCGGCGCTGGCTTTCACGCCCTTGGGTTGCATGAGCACCAGGCCGTTGAAGCGCGCGATGCCGTGGTCGGCGTGGACAACGTAGTCGCCGATGCTGATTTCGAGGAAGGCGTCCTGCGCCTTGTCGGCGCGGCGCATGCCCTTGCCGCCGCCCCCACCACCGCCGCGGATGCGCCGGCGGGTCTGGTAGCGGTGCATCAGTTCGTGGTACGGAACCAGGGCGAGCGCGCCCTCCGCCGTGCCACGATGCTGGCCCGTCTTCGGGCCAGCGTCGTGCCGGACCACCTCGGGTGAGGGCACGACTTTGCTCGGAAGCAAAGTCGTGGCACGACTTGCGGATGGCTCATCTCCAACATCGCCCCACACGAACCCTCGGTGCAGATACGCCACCGCCGTCTCGACGGGTGCGTCGAGCGCAAACTCGCGCAGCAGCTCGCCCAAGCGATCGTGCTCGCCCTGCGATTGACAGAGCACCAGCACGCGCTGCGTGCGGCACATCGCCGCCAGTTCGCGGATCGCTTCGGCGGCATCCCTCGCAAACTCGGGCAAGCGCGACACCGGCAGCGTCGTGCCCTCCACCGATCCGCCCGAGAACGACGACACCGTGCAGAACGCGTGGAAGCGCTCGCGCAGGGCCTTGAAAACCGCCGGCGGTCCGGAGATGCCCCGCGCGTCGGTGATGCGCTCGTAGTAGCCGCGCCCCTGCTCGGTCACCTCCAGAGGTTCGCTCACGATCGCGATCGAGCCCTTCGGCAGCAAATCCAGCAGATTCGCCGCGGCGGCATCGCCCTCGGTCAGCTTTCGCACCGAAGCACCCACCAGTTCGACCGATGAGACCTTGCGGTCCGAGCCCATGGTGGCGAGGTCGATCTCACGGATGGATTCGATGTCATCGCCGAAGAAATCGAGTCGGACGGGGACGCCCGGGTCGGCGGGTGCGAGGTTCGCCGACTTCTCGCTCGCCCCACCACTCGCGCCTCCGCCACCCGCGCCGATCGAGCCACCTCCAGGCGGGAAGATGTCGAGGATGCCGCCTCGGACGGCGAAATCGCCCGCTTCGCTGATCGCGTCCACACGCGCGTAGCCCGCTTGCTCAAGCCACCGCACCACGGCGCTGTGCGGACGCGATTCACCCACGCGCAGGATGAGCGAGAGGTCGTCAAGCTTCGCCGGAGCGGGCACGCCCTGCATGAGGGCCTGGATGGGTGCGACCAGCACGCCGCGCCAATCGGGGTCGCCGATGAAGCGGCGCATGACCGAGAGCCGCTCGGCGAAGAGTTCGAGGCTGACCCCGCTCTCGCCGGGGAGCATCTCGAGGGCCGGGAAACGCAGCGCCTCCACACCGACGGCCGCGAGGTCATCCGCGGCTTCGTCGGCGTCGTCAAGGTGGGCGACCACGAGGACGACCGGGCGCCGCGTCAGGCGCGAGATCGCGCCGGCCACCATCGTGTTCGATGAGCCCGCCGCGCCCACCGCCGCGGCGGATTGCCCGGCGCTCAACCGCGCGGCGATCGCGCCAACCGAGTCTTCGGCCTGCACGGGGTCGAGGTGGTTGGCGATTCGTGACTGGCGCATGGATGGGCCCGCCCGACCGGCCAACTCCGGCCAGCGGGCTGAACGATGGTGCGAACCGCGCCACGCACGGACCAAGCCCCGCGCGTGGGGGAAGGGGTCAGGGTAGCCAACCGACAGCAGAAGGGAAAAACGCCCTGCGGCGACAGGACGTCCTTGCTTGTGCCACTGACCCGCCTTCGGGTCAATGCCGCCTTCCCAGAGTCGATCGATTTGTTGGCGCAGCAAAAACTCGCACTGACCGGAGGATCGGTCACTGGAACAGTGCCGCGACTTTGGAGAAACCCCTCCCTCACGGTCGGGGTTCCGTCTCTTAACCCGCTCTTGCGACGTGCAGCCGGGGCGACATGTTCAACCGGCTGCTCTGCAGCGGCAACCGCCCCGCGCCCAGCGCCCGCACCGCGTCGGGCTCGGCCAGCAGCTCCCACAGCGGCTGGTCCACGCGCGACAGCATCGGCAAGGCACCGCCGACCTGACGGTCCCAGGCATCGGCCATCCGCACCGCGTCATCCGGGAGCACACGCCCGCGGCACCGCGGGCTGCCGCACAGGCAGGTGAACCCGTGGTCGATGTTCAGCGTGCCGTAGTCGTCGGTCAGCTGTTCGCCCGGCTTGATGTCGCGGACGGCGAGCTCGAGATCGAGGCCGCCGGGCGAGAGGCAGTTGGCGTCGCAGCAGTGGTTGACGAACCGCGCGTGGTCCCAGCACAGGATGAGTTTGCCGCGCCGATCGGTGAAGGAGTATTTCTCCATCACCGCGCGCAGCATGGGCGACATCGAGTCGACCGCGCCCGGCGGGAACACCTGGTCGAGGCTGTCCAGAGCCCAGGTGATGGTGCCGCGCGGGATGGGGCGCGTGGCGAAAACGCCGTAGCCAATGGCTTCGGACACGAAACGCAGTTCCGTATGTGGATGAAACATGGCGGGGCGCGCGCGCCCTCCGAGGTCAGCAGCGGGCATCCGTGCCGCGGATCGCATGCCAACATCGCTCGACGCCCAGGGCTCGCCCAGGCGGGCGAGACGGCTCCATAGTCCTGACGCAGAGCGCGAGGAAGTTATCGACGAATGCGGCACTCTGTTGCAAGATCAGAGGAATTGTGGATGAAATCGTGACGAACCAAACATATTCCGAACAAGATCGACCCAGCCTGCACGCGGGCCGTCACACCCGAGCCGTCTTCCACCGTCCCCGCAGCACCACAACCGTAAACAGCACGCCGCGGAGGACAATCTCGGAGCACAGGCCGATCCAGAAGCCCACCAGCGGCGATACGCCCAGCGGCTCAAGGGGAGCCGGGTTGGGGATGCTGCCGCCGCCCGCCCACTGGGGTAGCGGGATGTCGACGCCGCAGCACAGCCAGGCCAGCGGGAGACGGATGCCGTAGGTGGTGATCCAGGTGATCCACATGGCGGCTTTGGTATCGCCCGCGCCGCGGAGGGCGCTGCGCAGCACGATCGCCACCGCGAAAGGGGCCTGCACAAAGCCGGTGACCATGAGCAAGATCGGCGTGATCTTGAGGTGCTCGGGCTGCTGGGTGAGCACGCCGACGACGGCCTCAGGGAACGCCACGAACACCACGCCCATCAGCGTCATGAACGCGACGGCGAGCGTCGTGCAGCGGAAGATCGCCTTCTCGGCAAGATCAGGCCGGCCCATCCCGAGATACTGGCCGGTGAGCGTCGCCGCGGCGAGCGAGATCGCAAAGCCGGGCATGTACGAGAACGCCTCGACGCGCACCGCGATGATGTGGGCCCCCAAATAGCCGGGGTGGGCCATCCAGCCGACCATCAGGATGGTCAGGAAGTTGCCGAACCACATGCCGGCGGACTCAAGGAAGTTAGGCAGGCCCACGCGGACGATCCGCTTGATGGTGTGCCAGTGCGGGCGGAGGCGGCGTCGGGTGAGGCGCAGGTGCTCGCCGGAGCGCATGGGGGGGCGAGCCAGGATGAGCGTGAGGACCACGGCGCCGGTCCACCACGCGATGGTGGTGCCCCAGGCGATGCCGGCGACACCCATGTCCATGCCGAAGGGGTTGCTGAGGATGAGATGTCGCTGCAGTTCGCCGGTGGCGTCGTCGAGTCGTGACGCGGCCCACTCGACGCCGGAGAGCATGAACGTGAAGAAGGCGTTGACGATGTTGACCCCGAGCATGACGAGCATGGGGGTCATGGAATCGCCGCCGCCGCGGATGCTGCACACCGCGCCCTCGATAAAGGTCATGGCGGGGACGCCCAGGGCACAAATCCGCAAGTATGTGACGGCGTTGTCAAACGCATCGCCTTCGAGGTTCATCATGCCGGCGCACGCGGGGGCGAGCAGCCAGAAAAGCCCGGCGGTGACGAGGCCGCCGGACCACGCGAGGAGGGTGGTCTGGCCCAGGACGGCGTTGGCGAACGCCGGGCGCTTTCTGCCGATGGCGCGGGAGATCATCGCCGTGGCCCCGACGCCCAGCGCGATCGCGATCATCGCGGTGGCCCAGAGGATGTAGCCCGAGGCGCCGATGGCGTCGGCGGCGGCAACGCTGACACCCGCGGCGAGGGTGGCGTCGACCATGTTCACGCCGGCGTGGAGCAGCATCTCGAGCAGCACGGGCCACGAGAGCACCCACACGGCCCGGCGCATCGTCGAGCCAGCGAGGCGGCCCGAGGTCAGCCGGTCGTCGGCGAGAACGACACCACTCGGCGCGGCGGTGGCGCCGACCGAGCCGTTGGTCTCGACGTGGGCCTGCGCCGTCATGGGCTCGGCCGGGCCGCTGTCGGGGATGGGGATGTCGGAGGATCGTGGGGCCATTTGGGTGAACGAGGGGCGGCGAGTGTAGGGATGGGGGGAACGCGCAACTCGTGAGGTCTAAACTGGGGTGCGGCCTCTTCCACTTCACCACTCGCCACCTCGCCACTCGCTCACCACTCCATGGCACGCCACAGTCACTGGGCCAACATCAAGCGCAAGAAGGCCAAGACCGACGCCAAGCGCGGGAAGGCGTGGACCAAGTGCGCCCGCGCCATCATGGTGGCGGCACGGCAGGGTGGGAGCGACCCTTCAACGAACCTCGCCCTGCAGTACGCGATCGAGGAGGCGCGGTATGAGAACATGCCGCGCGAGACCATCGAGCGGGCCGCCAAGAAGGGTGCCGGCGAACTCGGCGCAGCCGAGTATGAGGCGCTGCGCTACGAGGGCTACGGCCCCGGTGGCGTAGCGATCCTGTGCGACACCCTCACCGACAACCGCACACGCCTCGCCGCCGAGATGCGGCTGATCCTCACCAAATACGGCGGGAATCTCGGGGCCACCGGGAGCGTGGCGTACATGTTCGAGCACAAGGGGCTGTTCACGCTCGAGGAAGACGCCGCGAGCGAGGATCGCCTGATGGAAGTCGCCATCGACGCCGGCGCGGAGGACGTCTCATTGGGCGACGGCGTTTGGACGGTGACATGCGTTCCCACGGCGTTCATCCAGGTCAAGGCGGGGCTCGCGAAGGCGGGGTTGAAGCTTCAGAGCGCCGAACTTGCGATGCTGCCGACGAACCTGACAACCGTCGGGGGCGACAACCTCGTGAAGCTGCTGAAGATGATCGATGCACTCGAAGACCAGGACGACGTGCAGAAGGTGTACACCACGCTCGACGCGTCGGAAGAGGAGTTGACGCGGTTGGGGGCGTAATCCGTCTTGGGTCTCGGGTCTTGAACGCGAGTCGCGCTGTTCGCGGAATCTCTGCAGCAGAAAAGATGGGAACTGCGAAGCGTTTCAGGCGACGAACGCGTGCATGGCGTCTTGAGCCGCCGACGTGGGGTCGGTGGACGCATGGCGGATCGATGGGAGGTTGCGATGAGGATTGCATACGCGGCGGCGTTGGCGGCGGCTGTTTCGTTCGTGATTTCGGGCGTGATGCTGGGCGGCTGTGCGTCGCCCGATCGTGGTGGTGCGAAGTCCGCGGCGCATGAGGCCGCGGCGCCCTCGCCGCTCGCTTCGGTCGCGTTCATCGGTGGCCATTGGAAGGGCGCGCACGACGGTGGGACGTGGGAAGAACTGTGGACCACCGACGAGGGTGGCATGATGGCTGGCTCGGCCAAGATGGTGGTGGGCGGGCGATGCGTGTTCTTCGAGCATTCACGGATCATGACGGGAAGGGACGGGAAAGTTGTGCTATTGGTCGCGCCGGGCGGGCGGCATCCGCCGACGGTGTTCCCGCTCGAGTTTTCATCGAACGAGAACGGCGTCAAGACGGCAACGTTCCACAAGCCCGACCATGACTACCCACGGAAGATCCGTTACGTGCGCAGCGCCGAGGGGCGTGTGACAAAGCTCGAGGCGTTCCTCGAAGGCGAAGAGAACAGCGCGGCGAAGAGCGAGAAGATCTCGATGATGCGCGTTGAGCAGTGATCGGTTCGCGACGCTTGGTGTGTCCGAGCCCTGAGCGCGAGCTCAGGGCCACGCCAAGAAGACGCTTGGCGTGAAGTGCGTCGAGCGCGTTTAGATGGTGGCCCCGAGCTTGCGCTCGGGGTTCGGATGAATCATCCCGCTCACGCAATCCCCTGAAAGGCCTTCATCACTCGCTCGCGCGCCTTGGCATGGTCCGCGATGGGCTTGCTGGGGTAGTCGAGCTTCCCTCGCAGCAACGCCGGGATCGCCGATGGGTCGTGGATGTCCTTCGCGTCGAGGCCTGCGAGTTCGGGCACCCATTGCCGAATGAACACACCCTCAGGGTCGCACTTTTCGCTCTGGCTGTAGGGGTTGAAGATGCGGAAGTACGGGGCGGCGTCGGTGCCTGTTGAAGCGGACCATTGCCAGCCGCCGTTGTTGCTGGCGAGGTCGCCGTCGATGAGATGCCGCATGAAGTGGCGTTCGCCGCGGCGCCAATCGAGGAACAGATCCTTGGTGAGGTACATGGCTGTGACCATGCGGAGCCGGTTGTGCATCCAGCCCAGGCCCTTGAGCTGCCGCATGGCGGCGTCGACGATGGGTACCCCGGTGCGGCCCTCGCGCCACGCGTCGAACGCCGCCTCGTCGTCGTTCCACACGATGCGCTCGGTGGCGGGCTTGAACGCTCGGCCCATGCAGACGCGCGGGAAGCCCACCAGCACATGCCGGTAGAAGTCGCGCCACACGACCTCGCTGATCCAGTGGGCCACCCCTTCATTGCCGACGTCGTACTTGCCCTTGTTGGCTTCCAGCGCGGGCAGGATGCACTGCCGCGGCGAGATCACGCCAGCGGCGAGGTGCGGGGAGAGCATGCTGGTTGCGTCGATGCTCGGGGTGTCGCGGTCGGCCTTGTACTTCGTCAGGCGGCACTCGACGAACTGGCCGAGGCGGCGCTGGGCCCACGCTTCGCCGGCGGGCCAGTGCTCGGCCCCGACGGGAGACTCGAAGCCGTTGATGACCGCGGGGATGGGGTCGGGCGTGCCGATCATCTCGGGCTGCTTCCGCGGGTCAGGCGTGAGCGCGAGGCGGCGCTCTTCGAAGAGCTTGTAGCAGGTGCGTTTGAACGGGGAATAGACGGTGTAGAAGCGGCCTTCGCCGGTGCGGATGTCGTCGGGCGGGACGGTGCTCTGGGCGTGGTGGGCGATGACTTTGATGCCGGCTTTCTCGAGGGCCGCCGCGGCCTCGGCGTTGCGGCCTGCTTCGTTGATCTCGTACTCGATGTTGTAGTGGACTTCGCTTGCGCCGAGTTCCTTCGCCACGGCGACGAGGTCTTTGGCGATGTCCTTGCGCTTCACGATGCGGAAGCGCAGAGCGATGTTCTTCGCCGCGAGGGTCTTGGAGAGCTCGGCGAGGTTGCGGAGCCAGAAGTCGATCTTGACCGGGGCATCATCGTGGGCCGCCCACTCTTCCGGGCAGGCCTGGAACACGGCGACGACGCCCTTGCCAGGCTTCGCGGCGTGGAAGAGGGCCGGGTTGTCGGCGAGGCGGAGGTCACGGTGGAGCCAGACGATGTTCATGGTTCGAAGAAGAGGTTTTCCGCGGAGACGCGGAGTTCGCGGAGGGGAGAAGAACTTGAGCGCGGAGATCGCGGAGTTCGCGGAGAAACGCAGAGTGCGGGAGAGAGGGAGAGAAGCGGACTACTCAACACCGAACTTCTGCTTGAGGCACTGGCCGTCGCGGGTGATCTGGATGATCTCGGGCTTCGACATGCGGTCGACGTTCTTGACCATCATGCTCATGCGCTGGTTCTTCGAGAATCGCTGCTTGTGCCGGATCATGAAGTCCCAGTAGAGGGTGTTGAAGGGGCAGGCGTTCTCGCCGGTGCGCTGCTTGGGGTCATAGCGGCAACCCTTGCAATAGTTGGACATCTTGCCGATGTAGTTGGCGCTGGCGGCGTAGGGCTTCGTGCCCACCACGCCGCCGTCGGCGTGCTGACTCATGCCCAGCGTGTTGGGCAGCGTGACCCAGTCCACGCCGTCCACGTACATGCCGAGGTACCAGTTGCTGACCTTCTTCGGATGCACGCCGGCAACGAGCGCGAAGTTGCCCGTGACCATCAGGCGCTGGATGTGGTGGCCGTAGCCGTGATCGAGGACCTGGCCGATGCACTGTCGCATGCAGTTCATGTCGGTTTCGCCGGTCCAGTAGAACTCGGGCAGGTCGCCGGTGTGGTTGAGGGTGTTGCGGGCTTCGTACTCGGGGCCTTCGAGCTCGTAGACGCCGCGGATGAACTCACGCCAGCCGATGATCTGGCGGACGAAGCCCTCGACGGATTGCAGCGGGACTTTGCCCGTTGTCTGCCCTCTGCCCGCCACCCCGGCGGCGAGCACATCCTTCAGCATGCCGCGCGGATCGATCAGCTTGAGGTTCATCGCGGGCGACATCTGGGCGTGGTACACCCAGGGCTGGCCTGTCCACATGGCGTCTTCATAAGGGCCAAAGTCGCGGAGACGGGCGCGGAGAAAGTCCTGCCATGCGGCGTTCGCTTCAGACGCCGTCACCGGCCAGTCGAAACGATCGATTCTTCCCGGAAGATTCGGCATCTCGCGCTCGACCGCTGCGATCACTTCACCAGTGATCTCATCGGGCACGAAGCGGCGCGGCTGGGGCAGCAGCGGGTCGCGTTTGAAGGACAGGCGGTTGTCGGCGTCGAAGTTCCACGCACCGCCCACGGGCGTGCCATCGACTTCCATTAACACGCCCAAGCGCTTCCGCTGCTCGCGGTAGAAGAACTCCATCGTGAGAGCTTTGCGCCCCTCCGCCCAATCTCGAAACTGATCGCGGGTGGTGAAGAAGGTCGCATCTTCGCGCATCTCCAGCGGAATACCGGACTTCTTGGCCCAGTTTTCGATGCCGATTCGGAGCCGGTGTTCACCGGGTCGGGTGAGAACGACACGGCTTGGCCGCACGGCCGCGGCGGCGCGGTCGAGCTCGCTCACGATGCCGTGGGAGTTCGCGGGGTCGTCGAGCGTGACGTACCGGACCTTGTGGCCTGCTTCCTCGAGTGCCTTTGCAAAGTGACGCATCGCACTAAGAAACAAGACTGTGCGCTGCTTGTGGCTCTGCACATGCGTGGACTCACCCTTGACCTCGGCCATCAGCACCATGTCTTTGCCTCGCGCGATCGCACCCACGGCGGGCAGAGCCTCAGACAACTGGTCGCCCAGGATGAGCAGCAGCGACGCGATGGCGGATTCCTTTGTGGCGGTTCAGGGCGTCGGTTCGTCGCTCGGTGGAGTCACTCGCTTCACCGGCACCTGAACCTCGCCCCACTTGCGGCTTTCCCACTGCTCGGGGCCGTTGTAGAAGAGGGCTCGGGGTTCGCCGTCGCGCTCCCACTGCGGCTGGGCGGCGAGCCACGCTTCGAGCTTGGCGAGGTTCATCTTGACGACCTCAACACGGTACGGGCCCTGGAATCCGATCGACGCGACGGTCATCGGTTCGAGGTCATTGATTCGGACGGTGTGTCGCTTTGAAGAAGTGTCTTCGCCGAGCGGGCCGAGCTCGGGTGTGCGGTAGAGGAACGACATGGTCCATTCGTCGGGCTGGCCCGAGGCGTCGCTGGTGAGGCCCTTGTAGTCCATCTCGACGGGCGAGGTCATCTCGATATCGCGCCGTTGGATGTGCCGGAACAGCGGCCAGAATGCGCCGTCCATGCCAGAGTTCACGCCTGCCTTCCCGGTGACTTCGGCGCGGCGAACCAAGGGGTAGCTCTTGATCTCGATGTCGCCGGGCGCGGTCGGATCGGGGTAGCCCTCGGGCAGCGGCGTATTGATCTTGGCGGTGCCCCAGCGGAAGCCGTTCTTGGTGCGCTCAACGGCGGAACGGGCGGGCTCAGCCGGCGGGGGAACGACGGCAGTTGCCCCCGTGCTGCTCGCGGGCGCAGGGGCCGACGCGGTGGGAGATTCGGCGGGCGCGGCGGCGGCGCGCTCCGACTTGCCGGGTTCGGAGCACCCTCCGAGGCCCATGGCCATGCTCGCCCCCGCCGCCAACGCACTCCACACTCGTGAGGACTGGATCATCTCGGGTCTCCTGCTCTTGCTTTGCTGCGTGAAGTGGTCTTATCGCACGGCGCACGCCACCGCGACATAGTCGGGGCGATCGGCTTGGGATTTGTGGCGATACTGGCCGACGACGCGGCCATTCTCGATCAGGAACACGCCGGGCATCTGGAACACGTCGCCGATCATGCGTCCGATCTTTCGTCCGGTCAGCATGGCCTGGATGCAGCGGAACCAGATGTACGGGCCGAAGACGGCCCAAAGGCTGCCGCGCTGCAGGTCGAGCGCGCGGTACAGCCGGCGCTCGGGGTCGCTGACGCGCGGGACATCGCCGACGCCGGCGGCGTCGAAGAACGCGGCGTTGGCCTCGTCCTCGGGGGCCTGATGAACGAACACGACTCGGGCGGTGCGTTCGATTTCGCCACGGCGCCTCTCGACATCCGCCATCGCCTCGCGGCAGAAGGGGCAGCCGGTGTGACGCAGGAATACCAGCAGCACGCGCCGGCTCCGCGAGAGTTCGAGCACGCTGGCGCCGTTCTCGGCGTTGGTGCGGGCGGCGGCGAGGGCTGATTCGAGTTGGTCGGCCGGGTTCGTCATCGGGGCTTGATGGTCCCCAATCCAGCGTCAACATTCAACACCTGCCCGGTGATGTTGCGGGCAGCATCGCTAAGCAGGAAGTCAATCGCCGCGGCGATATCGTCGGGTTCGCTCGTTCTTCCAAGCGCGTGCATGGCCTGCGAGGCCTTCAGTGAAGCTTCATTGGCGAAGAGCCGCTCGGTGAGCGGGGTGCGGGTGAGGCCGGGGGCCACACAGTTGATGCGGATGTTCTTGGGCGCGTAGGTCGCGGCGGCGGAGAGCATCAGTCCGATGACACCGGCCTTGGCGGCAGCGATGGCCTCGTGGTTGGCGAACCCGTGACGCGCCACCGCGGAAGAGCACAGCACGATCGCGCCACCACCCGCACTCGACATCGCGGGTGCGGCGGCGCGGACGACGTTGAACGCGGTGACGAGGTTCGCCGTGAGGGTGGACTGGAAATCCGCGGGTGACGTGAGATGCGCGGGCTTCAGAAGCAGCGACCCGGCGCAGTTCACGGCACCGCTCAGCGAACCGAAACGCTCAACACAGGCCTTCACGCAGGCATCGACATGCTCGTGGTCCGCCGCGTCGCCGGGCAGCACCACGGCGTCGATCTCGCGGGCAAGGGCGGAGAGCTTCACAGCATCGCGCCCCGTGACGACGAGCCGGACGCCGCGTGATGAGAGCCTGCGGCACAGCGCCGCGCCGACGCCACCGCCGGCACCGATGACCAGCATTGCACCATTCGCGACGTCGTTCATGCCGGCACTCCCCCCGCCACCGCGGCGGGTTCACGCGCGACAGCGGCGGCCTGATCGACATCCAACCTGCGGCCCGGCGCTGGGGCGGGCAGTCCGAGCTCTTCGCACAACAGCCTCGCGGTGATCTGAGATGACAGGAAAATCACGGGCAGGCCCGAGCCCGGGTGCGTCCCGCCGCCGACGAGCCACACGCCGTCAACCGTCGTGAGGCGGTGCGGCGGGCGCTTGTGCAGCATCTGCCCGAGGTTGTGCGCGAGATTGAATGTCGCCCCGAAGTTGATGTTCAACCCCTGCCAATCACGCGGCGAGAAAACCTGCTTCACGCGGGTACGGCGGCGCACGTCCTTGATGCCGAAACGCCGTTCCATCTGGGTGATGGTGTCGTGCTCAAGCTTCGCCTGAGCGCCGTCCCAATCGATATCGCAGCGGGTGTTTGGCGTCGGCATGAGGACGTACAACGCCGACGAGCTGCGCGGAGCCAGCGACCGATCCGTGACGCACGGGTTGCAGACGTAGACGCTGGGATCCTCGCTCAGCCGGCCGTTGGTCGAGATGTTGTCGAGGTTTTCCTTGTATTTCTCGGAGATGTAGATGGTGTGGTGCGGCAGATCGACCTCGCCGTCGAGACCGAGGTACATCATGTACGTCGAGCACGAATAGCGCTTCGCATCGATCGAGGCGTCGGTGTCGGTGCCGCGCAGCGATTCCGGGATGAGGTTCTTGAGGGCCCAGGCGGCATCGGCGTTGACCACAACGTGATCGTGCCGACGGAGCTCGCCGTTGATGACCACGCCGCGGGCGCGCCGACCTTCGAACTCGATCTTCTCGACGGGCGCGGAAGTCTCGATCTTCACGCCCATATCCATCACCACGCGGGCCATGGCGTGCATGATCGCGTTGCAGCCCCCGGCGGGGTGCCAGATGCCGTACTCGTATTCGATGAACGGCAGGATCGTGAACAGGCTCGGGCACTCGTAGGGCGACATGCCGAGGTACTTGCTCTGGAAGCTCACCGCAAGGCGCGACGCGGGGTGCTTGAAGTACTTGCTCAAAAGGCCGTGGACGCTGGTGAGCGGGTGCAGGTGCGGCAGGAACTTCATCGTGCCGGCGCTCATGAGGTCCATCACGCCGCGGATCGGCGAGCGCAGGATCGGCTCCATCAGACGGAGCTTGGTGCGGTTGTCAGCGATAAAGCGCTCGAAGGCGGGGCCGTCGGCGGGATCGAGCTTCGAAAGACGCCGGGCCATCTCGGGGATGTCCTGCGTGCAGTCGAGTTTGATCGGGTTACTTCCCGGCTGGCCGATCAGCAGCCGGTACATCGGGTCAAGCCGCGTCAGTTCGACCTCGTCCGTCAGCCGTCTCCCCGCGGCGGAGAAGATCTCCTCGAGCACATAGGGCATCAGGAAAAACGTCGGCCCGCGGTCAAAGTGGAAGTCGTCGCCGTGATGCGAAAGAGAGATACGGCTGGTGCGGCCGCCGATGACGGGCTGGGATTCGTAAATGGTGACATCGACGCCTCGGCCCGCGAGGAGCATCGCGGCACTCAGGCCGCCGGGGCCCGCGCCGACAATGGCGATCGACGCCTTCCCGCGGGGGGAAGAGTTGCTGGCGCGGCGCGGTTGAGCGTGGGCGGTGGGCATCGGCGGAGGGTAAGGCGAGTGAAATACCGCCGCTCGCCAGGGTGGCTGGACCCGAGCGAGCGGCGGCTGCTGGACTGCGACTCGGCTTTCGCGGCGCGACATCGCATGGATGCAAGCGGATGTCTGCGGGAAGTCCCGCAGGCGGATTGAATCGCACACCAGCGCGAACGCGGCGCTTTGCACCTGGCTCGCCTTCAGGCCCGTGCCAGATCAGCCCTTATCCTCGCCCTGGGGACTCGATCCGCACGGAAAGTCGCTGGGGATCGGCTACGATCGCTCCATGATCGCCCCGGCGGAGCGCACGGCACCGCATCCTGATGATCCCACCGCATGGGCGGAACAACCCGCTTCGCCTCTGCGGATGGCGTGGCTGCGCCGATTCCGCGCTGCCGTCGCCGGGGCCCGCGAGGAACTCGCCGGCTTGATCGAGCAGGACACGGGCAAGCCGGCCCGGGACGCGCTGGTGCAAGACATCGTGCCGCTGCTCTCGGCGTGCCGCTGGCTGGAACGACGGGCTCCATCGCTGCTGCGCGAGAGGGCCGTGGGTTGGGGCGGGCTGTGGACGCTGGGACAGTCACACAGGGTCCGTCGCGTTCCGCTGGGGACCGTGGGCATCATCGCCACCTGGAACTACCCGGTGCAGCTGCTGGGCATCCAGTTGGTACACGCGCTGACGGCGGGGAATCGGGTCATCGTGAAGCCCAGCGAGAACAGCCCGCTCTCGCAGACAAGGCTATTGGAGCTTGCACGCGCGGCGGGGCTGACTTCGAGCGAGCTTGAGTGGACCGAACCCTCGCGTGAGGCCGGGCCGCGGATGCTCCGCGAGCATCGGCTGGATCACCTCGTGTTCACGGGCTCGACGAAGGTAGGCCGGGCGATCGCCGCATGGGCCGGCGAAACACTGACGCCGACCACGCTCGAACTCTCCGGCTGCGACAGCGCCTTCGTGCTGGAGGACGCCGACGCGGCCCTGGCGGCGCGGAGCATCTGGGCGGCGGCGACGATCAACGCCGGTCAGACCTGCATGGCCCCGCGCCGCGCGCTGGTTTTGCGGGATGTTTATGCCGAGTTTCTGAAGGCGCTCGCGCCGCTGGCGGCCTCGGCCAAGCCGGTGGCGATGGTGAACGAGGCCGCGGCCCAGCGCGTGTGGGATGTGGCGCGCGACACCATCGCACAGAACCCCGACCGTCAGGAAGGGGTCTCTTCATCGCTCCAGAGAGACCCGAGGAAACCCCTCCCTCACGGTCGGGGTTCTGCGCGGACGCTCTCGGGTGTGATGGAGCCGGCGCGGGGGCGGCACTTCACGCCAACCGCCATCGTCGACTGCCACGGCGACGAATCGGCGGTGCGCGGCGAGCACTTCGGCCCGCTCTTGGCCGTCGTGCCCGTCGATTCCATCGAAGCAGCGCTGGCGATCCACCGCGCCTGCCCGCAACACCTCTCGGCGAGCGTGTTCACGCGGAGGCCGCGATCCGATCAAAGCCTGCAGCTGGCCGAAGCGCTGGGCGCGGGCATCGTGACGTTCAATGACGCCGTGCTGCCCTCGGCCCATCCCGGCGTGTGCCTGGCGGGCCGCGGCGAGAGCGGGTGGGGCGTGTCGCGCGGGGCCGAGGGGCTGCTGGCGATGACACGGGCGGTTCATGTGAGTCGCACGTCGCCGTCGATCCGCCCGCCGGTGGAGCCGATGACCGCGGCCACCGCCGCCGTGCTTTCCAAACTGACGGGGTGGATGTACGGGGCACCTGGCAAGAAAGCGGTGCCAAACACGTCCGCGCCAGGCGAGGCCGCCGGTGCCATTTCCGCCAGAAATCGACCCAGTCCCGCTGCATCCCCCCCACCGCGTCCGGACGAATCCCTTTCGCCGGCGCGACGTGCCTGACGGCTGTCACTCTCTTCACGATCAGCTTTGCCCACCCAACCTATCCCCGCCCGCCCCATGCCCACCCCGACAACCACACCGACAGCTTCCAGCCGCCACATCGTCGTCATCGGTGCCGGTCTGGCCGGGCTCGCCGCCGCGTGCGAACTGCAGACCCACGGCTTTGAGGTCACGCTCATCGAGAAGAACGACCACCTCGGCGGCAAGATGAACGTGCTGATCGCCGACACCCGCGCCGGCCGCTTCAACTTCGACATGGGGCCGACGATCATCACGATCCCGGACGTGCTGCGCGGCATCCTGCGCCGCGCCGGCCGCACGCCCGCGGACGAGATCGATCTGGTCAACCTCGACCCGCAGTGGCGCTGCTTCTTTGACGACGGCACCGTGCTGAACCTGCGCCAGAAACCCGAGACGATGGCCGCGGAACTCGACCACCAGTTTCCTGGAAAAGCGGTTGGCTCGTCGTACCTCGGTTTCATCAACTACTCGCGGCGCATGCTGCGGCTTTCCGAGAAGGTCTTCTTCTACAAAGACCTCGGCGGCATGACCGACCTCATGCGCGAAAAGCCGCCGACAGACCCGGGCCTGCTGCGCGACGTCATGGCGATGCGCCTGCACTCGACGGTGGGCGCCACGCTGCACAAGATGATCACCGAGCCGCATGTGCGGCAGATGTGCGAGCACTTCCTGCAGTACGTCGGCTCCTCGCCGTTCCTCGCCCCGACGATCCTCACGCTGATCGCCGCCGCCCAGACGGACCACGGCTGCTGGTACCCCATGGGTGGCACGCGCGAAGTGGCGCGGAGCCTCGAGCGCCTGCTCCGCGAGCGCGGGGCGAACGTCATCACCGGCGTGAAAGTGGCCCGGATTCTGGAATCCGGCGGACGCGCCTCGGGAGTCGAACTCGAAGGCGGCAAGGTGATCCACGCCGACGCCGTGGTCTCGAACTGCGATGTGCAGCGCTCGCTCGCCGGGCTGGTGGGCGGGTCGGCCGGGTCGTCGGCTCAGCGGCGCGTCGCGGCCAGCTACAAGCCGGCGTGCAGCGGGCTGGTGCTTTACCTGGCGCTCGACCGCCAGTACGACCACCTCGCGCACCACTGCTTCCTGTTCAGCCGCGACTCGCACGCGGAGTTCGACGACATCTACAACAAGTCGATCCCGGCCCGCGACCCTTCGATCTATCTCGCCGTGCCGTCGCGCACCGATCCGGCCCAGGCGCCGCCGGGCTGCGAGGCGTTCTACGCGCTGATCCACACGCCGGCGAACCCCGCCAGCGCCCCGCGGTGGGGCTCGCGCGGCGAGGGCAAGCTCCTCGACCAGTACCGACCCGTCGTCATCGACAAACTCAAGCGTTGCGGCATGCCCGACCTCGAAGACCGCATCCTCGTCGAGACACACCTCACGCCCGACATGATCGACACCATGTACAACGCCGAGGGCGGCGCGATCTACGGCCTGGCGTCGCACGGCAAACTCATCGGCGGGTTCAAGCCGCGCAACCGCTCGGGCGTGATGAAGGGCCTCTACCTCGCCGGCGGCAGCGTCAACCCCGGGCCGGGCGTGCCGATGGTGCTGATGTCGGGCGTCACCGCAGCGCGTTGTGTCGCGCAGGATTTCGGAGTCGAGCCGATGGCGATCGACGCGACGCCGCCGGTGACGACCCGCGTGCCGAAGCGCGAACTCGCGGGGGTGTGATGCCCGCAGCAGAGCCCGCCTATTCCCCCACGCTGATCCCCGCGAAGCCCGACCCACGGGTGACGCGGGTCTTCGTGTGGTACACGCGCCGCCTGTTCGCCAAAAAGTTCTTCGCCGTGCGCCTGATGCCGGGTTCCGCCGAGTGTCTGCACTCGCTGAACCGGTACAACGGCCCCGCGATCATCGTGATGACCCACGGCTCATGGTGGGACCCGATGACCGCCATCCTGCTGCACTATCACAAGTGGACCAACGCGGACGACACACCGCGCCCAAGCGCCGCCCCGATGGACGCTGCGATGCTGAAGCGCTTCGGCATCTTCCGCAAACTCGGCGTGTTCGGGATCGACCCTGACTCCCCCGCGAGCCTTGAGGCGATGGGTGCGTACATGCTCGAGCGTTTCGCCGCCGAGCCGCGGACGTCGCTGTGGGTCACGGCCCAGGGGCACTTCCACGACCCGCGCACGCCGCCGAGACTGCGGCCCGGCGCGGCGTGGCTCGCCGCACGCACGCCGGGAGTCCGCGTGCTCTGCTGCGCCATCGAGTACGCCTTCTGGACCGACCAGCGGGCCGAAACGTTCGTCCGTCTTGAAGAGGTGCCGGTTCGTGGCGCGGAGCCGTCCGCGCGAGAGGACCGTCCAGAGCGTGAGGCGAACACGGGAGCGACCGCTCACGCGGGCGGCTCCAATCGTGCGTCGGCACCATCAACCACCGACTGGCTGCGCGCGATGCAGGCGACGATGAAGTCATGCACGCACGAGCTCGCCGAGGCGGTGATCGCGCGCGATCCGGCGCGGTTCGTGCCGCTGATGGGCGCGGGAAGCACACGCATCAACCCGTTCTACGACCTCTGGCAGAAAATCACCGGCAGGGGCAACCAGATCGAAGTCCGCGGCACCCTCCCTCGCCCCCCCGCCGCCATACGCAAGGAGGCCGCGCGATGATCGTGTGGGCGGCGATCCTCTTCTTCGGACTGGCCATCGTGGCGATCACGTTCACGATGACGATCATCAATCTAAAGGTGTACCGAGCGCAGGCGGGTGGCACAGGCGTCCCGTCGGTGGCGGTGCCCGGCGAAGTCCCTCACAGGCAGGACGCCCGAGCCACCAAAGTCGCGGTGTGCGTGCCGGCTCGCAACGAGGAGGCGAACCTCGAAGCATGCGTGCGCTCTGTGCTGCTGTCGACGCACGCACCGATCGAGGTGCTGGTGTACGACGACCAGAGCACGGATGCGACGCCGACCATCTTGGCACGGCTCGCCGCGGAGGACTCGCGCGTGATCGCCGTCGAGACGCGGCCGCTCCCCGCAGGCTGGAACGGCAAGCAGCACGCGTGCTTCCGCATGGGCGAGGCGGCGTGTTCGCGCGGGGCCTCGTGGCTGCTGTTCACCGACGCCGACGTGCGCTTCGAGCCCGGCGCGGTCAGCGCCGCGCTGGCGCACGCCCAGGACCGTGACGCCGCGTTGGTGTCGACCTTCCCGCGCCAGCTCACCGGCTCGTGGGCCGAGCACGCCGTGGTGCCGATGATCTTTTTCATCCTGTTCGGCTACCTGCCGATGCCGCGGATGCGCCGCACGCTCGATCCCGCGGCGAGCGCCGGCTGCGGGCAGTTCCTCTTCGCCCGCGCCGACGCCTACCAGTCCACCGGCGGCCACAGCGCGTTCAAGGCCTCCATGCACGACGGCATCATGATGCCCCGAACCTTCCGCCGCGCCGGCTTCCGCACCGACCTGTTCGACGGCACCGAGTTGTGCCAAGTCCGCATGTACCGCGGCCTGGCCCAGACCTGGCGCGGGTTCGCCAAGAACGCCTACGAAGGGCTCGGCTCGGTGCCTCTGCTGATTTTCCTGACCGCGGCACACCTGTGCGGGCACGTGCTGCCGTGGGCATACCTCATCGCGGCGTGGGGCTTCGACGCGACATCAACGCGCTGGACCGGCCCGGCGCTGGCGTGCATCGCGGCGGCGCTGGCGCAGCGGGTGATGCTGGCCCGGGCGTTCCGCCACTCCCCGCTGAGCGTGGCCCTGCACCCCTTGGGCGTGCTGATGATGACCGCCATCCAGTGGCACTCACTGTGGCTGAGCGTCACGGGGAAACGGGCGTGGAGGGGGCGGGTGCAATCCCCGCCATCGAGCGCATGATGCGGCGTCGGGCTCGCTCTGATCTACCACTTCGCGCGGCCAGCGGATGGGCTGAACTGATCGCCTATTCCCCGCGCAGGAAGTGATGCTCGAGATACTTCGCGATGTAGTCGACGATGCTCGAAGCCTCGGGCACATCGGGGTTGCTCGTCGCGCCCATGGGCTCGAAGCGCATGCCCTTGAAGCGGTCAACCGCCTCGCGCAAGCTCAGGCCGTGCTGCAGGCTGAGGCTGAACGCGCGGCAGAAGGCCTGGCACATGCCGGAGATCGTTGAGCCTTCCTTGCTCATCTTGAGGAAGATCTCCCCCACGCTCCCGTCGTCATGGAAGCCCACGGTGAGGTAGCCCTCGTGGTTCCCGATCTGGAACTTGTGGGTGAGCGATTCTCGGGTGGCGGGCAGGCTGCGGCGCATCGGGTAAACCCATTCGGTCGACGAGAGCGATTCAGAACGAGCGGGCAGCATAGGTCGCGATCCTCCCGACATGCACGGTGAGCGTTGAACAACATCGCGGTCGGTTTGGCTTCCCGAGTAAGACCGGGAGTCACCGCCGCGCCGCTCCGGTGTATCGGGCGATGCCCGCGCTTGGCCTTGAGGATCGCACGCGATCTCCGCACCACCCCGATCAAGTGCCGCACGCCAACCGACCGACGCACCGCACGCAACGCCTTCCCACTCTATTTCTCAAGTCTCAGGCTGATAGCCGTCGTGAAAATCACCCTCTCGGCGGCGGGGTCGGACGACGGGCCGGGGATGCCGAAGGGCTTGAGAATGTTGATCTCCCATGTGGCGTTCAGTGTCCACACGTCGGCACCGGAACTCGGGCCAGCGGGCGCAACGGGCTCAAGCGTCGCCGGCACCTCGATCTCGATCTCATACCCCTTGAGCGTGAACGGCCCGCGCATGGTGAATGCCCCGGGCTTGTCGGGCGTCGGCACGATCTCGCGGATGGTGAACCGCGACGTCGGGTGCTTCTCGACGCCCATGAACATGGCGCTGTGGGCGTTCTCGTCGATGTCGGGCTCGCCGAGGGTAACCGAGGCGGTCTTGACTTCGATGAAGCCGCGGAGAGTCGAGGGCGACAAGCCGGGATCGATCGTGAGTTCGCCGCCGAAGTCCTTGGCTTCGCCGCCGTAGATCTCGAGCGGCGCGGGGAAGGTGAAGCGGATCGTCGACTCGGGGTCAAGGGCGTGCGAAACAACAACGAGGCGTAGCGCCGGCTGTGCTGACGGCGGCGCAGTCTCAGGCCGCGCCGCGGCGGGAGGGTCCACGGGCGCGGGCGGCTCCGAGCGCTCGCACCCGGTCAACGCCAGTGCGAGCACGCCACACACCGCACACCGCAGACTCCCGAACCACGAGCCCCGAGCGTGAGCGAGCGGGTTGATCTGCACCGAATCGTCCGTCGTTCGGAAGAACCCGTCGCTCACCCTCCGGGCTCGTCGCTCGGGCAGCGTGACAAGGCCGAAAATCGAAAGAGCAAAACCACCGGCGCGCTTCCGAGCCAGTGGTTTGGGGTTGTTCGTTGCGGAACGCATCGCGCGAAATCCGAGGAGGCGGATTGAGATCAGCCTTCCTTGCGAGCCCCGGCGATCGCTGCGCGGATCTCGATCTTCTCGCCCACCACGTCGGCGATCTGGCCGGCCTGGATGCCGAAGTCGCTGCGGTTCAGCGAGAAGCTGGTGCGCAGCACCAGCAAGTCGCCCTTGACGCGCCCGCCGGTGCGGTCGGCCAGTCGACCGGGCATGTACGAGGCAGCGACGGGGATGGTCATCTCCTTCGTCACGCCCGCCAGCGACAGGTCAACCACGGCGGTGAGGTCCATCACGCCGTTGGTCCCGGGCTTGGCTTCCTTGATCGACTTGATCTTGACGGAGATGGTGGGGTTCTTCTCGGCGTTGAGCCAGTCGGCACCGTACATCGCGTCGTCCATGCCCTTGTTGGGGGTCTTGAGCGATTTCGTGGGGATGGTGATCTCGCCCGTGACTCCCTTGGGGTCGGTGGGGTTCCACATCACCTTTCCGGCGACGCCGCCGCCAAAGCCGACGATGGGCTCGAGCGCGGAATCGGCGAAGAACGACACGCCGTTGACGCCCTTCATGTCGGTGAAATCAAACTCGACGGTACCGGCGGCTGCAGTGGGCGCGGCGGCGGTGGGCTTGGGGTCCGCGGCCAAGGCCAGCGACGCGGGGATCGAGCAGGCAAGAACCAGGGCCGAGGCAAGCATCAGGCGGTGCGACATGGGGCGAAGACTCCTGGCCGAACGCGGATCCCGACTCACGCGGAACCCCGGCGCCGGCGGCGGTGCGAAAGAAGAAACACGAGAGGCCAGATCATGCTACCCGCGTGCAGGGAACCGGTGGCGGCGGTTTCGAGCGGGTGCGTACACCGGACTTTCCCTGGCTCTCTCCGACCCCCACCGACGCCCCCCGCCCCGGCCCCGCTCCCACTCCCGACTGCCGATTCCCCACTCCCGCCCCCTACCCCTTCCGCCACAACTTCACCATCAAAACCCCGATCCCGATCAGCAAAACCGCATCCGCCACGTTCGAGATGTAAGGCCACACCTCATCCGAGCCGTGCGGCCAGGTGATGCCGAACGGCAGTTTTATCCCCGGCAGCGGGTGGATGAAATCGCGCACGCAGCCGTAGAACAGTCGGTCATACAGGTTGCCCAGCCCGCCGGAGACCACCATCCCAACCGCTGTGTGGGCCAACCAATCGCGCCGGTCGGTGCCCCGCAACAGCAGCACCACGGCGAAACTCAGCGCCACCAGCGTGAACCCGATGAAGAACCACCGCTTCCCCTGTCCCGCACCGAAGACCGCGCCGGCGTTCAGCACCAACTGAAAATCCAGCACGCCGGGGATCACCGTCACCGATTCGTGCCGCGGCACCAGGATCATGATCTCGCTCGGCGCTTTCTTCAAGAGGTGCAGCACCTGCACGCGGTTGGGCCGGAAAGGCTCGTCGGCGACGTAACGGAACGCGAGTTCCTTCGAGCCCAGGTCGGCGATCAGGCCGAGGAGGACGGTGACGACGAAGACGAACCAGCGGCGGGTTCCGCCCTGCCCTGCGGCTGGCTGATCTGGCAGCGCGGGGCGCGGCGTCTCAGCGCTTCGCGCGGCGGGCGGCGGACTTGGTTCGGTGGTCTGGTTCACGCGATGGAACAGTACCCGGTGGGCGACCATGGCGCGCCCCGAAGGCGCGGGATCAGTTTCGGATAACTGCTCAACTCGGCGCGTCCGTGGGTACGTCCCGCGCGAAAGCCTGAAGCCCGCGAAGCGGGCCGACGATGGTTGCCAGCGGCGCTGCCGCTGGACCGGGCGACCCATGGCGCCCCCGCCCGTGCAACGGGCGGACGTATCGGAGTTCCAAAGACTCGCGCGCCCGTTTGTCGGGCGAAGAGGTCCATCACGCCTGCCACCAGCGGCTGCGCCGCTGGCAACCAACGCCGACCCGCATTCGCGGGTCAGAAGCCGTGAGACCGGGAACCGACTAGGTACGCAAACCCACTCAACGCATCATCGACATGCGTTCCTTGTGGCGAGCCCCCTCGATCGAATATCGCGTCCACGGCTCGGCCTGCAGGCGGGCGATCTCGATCGGCTTGCCGAGCATCTCACAGATGCCGTAGGTGCTGTCTTCGATGCGCTGCAGGGCGGCGTCGATGTCGCGGAGGATGGTCCGCTTGGACGCGGCCATGCTCAGGGCCATCGATTGGTCGAACGTGTCGGTGCCCTGCTCGGCCATGTGCTGCGGCAGGTTCGAAAGCGAGCCGGAGCCGCCGCCCAGGGCCTCGGCTTCCATCGATTGCACGTCGCCCGCGGCCTCGGACCGCTTGGCGATGAGCATGTCGCGGAACTCTTTGAGCTGGGTCTTGTTCAGCGGGGTCTTGGTCAGCGGCTTGGCAGCCATCTCGTCTTCGATGGTCGGGGCCTTGGTGTGCTTGAGCCCGGTGAGGCCGGCGGCGGCGAAGAGCTTCGCAGCCGCGGCCTTGCCGTCGCTGAAATCCGTCTGGAACGGATTGCGGAATCGCGTCTTGTCCGTCGCGGTGCTCGCGGCCGCGGTCGGGGGGGGGCCCGCGTTGGATCCGCCCTTGCTCTTGGGGAGCAATGCCGCCGGGATGTTCTTGGGCGGCGGGGGCGGGACCTTCTTCATCGGGGTCTTGATCGTGATGCCTTCTTTTCCACCGGTCGGTGCGGGCTTGGCACCCGGGGCGAGCGGGGTCGGGCTCTTGGCGGCTGGCGCTGGGGCTTTGGCGGGCTCGGGCTTCTTCGCCGGAGCGGGCGGCGGAGCCTTGGCGAGCGGCGCTTTGGCCGGAGCTTTCTCCGCCGGCTTGGCATCCTTCTTGGCCGGCGCGGGCTTGCTGGCCGGCTTGGGCGCTGGCTTGGCAGCGGGCTTGCTCGCTGGCTTCACCGCGGACTTCGCAGGCGCGGCGGGCTTTTCGGCCTTGGCCGGGGCTTTCTTCTTGGGCTTGGTTTCCGCTTTGGCCAGAGTCCACGCTCCTTCGGGCTAAGAGCCTCCCCAACGGGTTCCGACGCTCGGTTCCCCACGAGCACGATGAAACGCTGCTCTCGGGAGGTCGGAAAGCGGGGGGACAAACATAGTGGTTCTCGGGCGTCAGGTCAAAGAGTTTGTGGAACGGGTTGGCGAGCGATTGCCGACGCACAACTCCGCAACCCCGGGCTGCTTGCCCCCCACTGCCCACTGCCCAAGACCCACTGCCCGCGGCTCCCCTTCACCCCTCGAACTTCCCCAGCACCAGCGACACGTTGTGCCCGCCGAAGCCAAACGTATTGTTGAGGCACACGCGCACGCGGGCGTCGCGGGCCGTGTTCGGCACCAGGTCAACGTCGAACGCCTCATCGGGGTTCTTGAGGTTGATGGTGGGCGCCACCACGCCGTGCCGCAGCGCGCCGATGCACGCGACCATTTCAACGCCCCCGGACGCGCCCAAGCAGTGCCCGACCATGCTCTTGGTGCTGCTCATCAGCAGCTTGCCGCCCTTGCTCTTTCGGGCATGGTCGCCGAAGAGGCTGAGCACGGCGCTCACCTCGGCGGCATCGCCCAACGGCGTCGAGGTGCCGTGGGCGTTGATGTAGTCGACCTTCGAGGAATCCATCCCGGCGTCACGCAGGGCCCAGCGCATGGCCCGCTGAGCGCCGCGCCCCTCGGCGTCGGGCGCTGTGATGTGACCGGCATCCGACGACGCGGCATAGCCCAACATCTCGCACAGAATATCCGCCCCGCGCTTTCTCGCGTGCGTCAGCGACTCCATCACCACCACCGCCGCCCCCTCGGAGAGCACGAATCCGTCGCGGTCTTTGTCAAACGGGCGCGACGCGGTCTCGGGGTCGTCGTTGCGGGTGGACAAGGCCCGCATCACCATGAACGCGCCCAGGCACAGCGGCGAGACCGCGCCCTCGCTTCCGCCCGCGAGCATCACATCCGCCTCGCCGCGCTGAATGATCCGGAACGCGTCGCCGATCGAGTGCCCGCTCGAAGCGCACGCCGTGGTGTGCGAACCGCTGGGGCCGAGCAGGCCGAAGCGGATCGACAGGTCGCCCGCGACGGCGTTGGCCATCAACTTCGGGACGGTGAACGGGCTGAGTCGGTCCGGGCCGCGCTCGATCATGAGCGTGACCCCCTGCTCGATCGTCTGGATGCCACCGACGCCCGATCCGACCACCACGCCGCACCGCTCCAGGTCTTCTTTCGAGAAATCGATGCCCGAAGCCTTCACGGCCTGGATGCCGGCGGAGATGCCCAGCACGGCGAAGCGGTCGAGCCGGCGCGCGTCGCGCTTCTCGATGTAAGTCGCCTCGTCAAAGTTCTTGATCTGCCCGGCGATGGTGACATCCCACTTTTCCGGGGGCCACTTGGCGAAATCTTCGCCGACGACCGTGCGGATGCCCGACTGCCCGCGCACCATCGCGTCCCACGAGGTCGCGGTGTCGTTCCCGACCGGGGTCAGGCTACCGATGGCGGTGATGACGACGCGCTCGTGATGGGCTTGGCTGGGCATGATCGAAGGGGTTTGGGGCGGCGGAAGCGGACGCCGCAGGGGGGCAGAGGAGGGGAGGGGGAGATGGTAGGGACCCGAGCGCTTGGGCGGCGAACAATGCCCCGTGAGCCCGCCGCTCGCTCAGATCGACGCGATGACGCACCTTCCTGGAAAGGCCGGAGCATCGCTGCGCCGCAGCCTGGCCGCGAGCGTGGTCCTGCATGTGATCGCGCTACTCGGCCTGGGGGCGGCCCGCGTGGCGTGGCCCGTCGACGCCCACGCCATTGCGCTCTCCCCCGAGACGGCGGACCAAGAACGCGCTGAGGCGGCCGGGCCCGCGGAGCCGCCCGCCCCGCCTGCCCGCCCGCTGACGCCTCCCAAAGCGAACCCGGAGGAGGATCGCCCTCTCGTAAGAACGCCGCCACCCCGCCCCATCGAGCCCCGCCCCGAATCGCCGCCCGAGCCCAAGCGTGTCCAGTTGGGTAATGACACGTCGAGCTCCGACGCCGTCACGATGAACTGGATCGGATTCGATGAGTTTGTCGAGCACTCATCGCGAAATGTGTCACAGGTGGACCAGGCGGCGTTTACGCGCGATGCACCGGGGCCGTTGGGGCCGCCGGGCCCTGCTGCTCCACCCATGCCCGTGGGGGCCGATGCCGCCATGGCGGTGCCGCCGGTTCGGCTTGCCGACGCCCCCCCGCGCGCCCAAACGCCAACGCCCGAATCGCTGCCAACGTCAACGCCGTCTCCCCCGGTCACGGCACCGCTGGTGATCGCTGAGGAAGTACGCCGCCCGCCTGCGGAACCGGCTCCCAAGTTGGCGGCCGTCGAGAAGCCCGAGGTGCCATCGGAAGCGGCGACGCCCCCGGAAGCCGCGGCGAAACCTGCTGCGCCAGGGCCCGTTCAAGAAGCGAAGGAGGCTGCCGCGCCCAAGCCCGCGTCACTGCCCGAGCAGGTAAAGGCAGACCCGCGCCGTGAACTCGCCGCGCCGCCCGCACCGGGTGATCCCGGCGTTCCGGTGCTGACGCCGACGCCGGGGCGCGCCGGGGCTCCGAAATCTCCCGAACACGCGCCGGGCCCGGAACCGGTCGCCGCGCCGCGCGATGTTCCGACTCCGGCCATCGGACCAGAGCAGAAGAAGATCGAAGCATTGGCCCCGCCGCCGCCACCCTCGCCCTCCACCTCGCCCTCCCCTCCAGACTCCCCCCCGGCCCCACCCGTCTCGACGCCAGAAAATCCCGAACCCGTTCTCCCCGCGCCGCTCGAAGATGACGGCGCGGCGCTAGGCGAGTTTTCGCAAGGCTCAAAGCCGGACGACGCCGAGGCGCTCGACCCCAATCCGCCGCGGCCGAAAGCCCCGATCGCACCAACCCCTGACCAGTCGACGCCCAATCAGCCGAGCGCGAACACCCCGCCCAAACCACCATCAACGCCTGTTCTTCCCGGTTCCCCCCGCTCCGGCGGAGGTGGCGGCGGTCGAGAAGGCCGCGGCGTGCTGTCCGACCGCGAATCCGTCGCGGCGGCGATCCGCCGCGCCGTCAACGTCGACCGCTGGGGTCAGCCGCTGGTCGCCAAGGGGCTCACCATCAAGACGGTTCGCCCGAAGTTCAGCAAGTACACGCAGGTGACTTCAGGAGGACGGGGAGCACCCGTGATCCGCATCTTGTTCTTGCGCTCCGGAAAGGTCGATGACGTGATCGTGCTGAGTTCGTCCGGAAACCCCGACGTCGATCGCCCCGTGGTCGACGCGGCGTTCCAGTGGACCGCCGAGGGTGAGGCGTTGAAAAAACTCGCCGAGAATCCGCCGGAAACCGTGGGGATCGACGTCAGAGTGATCAGATAACGGCGACGCGCCCCCGCCGGGCCGGCGCGATCGGTCTGTCACGAAGACGACGCGCGCCCCGGGTTCGAGCGCGGACATCCTCAAACCGCAAGCCCGCGGCGTGAGCGCCGGATTTCATGCGAATCCTGCACCCGGTCGTTTTCGACCCGTTCGCTCACGCCCGGGGTGTGTCCTTCATCTCAATCTCACGCGAAAGAAAACGCACAAGCCAGCCGCCCATTTCTGGCAATGAACCTCTCGGCGCCAATCTCGGGAACCGCCCACGCCGGAAAGCAACCAACCCCCCGGCGGGACATCAAAGACCACGCGGATTCGCGCCGCGAGAACTCGAACCTGCAACCGGGCACGCTCGAATCGGAACAACAGACATGATCCTCGTCGAAGGCGCAGCCATGCGGATGAGCAAGCGGAGTGAGTACGGGCTCAAGGCGGCGGTGCACCTCGCATCGCATCACTTGCGGTCGCACCCCTCACCAATGATCGGTGGTGCGGCGTACCTGCAATCACGCGAGATCGCCGAGGCCGAGCACCTCCCGCCCAAGTTTCTCGAATCCGTCCTGCTGAGCCTGCGCTCAGCGCAGATTCTTGTTTCAAAGGTCGGTGCCGGAGGCGGATACCGCCTCAGCCGCGGACCGGAACAGATCCGCGTCCACGAGGTCATCGACGCGCTCGAACGCGAGCACGAATCTGAAACCGACCCCGAAGACATCGGCCACACCCCGACCACACTCCGCGGCCGCCCCGAACCGCGCCGCAACGGCATCAACGGCACCGCCACACTGGGCACCGGTCACACGGCGCTGCAACTGCTCAACCGGCGCATCGACGACGCCGTCGCCGGTGCGCTCGGGACGTTGACGTTGCGTGAGCTGGTGACACTGTCCGAATCGCGTCTCGCGCAGGGCTGAAGTCTGCACGGTCGGCGAACCCGCGGCGCAGGTGTCCTCTACACTCCGCCCGTGCCACCCGCCGCGCCCCCGAAAAAGTGGACCACCCGATCGTTGCTGGACTGGATGTCCGGCGCGTTCACGTCGAAAGGGCTGGATTCGCCGCGGTTGTGCGCCGAGATGCTGCTGGCGCATGTGCTGGGATGCGACCGGCTGAAGCTTTATACGGACCCGGACCGGCCCGCCGCGGAACAGGAGCGGGCCGCTCTGCGCGATCTGACGCAACGGGCGCTGAACCACGAGCCGGTGCAGTATCTGACGGGAGTTGCGTGGTTCTTTTCGATGCGGTTCAAGGCCGACGCGCGGGCGCTGATCCCGCGACCATGCACCGAGTTGATCGTCGAGCATGTGCTGCAGCACGCCCGGCTGGTGCCGCCGTCATCGGAAGCCGGTGCGAGCAGCGGGCCCGTAATCGCCGACGTATGCACCGGCGGCGGGTGCATCGCCGTGGCACTGGCGAAGCACCTGAAGTCCGCTCGTGTGATCGCGTGCGATGTGTCGGCGGAGGCGCTGACGCTCGCCCGCGAGAACGCCGAACTGCACCGTGTGGCCGATCGTCTGGATTTCCTTCAAGGCGACCTGCTGGCACCGGTGCTCGATCACCCGGTGGGATCGCGACTGAACTATCTCGTGTCGAACCCGCCGTACATCCCGGATGACGAGTGGAACGACCCGGAGATGATGGGCAAAAACGTGAAGGGTCACGAGCCGGAACTGGCTCTGCGGGCCGGGCCCGATGCGCTGCGGCTGGTTCGCCCGCTGATCGCCCAGGGGCCGCAGCGGCTGCTTCCCGGCGGGCTGCTCATGATCGAACTGGCCACGCAAAGCGCGGCGGCGGCACTGGCCCTGGCGCAGGAGAACCCTCTGCTGGATTCGCCGCGGATCTTGAAGGACCACGAGGGTCTGGACCGCGTGCTGCTGGCGCGGCGACGCTGACGCATACCTCGCTGATCTCCGCCGCGGTACTCTTGGAATCCTGCCCGCATGACCGCGATCGACTCCATCACGACAACGCGCTTGCCGCTGGCGCGGTTCCCGGTGTCGTCGACGCCCGATGAACTGCTGAAGGGGTTCGATCATCTGGCGTTCGCGGCACGCGGGCCGCTGGCGCGGCTGCGCTTCCCCACGCGGCGCTTTCTCCGCGAGGCCAAACGGGTCGAGGCGCTCGGGCCGGCGCACCGCGACACAACCGACGAAGCTCTCTCGGAAGCCGCGTCGACTTGCCGTTCTGCTCTGCGCCGCGAAACGGCACGCGCCGAGGATGTGTTCACCGCGCTCGCCGTCGCCCGAGAAGCGGCACGCCGCGAACTCGGACAAGATGCCTTCGCGGTGCAACTCGCCGGGGCGCTCGCGGTTCACGCCGGATGCCTCGCGGAGATGGCCACCGGCGAAGGCAAGACGCTCACGGCGGCACTGGGTGCCGCGCTGGCCGCCTGGCGCGGGCGGGGCGTGCATGTGGTCACGGCAAACGACTACCTCGCCGAGCGCGACGCGAAGTGGATGGCGGGCGTGTACGCGCGGCTGGGGCTGAGCGTGGGGTGCGTGCTGCAATCGACACCCGCCGACGAGCGCCGCCGCGCCTACCGCGCCGACGTCACATACACCACCAACAAGGAGCTCGCGGCGGATTTCCTGCGCGACCGCCTCCACGCGTCGACACCGAAGCGAGCCGCGGCGAGCGTCGAGCCGCTGCTGCGCCCGCGTCACCCGCTGGCGCACGCGATCATCGACGAAGCAGACTTCGTGCTGATCGACGACGCCGTGACCCCGCTGATCCTGTCGGGCCATGATGGGTCAGGCGATGAGGCGTGGCGTCTGGCCGAGCAGGCACGCGACCTGGCCGAGCATCTCCGCGCCAGTGAGCACTACACCATCGAACTGCGGCACCGCGAGTGCACGCTCACGCCCTCAGGGCAACGCGAGGCCGAGCGACTGACCGCGCGACTGCCCACCGGAGCCCCGGACGCCTGGCGATCGCCGCGCCGGCGCGAAGAACTGCTCACCCAGGCCGCCGAGGCCCGCGAGCTGTTCATCAACGGACGCGAGTATGTCGTGCTCGAAGGCAAGGTCCAGATCGTCGACGAATCCACCGGACGCATCATGCCCGATCGCACCTGGCGTCACGGCGTCCAGCAGGCCGTCGAAGCCAAGGAGCGCCTCACGCCGACCCCCGGAACCGACGTCCAGGCCCGCGTCAGTTTCCAGCGGTTTTTCAGGCTCTACACGCGCCTCAGCGGCATGACCGGCACCGCCCACGAAGCCCGCGGCGAACTGTGGACCACGTACCGACTGCCGGTGGTGCGCCTCCCGACCAACCGCCCGTGCCGGCGCGAGCACCTCGGTACGCAAGTTCTCGCCACGGAATCCAAGAAGTGGGAAACTGTAGCGCGGCACGCGGAACGATTCGCCCGCGAGGGACGCCCCGTGCTGATCGGCACGCGGAGCGTGCGCGAGAGCGACGAGCTCTCCCGGCTGCTGAGTGATCGCGGCGTGACGCACGAAATCGTCAACGCCGTCCGCCACCAGCGCGAGGCCGAGGTCATCGAGCGGGCCGGCCGCGCCGGCGCGGTGACGGTGGCGACCAACATGGCCGGGCGCGGGACCGACATAAGGCCCGACGCCGAGGCGCTCGCCGCGGGCGGCCTGGTGGTCATCGCCACCGCGCGACACGAGAGCGCGCGGATCGACCGCCAGCTCGCCGGGCGTGCCGGCCGGCAGGGCGAGCCCGGCTCGGTGATCGAGGTGCTGTCACTCGAAGACGACCTGCCCAAACGGCACGGCGGGTTCTTCTCCCGCGCAATCTCGCGCGTGGTCCCCTCGGCGGTCATGCGGCTGGCCCAGCGCCGGGCCGAGCGCGCCGCGCAACGGCAGCGACGACAGCTCTTGCTGCACGATGACTGGCTCGATGAGAACCTGGGGTTTGCGCCGGAGGCGTGAGCACACTCAACCCGCGCGTCGCCGCGCCGGGGGCTTCAGCTGCGCCGCGTCGGGCTCCATCACATCGGCGACCGAGGTGGAACTCAGCGCGCGGAGCGAGGCCTCGGCCGCTTCATCAAGCAGCTTCCGCAACGCCGGCGTCATGCCCAGACAGCCCACGTGCGCCGGGTCGCTCGCGCTCGCGCGCGAGGCCGGGTCGATCGCACGAACGACCTCAATCAGCGTCATCTCGTCCGCCGGTTTGGCGAGCGTGAACCCACCCGACGGGCCGCGCCGACCATTGACGATGCCCGCGTGCGCCAGCATGTGCAGCACCTTCGAGAGATAGTCGAACGGGACGCCGGTCGCCGCGGCGATCTCGTGGGCCGCGACGGGCCGTTCGACGCGCCGAGCCAGGTGGATCACGGCGCACAGGGCGTATCGAGCGGTGGAGGAGATCATGGCCGCACCTCCTCGGAGTCGCTCGGGACCGCGGCGCGCGGACGCACCACAACGGCTTCGTCTTCGAACAGCACACGCATGGCGGGGGTTTCCAGATCGTCCATGTCGCCGCGGCGGACGGACCACACGAACGCCCCCACCGCCGCCCCGACCAGCAGCACGCCGAGCATCACCAAAACGTAGATGACTTCCATCAGCACGGCCCCCCTTTCACTCGGTCAAACGTTCGAGAGCGAGTCGACAGCAGCACAACGGTGAGCGAACTCAACGGCATCACCACCGCGGCGATGAGCGGCGTCAGCACACCCGTCATCGCCAGCGTCACGAACACCGCGTTGTACGCCAGCGACGCGGCCATATTCCGCTTGATCACGCCGACGGTGCGCGCCGAACCACGAGCCAGTTCGACCAGCGGCGCGAGGCCGGGACGCGAGAGGAACACACCCCCGGCCGCCAGGCTCGCCTCGGCGGAACCATGCACCGACACGCCAACGGTGGCTGCGGAGAGCGCGGCCGCGTCGTTCACCCCGTCACCCACCATCACCACCACCGCGCCGGGGCGCTCCCTCTGGATGGCGCGCACCGCGGCGAGCTTGTCTTCGGGGCACGCGCCACCGCGGCACAAGCGTTCGTCGATGCCGACTTGCCGCCCAACCGCCCTCACGAGCCGCGGGTCGTCGCCCGACAGAATGCGGACTTCCCAACCTGCTCGCTTGAGAGCGGCGACCGCATCCACCGCATCCGGGCGCACGCGGTCGCCCAGCCCGCACACGCCGACGATGCGGCCATCGCACGCGATCATCACGGGGGTCAGGCCGTCGCCGGCCATGCGATCCGCGGCAATCACGCAGGCCTCATCGGCGGTCGCCGCGATCGCTTTCACGAAACCGACCGAGCCCACAGCGACGCGCTCACCATCGACTTCGCCTTCGAGCCCGCGCCCCAGCGTGTGGGTGACATCCCGCGCCTCGGGGATCGGCCCCGACACCGCCGCGACGATGGCCCGCGCCGCCGGGTGCGTCGTCGTGCGCTCGATTGCGGCGGCGGCCACCAGCGCCCGCCGGTCGCCGACGTATTCGACCATCGCGGCGGCACCTTCGGTGATTGTCCCGGTCTTGTCGAGCAGCACCACCCCGCGCCGGGAACGCGCCATGGCTTCCAGCGCCTCGCCGCCCTTGATCAGAATGCCGCTTCGCGCCGCCCGGCCGATCGACACGATCACGGCCAGCGGCGTCGCAAGCCCGAGCGCGCACGGGCACGTCGTGATCAGCAGAGCCGCGGCGTGATCGATGGCTTCTTCAGGCCGGATGAACGCCCACGCCACGCCGGTCCCCAGCGCGAGAAGCAGCACAACGGGCACAAAGACCACACTCAGCCGGTCGGCGAGGATGACCATCGGCGCCTTCTCGCGGGCCGCGTCTTCGACCAGACGCATGAGCTGGCCGACGCGCGTGGACTCGCCCGCCGCCTCGGCACGCACACGGATCAGCCCGGTCAGATTCACCGCGCCGGCGGTCACATGATCGCCGACACGGGCACACACGGGGCGCGACTCGCCGGTCAGCAGCGACAGATCGAACTCGGTGGTCCCCTCGACGATGACGCCGTCGACGGGCACGGTGCCGCCGGTGAGCACCTCGACGACCGCCCCGGCATCACCCGACGAGAGCGCTTCCACCGGCGTCTCACGCACGCTCTCAGACGCCGTGCCCCAACCTTCCACCAAACGGGCCATTGAAGGGGTGAGCGAGAACAGCAGTTCCACCGCGTCGGCGGCGCGGTGCTGCTGCGTGAGCTGGATCCACCGGCCCAGCAGCAGCAGGAACACCAGCGTGGTGATCGTGTCAAAGTAGACCGAGCCCACGCCCCGAACAGCGTTGACGCAGCCCCAGCCCGCGCCGAGCGTCAGGCCGATGGCGATGGGCACGTCCATGCTCGCCGTGCGCGTGCGCAGCGCCGCCCACGCGCCCTTGAAGAACACGCTGCCCGGCCACGCCAGCGAGACGAGGCTGAAGCCCATCGCCAGCCGGCGGAAGAACGAGAGCATCGCCGGGTCCATCGCAGCGGCGGCGCTCTCGGCGTCAGAGGCGAACAGCGCCAGCGTCAGCAGCATGACGTTGCCCATGATCGCGCCGGCGACACCGATGCGGACGACGTGCCCCCGAGACTCGCGACGCCGCGCCTCGGCGCTGCTGAGCCCGCGCGGCGGATGCACCGCATAGCCCAGGCTCGCGGCGGCGGCGGCGATCTGCGACAGCCGCACCGCCTCAGGCTTCCACGTCACCGTCAGCAGGCGGCGACGTAGGTCGACACGGCTCTCGATCACCCCGCCGCTCGGGCACACGCGGGCGAGTCGCTCCAGCAGCCAGACGCAGGCAGCGCAGTGCATCCCTTCGACGCGCAGCGACGCCCGCAGGCCGCCGGGGGCGGGGGTTACATACAGCTTGTGGAACGCCGGATCGTCGAAGTGGGCGAATCGGGTATCGGTGCGCTCACGAGCACGCCGCGCTTCGCCCGGCTCGCTCCGCACCAGGCTGTAGAAGCCCTCGAGCCCGCCGGCGCGGATGACCCGGTACGCCGTGCGGCAACCAGCGCAGCAGAACTGCTCGGTGCTCCCGGGCGCGACAAGACCCGCGGGCACCGGCAACGTGCAGTGCGCGCACGCCACACCCGCGACCGCACTCGCCGCGTCCCACACGTCGGGCAATCTCGCGTCAAGGCGCGCCATGGCACTCCCCTTGCGACGCTTCGCCGCTGACCGCGCGGGCAAGGGCCTGCTCGGCGCTCAGCGGCGTGCCGGGGTCGAGCATCCCGATGGTCCGACTCATCAGCCCGGCGCGATCGATGACGGTGAACAAGCCCACGACGGCCACAAGCGTCGCAGTCACCACCGGCAGGTGGCGCCCCAGCGCACCGGTGGCCCGCTGCGCTAGCGTGCCGACGCCGATGAGCACCGGCAGCGTGCCCACCCAGAACGCCGCCATCGTGAGCGCGCCCCAGCCCGCACTCGCCGTGCCCGCCGCGGTGATGACGAACGCATAAAGCCATCCGCACGGCAGCAGCGTGGTCAAAAGTCCGGTCACGAGCGCGCGGGCCACCGGCGAGAGCCCATGAGCCGCGCGATGCCCCGCCATCAGCCAACGCTCAAACACGCGCGGCACGCCGAAGTGCGCCAGCCGAACGCCGCGCACACGCAGGATGGTGATGATCCCGACGGCCATCATGAGCGCGCCCGCGCCGATGCACGCCACGCGCTGCAGCCCAACCAGTGAACCCGCGAGGTCGAGCGCCGCCCCCGTCGCACCCGCCGCAGCCCCGAGCACGACATAGACCATCAGCCGCCCCGCGTGGTACGCCCCGTGCAGCCACGAACGCGGCACAGCGGACGACGGACCATCCGGCCCCGAGACCGCGAACAGCACGAACGCGCCGCACATCCCCGCGCAGTGCAGGCTGCCCAGCAGCGAAGCGATCAGCACGGCCCCGATGAGCGGCATCATGGCCGGGCCTCCACGCTTCGCGGCCCCGGCGAGGCCACTTCGAGCTTGGATTCGCTCAGGTACACCTGTTGATCTCGCACCGCGCGGAGCCGAACCTGCCACCAGCCCGAAGCGCCAGTCTGCTCGCCGTCGCCCCCGAGAGCCGCGGCGTAGACCCCCGACTCAGCCTCGACCAGACTCAAGTGACAACGCTCTTTCGAGCGGCTCCACGCGAACGCTTCGGCGCTCACCTCAGCGCGATCGACGGGCCGTCCTTCGCGGTCTCTGAGCGTCACGCGCAGCGTACCGTTCTCAACTGCCACGGCTGACGACCAGCCCAGCGCGGTGCTGGCAGCCTGCGCGCGGCGCGATTGGTCCCAGCGCAGGCCCTTGGTGTAGTACTCCGGCTCGATGCCGAAAGTGGCGTCACCGGTGGCTCGCACGATGAGCGCCCCGACGCCGCTGAGGCCGGCGATGAACACCAGCGCCACCACCGCCGGGACGCGCCAGACGCCGCGGACTCGCGCACCTGCCTGCATGGTCACAGCGCGGTTCACGGCTTGCCTCCTTCGTTGGCCGATGGGGCGGCGTCGTCTTCGCGGGCACCCGCGCGGTGCACCGGCCCGAGCATGTGGTAACGCACGCTGCGCGAGGTGCCGCGATCGTCCGTCACCGTCAGGATCACATCAGCGGCGCCGCGCGGGCCCATCGCCTCGCGCGGGACGCTCAACGCGAAGCCGATCACGCGGCTCTCCGCCGGCGCGAGCGAGAGCTCCTTGCCGTCCTTCAAGATCGTCGCGCCCTCGACGCCCTCGACGGCGAAGGAGTACAACCGATCCGAGTCCGTTCGATTCGCCACGCTCAGTCGAATCTGGTTGCCGATGGTGCCGTCCGCCAGTTCATAGAACGGCGATCCCTGCCGCGGCAGCAGGTCGACATCAAGCGGGCTGCGCGTCAGCAGCAGCGTGACGAACGCCGTGACCGCAGCCAGGAACAGCACGGGGTAGATGAGCGTGCGGGCACGCACGAACGTCTTCGCCTCGCCGGCAACCATGGCCTGGCTGCTGTAGCGGATGAGGCCGCGCGGCTTGCCGATCTTGTCCATGACGCTGTCGCAGGCGTCGATGCACTGGGCGCATCCGATGCACTCCATCTGCAGACCGTCGCGGATGTCGATCCCCGTGGGGCAGGTGGTGACGCACTTGAGGCAGTTCACGCAGTCGCCCAGCGCGAGTTGTTTCAAGGCGATGTCGCCGGGCCTTGCGGGCCTTCGCGGTTCGCCGCGCGGCTCGTCATAGGTGACGATGAGCGAGTGCCGGTCCAGCAGCGCCGCCTGGATGCGCCCGTACGGGCACGCCACAAGGCACGTCTGCTCGCGGAAGAAGGCGAAGTCAAACAGCATCAGCGCCGTCACCGCCATCACCAGCATGAACGCCGCGGGATGATCGAACGGCGAGCCGAGTGTCCACTGGCGCACCTTCTCGGTGCCGACAAAGTACGCCAGGAACACGTTGGCCAGGTGCAGCGAAACGAGCAAGTACAGCACATACTTCGCGCCCAGCCGCCACCCGGAAGTCCTGCCCTGCTTGTCGCGAAACAGCCTCTCAATGGGCCGATAGACGAACTCCATGTACACCGTCTGCGGGCAGGCCCAGCCGCACCACACGCGCCCGAACAGCGCCGTGATGAGGAAGATGCCGAAGCCAATCGCCAGCGCCAGCGTCACCATCAGCACCGTGTCGGTCGAAAGCAGCGTGAGGCCGAACAGGTGGAACTTGCGGTTGGCAAGATCAAGTTGGATCGCCGGGTGCCCGTTGATCGGGATAAACGGCAGCAGCGCGTAGAGCGCGATGAGCACCCACGCCACGATGCCGCGAGCCTTGTGGAACCGGCCCTTGCTCAGCTTGGGGTCGAGCCACCGGCGCGATCCGTCGGCGTTGAGCGTGGCCAGCACGCGCCGACCATGCTCGCTCTCGGCGGCCTTGGCCCCCAGGCCCGCGTTGACCTTCATCGAGATGGTTCCCACGCCGGTGTTCATGATCGTTCAGGGGTGAGGGTGTTCGTGCTCTGCACGGAGCGCGCGGGTGCGATTCACGGACGGAGCTTCACGGCCCCGATTCACTTCTTCGTCGACGCCGCCGCCTCCGGCGCGGGGATCGGCGGCCACGGCGCGATCACGTCGCCCTCCGCCGGCCTCCCGCCCGCAACGTTCTTGCCGCGCAGGCTCAGTACATACGACGCCGCCACGACGCGCTCGTTCTGCGTCATGCGGTTCTTCCACGCGGGCATGCCCTTGTCGACGACGCCGTCGGTGATGACCTTGAAGATGTCGTCGACGACCTTGACGTTCTTGAAGCTGTCGTCGGTGAGGTTGGGACCGTTGATGCCCCCGCCCTCGGTGCCGTGGCACTGGGTGCAGTTGCGCGCAAAGACCGACTGCCCGACGTTGAGCCACTTCTGCTCGCCGGCGAGTTTGAGAATCGTCGCCTCATCGCCCTCGAGTTCGCCCAGTTCGCCGAACAGCCGCTCGAAGTGCGCCACCTGCTCGCGGGCGTGGATGTCCTGCTCGTTCCAGCGGAACTCGCTGAAGTGAAAGAACGCGCCGTACAAGGCCGAGAACACGATCGTCGCCCAGAACAGCAGGTGCCACCAACCCGGCGTCGGGTTGTCGTATTCACGGATGCCGTCGTACGCGTGCTCCATCAGGTTGCCGCGGGTCTGGCTCATCGGGTCGTCTCCTTCCTGGCGTGGGGGGCGGCGCTGACGGCGAAACGGTTCTTGGTCGCGAGCGGCGCGTCCTCCAGCGGCAGCCGAGCCGCCGCCGCGCGGGCCGAAGCACCGGACTTCGAGAACGCCCGCCACACCGCCACCACGAACACCCCGAGGAAGATCACCAGCGCGATCGAGGGAAACACCCCGAGCCCCGCGCCGCTCATCACATCCGTCAGACTCATCGCGCACCTCCCTGGGCGACCGCGTCGCCCTTCTCGATCGACTCTGGCGCAGGAACCGGCACCACCGCGGCGGCGGGTGCCGCGGGTGCACCGTCCGCGCCCGGCGGCGGCTTCGAGATATCCGTCCCCAGCCGCTGCAAGTACGCCACCAGCGCGATCACCTTCGTGTCGGCCACGTTGTCGTACCCCTGCTGCACGATCAACTCGTCGTTGATGCGCTTGGCCTGCGCCTTCGCGTCCTCGACCGCCGCCAAGATCTGCCCCTCGTTGTAAGGCACGCCCGCCAGCCGCAGCGCCTTCATGTGCGCCGGGATCTCGCTGTAGTTGATCTTCTTCTTCAGCAGGTGCGCGTACGTCGGCATGATCGACGACTGCACCACGTTCCGCGGGTTCTCGAAGTGGCGGACGTGCCAGTCGTGCGAGAACTTCCCGCCCACCCGGTGCAGGTCCGGCCCGATGCGCCGGCTACCCCACTGGAAGGGATGGTCGTAGACAAACTCGCCCGCTTTGCTGTATTCGCCGTAGCGCAGCGTCTCGGCCCAGATAGGGCGGATCATCTGCGAGTGGCAGTTGTAGCACCCCTCGGCGATGTACACATCGCGTCCCGACACCTCGAGCGCCGTGTAAGGCGTCACCGTCGCGATCGTCGGCACGTTCGAGCGGATCAGGAACATCGGCAACCACTCGAACAACGACGCCACGACCACCGCCGCCGTCGTCCACACCGTGAACCGCAGCGGCAAGCGCTCCCAGCGCCGGTGCCACGAGAGCTCGATGAACTCATCGGCGCGCTTGCCGGCGGGGATCACGCTCGTCAGGTCCGAGCGGTACTCCGGGTCGGCGTCAAACGTCGCCGACAGCGCCGGGGCCTCGTGCACCGGCACGTCGTAGCTCGCGGGCCGGCCCTTCCACGTCATGAACACGTTGAACGCCCCGAGCAACACACCCAGGATGTAGATCGCCCCGCCCGCGGCACGGATCATGTACATCGGCACCAGCTTGCTCACCGTCTGCACGAAGTCCGGGTAGGCCAGCGCGCCCTCGGGAGTAAACGCACGCCACATGAGGCCTTGGGTAATCCCCGCCCACTGCATGCTGATCCAATACAGCAGGATGCCGATGGTGCCCAGCCAGAAGTGCCACTCCGCCGCCTTTCTGCTCCACAGCGCCGGGGTCTGGAACAGCCGCGGCGCGAGCCAGTAAATCATCCCGAAAGCGATGAACCCGTTCCAGCCCAGCGCCCCGCCGTGGACGTGACCGATGGTCCAGTCGGTGTAGTGCGACAGGCTGTTGACGCTCTTGATCGAGAGCATCGGCCCCTCGAAGGTAGACATTCCGTAGAACGTGATGCCGACGACGAAGAACTTCAGCACCGGGTCGGTGGCGACCTTGTTCCACGCGCCTCGAAGCGTCATCAGCCCGTTGATCATGCCGCCCCAGCTGGGCATCCACAGCATGAGGCTGAAGAGCATCCCCAGGCTGCTCGCCCACGCCGGAAGCGCCGTGTAGTGCAGATGGTGCGGCCCCGCCCAGATGTACATGAACACCAGCGACCAGAAGTGAACGATGCTCAGTTTGTACGAGAAAACAGGCTTCTCTGCCGCCTTGGGCAGGAAGTAGTACATCAGCCCCAGGAACGGCGTCGTCAGGAAGAACGCCACCGCGTTGTGCCCGTACCACCACTGCACCAGCGCGTCCTGCACGCCGGCGTAGATCGAGTAGCTCTTCAGCGGCCCCCCCACCACCGCCAGGCTGTTGAAGATGTGCAGCACCGCCACCGTCACGATCGACGCGATGTAGAACCACAGCGCCACATACATGTGCCGCTCGCGACGCCGCGCGAGCGTCCCGAAAAAGTTCACCCCGAAGAACCCCGCCCACACCACCGCGATCGCCAGATCAATCGGCCACTCCAGTTCGGCGTACTCCTTGCCCGAGGTGATCCCCAAGGGCAGCGTGAGCGCCGCCGACACGATGATCGCCTGCCAACCCCAGAAGTGCAGGTTGCTCAAGACTTCGCTGAACATCCGCGCCTTGCACAAGCGCTGCGTGCTGTAGTAGATCCCCGCGAAGATCGCGTTGCCCGCAAACGCGAAGATCACCGCGTTGGTGTGCAAAGGCCGCAGCCGACCGAACCCCAGCCACTCCTGCCCGAAGTTGAGCTCCGGGAACGTCAGTTGCAGGGCGATGAACAGCCCCGCCACCATCCCCACGATCGCCCACAGCAGCGTCGCCCACACAAACTTGCGGACGATGGCGTCGTCGTACGAAAAAGTCTCGATCGGGCCGGTTTTGATGTGCCCGCCCGAGGAATGCCCGTCGGCGGCGGACCTGAGAACGGCACGGACTTCGCGGTTGGCGTTCATGGTTGTTTCGGGTCTAGAAAAATCGAGGAGAACGGGTGCTGGAACTCGGCGCGGGCGTCTGGGCCGCCCCGAGACACAGAAATCTAGACCAACGTATCGGCATTGGCAAGAGATCAGGATCGAGAAATCCACTTTTTCCCCAAGATGTGGATATCTGCGTCTTGATTTCCGATGTCGAAGCCCGTACCGTCATTTCAAACAGCCCGCGCACGGTCCCCGCCCCAGCTCCACGCCCGCGCTCCCTTCACACTTCCGCACCTCCGCACCCCGGCCTCCCCGCTCCGTGCCTTCGTGCCTGCGTGCCTCACTGCCTTCCCCTCCCCATGTACGGCAAACAAACCGAGACCGCCATCGCCGCCATGAGCCGACTCGCCGAGGTCTACGACGCCGGCAAGACGCGCCTTTCCGCCGCCCAGATCGCCGCGGCCCGGCAGCTCCAGGGTCCGTTCGTCGCCAAGATCCTCACCACACTCTCCCAGGCCGGACTCATCACCGGAGCCCCCGGCCCCGGCGGCGGCTACGCCCTCGCCAAACCACCAACCGACATCAGCCTGCACGACGTCTACAAACTCTTCGAACGCGAAGACGAATCCCTCGCCTGCCCATTCGGCGGCGGCGTCTGCGGCCAAGGCGACCCCTGCCCGCTCCACAACAAGCTCGTCGGCGTGAAGCTCTCGATGGACGAACTCCTCCACAACACCTCCTTCGAAGTCTTCCGCGAGGCCTACCAAGACAAGGGCCTCAGACCGACCAAGCCCAAGAGCCCGGCCAAGAAAGCCCGCGAGTCATTCCGCGCTCCGCTCGGCAAACGCGGGTGACTCGAGCGAACCACTCCCCCACCGCCGCGTATAGCATCCGCCCATGCCCGCCGTGCTGCGATGGTTCCTGGCGCTCGCTCCCACCAACCCAATGGTCGTGCGCCTTGTCCAGGGCGGTTCACGACGCACACGCCACCTCCTGATCCGCTCGGCGTACCTCGGCGTCCTCATCGTCGTCCTTCTTGTCCTGCTGCTCCCCAATCAGAGCGGCGCTCAGTCCTTCCGTGATCTCGCCGTCGCCGGTGCCAACGCTTTCGCGTGGGTGGCGTACCTGCAGCTGCTCCTGATCTGCATCCTCGCGCCGGTCTTCATGGCCGGCGCGATCGCCCAGGAATCCAGCCCGCGCACATGGGACATCCTGCTCACCACGCCGCTGAGTTCGCTCCAGATGGTGCTGGGGACGCTGTTCGGCCGCCTGTTCTTCATCCTCGCGCTGCTGTTCTGCTCGCTGCCGCTGTTCGCGATCACACAGTATTTTGGCGGCGTGCCCGGGCGCAGCGTGCTGCTGAGTTACGCCGTCTCGGGCTGCGCGGCGCTGGTGGTCGGCGCCGTGGCGATCGCGCTCGCCGTCAATCGCCTCGCCGGCAAACGCGCCGTCTTTGCGTTCTACGTCTCGGTCGTCACCTACCTCGCCGTCACCGCGGGCATCGACTCGCAGATCCGCCCCCCCGCGGCGGGTGGCGTCGGCGGCGTCACCATGATGACCGGCCTCAACCCCTTCCTCGCCCTCTACTCGCTCCTCTCGCCCTCCAGCTATCCAAAGCCCGACGACATCGAACTCGCCCAGATGACCGGCCTGCGACAGTTCATGCTCGGCAACCCCGTCGGCGCGTGGTGCGTCATCTCCGGCGGGCTCAGCGTCCTGCTCCTCGCCATCTCAGCCACCACCGTCCGCCAAGTTGGCGCGTCCGTCGGCGGCGTGCCGTGGTACCGCTCGATCTTCGGCCTGGGTGCCAAGGGCGCTTCCGAACGCCGCGCTCGTACCGTCGGCATGAACCCCATCTCGTGGCGCGAGTCCACCGCCCGCCAGGCCACCATCGGCAAGATGATCGCACGCTGGGGCTTCGTCGCACTGGGCACACTCTGGGCCCTGGCGCTGTGCATCTACTACCACAGCGGCGGGATGACCGCCACCACCTTCCGCTCGGTCCTGCTCGTCACCGCGTGGACCGAACTCATCGTCATCGCCCTGGTCGCGATCAACACCTCCGCCACCGCCATCAGCCGCGAACGCGAAGACGGCACCCTCGACATCCTCCTCACCACCCCCATCACCCCCAAGGACTATCTCAACGGCAAGCTCCTCGGCCTCGTGCAGTTCCTGCTCCCGCTGCTCGCCGTCCCGGTCGGCACGGTCATGTTCGCGGCGATCTACACCATGTTCGACGGCTTCGGCCGCGGCTCGACCCCGGGCGAAGTCGGCGCCGCCGCCATCACCGCCCTTGTCCCCGGCAGCACCGCCACCGTCACCGCGCCACTGGTGCTGTGGGAGGGCTTCCTCACGCTCCCTTTGGTGAGCGTGGCGTTCACCGCGCTCGCCGTCATGATCGGCCTGCAGCGCAGCCTCAAGAGCAAGGGCACCATCGGCAGCGTGGTCTGGGCCGTCACCATCATCGGCTCCCTCGGCGGCGTGTGCGGCCTGCTCGGCTGGCAAGCCGGCGAGAGCATCCCGCTGCTCGGACCCGCCGCCGCCGCCATGAACCCCGTCACCCTCGCCTACGCCATCACCCACCCAGAAGTGGCGCTGGCCCGCACCGTCGCCAACGACCCATCCATGAACGGCGCCCGCATCGGCCTGATCATCGGTGCCATCGCTGCCGCGGCGATCTACGCCGGCCTGGTCGCCGCCCTGCGGTCGAGCATGGTGCGGACGTTTGACTTCACGACGCGGCGGCTGGCAGGGACGGCGTAAGAAGGGGTTTCACCGCGGAGGGCGCGGAGAAGCGGAAATCCTCGATCATCCCAGTGTCGATCAGTCCGTCTCGTCCGCATCTGGTGGCTCACCGGCAATCAACCGACGCGTACGCACCGAGGAATCAAATGCCGCCTCGAAAGCCACGTCGGGCGGCATCGTGCCCAGAGCAAGCATCTCCTCGACCGCATTGCTTCGACAGAACGCGCAAGGCGTGTGCTCATAGAGCCACCTCAGCAGCGGCTGCACCACGAGCCGCTTCGTCGACTCGCAAACACTCTTGACATCCAACCCCACCGAGTGGAGTTCTTCCGCGTCTTCCAAGGGGATCCCGCCGACGGCGCGGAGCACTCGCCCGACATCCTCGGGCTGGAAGGCGTCGGACAGCATTCGGATGACATCGTCTTTGAAGTCGCCATCGTCGAGCAGCGCCCGGCCGGCCGCGACGACTTCCTGTCCCGATTGAACGGCGAGCACATACCGAGACGCCTTTCGGATGCGCTCGTCGGCGTGCATGCTCCTCGCGACGAGGCCCGAGATCGGCAGCGGGAAAGGCCTGAACTTCGTGCCGTGGGAACCGGCCTTGAACGCTCGCTGGAGCGCCCACACGAGCGCCGAATCTTCGGATTCAACGAACAACTTCGCGCCGTCGGACCACTCGCCGTCGCTCGCCCAATCCCACCACCGCCATGCCAGCCGGCCGCGCTGATACAAGGTCAAAGCTGGGTCTTGAACAGCGGCGACGATGTCCTCGAGACTGACCCGACGGGCACGCTCCGCCGCATACTCGGCGTTGTGCTGAGTGCTTGCAACGCGTTCAGCATCGACGGTGCGAAGAAACGCCGCGATCTGCTCGTCGGTATCGGCGAGCTTCCGCAGCCGTTCTTCGGCGTCCTCCACATCGTCGGTCACGTTCGCGTTGTTGATCCATCCAAAGGGGTCGTACCCCTCGTGCGACGAGAGCGACGCGCCGACACGCCGCGCGATCCGCACGAGGCCGGCAACTCCTTCGAGCGCAATGATCGCGTTCCCGCCGATCGTCCTTCCCTTCGTGATCTCGGCCTCGAACCCGCGTTCGACCGCCTCCCGCGCCCCCGCGCGCCCGCGCCGGACCCACTCGTCCATGAGATCATCTACATGGCACGCATCGACGCGTGAGGCATTCCTCAGCGCGGCGTCAAAGGTCGCGGCGGCGATCTCGTCGGCGCGTCCGCTCAACTCGGCGAGTTCGATCAGATACGCGGCGTGGTTGTCATCCACTTGGTAGTCGTACCCCATCCACGTCGTGGAAAGCTCGGCGATCGCAGGCACATACAACGTCGGATCAAACCGCTTCAGCCACCAAACCGCCCTGCCGAGGCCGCGTCGCCCGGCCCACAAAAACGTTTCGGGCGAAGGCGGAGACAACAACCACGCCGGCTCGGCGTGCGGGAAATCAAGATTGCTCATTGAGACGGGCTCCGAGAATCAACGTGACATTCGGGAGGTCGCGGCGGGATCTTGGAATCTCCGAAACCGCTTCCCCGATCACCCGTCGTGCCGGCGGAAAAATGCCGGTAGAGGAAAGGCGGACAGGGCCGCGCGACGCTCCAACATACCTCTGGCCCGCCCGTCGAGGGGGCCTTTGGATACATCGAGTATCGGGTCGTGGATGTGCCGAGTCAAGAGCCTTTGGAGCGGTTTGACCTTGGACGGTAGCATTGTGCTTCCGCCTCGGACCAACGAAAGGAAGAAAAAACGCCCCGTGATGGGGCGCTTGAAGAGCTCACATTTCGTGCTCAACTGACCCGGCGTCACACCGGCTGGAAGCCGGTGCCACCAAGTCCTCAGTCTTTCTTCTCAAACCCCTTACGAAGCTTGGCCGCAAACGCCGTGCGCTTGTCGGCGATGCGGCGCCGCGTGCTCAGGTTGCCGCCGATCTCGGGGCCTTCCTCGTTGCCCACCAGCTGCAGCACGCACAGTTCACCGGCGTCGCCGATGCGGCGCTTGGCCAGCTTCACGATGCGGGTGTAGCCGCCCTTGCGGTTGGCGAACCGCGGCGCGACGTGGTCGAAGATGTGCTTGACCATCTTGGGGGCCTTGCGCACCTCGCCGTAGCGGTTGCGCTCGACCGAGTCGGCGTCGGGGATCTCGAAGAACTGCTGGGCGCGGCCGCGGAGCGTGTTGATGTGCTCCTTCTCGCCCTCGGACGCGTCCTTGGCGACGTGCATCCAGGTGAAGGCCTTCTTGTTGCCGCCGAGCTTGGAGGCCACCAGACGACGGGCCGCCACGCGCCGCGAGGGCTGGTCGGCGGCGTTCTTGGCGATGGTGATGATCCGCTCGACCATCGGCTGCACCGCCTTGGCGCGGGGCACGGTGGTGACGATCTGCCCGTGCTCGAACACCCCCGTCGCAAGGTTGCGCAGGGTGCTCAGGCGGTGGGCGGTGGTGCGGCCGAGTTTGTACGAGGCTTTGCGGTGTCGCATGGTTCAATCTCCGGCATCCAGGTACGCCGGCTCTCCGAGCCGACTCTGGATTTTCCCGCATCACGGGAGAGAAACCCGTTGGCGGTGATGTTCTGGATGTCCCTCCCCCAGAAAAATCAGGGGGGATGATCGTAGCGGGGTCGGCGAGACCTCGCTCGTTGGTCGGCTCGGAGAGCCGACGCACCTTAGACCACGACGCCCTCGGGCAGCGGCATCCCCAGGCCCAGGCCCAGGTCCTGCAGCTTCCGCTTCACTTCACGCAGCGAGGTCTTGCCGAACGAACGGACCTTGAGCAGGTCGCCCTCGGTCTTGGCCACCAGTTGGGCCACCGTGTCGATCTTGGCCGATTCGAGGCAGTTGCTGGCACGGACCGACAGCTCGAGCTCGCCCACCGGCATGTGGAGCTTCTTGATCAGCTCATCGTCCACGCTGGCGGCGGCCGCGGCCTCGTCGCTCACGCGGTCCTGGCCGGCCTCGAAGTAGTTCACGAACGCGTTGAGGTGTTTCCGCAGAATCTTCGTCGCCTCGACGATCGCCATGTCCGGCGTCGTCGTGCCGTTGGTCCACACTTCGAGGATCAGCTTGTCATAGTCGGTCTTCTGGCCCACGCGGGTCTCTTCGACCTTGTACCGCACGCGCTGCACCGGCGAATAGATCGCGTCGATCGGGATCACCCCGATCAACTGCTCGTCGGCCTCGCGGTTGGACTTGTACTGCTCGCTGGCGGGGATATACCCGCGGCCCTTGCCGACGGTCAGTTCCATCTCGAAATCGACCGGCTCGGTGAGGGTGCAGATGACCAGGTCCTTGTTCAGGACGGTGATCGACGTATCGGCCTCGATGAGGTCGGCCGTCACTTCGCCCGGGCCGGTGGCCGCGAGGCGCATGGTCCGCTCCTCGTCGCCTTCCATCCGCACGACCAGGTTCTTGACGTTCAGGACGATGTCGGTGACATCTTCCATCACGCCCTTGAGGCTCGAAAACTCGTGGGCCGCGCCCTTGATCTTGATGCTCTTGACGGCGGCGCCCTCGAGGCTCGAAAGCAGCACGCGCCGCAGGGAGTTGCCGATGGTCGTGCCGAAGCCGCGTTCGAACGGCTCGATCACGAACTTGCCGTATTCGTCGGTCCCGAAATCGGTGTCGGGGATCACTCGGTTGGGGAGTTCAAGGCCGCGCCAGCGCACTCGCATGATTCAGGCTCCGATGGTTCCGGCGGTGTTCGAGAGGAAAGCGGGGCAGAGACCCCAGACTTCCCGGACGAAAACGCTGCGGTTCACGGGCCTTCGCTGTGCCGCCGGGCGCCGCGAAGAACCCTTCTGTCCGAAGCGTGCCCGGGCGCTTCCGTCGGTCCCGGGGCTTGATTCAAGAGGCAAACGATCCAGCGGAACTGAATCCGGTGGACCGGGGAGCGGCGTCCCGCGCGTTGGCGGAAGCCGTCTCCGGGGTTCGTGGTAGGTCGGCTCTCCGAGCCGACTCTTCGGAGTCTCAAACAGAAACAAAGCACCAGCGAAAACGAGGCACCAAGGCAGTCGGCTCGGAGAGCCGACGTACCCGGAATCACACGCGACGACGCTTGCGGGGGCGGCAGCCGTTGTGCGGGATCGGCGTGTGGTCCTCGATCGCCGTGACCTTCATGCCCGAGGCGGTCAGCCCGTTGATGGCGGACTCACGCCCCGAGCCGGCGCCGCGGACGCGGACTTCAAGCTCGATCACGCCCAGCTTGCGGGCCTTGCTGCCGGAGTTCTCACCGGCGCGGGTGGCGGCGAACGGGGTGCTCTTGCGAGCGCCCTTGAAGCCCATCGTGCCCGCCGAGTCCCAGCAAAGGGTCTCGCCGTTGATGTCGGTGATGGTCACGATGGTGTTGTTGAACGAGGCGTGAACGTGGGCGATGCCACGCACGACGTTCTTGCGGATCTTCTTGGTTTTCTTGGACATGGGGGGAAGGGCAATGGGGAATGGGGAGTGGGCAGTCGGGAAGACAGGGGACGACAGGGAAGAGTGGCGTTGCACTGGTGCCTGATGCCCAGTGCCTGATGCCTCCGGGCTTTACCCCTTCACGCCCTTCTTGCCGGCGACGGTCTTCTTCTTGCCCTTGCGGGTGCGGGCGTTCGAGCGGGTGCGCTGCCCGCGGACCGGCAGGCCCTTGCGGTGACGGTCGCCGCGGTACGAACGGATGTCCTTCAACCGCTGCACGTTCTGGCCGATCTGACGCCGCAGAGCGCCCTCGACCAGATACTCGGCGTCGATCAACGCCGCGATCGACGCGACCTCGGACTCGGTGAGCTCGCTCGCACGCTTCATCGGCTCGATGCCGCAACGCTCGAGGATGGTGTCGGCGTTGGTCGGCCCGACGCCGTGGATGTACCGCAGGGAGTAGCGGATGGGCTTCTTGTCCGGGATGTCAACGCCGACGATACGGGGCATGGAAAACTCCAAGGGTCAGCGAGAGGGTGTTGCACCGTTCAACGGCACGATCTCTCGGGATTTTTCTGGCTTCACGCGAAACGGTGGAAGGTGAGGTAGGAAGACTCGGCGCAGAGAGCCGAGGTACCACAAGCCTCAGCCCTGCACCTGCTTGTGCTTGGGGTCGGACTTGCAGATCACGCGGACCTTGCCCTTGCGACGGACCACTTTGCAAGAACCGCAGATTGGCTTGATGCTGGAGCGAACCTTCATGACAGTCATCCCGTGGGGCACGACGCAAAGCGCCGAGCCTCAATAGTTGCGTGTGGCGAGCCTTCCGTGAACCGTCGATGACCAACCCGGCACGCTCCCACCTGAGCGGGCCGATCCGGCGGGCGAGCGCCCGTCAACCGGTTTCATCAACGGATTCCACACCCAGGCGACGAGAGCGAGACCCTCGGTCCGGGGCGGATCGACGAGTGTACCGGGCTGGCGCAGAGAATGCAACCTCACCCGATGAAGCCAAATACCTGACTGAACCCAAACCAATCTCGCCGCGCGTTCGGGGCCCGGGCTCCGAGGTTAAGCCCACACCGAGCGCAAGGGCGAATCCGAACTTCGGCACCCAACGCCCGAGCCGTGATTCTCCCCGACTCCCGAAATCCGACTCCCGACTCCCGAATCGAGACTCTCGCCCCGGCAAACCCCACCGTCAGTGCCGGTACGTAATCCGCGCCTTCGACAGGTCGTACGGGCTGATCTCGACGGTCACCCGGTCCCCCGGCAGGATGCGGATGTAGTTCTGCCGCATCTTCCCCGAAACGTACGCCAGCACCTCCACCTGATTCGGGAGTTTCACCCGGAACATGGCGTTGGGGAGGGCGTCCAGCACCTCGGCGTCCATCGTGAACTTGTCTTCCTGTTTGGGCATGCGCGGGAACCAGTCGGGGCGGAGGGACGGGGGAGAGGGGAGAGGGGAGAGGGGTGAGGTGCGGTGCAAGGCGGGGACGAGGGCGCGGGGTTGCCGGCAAGGGGGAACGGGCACGCCGAACGAGTCGGCAAGCCAGCCGGAGCATCCGGAACGGCGGGAGGTTGGCCACGCGCGTCCTCGGAGTCAGGTCGCACGCTGTCCCCCGGAGTCCGCAACCGGACGGGCGATGATACCCGTTCCGCACATGCCGCGTTTGCAGAGCGTCACACGACCAGATGGAAACGGCGTGAACGTGACCCAGGCCAAAGAGGCACCCCATACGATGCCGCGATGCACCGACGCCGAAGCACGCCCTACGCCGTTGTCGCCGCCTTGATCGCGTTGACCGCTGCCGGCTGCCTGCCCACCAAACTCACCATCGACCTCGCCCCCCAGCCCGAGCGCCTCGGCGAGACCGACGTCATCCGCGACAAGGCCCTGGGCACCTTCTCTCCGAAAGTCGCGCTCATCGACATCGAAGGCCCCATCGGATTCGGCGAAGCACCCGCCGGCCTGCTCGGGGGCGCGGGCAACAGCGTCGACCGCCTCGTCGCCAACCTCGAACGCGCCGAAAAGGACGACCGCGTCCGCGCCATCGTCCTCCGCGTCAACTCGCCCGGCGGCACCGTCGCCGCCAGCGAAACGATGTACCGCGAGCTGCGCCGCTTCCGCGAGAAGACCGGCAAGCCCATCATCGTCTCGATGGGCGAAGTCGCCGCCAGCGGCGGGTACTTCATCGCCCTCGCCGCCGATCATCTCATCGCCCAGGAGTCCACCATCACCGGCTCTATCGGCGTGATCTTCCAGACATTCAACTTCTCGCGCGGGATGGGCATGATCGGCGTCGAGGGCCGCGCTGTCACGAGCGCGAAGAACAAAGACGTCGCCAACCCCTTCGCCCCGCCGCGCGATGAGCACTACGCCATCCTCCAGGCGATGGTGGACGATTTCTACGCGAGTTTCCGAGGCCTGGTGAGCGAGCGTCGCCCCGCCCTTGCTTCCTCCGCACGGCTTGACGAAATGACCGACGGGCGCGTCGTCACCGGCAAGGCCGCCCTCGCCGCGGGACTGATCGACGAACTCGGCGGCGTGCGCGAGGCCTTCGACAAAGCCAAGTCGCTCGCTGGCGTCGAGAAGGCCCGGCTGGTGAAGTACCACGCCTCGGGCGCTCGTCCGATGTCACCCTACGCCGCCGCCTCGGGCGTGCCCGCGCCGTCGATGGGCACGCGGGTCGATGTCGATGTGATCGACGCCGGGGCAGCGCTAGGCCCGGCCCAGGCGCACGGCCGATTCATGTATCTCTGGACGCCGGACTTTCCCGCCGGCGCAGGGCGCTGATCCCGCATGACCGATCCAGAAAACCAACTCGTCGAACTCACCACGCGCCCCAACGAACTCGACGCCGGGCTGCTGTGCGAAGTCCTCCGCTCCGGCGGGGTCGAGTGCGTCACCCGCCAGGCCAACAGCGCCGCGCTGGGCATCTTCGGCGCGTCGTCGTTCAACCCCATCGCGGTGATGGTGCGCGCCGGCGACTTCATCACCGCCCAGCGCCTGCTCGAAAACCGCCGCTCCGAATCCGTCGACATCGACTGGAACGAAGTCGACGTGGGCGAGCCCGCCGACGACATCGCCCGCGACATCGCCCAGCGCGAGGCCGACGGCAAAGCGGGCGTCTCGACCCGCACTCGCTCGAATGTGGCGCTGGTCGCGGCCGCGGCGGTGCTGGTGGTCACCATCGGCTTCCTCGCCGGCCCGCTGGCGATGCTCATCGGCGTCGCGGTCATCGCGGTGGTGTACGCGATCAAGACGCTCCGCGGCGGCACCGGCCCTGGCGGCACCGGCCCTGGTGGCACCGGTCTCTGACCGGCGCGGAGAGTCCGCTCTTCGCCCGGAGGGCGCATCGATCTTTGCCAGGGGCGCGGCTCGCGCAGCGAGCAAGCCCCTGGTAGGCTGGTTTTATTCACACCGCCCGGAGGGCGGGCGAGCGTTCGATCGACAGCACCACACAACCGCCGCCAATGCCCAGCGCCTGGACCCAACTCCACTGCCACCTGGTCTGGTCAACCAAGCACCGGCGGCCCTTGATCGACGCTGAACTCGAGCCGCGCCTTCACGCCTTCCTCGGCGGCATCGTCCGCGACCTCGAATGCACACCGATCGAGATCGGCGGCGTCGCCGATCACGTTCACCTGCTGGTGCGCGTTCGGGCCGATCTCACGGTGTCTGATCTGGTGCGGCACGCCAAGTCACGCTCGTCAAAGTGGGTGCATGAGTCGTTCCCCGACCGGGCGCTGTTCGCGTGGCAGGCGGGGTACGGCGCGTTCAGCGTCAGCAACTCGATGACCGAGAAGGTCGTGAAGTACATCCAGCGACAGAGGAAGCACCACGAGAGCGTCTCGTTCGAGTCGGAGTTCTTGTTTCTGTTGGAGAAGCACGGGATGAATCCAGATTCCGCTTTGGTGTTTCAGGATGAGGGGTGAAGCGTGATTGCATGACCACCGGTTCGTCCGCCCTCCGGGCGGGGCGCGAAGGGGCGGATTCCAGGGGCTTGCTCGCTGCGCGAGCCGCGCCCCTGGCAAAGTTCGAGCGCCCTCCGGGCGGCGTGGAGCTTTGCGTTGAAGCGAATCGAACCCTGTGCCGCCACAACCAAAGAAAAACCCCGCGGAGGTTCACTCCGCGGGGCGTGGGATTCACTCACTCAATCAGAGTCCGTCAAGGCCGTGCATCAGGGAGCCGGCGGGCAGGGCACGCCGAACACACCCAGGAACGAGGTCAGGTCCTGCGTGTTCACAAAGCCGTCGTTGTTGAAGTCGGCGTTGGGGTTCTGCGGCGGAACGGTCGAGCCGAAGGCGCCAAGGAAGCCGGTCAGGTCGGCGGTGTTGCGCAGGCCGTCGTTGTTCAGGTCGCCCTTGCACGAGGGGGGCGGGGGAGGCGTGCAGACGGCGATCTGCGCGACGGCGTTGGTGTAGGTCTGGGTGCCGGCGTTGTAGACCAGCTCGAAGAACTGGTTGCCGGGGATGGTGGTGAAGTTGATGTTGCGGGGTTCGCCCAGGTCGTTGCCGCAGTAGGGGCCCAGCACCTGGTTCGAGGCGAAATCGTGGGCCTGCCCGTTGACGAAGAGCATCATCTTGATCGAGCCGGTGGTGCCGTTCCACGGGGCGAGATCGGCGATCGGGATGCCGATCTCGATGCCCTTATTGACGGTGGCGGGGTCGGTGGTCGGGGTGAAGAAGGCGTTGGCCCCGCCAGCCACGCCGCCGAGGTTCGAGTTGTCGATGGTGATGAGGGTGAGCTCGTTGGTCAGCAGGTCGCCGCCGTCGAGGGCCCCGAAGTTGCCGGTGGTGGTGGTGCCGAGGTAGCGGTCGATGCCGTCATCGGCCGGCCCGTTGACGCCCTTCAGGCGGGCGTAGTTGCCGAAGATGCTGGCGCTGGTGCCGGCGGCATTCACTCCGCTGGTGTTGATCGTCCAGTAGTAGTCAGCGGTGAAGCCGGAGTCGAAGGTGAGGCCGGGCTGCACCGGGCCGGTGGTCGGCGTGAAGGGGCCGCCCATGCGGTTGAGCGCGAAGAAGTCAACGTCCGGGTTGCCTGTGTAGCCGTTGGCCGGGTCGTCATAGATCAGGGTGTTCTGGCCGGTGTTGGCGGTGACGTCAGCGAAGATCTCGAGCTTGTTCGCGTTGGTCTCGAGGTTGCCGCCGATGAAGAGGTACAGAAGGTCGGAGCCGTCGACCGGGCTGATGCCCCTCTGGGCGTAGATGTTGTTGAGCTCGCTGCCATTGGCGCGGGCGACGGTCGCGTCGGTGTTGTTGCCGAAGCCGTTGCGGGCGCGGTAGGTGCCGGTGAGGACGGGGGTGACGCCGGCCTTGGTGGCGCTGGCGGCCTCGCCGCCGATGCCGCCGCCGGTGGTGGGCAGAGTGGACGCGAACAGGCTGTGGATCGGGGTGCCGCTGCTGAGGCCGGCGGCGTAGGCGACCATGTAGTCGGGCTCAAAGCCCGCGTCCCACTTCAGGCCGGGGCCGTTGGTGTCGGGCCCGAGGCGGTTGATGCCAAAGGTCGGGTTGCCGGCGACGAACTGGTTCTGCCCGCCGGCCTTGGCGTCAACGAAGAAGCAGAGCTTGTTGTTGTCGTGCAGGTTGCCGCCCGCGAAAATCCACATGGTCGGGGCGTTGGCGTTGGCGGGGTCGAGGCCGAACGACACAAAGACGTTGTTCAGTTCTGAACCGTTGGACTGATCGACGGTGCCCGAGGTGCTGTCGCCGAAGCCGGTGGGGTTGCCCGAGTTAGCCGGGACGTTGTTGATCCAGCCGAGCGAGTACTGACCGGCGTCACGCGTGCCGTCGAGGACGATGGTGCGAGTCGCGAGCGTGCCGGGGACGGTGAGCGTGACGAACTGGTTGCCAGCGTTGAGGGGCGAAGAGAAGTCAACGCCGTTGGCCGGGAACCCGTAGTTGTCCTGGGTCGCCGGGACGCCGCCGACCACTTGGTTCGAGAGGAAGTCCCAGTTGAAGCCGACGATGAACCCGCCCAGCCGAACGCTGGTGGTACCGGCGGTCCAGCCGGTCTCGGCGAGGGGAATCCTGATCTCAGCGCCGGTGTTCACGGTGCCGGGGTTCGTGCCCGGGGGAACAGTCCAGGGGTTGGGCTGGACGATCGCGCCGGCGATGCCGCCGAGGTTCGAGTTGTTGCTGGCGGCCTCCATGCGGCCGCCGTTGGGTGGGGGCGACTGACCGTTGGTGGTGGGCTGGCCGGGGAACGACAGGATGCGGAACTCGCCGGGGGGCGTGTTCTTGTCGCCGCGGGTGTAGCCGCCGGCGCCGCTGCCGCCGGTGGGCAGCGTGGCGTAGTTCATGTAGTGGTCGCCGCCGGAGCCGCCGGTGTAGTTGATGAAATAGTCGGGCTCAAGGACGGTGGGCGAGTTGTCGAAGGTCATGCCGGCATGGGCGTTGATGACGCCGAAGTCGATGCCCGCGTTATCGGCGCGGACGATGTTCTGGCCGCCGGCCTTGCAGTCCACCCACAGCACGACCTTGTCAAACTGCGTGCGGAGGTTGCCCGTCACGATCACATACAGGCGGGTCGCCGACCGGTAGCCGTAGACCGCGCACAACTCGGTGCCGTTGGCGTTGTTCTGCGAAGCCGTGGTGGTGTTGCCCAGCGTCGACGCGAGGGTGTTGACGAACAGGGCCGCGGGGTAGCTCGCGTCCTTGGTGCCGTCGACGGTCGCGGCGGTGTTGATTGCGCCCGCGGGGATGGTGACGAACTGGTCACCGGTGATCGAGTTCCAGTTGGTGGTGGTCGGAGCACCGACGTTGCCGGTGTTGGCGGGCAGGCCGCCAAACACCTGGTTGCTCACCGTGTTGCCGGTACCGTCGCGGATCTGCCAGCCCGCGATGCGGATCGGGCTCGAGCCGTCCCACTGAATCTCAGAGAGATCGACCGCGAACTCGACGCCGGTGGTCACCAGCGCGGGGTCCGAATCCGGGGCGGGGTAGGTAAACGTGCTGCCGGCGAACGTGACCACGCCGCCCAGGTTCGACTGGTTCGACTGACCGCTGGCGGTCAGCGTGCCCAGCGTGATGTCGATGACGCTGGCCTTCTGGCTGGTCAGAGGCGTGAGGCCATACGACGCGTCACGGGTGCCGTCCATCGTCGGCGTGGCCGCGAGGACGACCGACGCCGCGGCCAACAGGCCCATCGGCGCCAGGTGCTTGAGAGTCTGTGCGAGTTTCATGCGATCTCTCTCGGGAAAAGGGGGAGGGAACGTGAGCGGACGGGGATGAAACAAGGGATTCCGGGACGACCAAAGGCGAGCGGGTCCGCCGCTCGCCTTCCGTGTGCTTCGAGACAAGCCAGACGGCCCGGGTCAGCGGGCCGTCCGGTGAAAAATCAGACTTAGCGGCGACGACGCAGAGCGACGAGGCCGGCCACGCCGACCAGACCGGCAGCGCCGGGGGTCGGGATGATGGTGTAGGTCAGGACGGGATTGGCACCGCCAGCGACGTAGCTGTTGCCCCAATCGAAGATCGAGAAGTCGGGGTTGGCGGCCGAGTCAACCGGGCCGTCGCCGCCGCCGCCACCGGAGGTGAAGGCGTCGAACTGGACGACTTCGCCCACCGACAGGCCCAGCGAAGCGAGGCTGGCCTGGAGGGTGACGGTGAACTGGGTCTTGGAGACGCCGACGTTCGGGTCAGAAGCGGGCGAGCCACCGGGACCGGCGAACGGGCCGTTGGCGCCGATGCCGTTCCACGCGCCGCCGGAGTACTCGAAGAGCTGAGCGCCGTTGCCCGAGTCAACCCACGAGCCGATCCAGTGATCAGCGCCCGAGGCCAGGCTGATGGGGCGGCCCCAGCCGTTGCCGGCGGTGTCGCCACCGGGGGCGGTGTCCATGATCACCATGTACTTGCCCCAGTCAGTTCCCTGCACGTCGCCGGCGAGGGTGAGGGTGAAGTAGATGTTCGAGGCGTCGTTGGTGACTTCCGTCGACAGGATGTCGAGGATGCCACCGCCAGCGCCGGTGAACACGTCACCCGCGGTGTCACTGAAAACCGTCGCCTGGGCGGAGCCAGCGACCAGAGCCAGAGCCGAAGCGGCCACGAGATTGCGAATCATGATTCTTCTCCTCTATCTTTTCGAACAAACCACTACGCGTAGGGACTTGAGCCGACCATCGGCACCGTGTCCTTGCCTATACGGCGTGGGGCTCCATTGACGCGTCAGAGCCATCACACCGATTTGAGCCTGCGTAAAACGCTTTACCAACCATCCACAGCAATGCCTGACCTCAAACACACCCCGGTCTGAAGGCATCGCTCGAAACCACTCTCGACTCCGAACCCCGCGAAAACTCACTCGAAACCGGTCATTTCGCGCCCGTCCGCCGTTCTCGAACTCTCCATCCACTCGCGGGGTTGGCTCAGGCGGGCGCGATCGTGAGACAAGGTCGGGTAAAATGTTTTACCCACCACTCACAAGATAGCCGCCCCCAGACGATGGGCAAGCCCTATTTGTCCAGAATTCACGCACATGCCCGCACTTCCTTCGGCGGAGACATCTCCCCGCCCGTTTGTCTGCGGCAAATGGCTGATAACAACCATTCGAATCCCGAACAGACCGCGATCCGCATACCCACACGATCAGGTGGTAGCGAAGGGCACCGGTTCGTCACTCGCCCCGGCGCCCGGATTCATGCGTCACTTCGCCCAAAGCAGCTCCGCAGCGGCTTCGCGAGATGCGCTGCCCACGAGTTTGCGAATGCGTGCCCGAACGCCGCTCAGAACAGCGTGTAAATGAACGGCGCCGCCGCACCGCCGCCCGCGAACAGCGCCACCCCGACGAGCAACAACACCAGCACCAACGGCAGCAGCCACCACTTCTTGTTGTGCCTTAGGAAGTCAAGAAACTCGCGCGCGATCCCCCCGGCCGGCGCGTCCTGCTCGGCTTGCTTCGCGAACTCGGACTTCGAGCCGCTCGCCTTCGATCGATTAGCTGTCTCATCGCTCATCGTTCAACTCTAGACCTCGGCGTGTTCTGGCGACATCTTCTTAAAACTGCCGGAAGTACCGCGCCGTCTCGGGTGTCCCTGAGCGCTCGATCCAATACGACGCACGCCCTTTCTCCCACCGGCGCTCCATCGGGTCATACCCGCGCAGCCGCATCAGCAGACCGATCGGCGTGAACAGGGCGTAGTAGATCGCGCCCAGGATCACATGCGAAAACGTCCAGCCCAAAGGCACCGCGGCCCGCATCCATCCCGTGTAAAGACGCCGCGCCACGGACGCCGACGCGAGAGACATCGCGGCCCCCAACAGCCCCACACCCCAAAGCGTGTACTCCACGATTTCGGGCCGCACGCCGAGTTGCTCGACGCCGCCGATGGTCAGCAAACCCAGCGGGATCAACCCGCCCATCACTTGCACGCGGCGAGGGAAGTCGCGGTTGAACGCCAGCGAGATCAGCCACGCCGTCCCCGTCACCGCCGCGGCGACCAGCAGCGCCCCGGGCTTCCACATCGCCATCCGCCCGAGCACGAAAAAGAACACCAGCCACAGCACCGCGAACACGCGGAGCTCGGTGCGGGTGGGGTTGAGCTTGATATCGATGAGGGGCATGTGGCTTGTGGCTTGTGGCTTGTGGCTTGTGGCTTCAGAATCAGATTCACCGCGGAGATCGCGGAGACCGCAGCGGAAGGCAACGAGTTGGGAGAAGAGGATTCCGGGTTCAGGCGTCAGGGTCCTTGGGGTTCGGTCAAGTCGTCCGCTCAGTCACTTTGTGCCTCCGTGCCTCCGTGCCTTCGTGCCTTCGTGCCTTCGTGCCATTCTCTCTCCGCCTTCCTCCGCGGTCTCCGCGGTCTCCGCGTTCGGACCGCTTCTCAGTCCGGCAGAAACTTCGCCAGGTGCGCATCGATCTCGTGCTGCCGCGCCTTGGGCTGGTCTTGCTTCTTCAGCACGAACCGCTCAATCACCAGCACATCGATGTTGCTCGCCATGAAGCACATGTACGCGTCCCGCGGCGTACACACGATTGGCTCGCTCCGCACGTTGAAGCTCGTATTGATCAGCACCGGCACGCCGGTCCGCCGATCGAACTCCGTCATCACCGCGTGCAGGCGCGGGTTGCGCACAGGGTCGACCGTCTGCACCCGCGCCGAGCAATCGACGTGCGTCACCGCCGGGATCGTCGATCGCGCCACCTTCAGCTTGTCCAGGCCGACGGCACCGCCCCCCGTCTCCCGGTCGCCGCCCGCAGCAACGCGATGCTCGGCGCGAACCGGTGCCACCAGCAGCATGTACGGGCTTTCCTGCCCCGGCCTGATCTCGAACCACTCGTGCGCCCGGTCGTGCAGCACCACCGGCGCGAACGGTCGGAACCCCTCACGGAACTTCGTCTTGAGGTTGATGAGCGACTGCATCTCGCGCGAACGCGCATCGCCCAGGATGCTTCGCCCGCCCAGCGCCCTCGGCCCGAACTCCATCCGACCCTGGAACCACCCCACCACTTGCTGATCGAGCAGGCAATCCGTCACCGTCGAGACGAGTTCCGACTCATCCTCGATCCGCCGGTACGTCGCACCCAGCGCGTCGAGTTCGCGCCGGACTTCCGCATCATCGAACCCCGGCCCGAGGCGCGAGCCGCGCTGCGAATCACCCGCCGACGCCGAACGCGGATTCTCCAGCAACTGGTTCCAGATGAACAGCGCCACCCCCAGCGCGCCCCCGGCGTCGCCCGCCGCCGGCTGAATCCAGATGTTCTCAAACGGCCCCTCGCGACTGATGCGACCGTTTCCAACGCAGTTCAGCGCCACCCCGCCCGCCAAACACAGATTCTTCGAACCGGTGACGGCGTGGGCGTGCCGAACCGTGCGCAGCATGATTTCCTCCGTCACCTTCTGGATCGACGCCGCCATGTCCATCTCGCGCTGCGTCAGCGCCGCCTCGGGCCGGCGCTCCGCGCCGCCGAACAGCGACGCGAACTTCGCGCCCGTCATCCGCAGCCCCTGCGGATACATGAAGTAATCCATCGCAAGCCGGAAGGAGCCGTCCTCGCGCAGATCGAGCAGCTTCTCCGTGATCACATCAACATAGCGCGGCTCGCCGTACGGCGCCAGCCCCATCAGCTTGTACTCGCCCGAGTTCACCTTGAACCCGCAGAAGTAGGTGAACGCCGAGTAGAGCAGCCCCAGCGAGTGCGGGAACCGCTGCTCGCGGAGCAGTTCGACGCGGTTGCCTCGCCCGCGCCCGATCGTCGCCGTGGCCCACTCGCCCACGCCGTCGAGCGCCACCACCGCGGCTTCATCAAACGGCGAAGGAAAGAACGCGCTCGCCGCGTGGCTCTCGTGGTGCTCCACAAACACCACCCGCCTCCTCCGCGCCCCCTTCGGGTCGGCCCCGATCCCCTTGCGGATCTCCCGCGGCAAGAACAGCTTCTGCTTCAGCCACAGCGGCATCGCCCTCGCGAACGACGCGAACCCCGCCGGCGCATACGCCAGATACGTCTCCAGCAAACGCTCGAACTTCAACAGCGGCTTGTCATAGAAGCCGACGTAGTCGACATCCTCGGGCTTCAGCCCCGCCTCGCGCAGGCAATACGCCACCGCCTGCGCGGGAAACTCGTGGTCGTGCTTGATCCGTGTGAACCGTTCCTCCTGAGCCGCCGCGACAATCCGACCATCGACCACCAGCGCCGCGGCGGAGTCGTGGTAGAACGCCGAGATGCCGAGGATGGAAGTCATGCGAAATACAGCGAAGCAGCAAAGCAGCAATGCAGCGAATCAACGCGGGTCCGAGCCCGCCAGAAGACGATGTGCGTGCGAACCGTGTTCCTCATTTGTTGCTTTGCTGATTTGCTGGTTTGCTGCCTTGGCCGCTGTTTTCCGCCGCACGCAGCGCCTCGAGCGCCTTCTGGTACTGCGGCGCAAACGCCCCCGCGTTCGCCGCGCCGTCCGACGCCACCTTGATCGCCTCGGGCAACCGCCCCAGCCGCGCCAGCGCCTGCATGAGCGCCATCTCCGCGGCGACGCGCGCCTCCGCCGTCAGCTTCATCCGCGCCGAGTTCAAGTACGCCACCGACTTGGTATCGTCGCCCACGAGTTGGCACAGCAGGCCGACGTGCCGCTCGGTCATGCCCGAATCTGGCCCCGGCCGCGCCAGCAGGAACTCGCCGCGGGCCAGTGCCGCGCGGGCCCGCTTCACCTCGGCCTCGTTCATGCCGCCCTGCTTCTGCAAGATGCCGAAGCGCAGCAGCTCGTACTCGAGCGACCACGACGAATACGGGAACACCGAGTTGACGGCGCTCTCGAACATCGCGCGGGCGTCGCCCGCCAGCCCCATCTGCAGCAGCGTCCGCGCCGCCATCCCCGAGATCGGCCGCTTCGCCCCAGCGTGCGTCTGCGGCTTCTGCCACTCGAGCGCCGCCTCGCGTAACTTGGGATCCCACGGCGTCTGCACCTGGTTGCAGAAATCATCAAACCGCGCGGCCATGCCTGGGTTCGTTTCTTTGAAGAATCCGATCCGTCCTAGTACACGCATCTGGTGGGCCACGCCGAAGCGCTCGAAGTCGTTCGCGCCCAGCGCCAGCGCGACATCGAGGAAGCCCTGTTTGAGCCCCGCATCCAGTTGCTCCGCGGTCAACGCCGCGGGCCCGGCGATCCGCGTGAGCGACGCGAGCAGCGTACGGGACACCAGGTCCTGCCCTTCGAGCGAGGGGTGAACGTGGTCGTCCATCAAATCCCACCCCGGCGCGGACCGGCCAGTGCCGCGAGCCGACGACGCGAACGCCGCCTCCAGGTCACACAGCACAACGCCTTCGCCCGAGGGCCCCACCGCCGAACGGATCGCCGAGTTGCTCTCAAACGGCGGCCGCCAGGGCATCGGATCAAAGTCCGCCGCTTTCTGGAACGCCGTCGCCGCATCGTCGATTTTTCCCTGCTTTTCCCTCAGTGCGCCCAGCCAGTACCACGCCCGTGCGTGCATCGGGTACTGCGCCGTTAGCGCGAGAAGGTCGCGCTCCGCGCCCTCGGGGTCGGTCCGCACCCGCGTGCTCATGTCGAGCATGATCTTGCCGACGCGCTCCTTCTCCGCGGCGTCCACGATCCCGCCCTCGGTGTCGCCCAGCGGCGCCAGATCTCGCAGGTTCGACGGCAGCGTACACACAATCACCGGCACGCCCCTGGCCTTACAACGCTCGATCATCCGCGTGACAAAGAACTTGAGGTTCGATGCCGCACGTTCGCGCAGCGGGTCGTCGGGCGCGATGTACGCCCGGCCCATCATGGTCTCCATGAGGGTCTTGCCCTCGGCGTCCGGCCCCGGCGCACGACGCAACATCGATTGAATCGCCTGGACGATCGCCGTCGAGCGCAGCCGACGCTGCAGCATCATCGCCGTGGGGCTCGTTCCAGCGCGGTTCAGCGACGCCACACCGTACGACCCGAAGAACTCATTATTTCCAACATAGATAACGACCGCGTCGGGCTGGTACTCAAGCGCCTCGCTGAGAATGCCAAGCACCGGGTACGACGCGATGGCGGTCACGCCGAGATTGATGACTTCGACATCCGTCCCCGGCCGAGCCGCACGCCAGCGCCATTCGAGGAACCTCGTCGACGTCAGCGCCCGCGGCTGCGGGAACCCCTTCATCGCCGACTCGCCCACCGCGATGATCCGCACCAGACCGGGGGGCTTGGGCATCACCATCGACTGGTCATCCAGCGCGCCAGGCTGATGCGGGTTATTGATAAACCAGGTGCGCGGGCCGGCGTTGTCAGTCACATGCAGCACGCTTCCCGGCTGCTCGGGCAGCGGCCCGATCGGGCGGATGGTCGGCGGGTAGCCGCCGAAGCCGCCGAAAATCCGCAGCGCGACCTCGGCCACACCCACCACCGCCAGCGGGATGAGCATCGCCATCACGATGAACACCAGCCGCTTGGCCCCGCGCGGGCCAGCACGGCGTCCGTCACCCCTCGATTTTGCGGGGATCTCGAAACGGTGCTCCCGAGGCGCGCCCTCGCTCGGCATCGCCGGGGGCTGCGAAGCCAAGGGTGACTCAGGAGGTTGCGGCGTCGAACTGCTCACGCGAGATCATTGGCGGCATCAGTCCGGGAGGGAGGAGAAAGAGGGGGGAAAAGAAGCCCGCCGCGTCACGCCTTGCTCCGGTGGTTCAAGCCTCGAACGGTCGGCTTGGGCGGCTCCTCATCGTCATCGGCCTCATCCACGGCCGCGCCCTCTTCCGTTCCGTCATCGTCCACTTCGACGTATTCCTCCACCTCGACGTACTCGTACTCGTCGTCCTCCGCGACGGCTTCGCCGCCCGCATCCTCTTCACCGTCGTCCGCCGCCGCTTCGGGCTCGGCTTCCGATTCTTCCTCGTCTTCATCCGACTCACCCACGGCGTCCTCGACCGCGACTTCCTCCTCGTCTTCAACCTCGTCGACGACTTCTTCCTCCCCTTCGTCGATCTCCTCGACCTCATCGACGACCTCTTCCTCATCGTCGTCAGCGTCGTCTTCGACATCCTCGACGACGGGCTTCGTCGCCGCGGTCACACGCTTGGATTCCTGCGCCGACCCCGCGGATGCCGCCGGAGTTCCCGATGCCGCGCCCGCCTTCGCCGCCAGTCCGAGCGCACCCGCTCCGACAGCGACTGTCGCGGCTGCCGAAGCGCCCAGGGCCGCGCCCGCCCAGTTCTTCGCCGCGCCGGTTGTCACGTGCACCGGGTCGTTGCTGGTATCGATCTTCGCGCCGGGTTTCGCGCCCGCTTTGGTGCCGCCCGCGCGTTCGTCGGTATCGCCTGCTTCCCACGCCTCCTTCTTCGGCGTCGGCGCGGTCAGCTCCGCGGGCGGTCCGCCCGTTCCACGCGGCTGGATCGTGCCGAGGTCCTCGCCAGCGTCCGGGTCGTCGAGATCGAGCTCTGCTGAACGGGAGCCGACCGCCGCCGCGCCAATCCCCACGGCGGCACCCGGGCCCGCACCCGGCGCGGCACCGAACAGATTCGGATCGCGGTCGGTCATGCCCTCGCGGGCCAGCAGCTCCTTGATCGCCGCCCATTCCTCTTCGCTCATCACCACTTCACGCGCCACCGATCCCTTGTGCTCGCCGATGATCCCGACGATGCCCATGAGTTCGATCAAGCGGCTCGCCCGCGTATAGCCGATGGCGAGCCTGCGCTGCAGCAGCGACACGCTTCCGCGCCGCGTCTCGAGCACGATCTCCACCGCCTTGTCGAACAAAGGGTCTTCCTGCGCCGCCGCCATCGCCTTGGCCTCGGCCTCTTCCGGCGCGGCGGTGTTGAAGTTGCCGTTCACCTTGCCGCCCAGCCCCCCCAGCCCGCTGTTGCGGATGCCCACCAGCGAGCGCTCGAAGCTCGGCGCCGAGTGCTCCTTCACGAACTTCACCACACGCCGGGCCTCGCCGTCGTCCACCAGTGTGCCCTGCGCACGAATGGCCGTGGAAGACCGCGGCGTCAACATCAGCATGTCGCCCTGACCAAGCAAGAGCTCGCCACCCTTCTGGTCCATCACGATGCGCGAGTCCATCCCGCTTGCGACTTTGAAGGCAATGCGCCCCGGCATGTTGCTCTTGATCAGACCGGTGACCACGTTCGCCTGCGGTCGCTGCGTCGCCAGGATCAGGTGGATGCCCACAGCGCGAGCCTTCTGAGCAATTCTTACAATCGAACTCTCAACTTCCTTGTTCGTCATCATCAGGTCGGCCAGCTCGTCGATCACGAACACCATGTACGGCAGTTTCCGCGGGATCTTCGCCTCTTCCAGCTCGTTCTGCGGGTCGAATCGCACCTTGAGCTCGTCCCACCCCAGCGCGTTGTACCCGCCGATGTCGCGGCAGCCCGCCTCGGCCAAGAGCTCGTACCTTTCGTCCATCTTATTGACGGCCCACTCCAAGATCGCCGCCGCCTTGCCCATCTCCGTCACCACCGGGCACATCAAGTGCGGGATGTCCTTGAACTGCGACAGCTCGACCATCTTGGGATCAACCAGCACCAGCTTCAGATCGCTGGGTTTCTGCGTATACAAGAACCCCATGATGATCGCGTTCATGCACACGCTCTTGCCCGAGCCCGTCGTGCCCGCGATCAGCATGTGCGGCAAGCTCGCCAGGTCGATGATCAGCGGGTTGCCGCTCGCGTCCTTGCCCAGGAACAACGGCAGCTTCATCTTCGCCGTCATCTCGCTCGCGGTCATCAGTTCCTTGAGGCGCACCTTCTCCTTCTTGCGGTTCGGCACCTCGACACCCACCGTGTCCAGCCCCTCGGTGTTGGGCACGATACGCAGGTTGACGGCCTTCAGCGATCGCGCGATATCGCTCGCCACCGTCTGGATGCTCGAGACCTTCGTCCCCGGTGCCAGCCTCACCTGGTACAGCGTGATCACCGGCCCGGACTCGATGCCGACCACCTCGCCGTCGATCCCGTACTGGTGCATCGCCGCCTCGAGCGCGGTGGCCTGCTCGCGGACATACACCTCCATCTCCGCCGAGAAGTTCTGCTCGGGCTCGGAAAGCAGGTCAAGCCCGGGGAAAACGTAGTTCTTGTCCGCCTCTTCCTCGCTGCGACGCTGGGCCCGCAGCGTGTCGAGGTCGCCTTCGCTCGCGGATTTCTTGTCGGCGTTGTTAAACCGCACCGGCAGCCGCGCGATCTTCTCACGCAGCGCCTCTTCGCTGAACACCGCCGGAGCGTCCGCCACGGGTTCGTCGCCCTCTTCGCCGTCTTCCTGGTATGTGGGCTCTCCGAGCCGACTCTTCCCCGCAGCCAGAACTTCCTCATCGTCCGGATCAAACGATCCACCCCCGCCCAATCCGCCGACCTCCTCATCAATCGCCTCAACGACCACCGGCTTCTTCTTCATCTTTCCGCCCCCGGCGGGCACGATCGTCCCGTCCGGTGCCACACCCAGTCCGGCCAGCCGCAGCTTGCGGTCATCATCAACATCGTTCTCTCGGACCGGCTTCACGCCCGGCCCGCCGGACTTCATCAGCTTCCCACCCGCGAACCGTGCCGCCCCCGCCGCCAGACCCAGCGCGGGCTTCGAGCGCCGGAACATCTCCCGCGGCACGGTGATCACATAGTGATCAAACGCCACCGTCGCCCCGATGAACCCGCCGAACAGCAGCCACATCGCCGTGCCGATCAGCCCGAAGCGCATCGCGAGTTCATGCACCACCGAGATGCCCACCAGCCCGCCGCCGCCCTGCGGCATCGAGCTCAGCGTCGGCAACAAAAGCGCGTGGAACGACGAGAACGCCGCCGCCAGAATCAAAACCCCCAGCCCGCGGATGACCACCTGCCTCACCGGCCCGCGGAAGGCCACCTGCAGCAGCCACCCGCCGATGGTCAGCGCCAAAATCCACGCCCCGGACCCGAGCACCGTGAACAACTCATGGGACAGGTAAGCCCCGACCTGACGACCCCAGTTCTGAATCTGGTGGATGTCTCGGACAGGTGCCGCAGCCGTCCCCGGCGGGTCCGCCGGATCGAACGAGACCATGCTGATCACCAGGAACACCCACGCCCCAAACCCGCCAATCCACAGCAGTCGCGCCGCATTCGAGGGCGGAACCGCGGGGGCACCGTTGGACGTGTCTTCCGGTCCGGCCGCGGCACGGCTACGTTCCACAGCACGGCGAGCGCGCGCGTTATCGACGACTTGAGCCATGGTCCCTTTATCGGTCCCACCCGCGCCGAACACCCTGATTTTGGACCACCCGACTATTGCCTCAACACCCTTTTTTCGATGGTCAAGTGGGCAATCCGGGATACGTTTCTACAGAGACGGGCCCTCGGACGCCCCGTCATGTCTGTTCGGAGCCCCGGAGGCGCTATGAGCAAGTTTGGATCTTGGACCCGGTTGGCCGCAAAGGCCGCATTCGCAGTCGCCGCCGCACTCGTGGCGGCCGCGCCTCTCGCCTCGGCGCGCCCCTTGCCGCTGCCGACGACATCGGCGGATTTCTCGGCGGGCGGCTCGCAACCGCTCGCCGGCTACGCGCCGTTCCGCGCGTTCTCGAACTGCCAGTTTTGCCACGCCGACTACTTCCTGCCCCCAGACTTCACGCAGCCCGATTTCCGCGCCCCCGGGCGCTGGGCCGGCTCGATGCACGCCCACTCGGCACGCGACCCGCTCTTCCTCGCTGCCCTCGCCATCGCCAATCAGGACGCCGCATCTTCCGGCGAACTGTGCCTCCGCTGCCACGCCCCGCAGGCCTTCTTCGAGGGCCGCGTCGTCGGCAACCCCAGCGGCAGCGCCCTCACCGCCGCCGATTTCAACGCCGGCGTCTCGTGCCACGTCTGCCACCGCACCGTCGACCCCGTCTACAACGCCGGCATCGACCCCGTCGAAGACCAACTCATCATCGCCGCGCTCACCAATCCGCCCGTCGGCACCGGCAACGCCCAGATCATCGTCGACCCGCAGGACCGCCGGCGCGGGCCCTTTGACCTCGACGCCGACTGGGCCTCAACGCCCAACATGGGATGGCCCGGCTTCCACGCTTTCCTGCAATCCCCTTACCACCGCAACGCCCAGCTGTGCGGCCAGTGCCACGACGTTTCCAACCCTGTTTTCAGCAAACAGCCCAACGGCGACTACACCATCAACAACACCGGCCAGGCCCACCCCACCGGCAACAAGCACGAGATGTTCCCCGAGCAGCGCACCTACAGCGAGTGGCTCAACACCTCCTACGCCAACGGCGGGGTCAATACCAACGGCCGCTTCGGCGGCAACCTCGCCGTCGTCTCCACCTGCCAAGACTGCCACATGCAGGACCAGACCGGCTTCGGCTGCAACCCTGATTTCCAGGGCCCCGAACGCACCGACCTGCCCTACCACGGCTTCTCCGGCTCCAACCGCTGGATGCTCGACATGATCGAGCATCTCTACGCCGCCGATCTCACCGTCTACCAGCTCGAAGCGCTGCAGCGCGCCAAGACCGACGCCGAGATGATGCTCCAGAACGCCAGCGACATGACCGTCACGCAGGTCGGCGCCGAACTCCGCGTCCGCGTCACGAATGAGTGCGGGCACAAGCTCTTCACCGGCTACCCCGAGGGCCGTCGCGCGTGGATCAATGTCCGCTTCCTTGACGTCAACAACGCCCTCATCGCCGAGCGCGGCAACTACGACAGCGCCACCGCCACGCTCACCACCAGCAACACGAAGGTGTACGAAGTGAAGCACGGGCTCGACGCCTACATGGCCGGCCAGACCGGCCTGCCCGCCGGCCCCTCGTTCCACCTGACCCTGAACAACAAGGTGATCTCCGACAACCGCATCCCCCCGCGCGGCTTCACCAACGCCGCCTTCGCCTCCGTCGACGCCGAGCCCAAGGGCTACACATACGCCGACGGCCAGCACTGGGACGACACCTGCTTCCTCATCCCCGACGGCACCAAGTCCGTCCAGGTCCGCTTCTTCCACCAGATCGCCTCGCGCGAGTACATGGAGTTCCTCCTCAACACGAACACCACCAACGGCGCCGGCGTCACCGCCTACAACGCCTGGATCGCCACCGGCATGAGCCCGCCCTCGCTCCTCGACACCTCCACCAACACCATCGCCAACTTCCTGCTGGGCGACCTCAACGCCGACGGTGCCGTCAACACCCTCGACCTCACCGCCTTCCTCGGCAACTTCGGTGCCGCAGGCCGCTGCCCCAGCCAGGGCGACCTCAACGGCGACGGCGCGGTCAACACCCTCGACTTGACCCTGTTCCTCTCCCGGTTCGGCCAGAGCATCTGAGCCGGGGTTCTCGCGCCGTCGAACCAAACCCAACACCGGACCTCTCCACGGCCCGAAGAGCCGTAGGGATGGAGCCACGGGCGGAAGCAGCGCTTCGCTGCCAAGCCCGTGGAAAGCGAGCGTTTGACGAGCCTGCCCCGACAGGGGCAAGGGAAGCGCACGCACGCCTGCAACCGCTCCGCAAGACAAGAGGTAGAACGCCGCGCCGTCTCCTCGACCCGCGCCCCCGGAGCACCTCAATGCCGCATCTTTCCCGCCGCGTCGCCGCGATTTTCCTCTGTCTCGTGCCCTCGATTTCTACGTTCGCAGTCGAACCGCCCGCCCCCACCCGCCGCAACATCGCCGGCGCCCGGGATCCCGTCATCCTCTACTCCACCCGAGCCGACAACAAACTCCACATCCTCGACGCCGACGATCTCTCGCTCGTCGCCTCCAAGGACCTCGGCGTCGGTGCCCACGAGCTCGCCGTCAGCCCCGACCATCGCTTCGCCCTCGGCACGGCCTACGGCGGCCCCGGCCCCGGCCACCAGCCCGCCGACAACCGCATCGCCGTCTTCGATCTCGAAAAGCACCGGCTCCACCGCACGATCGACCTCGGCACGCTGAAACGCCCCAACGACGCCGCTTTCATGCCGGATTCGAAGCACGCCTACGTCACCGTCGAGCAGCCGCCGCGGATCGTGAAGCTCAGCGCCGACACCGGCGAGTTCACCACCATCGAGCTCGAAAAACCGACCAACCACATGCTGGCGCTCAGCCCCGACGCCAAGCGCCTCTACGTCGCCCACGTCATGCCCGGCTCGATCAGCGTCATCGATACCGCCGAAGACAAGGTCATCGCCAACCACCCCGTGCCCGACGGTGCCGAGGGCCTCGCGGTCAGTCACGACAACTCCCGCGTGTGGGTCTCGTGCAACCGCAGCGACCGCGTCGTCGTCCTCGACGCCGCCACCGGGAAGATCGAGCACGAACTCAAGGTCGAGGGCTTCCCCTTCCGCCTACGCCTGTCACCCGACGGCAAGACCGCCGCCGTCACCTGCCCCAAGAGCGACGACCTCGCCTTGATCAACACCGCCGATCCGCAGAAGGTCCGTCGCGTTTCGCTTCGCGGGAATCCCGCCGACGCCGACGCCCCCCCGCTCGTCCCGACGTCGCTCGCCTTCACCCCCGACGGCAAGCACCTCGCCATCGTCTGCTCAGGCCCCGATCCAGAGATCGTCCTCGTCGACTTCGCCGCCGGCAAGGTCGCCCATCGTCGGAAGTCCGACGGCCAGATCCCCGACGCCCTCGCGGCGGCGTTGTTAGGCTCGAAGTGCTGACACGCCCCGGCGAACGACCCGCCGGTTCGCCGCGGGCCCGTTTCTGAGCAGAATCCGCCTCTTTGAGAAATAATGAAACGCTTCGTCTATTGACGGCATCCAATCAGTTGTTCGCCCAAAGGCCCCGCCCCGGCAGCGTGCCGCGACGGACCGACCACCCAAACGCGAACCAACCCGAAGGACGCCACATGACCGCCACCGCTCAGATCAACGCCCTCCCCCTCGTCGACCCCGCCACCGCCACCGGCAAGGCCGCCGACCTCCTCAAGGCCGTCAAGGCCAAGCTCGGCCTCGTGCCCAACATGACCCGGGCCATGGCCAACGCCCCCGCCGCCCTCGACGGCTACCTGGCCTTCTCGGGCGCGCTCTCCCACGGCGTCCTCACCGCCAAGCAGCGCGAACAGATCGCCCTGCTCACCGCCGAGCACAACACCTGCCACTACTGCCTGAGCGCCCACACCGCCATCGGCAAGATGGTCGGCCTCGACGCCGCCGAGGCCGACGCCGCCCGCGACGCCCGCTCGTCCGACCCCAAGGCGACGGCCCTGCTCAAGTTCGCCAAGGCCGTACTCGCGACGCAGGGCGCCGTGCAGCCCGACCAGTTCGCGGCGGCCCGCAGCGCCGGCGTCACTGACGCCGAGATCGCCGAGATCGTCGCCAACGTCGCCCTCAACGTCTACACCAACTTCTTCAACAAGGCCGCCGGCACCGAGGTCGATTTCCCCATCGTCAACCCGCGCTAAACGTCACGGCGCATCCCACACGATAAACAACACATCACACGCGGCGCGGGCCCCCAGCCCGCGCCGCGCTTCCATGCCCCGCGCCCAACGCCAACCCGCACGCCGCGCCGCAAAGCGCTCCCCCGGCCGCCCCGCTGGCCCTTCGCCCGGAGGCGGCCCGCGCGAGCGCCTCCTCAGCGCCGCCTCCGAACTCTTCGCCACCAAAGGCATCGCCGCCGTCGGCCTCGACGAACTGCTCAAACGCGCCGGCGTCGCCCGCATGTCGCTCTACCAGCACTTCGAGGGCAAGGAAGAGCTCGTGGCCGAGTATCTCCGCCGCAAGCACGCCGAGTTTTCCGCCTGGATCGAGCGCGAGACCGCCCACGCCCCAACCCCGCGTGAACGCATCCTGGCCGTCTTTGACGCGCTGCTCACCTGGCACAGGCAAGACGACTTCCACGGCTGCTCGTTCGCGCGGGCCCTGGGCGAGATCGGCTCATCCTCCGCCCCCATCCGCGCCGCCATCGACGAGCACAACGCCGCGATGCACCAGTGGCTCCGCGCCCTGTGCGAGCACGCCGCCGTGCGCGACCCCGCCGAAGCCGCCGCCTCGCTGGCGATCATCATCAACGGCGCCAACCTCTGCGCCGCAGCCGGCGACCGCACCGACGCCTCGCGCCGCGCGAGATCCATGGCTCAGCGCCTGCTCGAACGCTGAAAAGCAAGAACGGCAAACGCTCGAATCCGTCGTCTCACGCAGAGCCGTCCGCGCTAGCGGACGGTCCCAACCGCACGCATTCCCAACCGCCCGGACCGACGGCTCGCGCCGTCGCCTCTGACCACGCCGCGCTGTACCATCAACACATGGCTACGCCGCAAACCCCTTCCTCCGGGGCGGGGCCCATCGACACCCGCAAGCAGCCCCAACTGCCCCCCGGCACCCCCTACTGCTCGAACTGCCTCTATGACCTCTCGGCCAGCACCGAGACCGGGCGCTGCCCCGAGTGCGGCAGACCGCTCATCGAGATCCTCGCCCGCGTCAGCGCCACCGTACTGCCCTCGGGCATGCGGGCGCGACGCTACCGCTCCACCGCCACCGTCTTCGGCATGCCGTTCCTCGACATCGCCACCGGCCCGCGCCCCGACGCCGGCGAGATGTACGGCCACGCCCGCGGGTTCATCGCCATCGGCGACGTCGCCACCGGCGTCATCGCCCTGGGCGGACGCGCCACCGGCATTGTCAGCGCCGGCGGCCTCTCCGTCGGCCTCTTCTCCGTCGGCGGCATGTCCGTCGGCGGGCTGCTCTCCGCGGGAGGACTCGCCGTCGCTATCCCCGGAATCGCCGCCGGAGGCATGGGCGTCGGGGGCATCGGCACCGGCGGGATGGGCATCGGCGTCGTCGCACAAGGCGGCATGGCCGTGGGCGTCTACGCCAAGGGCGGCGGTGCCTTCGGCCTTCACACCATCTCACGCGGCAACATCGACCCTGCCGCCGCCACAGTCTTCAACGCCCTCTCGTTCCTCTGGCCCCCCGGCATGCCGATGATGCTCGCGGCGTACATGCCCATGCTCATCGTCTTCGCAAGCGTCGTCGGCATCGGGCTCCTGCTGTTCGCGTTCGCTCAGGTCTTCAAGAAAGAGCCGGTTTTCTCGAACTGATCGTGCCGAAGCACCCCGCCCAGGCAATCGCCGCCCGCCCGCGAGAGAACTCCGCCGCGGGTATTCTGTCCGCATGGCCCGCCGAACCTACGACATCTCCCCGCCCATCGACGAGCGCCTCAACGTCTGGCCCGGCGATGTCGCCTACACCCGCACCGTCACCGGACACATCAAGACCGGCAGCACCGTCACCACCAGCGTCATCCGCTCAACCACGCACATGGGCAGCCACGCCGACGCACCCAGCCACTACGGCGCCGACGCCCCCACCATCGACATGATGCCGCTCGATCTCTACATCGGCGAGTGCCAGCTCATCACCGTCAACGCCCCCCGCGCCACCCGCGTCATGCCCGAGCAGGTCGAGGCCGCCATCGAAGCCCCGCGCGTCATCATCCGCACCGGCACCTTCCCCGACTTCAAAAACTGGAACAAGGACTTCGCCGCCCTCAGCCCCGAACTCGTCGACCTCATGTTCGAGATGGGCGTGAAACTCATCGGCGTCGACGCCCCCAGCGTCGACCTCTTCGACAGCAAAGACCTCCCCGCCCACAAGGCCTTCCTGCGCCACGAAATGGCCATCATCGAAGGCCTCGTCCTGGCAGACATCCCCGACGGCATGTACGAACTCATCGCCCTGCCGCTAAAGCTGATCGGCTGCGACGCCAGCCCGGTGCGGGCCGTGCTGCGCGAACTCGAGCACCCGACCGCGGGCTGAACCAGAACCCCGACCGTCAGGGAGGGGTTTCAATCACCTACAGAGCCCGATCGGTTTCTCGCACGACGATCAACCTCGTCGCCAATGCCGACGTGAGCAGGTTCAACAGCGGCGGCCCGAATCGCAGCATCGCAGGAACTCGCGTGTCGGTCGTCTCAATGAGGATCACTGGCAACGGCAACTCCGCCGCGTGCTGCTGGTGCGCGAACCCCTGATCGACGGTCACAAGCACGTCGAACTCACCAGACGCCGCCGCGATCAATCGGCCATTTGAAAGGTCTTGCCACCCCATCTGACGGCAGGTCTGGACGTCATGTCCGACGAGGCAACGAGCGAAAGCCTTGGGCACGCAATGGTCAAGCAGCACCCTCACGCCGCCCGAGCCCGCGGCGGCAAGTGGTCCAGAAGCCCGCGCTGCGCGAGTTCGATCACCGCAACCGCCTGGTCGCGCCCCACACCCTCGAACTGCTCAAGAAACTCATCGAGCGTCTCGCCGCCCTTGAGATAGTCGAACAGCGTCTTCACCGGCACCCTGGTTCCACGGAAAACCGGCGTGCCGCCGAGCCGCTCCGGATCGGCCGACACAAACGGGTAGCACGGGTCGCTGGTCGGGATCAGGTCCATGTCGTTCCAATGATATGCGCCGTCAACGAGCCAACTCGCGAACTCGATCACGCGAACGGTGGGCTGAAACAGAACCCCGACCGTCAGGGAGGGGTTTCTTTCCGAAGCGAACCGGAAAACGAAAAAGCCCCGAGGCCGAAGCCTCGGGGCTGTGTTGGGTCAATCATTCATCGTGCCCGAGCAAATCTCAGGCGCGGCGGCGACGCATGGCGATCAGGCCGGCGACGCCCATGAGGCCCGCCGCGCCGGGGGTCGGCACCACGAAGGTGAAGCCGCGGGCGTGGGTCTGGTTGACGAGGACCTGGTAGCCGGTGCCGTCCACGTTGACCTGCGAGATCTTCTGGTTGGCGACGACCTTGTTGGCCTCTTCAGAGAAGACCAGCTTGTTGGTGAAGGGGTTCCACTCGATGGCCTCGGGGTTGGCCAGGCCGCTGGCGATCGCGGTGATGCCGGCGAAGCCGCCCGAGCCGTCGAGGTCGATGCGGTAGATCTTGCCTTCGAGCCACTCGGTGACGAACAGGGCCTGGATGCCGGGGATCGCGGTGATGCCGCGGACCTGGACCAGGTCGGGGGTCAGGGTGCCGAAGTCGAAGACCAGGCTAAGGGTGGCGTTCAGGGTGGTGGGGTCGATCGAGGTCCGCCACAGGGTGGAGGGCGAAACGTTGTCACCGGCGGGGTTCGGGCCGCCGGAGAGGAAGCCACCGTTCAGGGCGACGTTGTAATAGCCCGAGCCGATGGGGTTCTTGGTCATGTAGGTGCCGGCCTCGTAACGAGGGGTGGCGCCGTTGACGGCGGGCTCGGTGAAGGACTCGACGACCGGGCCGCCGGTCAGGAAGCGGCTGAAGATGCCGTCCTTCTTGCCCTGGGTGACGGGACCGGCGGGGTTCTGAACCCACACCAGCGCGTTGGCGGTCGCATCGTACTCGATGTCGATCGGGTTCTGGACGGGATCAGAGCCGACCCAAGTGCTCACGGAGGGAGTGCCCAGGAGGTCGTTGACCTCGAGGATCGACGAATCCGAGGGGTTCAGGGTGGGGAAGGGGCCGTTCGAGACGTACCACTTGTTGCCGACCTGGACGATGCCGGCCATGCGGGTGCCGCCGTTACCCTGGGTACCGGCGAAGTTGACGAGGGTGGTCACGCCACCACCCAGACCGGGAACGAGCGCGATGTCGTTGTTGGTCCAGTCGGTGTAAATGATGTCGCCGATGTTGGCGGCGGAGGCGGTGCCGGCGAAGCCGACGAGGGCGAGCAGAGCGATAGTCTTCTTCATTTGGGTCTCTCCAGTTCTCTTCGCCGGCGTGTGTCTGCCACGACTCGTGTGGGGTGGGACGATGACCCCCTCGCGCCTGCGAAGTAGTTGATCTTCAATTTGTCCCGACTGACTCTCCTCACGAGCGGCCTGGGCATACCGCAACGTGGGGGTGGATCAGTCCAAACTCTACCTCAGGAATGTCCTCGATGGAAGCCCGGCCTTGCAAAGTCCCCGAAATTCGGGGAAAACTCACGGTATTCTCAGTCAGGTCCTTACACTTGAACCCTTGACCGGGACACGTCGGCTGCTGACAGCCGATCTTGGCGGCTTTCCACCATTCAGGGGAATAAACGCCGCCTCCTCCACCATGAAATGCGCCAACCAGACCCACGCGGATTCGGTATTGGCACACGCAGACGCGAAAAAGAGACGTTGCGCGGGTCGGGGTGCGCGCGGATTCTGGGAATTCTCGTTTCTGGGAGGTTCGAGCCTCAATCGCCGATCGCCGTCCGATAACCAATAGTCTCGAGCAGCGAGCCCGGAGCGTCAGCGACAGGTCCTTTCGAGAAGCCTCAATCGCGGATCGTTCGGACCCACTCGCTCACGCTCGGGGCTCGCTCGTGACCGCGTCGGGTGCTGTCCCGGTGTATGGTCGCGCTGTTGACGACGCCCATCGCCAGAGCGACCGGTTGGTACGCGCACGCGCCCAACGCGTTGACGTTGCTGCGCTTGGTGCTCGCCGCGGGGTTCTTTGTGTGCCTGGCGCTGTACCGGTTCCCGACGTCGCGCCCGTGGCTGCTGATTCTGGCGGCGGTGCTGTTCATCGCGGCGGCGCTGACCGATGCGCTCGACGGCTATCTGGCGCGTCGTTGGAACGCCGAGACCGCGTTCGGACGGATCATGGACCCCTTTGCTGACAAGGTGCTGGTGCTGGGCGCGTTCGTGTTTCTGGCGGGGCCGAACTTCATGGGCGCGCCGGGGAGCGTGCCGTTGCCGTGGACGAACCTGACGCGTTCGCCGGTGTCGGGCGTTGATCCGTGGATGGTGGTGGTGATCATCGCGCGGGAACTTCTGGTGACGTCCATGCGCGGGGTCCTTGAATCCCACGGCGTGCGCTTCGGGGCCGACTGGGCCGGCAAGGCCAAAATGGTGCTGCAATCCGTGTGTGTGCCGTTCGTGATCGTCACGCTGTGGCTGGGTACGGCGCAGCGCTCGTGGGCGGAGTTTGGCGACGGCTCGCTGCCGCTGCCGCAGTGGTGCCGATGGTCGATCGATGTGGTGGTTCGGGTGACGGTGTTTGTGACGGTGCTGAGCGCGGTGCCTTACATCGTGCGGGGCTGGAAGGAGGCGAGGCGTTTGGTCATCAGGGAAGAAGGCATCGAGGCAACGAGGCATCGAGGCATCGACGACGCCGCGGGTCGTTCTGAAGGCGAGGGACGAGCGTGAACATCCGCGCGTTGTTCATTTCCTGCTTCGGACTTGGGCATCTGCGTCCCGCGCCGGGAACGTGGGGGTCGCTGCCGCCGGCGGTGCTGGCGTTCTTGATGCTGCGCGATGGCGTGTCGCACGGCACCTACCTGTGGACGCTGGGCGTCGTCGCGCTGGTGTTCGGGCTCGCGTGCATCCTCTTTGGCGTGTGGACCGAGCGCTATTACCGTGAGAAGGACCCGAGTGAGTGCGTCGCGGACGAGACCTGCGCGCAGTGCCTGCCTTTGATGGCTCTTGCGCCGGCGTGGTTCACGCAATGCGTTTCGATGGAGTGGTGGCGTGCGGCCCTGACCGTGCTCGCCGCCTTCCTGCTGTTCCGCATCCTCGACATCATCAAGCCCTGGCCGGGACGGAGGCTCGAAAACCTCCCATATGGATGGGGCGTGCTGGCGGACGATCTCTCGTCGGGGCTCTATGCGGCGGCCGTGATTTTCGGGCTGAGTTGGTGGGCGGGGGCGGGTGTCTCGGGAGCGTGATTCGGTCCATTGGTCGAGCCAGCGACTGCGCTCATTCGTCCCTTCGCCCAGAGCGGCTCAGTGACGGCTTCGCTTGGAGCGTGTTCGAGCGCTGACGCGAATGAGTTTTCGGACGTGATTGTGGATGAAACAAGGGCTTGACAGCCCTGGAACGCCTTTCTACACTTCATCCGGATAAACGGATGAAACGTCCCTCCCCCGCCATTTCCTTGCATGACCGGCTGGCCGCGCTGAGCGAGCCGTTGCGGCTTCGGCTGTGCCGGATTCTTGCCGGGCACGAGCTGTCGGTGGGCGAGGTTTCGAAGGTTGTGCAGCTGCCTCAGAGCACGGTGAGCCGAAACCTGAAGGTGCTTTCGGACGCAGGGTGGCTGGAGAAGCGTGCCGAGGGGACGGCGACCTTGTACCGGCTGGTGCTGGATGAGGTCTCGCCCGAGGCGCGGGGTCTGTGGGTGGCGGTTCGTGTCGAGTTGGAGCGGGCCGGCGACGCCGTTCATGCTGAGGACGATCGTCGCGTCGAAACCGTGCTGCTGGAGCGGCGGACTGACAGCGTGTCGTTTTTCGGACGTGTGGGAGGCGAGTGGGACGCGCTGCGGGGCGAGTTGTTCGGGGGGTCTTTCACGGCCCTGGGGCTGCTCGGGCTGCTGCCGCGCGAGTGGGTTGTGGCGGACATCGGCTGCGGCACCGGGAACGCGGCGGAACTGCTGGCGCCGTATCTCCGCGAAGTGGTCGCGGTGGACCAGTCGGGCCCGATGCTCGACGCCGCCCGGATGCGCCTGAAGGATGTCAAGAACGTGCGGTTTGCGGACGGTCCGATCGAGGCGCTGCCGCTGGGGGACTCGAGCGTCGATGCGGCGGTTTGCGTGCTGGTTTTGCACCATGTCCGCGAACTGGCCGATGGGATGGGCGAGCTTTTCCGCGTGGTGAGAACCGGAGGCCGGCTGCTCGTCATCGACATGTTCGAGCACGACCGCGAGACGTACCGGCACACGATGGGGCACGCACATCTGGGCTTCAGCGCCGAGCGAATGAAGGAACTGATGGAGGCCGCCGGTTTCCGCAACGTGCGGATCACGCCGATCCGGGGCGACGCCGAGGCGAAGGGCCCGGGGCTCTTCGCGGCGGTCGGGGAGAAGAGCTGAAAGACATGTTCACCGCGGAGATCGCGGAGAACGCGGAGGAAGGCAGAGAGAGAAAAAGGCACAGAGGCACGAAGGCACGGAGGCACGAAGTGAACGGAGCTCGCCACGCGGCTTGAGGCGAGATCTCAAACACCCAACACCCGATACCCAAATCCCGATTTCATACCCTAAACCCTACACCCTAAACCCTTCTCAACACCCCGCCACCCGGAGAACCCCATATGACCACCGCGACGCTGAACAAACCCGTGACTTCCAAGCCGTTTCTCAACACCGGCCTGCCGCTGACGTGCGAGATGCCTTTCAAGGTGCGTGACACCTCCGCCGAGACGACACGGTATGGCCGCAAGGAGATCGAGCTGGCCGAGCACGAGATGCCCGGTCTGATGGCGTGCCGTGACGAGTTCGGCACCAAGAAGCCGCTGAAGGGCGCGCGCATCTCGGGCTCGCTGCACAACACGATCCAGACGGCGGTGCTCGCCGAGACGCTGATGGACCTCGGCGCGGACGTTCGCTGGGCCTCGTGCAACATTTTTAGCACCCAGGACCACGCGGCGGCGGCGATGATCGCCGGTCGCCCCGGTAAGCCCGGCATCCCCACCTTCGCCTGGAAGGGCGAGACGCTCGAGGAATACTGGTGGTGCACGCTGCAGGCGCTGACCTTCCCCGCCGACGCGAACGGCAGCAACGGGCCGTACATCATCGTCGATGACGGCGGCGACGCGACGCTGCTGATTCACGAGGGCTACAAGGCCGAGAAGGAGTTCGCCAAGAGCGGCAAGCTGCCCGACCCGAACTCGACCGACAACGCCGAGTTCAAGATCGTGCTCGCCGTCATCAAGCAGAAGCTCGAAGAGGATTCGACCTTCTGGACGCGCATGGTGCCTTACATCCGCGGCGTCTCGGAAGAGACCACCACCGGCGTCCACCGCTTGTACCAGATGCAGGAGAAGGGCGAGCTGCTCTTCGCCGCCATCAACGTGAACGACAGCGTCACCAAGAGCAAGTTTGACAACCTCTACGGCTGCCGCCACTCGCTGGTCGACGGCATCATGCGGGCCACCGACGTCATGCTCTCGGGCAAGGTCGCGGTGGTGTGCGGCTACGGCGACGTGGGCAAGGGCTCGGCCGATTCGCTGGCCTCGCAGAAGAGCCGCGTGAAGGTGACCGAGATCGACCCGATCTGCGCCCTGCAGGCGTGCATGAGCGGCTACGAAGTCGTCACGCTCGAGGACGCGGTCGAGACGGCGGACCTGTTCATCACCGCCACCGGCAACAAGGACATCATCACCGTCGACCACATGCGGAAGATGAAGCACAACGCGATCATCGGCAACATCGGCCACTTCGACAACGAGATCGACATGCTCGGCCTCGAGAAGCTGGTGAAGGAAGGCAAGGTCGAGCGGATCAACATCAAACCGCAGACCGACGAGTTCAAGTTCAAGGCCGATCCCACGACCGGCACCAAGGCGCACAGCGTGATCATCCTGGCCGAGGGCCGGCTGATGAACCTCGGCTGCGCGACCGGCCACCCGAGCTTCGTGATGAGCAACTCGTTCACGAACCAGACGATCGCGCAGATGCACCTGTGGGCCGAGGGCAAGGAAATGGGCAAGACGGTCATCACGCTGCCCAAGCACCTGGATGAGAAGGTCGCCCGCCTGCACCTGGGCAAGTTGGGCGCGAAGCTGACGAAGCTGCGGCCCGATCAGGCGAGCTACATCGGCGTCCACACCGACGGGCCGTACAAGCCCGAGCACTACCGGTACTAAGCTGGTGCGTGCTGCCATCCCCGAAAGACAAGGCCGCGCCGAATGGCGCGGCCTTTTTCTTGTCCTCTTGAGCACCGGCTAAGCCGCTCAAGGGGGGCGTTACTGCGACGTGTTGGCGAACGGGTTGGTCGCGGTGCCCGCGTCGCTCGCGGTGAGCATCGGCCCGATAAAGTTGCTGACAAGCGTGGCACTGCCGTCGGACCTGCTGATCGGAGTCAGTACGCCGTTGAACGAGTTGTTGGTCACCCGGCAGGCCTCGCCGTCGAGACTGACGCCGCGGTTCAGGTTGGAGAACACGTTGTCGGTGATGACGATATCTCGGCACGCGGCCGACAGTCGGATGCCGACCGAGGTGCTCGACGCGGTTCCCTGGCCCCTGATCGCGCAATCGTGGATCCGGCCCCGGGTGATCAAGCCGAAGTTTGATTCCTGGAGGACGATGCCGGCGCCGTTGTTCGTCAACGTGCAGCGGGTGATCTCCCAATCGTCGGCCCCACCTGAGGAGGCAACAACGGCGGGTCCCGCGTTGCGGGTGGCGTGGCATCCGTCCATGCGGGTGTCAGAGCCGAACACGAAGCCGGCGCCCGCGTTGTTCGACGACAGGCAGCCGATCAACGCCGTTTCTTTGCCGTCGGCGAAAAAGCCGTCCCCGGAGTTGCTTCGGGCCACACAGTTCTTCATCGAAGAGCCGTCACCCAGGTAAAAGGCGTATCCCTCGGCAGGCCCGCCAGCGGTGCCAACGACGACGCAGTCGGACACCGTGGCCCCACCTTCGATGTAGATGCCGCCCTTCCGGGCGAACTCGACGGTACACCCGGAGACGTTGGCGTTGAAGCCCGTGACGATGCCGGCGGGGGCGTTGTTGACGTAGCAGTCCCGGACAATGGCACCGCGCCCGGTACGGATGCCCACGGTCTGGCTCAGGAACGAACTGGGGCCGGTCACATCGAGCACACGGATGTTCTCGACGGTCATGCCCGGCGAGCCGCCGAGGAAGTTCGTGGCCGCGAGACCGTTCAGGTAGACGTTGCGGATCGTGCCGTTCCGAATCAGCACGCTGGCGGCATCCACGCGGATACCGCCGTTCTGCCCCACGTTGTTCCCGTCGATGGTGAACCCGTTCAGGTCGAGGGTGACGGCCGGGGCGAGGACGGCGAGGCCCCAGGTCTTGCCTTCGGCGATCTTGATATTGGAGTCAAGGAAGTACGAGCCCGGCTGGGTGATCTTGAACTGGTCGGAGGCGTCGCCGGGGGTGTTGGTCGCGTTGACGGCCTTGCGCGGTTCGGGCCCTGGCGTCGGTGCCACAGGGCCGGCGGGCGGCGCGAGCGTGCCGGCCAAGGACCCGGCGGCGGTGAACATCAGGCTGCCGAGAGCGAGGCTTAAGAGTGTCTTCACGGTTGATCTTTCTGGAGGAGCGGGGTCGCCCACGCAGGCGACGCTCGAAGACTACCCCGTGCACTCCTCCGCAATCGTGCTGCCGTGGGACATCAGAGGAAATCGCGACCGAAATCAGCACCGGCCCGCAGGAGGCGCGTGGGATGGCCAAGACATCGGGCTCGATGCCAACGCCTCAGACCACCGCGTGCGGGTCACGCGGGGGGGTGCCCAGGGCCGCAGAACCGGGCGTTCTTGGGCGCTTCGAGCGCGAGCATTACCGCTGCAACGTGTTGGCGAACGGGTTGGTCGCGGTGCCCGCCGAGAACGAGAGGACATACGGGCCGATGATGTTGCTTGAATCAGGTACGGAACCGTCGGCCTTGAGCACCGGCTCAGCGGTGTTGAAGAAGTTGAAAGCGTTGCTTGTCACGCGGCTGAAGCGGCCGTCGAGTTCAACGGCCACAGAAAATTGGGAGAATGCGCAGTTGGTGATGATGATGTCCTCGCACCCCTTCGGCACCTTGATCCCGATCGAATCGGGCACAACGACGCTGTCGCCCCTGATGCTGCAATCCTGAATGCGACCGCGTAAGGCAACGCCGCTGGCTATGACGCCGCCCCCAAAGTTCCTGATGAAGGAGCACCGGCTGATCTCCCAGTCGGAGGCGCTGCTGATCTCGACGCCCGGGCCGTTATTGCGGGCGGCGTGGCAGACTTCGAGACGGAAATTGATCTCGCCAACAAAGCCCGCCCCCCCGTTGCTGACGGCGTGGCAGCCCTCGAAACTGCTGTTGTTGGCGGCGATAAATCCCGCGCCGCCGTTGTTCGTCGACCGGCAGTCGGCGAACGCGGTATCGCCCAGGTCGACGAAGCCGGCCCCGGTGTTCGTGCGGGCCACGCAGTCCTTGACGGAAGAACCTACGCCCAGCACGAAGGCGTGCCCGTCGGCGGGCCCGCCCGCGGTGCCAGCCACGACGCAGCCCGAAACATTGGCCCCTCCCTCGACCTTGATCCCGAACTGACGGGCGAACTCGACGGTGCACCCTGAGACGTTCGAGTGGAAGCCCGCGGCGATGCCTGTTGGAGCGTTGCTGACATAGCAGTCGCGGACGATGGCCCCACGCCCGGCGAAGATGCCAGCACCCGACCCGCTCGCGCCGCCGCCCGGGCCGCCGGGGCCGGTGACGTCGAGCACGCGGACTTGCTCGATGATGGCACCGGGAGAACCCGTGGTCGGGGAATCGCTGGCGATACCGCCGAAGAAAACGTTGCGGATGGTGCCGTTTCGGATGACAGCGCCGGGTTGGGTGACGCGGATCCCGCCGGTGGGGATTCCAAGGCCCGCCCCTGTGATGGTGAAGCCGTTGAGATCGAGGGTGACGCCGGGGGCCTCGATGGCGATGCCCCAGAAGGGGCCGGTGATGTTGATGTTCGCGTTGAGGTAGTACGAGCCGGGCTCGGTGATGCGGTAGAGGTCGAACCCGGCTGCGGGAGTGTTCGTGGCGTTCACCACCTTCCGCGGCTCGGGCCCGGGCGTCGGAGCGACCGGGCCGGGCGGCGGTGTGAGAGGGCCGGCGGAAGCGGTGATGCCGCAGAGCGACACGATGCAGAGCGCCAAAGCGGCGCGGCGAGTCGGGTGGTTCATGGCTCGTCTCTTTGAAAAAGGTCTCGACGGGCGGACCGCGTCCACCCGGTCGACCAAACTAATCACGGGCGACCTCAAAAAGAAGCGCCGCGTGGGACATCTGCGTCAACAGCGCGACTGGCTCAGATCCGCCGATAGGTTCCGAGTTGTCTCGCCTCGGGGTCATCTCGCCCATGGCCGGCTCGGGTCACACGCACGAAGAACCGAAACGGCCGAGGAAGAACGTCAGGTCGGCGGTGTTGACGACGCCGTCGTTGTTGAAGTCGGCGCAGGTGCCGGTGATCTCGGCGCAGGTTCGTCCGAACTGGCCGAGGAAGCGGGTGAGATCGGCGGTGTTGCGCTGGGCGTCGCCGGTGAGGTCGCCGAGGCAAAGGACCTTCAGTTGCGGCACATACGAGATCGCGCCGGTGGTGACGAACGGGGTGAGATAGCCGGTCGCGCCGGGCGGGAAGGTTGGGTCGAGCGTCGCGGCGACGAGGCTCTGGTTCGGTGAGCTCTTGAGTTTGCTGACGAAGACGGTGTACGTGTTGTACGCGAGCGGTCCGTCGGGCGTCCACGAGGTGTCGTTGATGCCGACCGGGGGCGCGTTGTAGATGTTCGCGAAGTCGTCGCTGTAGAGCTGGTTGAAGACGAGGTCCGGCTGCGCGTCGGGGTTGCTGGTGGGGGCCTGCGTCCAGGTGAATGTGGGGTTGCGGCCGATGCTGTCGCCGGGCATGAGGTTGGTGAAGATGATGGGTCGGAGGTAGTCGGCGGTGAGGCTTGAGGCGTCGACGGACATGGCGAAGGTGTATTGGACGCCGGTCTCGCCGTCGGTGATGGAGATGGTCCAACCGCCGGGATCGGCGAGTGCGGCCTTGAGGTCGGCGACGGTAGCGAAGGAATCGCTGAAACCACCGATCTGCTGGTTGGCGTCTTCGGTGCCGATGAAGTGCCCGTTGGCGGATTGAATGATCGCGAAGTTGCCCGGATGCATGTGGGTGCTGAAGCCACTGATGCTCGGGGCGATGTTGCAGATGTAGGGCTTGGGCTCGGCGGGCGTGAAGGTGAAGGCGCGGAGGGCGAAGCCGACGCCGATGCCGAACTCGAGCTTCGGCGGCGGGCCGGCCAGGGCCGGCGCGACGACGCCGTGAGTCGCGAGCAGGCCGATCGCAGCGAAGGCGGCGAGGGCCCCGGCAGCGCGAACGAAGATCGAGTTCCGCATGAGAATCCCCTTTGGCTGCGTCGCCGGCACGCTCGTCCCTACGCGCCGAACGGGCGCGACGATGAGTCCCGAACAAGAGACTACAACGGATTCGGGCGGCGGCAAGACAATCGCCCGAATACGGGCGAAAAACGGGGCCTTATGTGAGTTTCTGGTTGTCTCGCGGTTCTCGGATGGACGCCGGCGCGTTTGGGTGGAACAGTTATGCGGTTGATCGGAGCGCTCGGGGCTGCGCGAGGGTTCGCGTTGCCACGCCGAGGGCCGCAAGCCGCTCCTGTAGGAGGGAGTTCACATGTCGACTCACGATGTTTTCGCTGCGTTGTTGTTGTCGGCCTGCGCGGGGTCCGCGCTCGCCGGTCCTGTCACCGCGATCCTCCAGGACAGCGGCGTGGGCGCGAACTCGTTCGCCAACCCCGGCGCGACCATCCGCTTCAACTCGTTCGACCGCCCCGTGAAATCCGGCACCGGCGGCAAGTGGATCATGCTGGCGCGCAACACCGGTGCCTCTACCGCCGACGCGATGTACATCACCGGCGCGGGAGCTTCGTACAACCTCGCGGCCCTCGAGGGCACCACCGCCTTCGAGCCCGGGCGCACCTTCGAGACCGCCGACCGCTACGTCGACATCAACGAGTCCGGCGACTGGGTCGGCATCGGCAACCTCGTCGGCGGCGCGACCAATGACGACGAAGTCGTCTACCGCGGGAACTTCACGGGCAGTAGCCTCTCGATCGCCGCCCGCGAAGGCCAGACCTACGCCGGTGACCTGATGGGCACGGCGAACTACGGGCCGGGGATCACCGATTCGGGCGCGGTTTCATTTGGCTACTCGATCGGCGCTTCGTCCACCGCGATCGGCTTCTACACCGGCAACGGGACCACGCGTGTGCTGCGTGACGGCGAACTCGTCACCGGGTCGGCCACGCCGTTCAGCACCGCGAACTTCTCCGGGCGCAACGCCTTCCAGACCACCTCCGACGGTTCGTCGTATGTGGTGATCGGCAACCTCGGCACCTCCTCGGGCACGCAGGTGCTCGTCAAGGACGACGCCATCGTGCTCCGCGCCGGCGACCTGTTCGGCGGGCGCACCGTCGCCCAGATCAACGGCGAGCAGAACATCCTCCAGGACAACGGCGACTGGCTCACCCGCGTCCGCTTCAGCGACGGCACCGGCGGCGCGATCAAGAACGGCACGCTCGTCGCCGCCAGCGGCGATCTCGTCGGCGGCGCTTTCGCGGGCGAGCGTTGGAGCGAGTTGCCCTGGACCGCCGCGAGCGACACCACCTTCGCCGTCGTCACCGGTGACACCGCCGGCAACTTGGTGCTGGGCGGGTTCACCGACAACACCGACACCACCCGCAACTTCGTCTGGACCTTCAACGGCACCGAGTTCATGCGCACCGGCGACCAACTCGACCTCACGGGCGACGGCACCCTCGACGACGCGTTCCTGTGGACGGACAACTTCGCGTCGGCCTCGCCGGCGGCGCTGGGCGGCTTCCTTGCCGACGATGGGTGGTACTACTCCAACGTGACGTGGCGCAGCGCCTCGGGCACGGTCACGGGCGACGCCTTCGTGCGGGTGCTGGTGCCAACCCCCGGCGCGGCCGGATTGCTGAGCCTGGCGGGTTTGGCCGGTCTGCGTCGGCGCCGGCCTCGGTGAACAGTCCCCGACCGTTTGGCGTGAGGGGCTTGGGCCGACTCGAGATGTCCGACGCCGGCGCGGGCCTTCGCTCTCGGCGAGCGCTTTCGTGGTGATCGCCTCGCGCACCTTGCCGTGGGGCGATTCCGCGCGCGGACTTTGTTGCCCACGAGGGACGCCGGTGCGTGCGGATCAAGACTCAGATCAGGCGTTTGCACCGGAAGGCTGGTTGCCCGACATCCGAGCGTGGCTGGCGAGAGCTACCATCCGTTCATCCGGATGAACGGATATACTCGTTCGCTTCAAGGACAGCCCTGAGCCTCGCGGCGGACCTCGATGCTCAGGCGTCTCAGTGGGATGCTTACCGGCGCGCCGATACACCCATCGCGAGCCAGCGCTTCCCCCCACTCCCGACTTCCCACTCCCGACTCCCGACTCCCGCCCCTCCCCCCATGCACATCAACGACATCTTCAACGCCCGCTCGACCACCTTCTCGTTCGAGTTCTTTCCACCAAAGACCGACGCCTCGGCGGAGGAGTTGTTTGTCGCCATCAGCGAGCTTCAGCCGTTGCAGCCGGCGTGGGTCAGCGTGACCTACGGGGCCGGCGGGGGCACGCGCGAGCGCACCCACGACCTGGTCGAGCGCATCAAACACAAGACCGCGATCGACGTGATGCCGCACCTGACGTGCATCAGCCACACCGAAGCGGAGATCCACGACATCCTCGAGCGGTATGCCAACGCGGGGGTGAGCAACATCCTGGCGCTGGCGGGCGATCCGCCGCGGAACCAGCCTGAATATGACCGCTCGCGCGATTCGTTCCGGTTCGCGGCCCAGTTGGTGCGGTACATCAAGAAGTTCAACTCGACGTTCGCGGGCCAGGCGATCAAGGACGCCCGCGGCTTCGGCGTGGCGGTGGCCGCCTTCCCTGAAGGACACCCCGGCTGCCCAAACCGACTGAAGGAGATGGACTATCTCAAAGCGAAAGTCGACGAGGGTGCCGACTGCATCGTGACGCAGCTGTTCTTCGACAACCGCGACTTCTTCGACTTCCGCGACCGCTGCGAACTGGCGGGGATCAAGACGCCGATCATCGCCGGCGTCATGCCCGTCACCAGCGCTGGCGGGATGAAGGCGATGGCCGATCTGGCGGCGGGGGCTCGTTTCCCGGCGTCGCTGATCCGCGCCGTGAACCGCTGCAACGGAAACGCCGACGCCATCAAACGCGTCGGCGTCCACTGGGCGACCGAGCAGTGCCGCGGGCTGCTCGACGGCAAGGTGAAGGGGATTCACCTGTACACGCTGAACAAGAGCCCGGCGACGCGGGAGATTTATGCGAGCTTGGGCATCGAGCATTCGCTGGCGGTGTGATGCGGCCGGAGTTGCGCGCTGGCGCGATGTCAACGCGGTGGGACATGCGGCGGGTGATCGGAGCCTACCTGCGGGCGCCTTGGCCCTCCGCTTGCGCGGAGGGTTCAGTTCTGCTCGTGGGGGAGCCGCCGCGCCCCTGAGCTGCCGCCGCCGCCAGCGCCTCGGCGTTGCTGAGAAACCGATCCGTCTGAGCTTTGAAGATCACCGTGGGTAGAAGCGTCAACAGCGCCACCGCGAGCCCAGCGGCGGTATTGAGCAGCGCCTCGCTCACGCCCTGCGCCACCGCCGGGATGTCGCGCACGGCGGACGCGTCGCCGATCACGTCGAAACTGCGGATGATGCCGGTGACGGTGCCGAGCAGGCCGATGAGCGGGGCGGCGGTGATGATCGTCGAGAGAGCGCCGTTGAAGCGCTCGACGAGATGGCGACGCTCTTCAACCAATCCGACGGCCGTCGAATCCGTCAGCCGCACGGTCACAAGCTCATCGACGATGCCGGCGTAGAGGGTGGTATCGGCCGCGGCGAGGGTCTTGGTGCCGCCGATGTCGCCCTTCTTGAGCAGCGACAGCGCCTTGGCCACCCAGGCGCCGCGCCCGGGCTTGTGCAAGCCCCACCAAAACGTGGCCCGCTCGATGACCAGCGTGAACGCCACGACACTGACGGCGAGCAGCACCCACAGGACCGGGCCGCCGAGTTGGAAGATGCTGAGGATGTTGCGGAGGATGTCGGTCATGAGAGGGGGAATCGGAAGTCGGGAGTCGGGAGTCGGGAGTGGGGAGTGGGGAATGGGGAATGGGGAATGGGGAATGGGGAATGGGGAGTGGGCAGACGAAGAGGCAACCTGACAGAATCCGCATCGCCGAGCCCGCATTATAGAGAACCCGACTCGATCACCTTCTACAATGTCCCCTTGTCGCCGAATCCAGTGCCAGAACGCCCCAGAACTCGCGCATGACCCCCGCCTCACCACTCTCCGCTGGAACCACCACCGCCGTGAACCGACCTGTTTCCGTGAGCGTGCCCTCCCCCACCTCTTCCCGAGCCGCAACGGAGATTCCCCCCCCGGCGTCGATGTCCGAGCCTGTGGCGTTGATCGAGCGGTTCATGGCGTCGTACCTCGATTCGCTGCGCCTGCCGCCGAACCTTGACTCGGCCACCCGATACGCGCTTTTCGGCCCCGGCAAGCGGGCCCGTCCGGTGCTCGCGGTGCATGCGTGCCGCGCGCTGGGTGCCCCCGCCGAGGACGCGCTGCCCGCGGCGTCGAGCGTCGAGATGGTCCACGCCTTCAGTCTCGTGCATGACGACCTCCCCGCGCTCGACAACGACGACCTGCGGCGCGGCCGCCCAACCACCCACGTCGCGCACGGCGAGGCGATGGCCCTGCTGGTCGGCGACCTGCTCAACACGCTGGCGTTTCAGGTGGTCGCCGAGCGGGTCGCCGACGCCGGCACCGCCGCGGCCCTGACGCGCGAGATCACCCGCGGGACCACGGCGATGATCGTCGGTCAGGTGTACGACACGCTCGGAGGCTTCACGCCCGGGTTGAACGACGCCAAGCGATTGGAACTGGTCCACCGCAACAAGACTGGCGCGCTGATCCGTGCCTCGTGCCGCATGGGTGCCCTCAGCGCCGGCCCGCGCTGCACGCCGGAGGCTTTGCAGTCGCTGACGACTTACGGCGAGGCGATCGGGCTGATGTTCCAGATCGTGGACGACCTGCTGGACGTCGAGCAATCCGCCGAGCACACCGGCAAGGCGACCGGCAAGGACGCGGCCCTCGGCAAGCTGACCTACCCCGGCGTGATGGGGGTGGAATCCTCGCGTCGTGAGATCACTCGGCTGCGCGGCGTCGCGCTCGAGGCGTTGCGGGCGTTCGGCGGAAACGCGGGGCCGTTGGTCGAACTGTGTGAGTATCTGGCCGTACGAACGCGGTGAATGACGGTTGCGGAGGCGTTGCGTCCGGTAAACCGCTTCACCTTGCGAATCCCTGACAAATGTGCATGATGTCCAAATCCGGGTCGGGGGAAGCCCGCTAGTATTTTCAGGAAGATTTGAAACTGACCGCGCCCCGTATCCTTTGAACCTTCTGGCTCGCCGCCAGAACTCGCGCGAGTCACCTCGGAGCCACGGATGCCGCTGCTGCCCACCATCAACACCCCCAGTGACCTTCGCAAACTTTCGGTCGATGACCTCAGCCTCGTCGCGCAGGAGATTCGGGAAGCGATCTTTGAGCAGGTCTCGAAGGTCGGCGGGCACCTCGCGCCCAACCTCGGCGTGGTCGAGCTCACCATCGCCCTCCACTACGTCTTTGACTTCGGCCACGACCGCCTCCTCTTCGATGTCGGGCACCAGTGCTACCCGCACAAGTTGCTGACTGGGCGTCAGGGCCTGCTCAAGAACCTGCGGACGCGATCGGGCATGGCCGGGTTCCCGGAGCCGCGCGAGAGCGCGTACGACCTGTTCAGCGTCGGGCACGCGGGCACCGGCATCTCGACCGCCGTGGGGATGGCTCGCGGCGACCTGCTGAACAAGGAATCGTTCGACCCCGAATCCCGCCCCAACGGGCGTCGCGTTGTCACGCTCATCGGCGATGCGTCGATCGTCAACGGCCTCGCCATGGAAGGCCTCAACGGTGCCGGCACGCTGCGCCGGCAGTTCCTCGTCGTCCTCAACGACAACGGGATGAGCATCTCCAAGCCGCAGGGCGCGGTGTCGCAGTACTTCGACCGCGTGCGGCTTAGCGGGACCTACGGCGAGATGAAGAAGCGGGCCCGCACCATGCTGGAGGGGCTGCCGGGCGGGGAGTTCGTCAAGGACGCGTACCACCGCCTGGGCGAGATGGCCAAGGCCGCGGTCAGCGAAGATTCGTGGTTCGAGCACTTCGGGCTGGTCACCGTCGGCCCCGTCGACGGGCACGATTTGCGGACGCTCGTGGAGTTCTTGAACGAGGCCAAGCACCTCGACCGCCCGATGGTGCTGCACGTCAAGACGATCAAGGGCAAGGGGTACGACTTCGCCGAGGGCGACGCGACGAGGTTCCACTCACCGGCGGCGTTCAACTACGACCCGGATTCGTGCCGTGTCGAGATCAAGAGCGAGGGCCGATCGTTCACGTCGGCGTTCGGGGAAGCGCTGACCGAGATGATGAAGCGTGACCCGAAGATCGTGGCGTGTACCGCCGCGATGCCGGGCGGCACGGGCATCGACAAGGTCATGGCGGCGCACCCGGAGCGCACCTTCGACAGCGGCATCTGCGAGAGCCACGCTTTGGACATGCTGGCGGGGATGGCCAAGACGGGGTGGAAGCCTTTCTTCGCGGTCTATTCCACGTTCATGCAGCGGGCGTTTGATCAGGCGTTCCAGGAAGTTTCGCTGCAGGGCCTCGCCGTGCGGCTGTGCATGGACCGGGCGGGACTGGTCGGCGGCGACGGCGCTGTCCACCACGGGTTCTGCGATATCTCGCTGCTGCGCACGCTGCCCAACGCGGCGATCACCGCGGCGGCGGACGAGCCTTCGATGCTGGCGGCACTCGAGTTCATGCGGACCTACGACACAGGCCTGAGCGCCTGCCGCTGGCCGCGTGACAACTGCTCGAAGGCTCTTGAGCGCTTCGGCGTATGCCCCGCGTTCGAACTGGGCAAGGCCCGCACGCTCATCAAGCACGACAAGCCCGATGTCGCCGTGATGGCCTACGGCACGATGGTGATCAGCGCCCTCGAAGCGATCGACACCATCGGACCCGAGGTGCGCGCCGAACTGCACGACGCCCGGTTCGCCAAGCCGGTTGATGAGGCGCTGCTCCGCTCGCTGCTCGAGCGGCGCGTGCCGATCGTGACGATCGAGGACCACGGGCCGCACGGCGGGTTCGGGGCGGCGGTGGTCGAAGCGGCCAGCGCGCTGGGCCTGGACGCCGGGCTGGTGACGCGGATGGCGCTGCCGGACGCGTGGGTCTATCAGGACTCGCGGAAGGACCAGCTCGCCGAGGTGGGGCTCGATCCGGCGTCGATCGCTCGGATGATCCGCGCGGCGGCGGCTGGTGGTTCGCCGGCGGCTTCGGCGAACGCAGGGCGCGGGCCGATCGTCGAGATTCGCAAGGGTTCGGCTGTGGCGAAGGCGTGAGAGGCTTCCCGCACAGATCGGCGTAGAGTCCACGAATGTCTGGCATTCCCGTCCATGCGCAGCAGAGCGGACTTGCCGGTCTTCGAATGAACGCCGAAGAGTTTTTCGCGTTGGGCGAGACGTGGGAGCGGCTGGAACTCATTGATGGCGTGACGGTGGTGATGCCCAGCCCGCCGCTGGTGCATCAGGTGGCCATCGGGTCGATCGTTCGCCAGTTGGATCGGCGCACGAACAAGTCGCGAGCGAAAGGCTCTGCCCCCGAGGCTGATCCGGACGTTTACATGAGCACGGATGTGCGATTCGCTGAGCGAATCGTGTATCGACCGGATGTATCGGTGTTTCTGCCGGGGAGGCTGCCTGCGCTGCCGAGCGTGCTCGATGTCGCGCCAGACCTGGTGATCGAAGTGGTCTTCGATGCGTCGCGCGGGCTCGATCTCATCACCAAGCGCGACGACTACGGCCGCTTCGGCGTGCGCGAGTATTGGGCGATCGACCCTGAGTCGCTGGCGGTCCGCGTGTGGCGGCGCGACGAAGCCGGGGGGTTTGGCGAGGTGGAGTCGCCGGGCCCGCGGGTCGAGTCGTCGGCGTTGCCCGGGTTAGTGCTGAACATGGGCGAGATTCGGACGGCGTAGCGGTCGCGACCTAGCGTTTCGCCCATGCGCGACGGCCGCTTCCACCTCGTCAGCCCCCACAAGCCCACCGGCGATCAGCCGCAGGCCATCGAGACGCTCGCCTCGCGCATCGAGGCCGGGGCCGACGCGTCGTGCCTGCTCGGGGCGACCGGGACCGGCAAGACGTTCACGATGGCGTGCGTCATCGAGCGGCTGCAGCGGCCGACACTGATCCTCAGCCATAACAAGACACTGGCGGCGCAGCTGTACGAGGAGATGCGCGAGCTGTTCCCGCACAACGCCGTGTCGTACTTTGTGTCGTACTACGACTACTACCAGCCCGAGGCGTACATCCCGGCGCGGGATATCTACATCGAGAAAGACTCGTCGCGGAACGACGACCTCGACCGGCTGCGGCTGGCGGCGACCAGCAGCATCCTCTCGCGCCCCGACGCGATCGTGGTCGCCAGCGTGTCGTGCATCTTCGGCCTGGGCTCGCCCGAGGCGTACCAGGAGCGGGTGTACACGCTGGCCAAGGGCGCCGTGCTCGATCGGCGTCAGTTTTTGCTCGCGCTCACCGCGATGCAGTACAAAAGGGCCGAGGTGGACTTCAAACGCGGCACCTTCCGCGCCCGCGGCGATGTGATCGAAGTGTGGCCCGCCTACGAACAGTTCGCCGTGCGCGTCGAGCTGTTTGGTGATGACATCGATTCGCTCGCCCTCATCAACCCGCTGACGGGCGAGGTGCTGGCCGAGGAGAGAATGTTCTTCATCTTCCCGGCGGTCCACTATGTGATGCCCGAGGATTCGCTGCAGCGCATCCTCACCGACATCCGCACCGAACTCGACGCCCAGGTGATGCGGTTCCGCCAGGAAGGCAAGCTGCTCGAAGCCCAGCGGCTGCTCGGACGCACCAAGTACGACCTCGAGATGATCGAGGAAGTCGGGTTCTGCAACGGCATCGAGAACTACTCGAGATTCTTCGACGGACGCAAGCCCGGGGAGAAACCCAACACGCTGCTCGACTACTACCGCGTGGCGTCGCGGAACTGGCTCCCCGCCCAGACAGAACCCCGACCGTCAGGCAGGGGTCTCGATACTCCGGGAGCATCAGTGAGCCCGGAAGCTCCCGAAGGTCCAAAGACCCCGCTCGCTCACGCTCGGCGTTCGCTCGGCGACTGGCTCATGTTCATCGACGAGAGCCATGTCACGATGCCGCAACTCCGCGCCATGTACAACGGCGACCAGCAGCGCAAGGGCGTGCTGGTGGAGCACGGGTTCCGGCTTCCTAGCGCGCTGGACAACCGTCCGCTGAAGTTCGACGAGTTCGAGGCGAGCGTGCCTCGGCTGGTGTTCGTGAGCGCGACGCCCGGGCCGTACGAACTTGATCGCGTCAAGGGTGAAGTCGCCGAGCAGGTGATCCGTCCCACCGGGCTTCTCGACCCGCAGGTGGTCGTGAAGCCGGCGGAGGGGCAGGTGCCGGACCTGCTGGTCGAGTGCCGGGCGCGCATCGCGAAGAAAGAGCGTGTGCTCATCACCGCGCTCACCAAGCGGCTGTGCGAGCAGCTGACGAGCTATCTCGACGAGCACGGCATCAAGGTCCGCTACCTGCACTCGGACATCGAGACCCTCGACCGGCTCGAAATCCTCCGCGGACTGCGCGAGGGCGAGTTCGACGTGCTGGTGGGCGTCAACCTGCTGCGTGAAGGGCTGGATTTGCCGGAGGTTTCGCTGGTGTGCATCCTTGATGCTGACAAGGAGGGGTTCCTGCGCAGCCCGACCAGCCTGATCCAGACGATCGGTCGCGCCGCCCGCAACGTCGACGGTCGCGTGATCCTCTACGCCGACAAGATGACCCCGGCGATGAACGCGGCCATCGGCGAGACCGAGCGCCGCCGAGCCAAGCAGGAGGCGTACAACCGCGAGCACGGGATCACGCCCGAGACGATCAAGAAGGCGATTCGGCGCGGGATCGAAACCGAACTCAAGGCGCGTCAGACCGCCCGCGCCGCTTTCAAGTCCGCGGAGCCCGAGTTCACCGCCGACGAGCTGCTCGCGCAACTGCAAGACGAGATGGTGACGGCGGCGCAGTCGCTCGAGTTTGAGAAAGCCGCGGCGCTGCGCGACCAGATCAAGAACCTCAAGGAAACTCGGGCGGCGAGCGCCGGCGGCGCGGGTCGCGCGGAAGCACCCGTCGTCAAGTTCAAGCGGTCTGATCTTGATGAGTCCGGCAAGCCCGCGCGGGCGGCGCGCAAGGCCGGGGCGCCGGGCACGGTGGCGGGGAAGCGCGGCAAGCGGCGCTGATCGCGACGCCGGGACGCGCACGCCTTGACGACATCTTCACACGCACATCACACAAGTCTGAACACGGCGGGCCTACTTTCTCGGCCTCGTGGGCGCGGCAAGGTGCCGACGCCTCGCGATTTTGTCGTCCAACTCGGAGGTGTTCCCATGCGCCGTCTCGCCCGCACCTGTGTCGGTCCTGTCGTTCTTTCCGCCGCCGTGCTGCTCGGCGTGGCTGGCACCGCCTCGGCCGGCGCGGTCAGCGCTCCGCTGCCTAACCGCGTCGCTTCGGGTGACGTGACCCAGACCGGTGCCGTGCTGTGGGCTCGTGCCTCGGCGCTCGGCAATCTCGCCTTCGATCTGGCCACCGACGCCGCGTTCACCTCGATCGTCGACACGCAAGTCGTCGTCGTGAGCGACGTGATGGTCCCCGGCAAGGTGACCGTCGGCTCGCTCACCCCGGGCGCCCAGTACTACTACCGCGCCACCGACAGCGCCGGCAACACCTCCAGCGGCACGTTCCGCACCGCCCACGCCACGGGCCGGCAGGGCTTCCGCATGGGCGTCAGCGGCGACTGGCGCGGCGAGATGATCCCCTACCCCGCCGCGAAGAACATCCCCTCCCGTGATCTCGACCTGTGGGTGGCGCTGGGCGACACGGTGTACGGCGACGTGGGCTCGCCCGCCGTCCCGGGCGACGCGTTTACGCTCGGCGAGTTCCGCCTGAAGCACGACGAAGTGATGACCGATCGGGCCGGGCTGAACACCATCGCCGACGCCCGCGCCTCGGCGGCCATGATCGCGATGATCGACGACCACGAAGTGACCAACGATTTCGCCGGCGGTGCCCACCCCTCGACCGACCCGCGCTTCGCCGCGTTCCCAGGCGCGTACATCAACGAGACCGAGTTCTTCCTCAACGGCATCGGCGCGTTCCACGAGTATCACCCGATCAACGCCGAGGTCTACGGGGCCACCGGCGACCCGCGCACGGCGGGCAAGACCAAGCTCTACCGCTCGCGCACCTACGGGCAGGACGCGGCGCTCATCGTCACCGACGCGCGCACCTTCCGTGACGTCGGCCTCCCCACCGCCAACCCGCTCGATCCCAACAGCGTGCTGGCGTTCCTGGTCGGCTCGTTCAACCCGGCCCGCACGATGATGGGTCAGGCGCAGCTGCAGGACATCTTCGCCGACCTGCTCGCCGCCCAGGCGTCGGGCGTGACGTGGAAGTTTGTCATGGTGCCCGAGCCCACGCAGAACTTCGGGGTCTTCGCGGGCAGCGACCGCTACGAGGGTTACGCCGCCGAGCGCACCGCCCTGCTCAAGTTCATCTATCAGAACGACATCACCAACGTGGTGTTCGTGTGCGCCGACATCCACGGCACCGTGGTCAACAACCTGACCTACGAGAACGGGCCGGGCTTCCCGAAGGTCACGATCCCCGCGTTCGAGATCTCGACCGGTTCGGTGTCGTACGACGCGCCGTTCGGGCCGACCGTCGCCTTCGCCGCGTTCGGGCTCGGGCTGCCGGGCACGATCCCGCTGTCCGTTTACTTCACCCTGCCCGCGGCGCAGCAGGAGGCGTATGTGCAGGGCCTGATCAACGGGCTGCTGACGCCGCTGGGATACAACCCCGTCGGCCTGGCGGGCTCGCCGATCCTGGCCACCACGCTGGTGGGCGGCTCGACCGCGACCAACACCTACGGCTGGACCGAGTTCGACATCGACGCCACAACTCAGGCGATGACGATCACCACCTGGGGCGTGCCCTATTACCCCGCCAGCGCGGTGCAGGCCGATCCCGCGACGATCGGCGCGCTCACCCCCGTGGTTGTTCAGCAGATCGTCGTCAACCCGCAGCCGCCCTCCTGCCGCGCCGACGTCACCGGCGACCGCGCCGTCAACACCCTCGACCTCGTCACCGTGCTGGGCTTCTTCGGCCAGCAGGTGCTCGACGGGACCAACGGCGACATCACCCGCGACGGCTTCGTCGACACCCAGGACCTCACCGCGATCATCAACGGCTACGGCGTGGCCTGCCCGTGAGCGGCCGGGCCGCGCTCGGTCGATGCGCCCATCCAGCTTGATCCCCAGCGCCGCCCTTCACCGGGCGGCGTTTTCTTTTGGATTCTCCGGGATGGACCGGCCGTCGCTGCGATGATCGCGGCGATCTACCCTCTGGGCATGAAAGCCGAGACCCTGCTCGCCGAGTTGAACCGACTGCGGAAGGACATCGATCAGGACCGCTCCGACATCGAGTGGCTCACGCTGCACCATGTGTTCTGCTTCGTGTCGTACAAGATGGGCGAGTTCCAGAAGTACGTCGAGCAGCAGGACGCCGAGGGGGCGTTTGAGGAGTTTGAGGGGTGAGCCTTCGTGCCCGTCAAACCCCCGCGAGTTCCGTCCACCAGCACGCCTGCAGCGGCGCGTCGAGATCGCGGGCGATCTCCGCGACTTGCGCCGTCGTCAGGTCGATGAACGGCGTTTCGAGCCGGAAGGCGTGACTTGGGACGCCAGCACCCGTCCCGCCGCCGTGAACGGTGCCATGCCCCACGGTGGCGTGCCCGGAAACCGCCGCCGGCACGGCGCGCTCGGCGGTCGAAGCACGCTCAGATTCACCCAACCAGCTCAGCCGGTTGATCAAGGCGGCACGCTCGGCGAACTCCAGCATCTCCGAGAGCCGGTCCCCCGCCACGATGGGCCAGATCACCCGCAGGCAACCCAAGGCCCGGGCCACGTTCATGGCGCTGAGCAGGCTCTGCGGCTGCTCGATCCACCGTTCAGGCACCGGGCGCTGCAACGCCGAGGCGGCGATCACCCGCTCGTACGCCAGCAAGTCCGATTGTTGGTTCACCAGGGAAGCCTGCGAGGCTTCGTCCGCCCCCAGCCCGCGCAGCGACGACCCTGAGGGCGGGATCCACGCGGTCACGCGCTCCAAGTCTCGGGCCATCAGGGACGCGACCAGAGCGGGCAGGGACCCGTCGTTGATCACCAGGATGGGCTCGGGAAGCGCGGACATCGCCACAGATATCGGCGCGGTGACGGGGCGTTGCGGAAAAACAGTGGGTCTTGCGCTCCTGCGCGGGCGGATTGGGTTTGTGTGTGTGGGGGGGGGGGGCGTAGGGTCTGGGTTCGGGATTGCGGAGTCGGGATTGCGGAGGCGGGCGTCGAGGACGGCGGTCATGATGCGGTCCGGGGGGCGGCTTCGTACGTCGGCGAGTGGTTCGCCGTGCCGTTGGTGTCGGTGTCTCGAGCGGTGAGCTCGTTGGCGGCGTTGAAGGTCCGCGAGTCGTCCATCTCGTTGGCGTCGGCGAAATCGGCGTCGTCGTTCAGATCGAGCTTGTCACGCTTCCAGTTGCCGAGTTGGTGATGACGCGGATGCAGAGGGCTCCGCCCGCCGCGCCTCCCGCTGAGGCATCGGTGGTCGAGGGCTTCATCGCCGATCAGGGGGCGGGGGTTGGGGGGCGGTCACGGGGCACTGAAGTCCCCAGGGGCGGGGCTTCAGTGGCACGACTTCAGTGCCACCCGCCTGACTTCGATGCCACCCCGCCGGTTCTATTCATCACCAGACAATGTATAAAGAACTGTTGCATCAACCTGAATCGATCCAACGCGCTGAATAGATAAGGCACCGGCAAATCGAACATGAAAATCAACAAAATCAGTACTCGGCGTAAGCACAATGATCAAACCAGTAGCACTATCTGTAAGAAGTGCGTTACCGTTTGCGACCCTGGCCCGTCCAATAACCCCCGGGCCGGTCGCAACTGCCAGAGAACCAGCGGGCATCGCATTGAATGCCTTGGCGCGATACCCACCTGCTGGAGGAATCCGCCCACCTAATGAAGCAATGCCATTTGCGACATCCGTCAACGAGACGCCCGTTGGCTGAACCAATCCCGACGGCGGATTCAAATCACCCGCTCGCACGATAAGCTGAACACAAAACAGGGCCAGAACGACTCCTGCCGCGATCGCAACCCAGCTTTTGTACGTCCTCATGGTGGCGTCCCCTTTCAAGCACTGGCACAGTGGAACCAACAACTGGTCCGTTCTCTTGCATTATGCCCCCAGACACTAGACTTTCGAGAACTTTCCGACAAAAATGTTCTGGCCTGTGGGACGACGGGTGGCATGCTCTCGTCTTCGAAAGCATGCTGCACAACCCCGAAGAGCCAGATACACACGCAGCCCAGACCGCCCAGACACCTG
>JBJXFG010000099.1:0-2801 GCA_046154665.1 Phycisphaerales bacterium | reverse complement strand
GCAAGTCCCGCCCCGCACGCCAACCGAAGTGACCATCCCCCCATCCGCAGAAACCGCGCCTATCGTCAGATTCCCGCGCTTTCACGTAGCCGGCAACACCGTGGAGAATTCCTCGGTAAAGATGGTGCCCAAAGGGGCGCTGCTGATGGTCGTGCGGGGGATGATCCTCGCGCATTCCTTCCCGACGGCGCTCACGACGGTGAAGGTTACCGTCAACCAGGACATGAAGGCCCTAGTCCCGTTCCGGAAGGACATCGGCCCGTTCCTCCTGCTCGCAACGAAGGGACTAAAGCGAGAGTTCCTCGACCTCGTCGCGCGTTCGACCCACGGGACGTGCAAGCTCCCAAGCGAGAATCTCCTCTCGCTACCTATTCCGGTGCCCCCCATTGCCGAGCAGCACCGCATTGTCGCCCGCGTGGACGAGTTGATGGCCCTCCTCCACCGACTCGAAGAGCGGCTTCGGGGAGCCCAAATGACGCAGGCAGCGTTCGCGGCGGCGGCGGTCCACAACCTCGACGCCTGAAATCGGAGCGTGCAGCGTGGCGAAGACGGTCAAGATGTGATTCGTCGTGGGTCTGCGCCCATCGGCGTCCACGAGTGACCCCAACCGAGATCACACAACCCGGTCCCGACATTGGACTGTCACACGGCCCGCCGAGGTCACGATTGCACGCCGATCGAGATCAGAGATGCAGGCTGGACCGGGCGGAGATCTTGCTGATAGCGCCAATGACAACATGGGCGGCCGACACGCGAGTCCCGGACCCAAGGCGAAAGCGGTGAGTCCCGCAATCGCCAAGCTGCGTGTGCAACTGCGGGAACACCGCGCAGAACTCAGACGGCTGGGGTTGGACCCCGACATCTACCGGGAACTCATGCCATTCGTGAGATGGACGCGCGGAGAGGCGGTGGTCGAACCTCACCCGACGGTGACAGGAATGCTCGAGCGGCTGCTTGGTCCGCGCCTCCCCCCACTCGACAAGCCTATCAAAAGGCCGCGAGCGTCATCGCTCCTCGCCGAGATTCGGCGACAGCTAGAGAAGGGCGTTGATCCAGAGGTGGCCCCGGCCGTCGCGGAGATGGAGTTGGTGAGAAACGCCATGCGCGCAGCCAAACGCGATCCCGCTCTCGAACGTGAAACCCCAGGCTGGGAAGCCGCGACGGGGGCAGCGGTGGCTGCGGTGGCGATCAAGGACGGTTCCCCCCTGGCGCTCCAAAATGCCGACGAGTACTTCGAGCGGCTCGACACGGCACGGGGACCGGCCGAGGCCCGGAAGGCGCTGGAAGAGAAACTGAAGCGGATCACAGATGGGCGGCGTAAGGGGGGCGCCGCCCCGAAGCGCAAGCCCGAAATCTGGCGCCATGTGGTGGAGCTAGTTGCGAAGAACCCGAGGATCACGCTGGCCACCGCGTGGAACTCCTTCCCTGAACCCAACGGAGGCGCGGACGACAGTCTGGTGTTGCGCTGGGGGGACGTGTTGGTCGAAACTGATGATCGCACCAATAAGCAAAGCGTGATCAAGCGGCGGTCCTTCGAGAGGTACTTGACCGACGCAAAGCGGGAGCAGAGACAAAAACTCCCGCAGTAACTGAGCTTCTGCGGGGGTGCCCGTGCGACCCTGTCGGTCATGCATAGAGCACGACTGACCCACCGGCTGACGATTCGGCTATCGCCACGCCTCGCCGAGCGCCTCGCGGACGCGGCGCTGCGCATCGATCAGGACGCTAGTGCCTACGTGCGCGAACTGCTGCGGCGCGAACTTCTGGCAACTGGCGACGCGGCTCAACGCGACACCACGCTTGCCGACGCGGAAAGGGCCCGCCGTGACCGCGCGTGAGCTTGTAGCTGCCTTGGGGGGCACCTGGACCGGGGAAGCCGGCACCGCTGCCTGCCCGGCTCACAATGACTCGACGCCTTCTCTGTCGATTACTGAGCGCGACGGGCGCGTGCTTTTTCGATGTCATGCGGGGTGTCCTCAAGGCGCCGTCATTGCCGTCCTGCGTAACCGAAGGCTCTGGCCAGCGGAGACTGGGGCGAAGAGTCAGCAGGCGAACGGTCCCGAGCATCCGAATGAACACCAAGAGAGGGCACTCCGGATCTGGAAGGAGACGACGGGCGCGGCCCGTACCCCGGTCGAAACGTACCTCAAGTCGCGCGGCATCGAGCTGCCGGCGGTCCCCGACGCGCTTCGGTTCCACGGGCGGCTTCGTCATAAGCAAAGCAAGCAGACCCTACCCGCGATGGTGGCCGGAGTCGCGGACAAGCACGGCGCGGTCGTTGCGATCCATCGCACGTACCTGCGTGCCGACGGAGTCGGCAAAGCTGACGTTGGAAAGGCGAAGATGATGCTCGGCCCGGTCGCCGGCGCGGCCGTTCGGCTGGCCGAGGCGGGCGACACGTTGATCGTCGCCGAGGGTATCGAAACGGCGTTGAGCATCGGGGCCGCGACGGGCCTGCCGGCGTGGGCGGCGCTCTCGACCTCGGGCCTTCGAGCGCTGGAACTGCCGCCGCTACCGCTCGCCGCTGAGGTCATCATCGCCGCCGACGCCGATGAGCCGGGGCTCAAGGCGGCAGGCGATGCGGCTGCGCGTTGGGTCCGGGAGGGGCGGCGGGTGCGCATCGCGGTTCCACCCGAAGGAGATTTCAACGACGTATTGCGGGAAGTTGGGGCGGCCAGGGTGCGTGAGCTAATCAACTCGGCTGACGACTGTGCCATGGCTGGCGATGACGTGTCGCCCACTGAGGGGCCCGACGACAATCGACGCGTCGTTCACCTCGAGCCGGCGCGTTGGAACGACAG
>JBJXFG010000097.1:0-12041 GCA_046154665.1 Phycisphaerales bacterium | reverse complement strand
GAGTCGCTCGCCACGAACCCGAAGCGCAAGCGCGGGCCGGCGCACGCAGACCAGACGCCTGAGGACCACCCGTAACGAGAAGGGTGGTTTCAAGCGGAAGCCAGCACGGTCCCTCGGAGGCGTGTGAGCGCATCCGACGAATGGAACGGGAATGCCCAAGTGCGGTCGCGCGCGAGGCGAGCCTGTGCGAGAGCGGATTGGGCGTGGGCGGCCGCGTGCTCCAGCGCGGCCAAGGCCGGGGCGTGTCGCTCGCGGGCTCGCGCGAGCATCTCGTGCATTGCGCGGTAGTGTGGGAGCGGGTTTTCGCCGTTCGTCTTTGCGCTGGTGATGAGCCCCAAGAAGTGGGCCTTCTCTGTGGCGGCGTCCGCGTCTTTCAGCAGCGATGGATCGTGGCGAGCGTGCGCCGCTTGCCAGCGGGCGTACGTTGCTTCGCGCTCGGTGATGGTGGGTGCGGGGAGCGGCAGAAACACGTCCGCCGTGACGACGCGGGTTGGGGCGAGGGGAGCTGCGAGGTCGTCGCCGAGCCAGTCCTTGAACCAACGCTCGGTGATGGTGTCGTAGATGCCGCCGCCGGTGCCGTGGATGAAGAGGTCGCACGCGGCGAGGCGGGCCATGCCGGTCATGAGCAGGGCGCGGGGGGCGAGGATCGGCTGCCCCGAATCGGGCGCGCCTGGCGGAGCCGTTCGCGCGAGCGAACGGTCCAAATCACCGGGTGTCTTCTGATCGCCGGGTTGGGGGGCAGTCTGGAACGACCGCTCGCGCGGTCGGCTCCGCTCGTATTCGCGCAGCCGCTGCACTTTGACACGGACGCGCGGCGTGCCCGGTGACAGCAGCCACAGCGGGAGCTCGATGTCGTCGTCGCGCTCGGAGAGGAGCAGCGTTGCGATACGGGCCTGCGGCGTGCCCGCCGCGGCGCGGTTGTACGACTCGACGCAGGCGCGGGGGTTGTCGAGCATGCGTTGGATCAGCACGCCGCCGAGGGATGTCGGCATGAAGGACGACGCGAAGGCCGCGGGGCGCGGCGCGAGCAGCGGCGACATCAGATCGGTCAATGCGGCGGCGAACTGCCGGGCCGCGTTGGGCGCTTTCGCGTGAGCGATGAGAGCGGCGCGGATGCGCTCGACTCCCTCACGCACCTGCGCCAAGGCCAGTTCGCCTGCGAAGGGCGCGGGGCTGAACGCCGGCGTGCAGCACACGGCGACCTCGTCGACGGGCGGGCGCTTCAGGGCCCAACTCGCGGCCTTCAGCGAACTCGCTTCGATGACCGGCACCCGCAGGGTGTGGGTCTCGTCGGCGTCCTGATCGACCCAGAGCCAGGCGGCATGCTCGAAGTGATTCGGCGTGATCGCATCGCATGCCAGATACTTCGCCAGAATCCCAGCGTGCCAGATCGAGCATTGGTGCCCCGTCATGACCAAGCGCCCCTCGGTGGGCAGGCCCAACTCGGAACGAAAGCGCTGGCGTGCGGCGTCGAGGTTCATCGGCAGCAGGGCTCGCACCAGCCTTGATTGTTTGACGTGCCGCGTGACGTCGGCACCAGGGCGGCGACGCGCTTGAGTTCGCGCTCCAGCACCTCGCGGTAGTGGTTGAGGCGGACGGTATCGTCGTTGAGCGGGCCGCCGAAGGTGCGGTTGGGATCGTTGTAGATGAGTTTTACGGGGACTTCCGTGATGCGTAGGCCGCGGGCGACGGCCTGGACCCAGAACTGCATCGGGAAGGCGTAACCGTCAACATTTAGGGCGAGTTCGCGCATGGCGGCAACGCGGTAGGCCTTGAAGCCGCAGAACGAATCGGTCAGTGCCAGGCCGAGGCGCTGGTTGATCTCCGCGGTGATGGTCGCGTTGATCTTGCGTCGCGCGGGCGGCGGGGCGTCTTTCTCGAGCGAACCGGGCAGGTAGCGCGAGCCGCTGACCACGTCCCAGTGCCCGGTGAGCGCGTGCTCGACGAACATGGGGATCGCTTCGGGCTCGTGCTGCTCGTCGCAATCCATGGTGATCACCCAGTCAAACCCGTCGACCATCGCCCAGCGGAAGGCGTCCTGAAGCGAGCGCCCATAGCCGCGGTTCACGGCGTGGCGGATCACTTCGACGGGCTGCTGAGGCAGCAGGCAAGGTGTGGAATCGGTGGAGCCGTCGTCGATGACGAGCACGTTGGGCGCGTGCCGCAAGACCTTTCGCAGGACTCGGACGACGTACGTCTCTTCGTTGTAAACGGGTACGGCGACGAGGAACCTGGGTTTCTCTGGGCCGGGTTCGACGCCGTTGAGACACGGATCGGCGCGGATCGGATCGTTCGGGGTGAGCACGATCGATGTTAGCGCGGGGCTCGTGGTTTCCGTTGGGGAACGGGGAACACCCGGTGAGGATTGCGCCGTTTCCCCCGAGAAGCAGAGGCAAGTGGGTGTGCGATGGCTGCATCACGGGGTAGACTGATTACGTCGTTCGACCGCGACGTCGGCTGATAGGTCTGTCCTTCAATCGTGCGGGCCGCGTGATTTGGCGTCTTCGAAAGGAGCAACGCCATGAACGAGCGTGAGGTGGTCAAAGCCAGAGCGAACCGGAGGTACCAGGCCTCGGCGGAGGCGGTGCGCGCCGTGATTGTGGATCAGCCGGGGCACGCCATGTGGTTCCCGGGCATGCGCCGCGTCGAGGCGCTGCCGGCCGAAGCGGACGGCGTGCCGATCTGGCGGCACGAGTTCACAGCGACGAAGCTGCGGATCGAGGTGATCGACCGAGGGGATGAGTCGCACGCGCCCATCGAGTGGCGTGTGAGCGACGAGCGCGGCTATTTCGAGGCGACGTGGCGCTTCGAGTTCATGCGCGAATCCGGCGACGCCTGCACCGTGGTCATGGAGGAAACGCGGCGCGTCCACGGGCTGGTGGCGCGGCTGTGGGCGTGGGCGTTTGTGACGCCGGAGCACTTTGTGAACAAGTACCTCGATGCTCTGGAGCACGCCGTGCCGTCGCGCCGCGGCGTGGCCGTGGCGTAGTCCGAGCGGCATGAAGCGCGCATCGCTCAGTTGGAACAGCCGAACTGACCCAGGAGCACGGTGAGGTCGAGCACGTTGACGAAGCCGTCGTCGTTGTAGTCGGCGGGGAGATTCGGCCCGGCCTGCCCGAACGCGCCCAGGAACAGGGTCAGGTCGGCGGTATTGACCGACCCGTCGCCGTTGAGATCCGCGGGGCAGGCGGGCGGGGGGACCACCGTGATCGAACCCTGCATGCTGCTCCCGTGGGGGACGCAATAGTACGAGACGGTGCCAGGCGTGGTGAAGGTGAACGAATACTGCTGGCCGAACTCGAGGTCGCCGGAATCAAAGAGCCCGCTGGGCACCAGCGACCCGGGCGCGGTCTGGCTGGTGGCGGTGTGGGGGATGAAGTCCTGGTTGGTGAAGCGGACGGTGTCGCCGACGTTGATGTTGATGTCCGTGGGGATGAACGTGAAGTCCTCGATGCGGACATCGATCGTCGCGGAGAGGGCGGTGGAAAGAACGGCGGGAACGAGGGCGATCATGGTGGGTTCCTAGTCGGGGGAGTTCTTGGTCGGTGCGACACCGCGAAGGTGACGACCGTGCGTAAGGATCTCGCCATGACTCGGCGAACACCGGGTGAAATTTGAGCGTGGACCGGCTTTGACGTCTCGTGGTGGGGCGTCTGCCCGCAAACGAAAGCCCGCGTCACCCCCCGCCCGCCCGATCTGGTCGCCGGCAAAGCCGCTCAGCGCCGACAGGATCACTCGAAAATGGGCCTAGTTGGATTCGAACCAACGACCTCACCCTTATCAGGGGTGCGCTCATACCAACTGAGCTATAAGCCCGACCGGCGGAGTCGACCAAGGCAAGCCGGGCCGAACCGCGTGGGGAGAGAATAGCACGGGTCCGGCGTCGTCTCAAGCGGGCCCTACGGCCCACGGCTATCGGGCCATTCCCGACCAAGGGCCCCGATGATGGGCGGGCGAAAGCCCTCGGAAAGGGGGAGCCGGGAACGCCCGATCTCCTACTGTTTTGGCGGCAGGAGACCGGGATTCATGACGATCGGCGGGCAACGTTTATTCCGGATGTGGCGAGCGGGTGCCGCGGCGCTCGCGGGTGTGATTTCTGGTGGGGTTGCGTCGGGCCAGTTCGGGAACAACGGGCCGCCGCCGGGGCCGTTTTTCTTTGACTATGGGGGCGGGGTGTTCAACGACGAGGCTCTGGCCGGTTGGTTCAAGGCCGCGGCGTTGGGTCGAGTCGACATCGTGTGCATCGGCGACTCGAACCAACTGCTCATGGGGCGCGGGTGGGACGAGGCGTATGTGAAAGTGCTGAGCCGGCGGTACCGGCTGTACGCCACGGGCATCGTGTCGGCGGGCGAGAACTTCGGGAACGGCGCGGGGGTGGGGTTTGACTACAACGGCGTGTTCCCGGCGGCGGGCTCGGGGTTTGTGTTCGGCGCGAGCGGGCCCGCGGCGCAGTTCATGAACGCCTCCAACGTGCTGCAGCCGACGGGGGCTCTCAGCGTCCCAGCGGGGGTGAGCGTCGACCCCTTGGCGAATCTGGGGTTGATCGTGAAGGCCGAGAGCGACGTGGACACTTCGGGGCCTCTGCGGTATTGGGTGGCCCACGCGACGTACCCGGTTGGATCGGGCGCAGCGCTGCGGCTCTCGGCGCGGCTGAACGATCCGCCCTTCAGTGAGGTCGCGCCGCCGAAGGCGGTGGACGCCGCGGTCGGCACGGGTGTGGCGGTGTCGTGGTACGACGTCCCCGCGGCGGGCCCGCGCGGGACGCGCGGATCGATCAACTTCCGCCCCACGCTGTACGGCACGCCGTTCACCGGGCCGATGACGCAGTACTACGGGCGCATCGAAGATCCTCGAGTGCTCAAGGGCGCGAGCATCCACACGCTCTACGGCTTTGGCGGTCAATCGGCCCGCGACATGGGCGAGGCGCTGCGGGCCGCGAGCGACGAGAGTTTGACGCTGTATTTCTCGATGGTTCGAGATCTGCAGGCGGGGGGGGCGGGGCAAAAGAAAGCTGTATTGGTGCGGATCGGAACCGGCGTGAACGATCGATCCGAGACGCTGCCGCCGCTGGAGCCGACGGGCGCGGCACCGAACATGCCGGTGAGTTTCAAGGCGAACCTGAAGGCGATCACCGACCGAGTCCGGCAGGTCTGGGCACTGAACAACTGGCCCGAGGACGAGTTGTACTTCCTGTTCGCGATCAGCACGCCGATCACCACGCCGGACGATTCGCTGCTGCAACTCTACCGCGACGCGGCGGACGAGCTGACGCAGCAGGTGCCGCGCTCGGCGGTGACACACTTCGAGAAACTCACCAGCGTGCCGGAGCTCAAGGCCAACGACTGGGTGCTGTTCGACATCGACACGTTCCACCTCGAAGCGCCGGGCCACGAAGAGATGGCGCGGCGTGAACTCGGCGCGGCCAGCATGTCGGCGGCGTGGAGCGATCTCAACGAGGACGGGCTCATCGATATCGAAGATGTGTACTACGACCATTCGCTGAGGAACGCGGCGCGGCCTTCGGGCCCGGGGGGCCCGGGCGGACCGGGGGGGGCTGGCAGCGGGGCGACGACATCGATGCACGCGCCGTGGTCGAACGGCACGGGCTCTGTTCCCTCCGGCCCGAACGCGTTTGGCGGCGTGTGGACGCCGACGGACCCGGTGCCGATTCCGAAATCGACGGACGGATTGGGAACGGAACAGCAGCCGGTGTCGCCGACGGCGCGGGCGCTGCTGCGCGCGGCGCGCTGGGATGAGGCTGCCGACATGGCGGCGGGGCGGTAGGACGAGCCCGCGTTGTCGGGCGTGTCACTGATGGCGGTCCGTCCGCGGATCGACATCAGTGCCGGGGAGCGGAGTGAATGAAGAGGCAGCACTGCTGTCTCCCAAAGCGGAGCCAGCAGTGGCACCATGCAGTGGCACAAGGCAGTCGCACGGCGTCGTGTTGCAACGCGTCGGCGCGGGTATCGTCCCGGCACGATGGCACGCACCGCGCGGAGTCTGGCAGTTTGACGTTCCTTGCACCCATGGCCGGGATCGTGGCGGCGTGCATCGCCGTGCCCGCGGTGTTGCTGTTCTACTTTCTCAAGCTGCGTCGCCGCCCGGTTCGGGTGAGCACGATTCGGTTCTGGCAGGCGTCCGCCGACGATCTTCAGGTGAACGCGCCGTTCCGGATGATCCGGGCGAGTTGGCTGTTGCTGCTGCACCTGTTGATCACGGCGCTGTTCTGTGTCGCCGCGGCACGCCCGGCGCTCGACAAGGGCACGCTCGGCGGCGGGCGCGTGGTGATCATCGTCGACCACTCGGCGTCGATGGGCGCGGTGGATGCGCCGGCGGAAGAACCGGGGCTGCCACCGGTCACGCGGCTTGAGGCCGCAAAGCGACGCGCGTCCGACGTGATCGACGGCCTTGGGGCCGCGGGGGCGGCGACGGGCGATGCCAACGGCGGCTGGTTCTCGCGCCTCCTCAGCGGTGGGTTTGGCGGCAGCGGGGCTCAGGCGATGGTCGTCAGCATGGCGGCACGCCCGGTGGTGCGGGCGAACTTCACGCGCGACGCCGCGGCGCTGCGCAAGGCGGTCGACGCGATCGAGCAGACCGACCAACCGGCGGACCTGGGCGAGGCACTGCGGATGGCGCTGGCGTTTGCGAAAGGCGGTTCGGAGGAGGCCGACGCGCAGGAGAAGCCGACCGTGGTGCTGGTGACCGACGGCGCGGTGGCGCTCGAGGCCGGTGCGTCATTGGCGGGCTTGAGCACGCTGAACGTGAGGCTGGTGAAAGCGGGCCCCGCGCCGGGGAGCGAGCCGGGCAACGCCGGGATCGTCGCGCTGAACGCACGCCGAGACTTTCAGGACCCCGCGCTGGTGCGCGTGTTCGTGCGGGTGCAGTCGACACTGCGCGAGGCGGCGAGCATCGGCGTGACGTGCGCCTTCGAGGGCGAGACTATGGGCAGCGGGGTGGTGGAACTGACCGCCGCGGTGATGGGCGGCAGCGGGGGAATGAGGGGAGCACCAGCCGAAGCCTCGCGCACCTTTGAACTCCGCTCGGTTCTCGGTGGCGTGGTGAGCGTGACGCTTGCGCGAAAGGACGCGCTCGAAGCTGACAATCAGGCGTCGCTCGTGTTGAGCCCGGCGCGACCGCCGCGGTTACTGCTGGTGCGGCCGGGTGACGGCGTGCCCAGCGGTGCGGAGGAGAACCTCAAGACAGCGCTCGAGACGCTGCAGCCCGCGGCGCTGCGGGTGGTTTCCGCGGCCGCTTACGCGCGGGAGAGCGCGGCGGGCGCGCTCCCCGCCGTGCAGGAGCAACGGCCCGATCTGATCGTTTTCGACCGCGTGCGTCCCTCGGCCTTGCCGACCGGCGTGGCGAGCATCAGCTTCGGCTCCGGGCTGCCCATCGAAGGATTGCGAGTGAGCGAGGGCGAGGCTTCGCAGTCCGGGGGGGCGGGCGGGTTCACGCAGTGGGACCGCTCGCACCCGGTGATGCGCTTCGTCTCGCTCGCGGATGTGGCGGTCGACTCGGCGGGCGAAGTGGTCACCTCGCAACTGCCGGCGGGCACATCGGCGACCGTGCTGGCGTGGGCCCGGCGCGGGCCGGCAGTGGTGCTGATCGAGAGCGGCGGCGTGCGCCGCTTGATTGCCGCGGTGGACCTGGGGCTGACGACGTGGTCAAAGGACGTCTCGTTCCCGACGTTCATGGCCAACGCGGTGGATCACCTGACTCTTCGAGGCGAAGAGAACGCCGCGCGATGGTGGCGCACGTCGGACGCGGTCACGCTGGCGGCGCCTGCTTCCGGTGCGGCGGCGTCCAGCCTGACCTATGAAGTGCGCGGCCCGCACGACTGGGCGTCCGAAGCCGCCGCCAGCGACGACGGCGCGGTGATGGTGGGGGTGTTGCCGCGGGCGGGTGTGTACCGCGTGGCGTTGGGCGACGAAACGGCGGCGGTCCCTGTCAACCTGCTCGATCCCTCCGAGAGCGAGACACTGGTTCGGGGGGCGGTCGACCTCGGTGGCCAGACCGCCACCGCGGAGGCTCGCGGCTCGGTGGGTGCGGTTGAAGTGTGGACTTGGTTCGTCCTCGCGGCGCTGGGGCTGCTTTGCGTGGAGTGGTTGCTGTTCGCGTGGCGCAGCCGGGTGTGACGACACGCGCACGGGGGTGGCGGCGCGGGTATCGTCCGAGCACGATTCCCGTGTCGCACACCACCTCGGAGCCTTGCATGAGCTTTCTGCCCCGATTCGCCGCTTTGATGATCCCGATCCTCCCTGCGATCGCGATGGCGCAGCCGGAGGCGACGAGCGTCAAGGAGGGGGCCGCACCCAGCGCTCAACCGGGTGGCGGCGGCTGGAGCGTTGAACTGGGCACGCAGCCGACGTTCACGTTTCAGGCCGACATGGACGACGAAGCCGGCGAGGTGTCGATCATCCGCACCGATTTCTCCGCCGATTTCGCTGGTCCCATCGGCGACCGGCTGCGGCTGACCGTCGGACTGTTCGGCGGCGTGGCGAACTACGACTTTGAAGACTTCAACGCCGGGGGCTTCACCGACGCGCCTCTGGATGACGCGTACGAGGCTGGCGTGTCGCTGCTGGGCATCTACTCGCTCGATGATCCGTGGTTCGTGGTCGGGCGCGGGTCGTTTGTCGCGGGGTGGGCCGATGACGCGGACATCGGCGACGCGGTCTTTGGTTCCGCCGCGGTGGGGGTGGGATACAAGTTCAGCGACCGGTTCAGCCTGGCGCTGGGCGGCGGCGTCATCACGCGGCTGGAGGACAACATCGGGTTCCTGCCGCTGGTGGTCCTGAACTGGAAGATCAGCGACACGGTGACGCTCGCGACCACGGGCGTCGGGCTCAAACTCAGCGCCGAGATGAACGACCAGTGGACGGTGTTCCTGCGCGGCGGCGGCGAGTTCCACCAATACCGCCTCGACGACGACGCCGAGCGGGCCAACGGCGAGCGCGGCGGGGTGCTGAACGACACGCGCGTGCCGGTGGGGGTGGGCTTTGACTGGAAGCCCGCCGCGGGGCTGACGGTTTCGCTTGAGGTGGGGGCGATCGTGTGGCAGGAGTATGAGCTGCGCGATGACGACCGCAGAATTCAAGAAATTGAAACAGATCCAGCGGCGTACATCGGGGCCGGGCTGTCGTATCGTTTCTAGTCCGAGGGATCAGGTGTGGAGGTGCGGAGGTGTGAAGGGCCGGCAGCGGAGTGTCGCCAATGGGGCTTAATCGGCGCGAGTTCATGGGGTCGGTGACGGGTTCGGCGCTGGGCGCGGCGGCGTTGCCGTGGCTTGTCGGGTTGCCCGTTGCGCGCGGCGCGGATCAGCCGCCCGCCGCGTCAAGCCCGAAGCGTGCGGCGAAGAACCTTGTTTTCATGGTGGCGGACGGGATGAGCTATGGCGCGCTGGCACTGGGCGACGCCGTCTTGCAGATGCGAGACAACCGGCGACTGCATTGGGTGGGGCTGATGGGGCGCGAAGGAGTTCGGCGTGGGCTCATCGACACGCGATCGGCGAACGGGCTCGTGACGGATTCCGCCGCGGCGAGCACGGCGTGGGGCATCGGCGAACTGGTGGACAACGGCAAGATCGGCATGACGCCGGACGGGCGGTTCCCGACGCCGATCCTCATGCAGGCCAAGCAGGCGGGCAAGGCCACGGGCCTGGTGACGACGACCCGGGTGACGCACGCAACGCCCGCGGGGTTCGCTTGCAACATCCCCACCAACCGCGAAGACGAGGATCGGATCGGCGCTCAGATGCTCGAGCGCCAGATCGACCTCATCATGGGCGGGGGCGCGAAGCACTTCCCGCTCGCGCTGATGCAGAAGCACGGTGGATATCAGCATGTGATCGATCGCGCGGGATTCGACGCCTTCGCGTCGGGCGAGTCCGCCGCGGGCCCGCTGCTGGCGACACTCTCGAAGAGCCACATCCCGTTTGAGATCGATCGGCGCACGCTGAAGCTGCCGATCCCGTCGCTGGCGGAGATGTCGGCCGCCGCCCTGCGGCGCATGGAGCGGGTTGGGGCTGAGAACGGCTTCGTGCTGCAGATCGAGGGCGGGCGTGTGGACCACGGCGGGCACCACAACGACGCCGCGGGGTTGATCTACGACATGATCGCGTTCGATGAAGCGCTCGGCACCGTGCTGAACTGGCTCGGGAAGCGTGACGACACGCTGCTGATCGTGACGACGGACCACGCCACGGCGAACCCGGGGCTGACGGAGTACGGCGCTCGGGGCGTGAAGGGGCTGCTCAAGGCGCTCGAGTTCCGGCACTCGTTCGAGTGGCTCGATACGACGCTGCAGAAGGCCTCGGGCGGTAAGTACGGGCTGGCGGCACCGGAGCCAAGCGAGGACGGCGGGCCGATGGCCGCGGCACAGGGGGGAACAGGGCAAGGTGTTGCCGAGTTTGACCCCGAGCCGCTGCACGCCGCGGTGAAGGAGGCGACGGGGATCGCGCTGTCTCGCGCGGAACTCGGCGTGCTGACGCGCTGGAAAAAGGGCGAGATGGTTGACGGCTTCGCGCTGGGTTCAGCGCAGTACGGCCCGCTGGGCTCGGTGCTCGCCAACCACACCTGCATCGCGTTCCTGAGCCCGAACCACACGAGCGACCCGGTCGAGTTCACCGCAATCGGGCCCGGCGCGGAGATGGTGCCGGGGTGGTCGGGGCTTCCCGAGGCGCACGGGCTGATGGTGAAGGCACTGGACCTGCCGCCAGCGAAGCCGGTGTGAGTGTGGTCTTGAACGAGGCCCGAGCGTGAGCGTTCGGGCCTTGTCATGCGGGACCGTGAGAGAGTTCCAAGACCAACTCGCTCACGCTCGGGGCTCGTTGTTCCGGCGTGGAGAGGCGATCGGCGCATTTGTCATGAAGCCCCTCCCTCACGGCCGGGGTTCTGTTGGCGTTACGGGCACGGCTGACCGAAGCGGCCCAGGAAGATCACCAGGTCGGCGGTGTTGACTGTGCCGCTGCCGTTGAGGTCGCCCTGGGTGTAGGGCGGGACGGTGGTGCCGAAGCGACCGAGGAAGGCGACGAGATCGGTGGTGTTGACTTGGTTGTCGTTGTTCAGGTCGCCGGGGCACAAGGGCGGCGGGGCCGAGGTGCGGATGACGCTGATGGGGTTGGTGTTGCGCTCGGGGTCGCCGCCTGTCGGCCGCAGGGCCGCGCCGGAGTTGATGGTGACCAGGTCGTTCTGCCCATCGTTGTTGACGTCGCCCGAGCGGATGAGGGTGGGGCTGTTGGCGCTGATCTCGCCGGGCTGCAGGGCGAAGGTGAGTTGTCCGGTGCCGGCGTTGGCGGTGTCGTTGCGGAGCACGCGGACGACGTTCGCGCCGGTGTTCGGGCCTGTGCCCTGGGCGAGTACGGCGATATCGCTGTCGTTGTCGTTGTCCATGTCGAGCACAGCGAGGGAGCCGGTGACGTTGCTGATGGGCAGGGGGACCGACGGCGCGAGGTCGCCGGTGCCCGGCGCGAGATTGCGGAGCACGTCGACCGTGCCGCCGCCGCTGCCCGGGGTGTTGCCCAAGCAGGCCACGGCGAGGTCGTTGTCGAGGTCTTTGGGGTTGCTCAGGCCGCCGGGGATGATCTCGACTGGCCTGGGGCTGGTTTCGTGCTTGCGTGGAGGGAGGAAGGTTGTGCCGGCGACGGTGGTGAGGGCACTGGCGTCGCGCAGGAAGACGCTGATGTCGGAGGATTCCGAGTTGGCGGTGACGAGGTCGAGGAAGTTGTCGCCGTTGAGATGAGCGACGGCGATGGAGACGGGGTTGAACCCTGTGGTGAGCACGGTGGCGTTGGCGAACGCGCCGCTGCCGTTGTTGGTGAGGATGCGTGCGTTGCCGGGGTCGAAGCCGACAATGCCGGAGTTGGCGACGGCGACATCGACGGTGCCGTCGGCGTTGAGATGGCGGCGACGAGCGAGCCTGCGCATAGCCCCGAATCCGAGTCCATTCGGAAGGTGAGGATTTCGGGGATGATTCGGCCTCTGTTTGGAGGCCAGAACGATGAAGAAGAGCAGATTTTCGGAAGAGCAGATCGCGTTTTCGTTGAG
>JBJXFG010000057.1:0-9808 GCA_046154665.1 Phycisphaerales bacterium | reverse complement strand
CGCTCAGGCCCGTGCCATCCCGGAGATCCGTGTGCTCTCGACGCTGGTGGCGAACCAGATCGCCGCGGGTGAGGTGGTCGAGCGGCCCGCGTCGGTGGTGAAGGAACTGGTCGAGAACGCCCTTGACGCCGGGGCCACGCGCGTCACCGTCGAACTCGAGCAGGGCGGCGTCGAGCTGGTGCGCATCACCGATGACGGCCACGGCGTGGCGGCGGCGCAGCTGCCGCTGATGATCGCCCCGCACGCCACCAGCAAGGTCCGCTCCGCCGAGGACCTCGACCGCGTCACCACCATGGGATTCCGCGGCGAGGCGCTGGCGTCGATCGCGTCGGTGTCTCGTCTCAGCATCCGTTCGCGTACCGAGGCCGACCTGGGGGCACACCGCATCGACTGCGACGGCGACGCGGTGTCGCCCGTCCGCCCCGAGCCGGGGCCGGTGGGCACGAGCGTCACGGTGCGGAATCTCTTCTTCAACACGCCGGCGCGAAGGAAGTTTCTCAAGACGCCGACAACCGAGCAGGGCCACTGCACCGACACGGTGCGCGACGCGGCGCTGGCCCATCCGCACGTGGGCTTCACGCTGCGCGTCGACGCCAGGCTGGTGATGGAGGTGCCCGCGGACCAGTCGCCGCGCGAGCGGGCCCTCGACCTGCTGGGCCGCGAGATGGAGACGCAGTACGTCGAGTGCTCGGCGGACCGCTTCGACGACACCCGCGGCGTGGCGCTGTGGGGACTGGTCGGCCTGCCGTCGCTCGCCCGCCCGACGCCCAAGTGGCAGCACGTCTTCATCAACGGCCGCCCGGTGCGCGACCGCACCATCCAGCACGCGCTGAAGGAAGCGTTCCGCGGCCTGATCGAGCCCGGCAAGCACCCAGCGGCACTGCTGCAACTGGTGATGGACCCCGGCGCGGTGGACGTCAACGTTCACCCGGCCAAGGCCGAGGTGCGGTTCCGGGATACCTCGCTGATCCATCAGGTGGTGTACCGCGCGGTGCGCGAGGCGCTGGCGGCGGCTGATTTGACGCCGATGGTGGGGGCGGGCGGGGGAGCGGGCGGGGGTGCGGGCGGGCATGGTGCTGCGCCGGGTGCGGCGCAGCCCGGAGCGCCGGCGTTGCCTCTGACACCAATCTTTCCGGGTCAATCGTCGTCCCCTTTCGGTGCCGGGCCGCAAGGCGCGGGCGGTCGTGGCGGCGGCGCCTCCGCGTTTGTTGACTACTTCTCGCGCCGAGCCCCCGCGTCCGGCGGCGGGCGGTTCGAGTTCGACGATGTCCGTCGCGCGGTTGAGACGGATCGGGCCATGGCTCCCGCGCCCACAGGCGGCGCCGCGCCCGCGACGGCACGCGACGATCCGTTCGACGCCGCGCCGGCGGTCCACCTCGCCGCCCCGGTCCCGGTCGAGCGCGTGCTGCAGGTCCACAACAGCTACCTCGTGACGCAGGACGAGCAGGGGGTGGTGATCATCGACCAGCACGCCCTGCACGAACGCGTGATGTACGAGAAGCTCCGGGCCCGCGTCACCTCGGGCGAGCTCGAGTCGCAAAGGCTGCTGATCGCCGCCCCGGTAGGCGCGTCGCCCGCAGCGGTTGAGCGTCTGCCGGCGTTCGCCGACCTGCTCCGCACGCTGGGGATCGCGCTCGAGCCCTCCGGCTCGGCGGGGGTGCTGGTCCAGGCGTTCCCGTCGTTCCTCCTTGAGAAGCGCGTCGAGCCCGGGGCGTTCGTCTCCGAGCTGCTCGATCGACTGGAGGCCGAACCCTCGGACGCGGCGTCACAGGACGGCGCCCGGCGCGAAGCCCTGCTGCACGAGGTGCTCGACATGATGGCCTGCAAAGCGGCGGTCAAGGCCGGCGATTCGCTTTCCCCCGCCGAACTCGACGAACTGCTGCGTCTGCGCGCCGAAGTCGAGCGATCGAGCAACTGCCCGCACGGCCGGCCCACCGCCATCCGCGTCACGATCCGCGACCTGGAGCGGAGTTTCGGGCGGGCATAGGAACCGGCGGACTTGTCTTGGGCGGCCCGCGAGCCGCCCGACCTTGCCACCGAGATTTCGGTACGCTTCTCTTCATGATCCCCGCTCCGGTCCGCGTCGCCCGCGTTGTCGTCACGGTTCTCTTGCCCTTTGCCCTGCTCGCCGCGCTGGCGGCTCGCGTCGCCGGCCAGGCGACCAGCGGCCCGCTCCGCCAGCCGACCAACGGCGTGGTGCAGGTCGAGCCCGGTTGGCACGCGATCATCAACGCCCGCGTGACCACCGAGCCCGGGCAGGTGCTCGAGAAGGCCACCATCGTGGTCCGCCACGGCGCGATCGTGAGCGTCGGCAACGACCCGCCCCCCGCCGGTGCCCGCGTGTGGGATGCAACGGGGCTCAACGTCTACCCGGGCCTCGTTGAGCCGTACCTCACCGTCGAAGCGCCGCGCCCCGACAAGGCCGCGCCGGGATCGCACTGGAACCCGCGCATCACGCCCGAGCGCACGGCCCTCGACGGCCCCGGCGTCCCCCAGGACGCGGTGAAGCGGCTGCGCTCGATGGGCTACGGCGCGGCGTTGATCGCGCCATCGGGCGGCATCCTCCGCGGCGTGTGCGCGCTCCACTCGCTCTCGGATCCGCTCGACCCCAACGCGCCCGGCGTCGAGCGCATCGTCACCCGCTTGCAGGCCCAGGCCGCGTCGTTCGAGACCGGCGGGTTCGGTGACGACAGCTATCCGTCGTCCAAGATGGGGGCGATCGCGGTGCTCCGTCAGACGCTGGTCGATGCCCAGTGGCAGAACGCCGCCACCCAGGCGTTCTCGCGCGAGCCCGGATCGTTCGAGCGTCCACCTTTCACCACCGCCCTCGAAACGCTGCGCCAGCCGACCGGCTGGGTGTTCGACGCGGGCGATTCGTTGGACATCGTGCGCTTCGCCAAGATCATCAGCGAGATGCGCGGGCAGGAGCGGGTGATCGCCGTGGGCACCGGGGCGGAGTATCAGCGCCTCGAGGCGATCCGGCGCAGCGCGGCGGCGATCGTGGTGCCGCTGGCGTTCCCGAAGAAGCCGCGCGTGTCCACGGCGCCGGACCGCGACAGCGTCGGGCTCAACGAACTGATTCACTGGGAGCAAGCCCCGACCAACCCGCGCCGCCTCGCCGACGCGAACGTGTTCACCGCCATCACCACCTCGAAGCTGCCCAAAGGGGCGGATTTTATGGACAACCTGCGCGACGCCGTGACCGCGGGTCTGAGCAAGGACCGGGCGCTCGCCATGATCACCACCAACCCCGCGGCGCTGGTGGGCATGACCGAACGCCTCGGCAAGGTGCAGCCGGGCTTCATCGCCAACTTCATCGTGATGAAGGGCGAGTTCTTCGATCCGCCCTCCGGCGGCAAACGCGAAATCCGCGATGTGTGGATCGACGGTCAGCGCTACGAGATCAACCCGGCCCCGTCGCCCGCCGGCGAGATGCTGAAGGGTGATTGGACACTCAGCGCCGCGACGGCGCCGGCGCTGAGCCTGACGCTGAAGATCGGAGAGAAGAACGAGGTCTCGCTGGAGCGGCCCGGGCTGCTCGAGGCCGAGCCCGCTCCCGCGCCGGAAGGCGAGAAGAAGCCCGAGCCCAAGAAGCCCGCGTCGGTCAAGGCCAAGGGCGTCGTGCAGATCGAGAATCGGCTTGATTTCACGGCCTCGGCGACAACGTTTGATCCAAACTTCAAGCCGGCACCCCCAGCGGAGAAACCCGCCGACAAGCCCCCCGAAGCGCCTGGTGAAGCCCAGCCTGGTGAGGTCAAGCCCGAAGAGGCCAAGCCCGACGCCGCGGACACCGGCGCGGCGCTCGTGAGCCTCATCCTCGACACCGCCAAAGCCGACGCGCTCCGCGGCAGCGTCACGCTGCCCACCGGCCAGACGGTCGCGTTGACAGCAGTCCGAAAGGGTGATGCCGAGAAGAAGGACGCCGACAAGAAGGACGACGACAACAAGCCCCGTGCCGCGCTCCTGAACATCCCCGAAGCGCTCACCACGCCCTTCGGTGCTTACGGCCTTTCGTCGATCCCCGAGCAGCAGACCGTGCTGATCTCGAACGTCACCGTGTGGACCAACGGCGCGGACGGCATCATCGAGAACGGCGCGGTGCTGATCGAGAAGGGCAAGATCGCCGCGGTCGGCAAGTCGCCGCTCGCGGGCATCGCCAAGCCTGACCGCGAGATTGATGGGAAGGGGCTGCATCTCACGGCGGGCATCATCGACTGCCACTCGCACACCGGCATCTCGGGCGGGGTGAACGAGGGCACGCAGTCGTGTACCGCCGAGGTGCGCATCTTCGATGTCATCAACCCCGACGACGTGGACTGGTACCGCCAGCTCGCCGGCGGTGTGACGGCGGTGAACCAGCTGCACGGCTCGGCCAACGCCATCGGCGGACAGAACTCGGTGGTCAAGCTGCGCTGGGGCTGCGCCGCGCCCGACGACATGCGCGTCGATGGTGCCCCGCCCGGCATCAAGTTCGCCCTGGGCGAAAACGTCAAGCAGGCCAACTGGGGCGAGCGCTTCACGACGCGGTACCCGCAGACGCGCATGGGCGTCGAGACCTACATCCGCGACCGCTTCATCGCCGCCCGCGCCTACAAGGCGCGGCTGGCCGCGTACCAGGCTCTCGGCGCGGCGGATCAGGCCAAGGCCCGCCCGCCGGAGCGCGACCTCGAGCTCGAAGCCCTCGTCGAAATTCTCGACGGCAAGCGGCTCATCCACTGCCACAGCTACCGCCAGGACGAGATCCTGATGCTGTGCCGCGTGGCGGCGGAGTTTGGCTTCAAAGTCGGCACGTTCCAGCACGTGCTCGAGGGGTACAAGGTGGCCGACGCGATCAAGGGCGCCGCCATCGGGGCCTCGTCGTTCTCGGATTGGTGGGCGTACAAGTGGGAGGTGTACGACGCCATCCCCAGCAACGGCGCGATCATGCACGACGTGGGGGTGGTGGTGTCGTTCAACTCCGACTCGGACGAGCTGGCGCGCCGGATGAACGCCGAGGCCGGCAAGGCGGTGAAGTACGGCAAGGTGCCCCCCGCCGAGGCGTTCAAGTTCGTGAGCCTCAACCCCGCCAAGCAGCTCAAGATCGACTCGATGACGGGCTCGATCGAGAAGGGCAAGGACGCCGACATCGCGCTGTGGTCGGGCGATCCGCTGAGCCCGACGTCGCGGTGCGTGCGGACGTTCGTCGATGGGCGCGAGCTGTTCAGCCTTGAGCAGGACGCGGCCCACCGCACGCGGATCGCGTCGGAGCGTTCGCGCATCTTGCAGAAGCTACTCAACGACGAACCCAAAAAGGGCGGCGGTGGGGGGGGCGGGCCCGGTGGCTCGAAGAGCGAGAGCGACGCGAAGCCCGACGCCGACCGTCCGGGCGTGGGTGCCGATCGCCCGCGTCGTTCGCAAACCCCGCCGCCGCAGGATTCGATGCGCTCCGGCGCGTTCCTGATGGTGCCCGCCGGCGGCGACGACGACGAAACGGCCCGTGCCCAGGCGATCTTCAAGGCAAGACAGATCGAGGCCCGCATGGAGTACCTCATCCGCAACGGCATCGACCCCAGCTACGGCCGGCCCGGCGTGTGCGGGTGTGACCTATAAGACCCGCTCACCGCGGAGGCGCGGAGAGAGTCAGGGGCACAGAGAGACAGAGTCAGAAAGACAGTGAGCCACGTTTTCCTTCGAGTTTGACGCCGTCCGACACCAGCCGACATCCATGAAAAACGCACCCAAGACGTCCATCCGCGCCCTGTGCGCTTCCGCGGCTGCCCTCCTTGTCAGCGCGGCCGCCTCGGGGCAAGACCTCGGCGTCAAGGCCCTGCCGCAGAAGCAGCCGGTGGTCATCAACAACGCCGTGGTCCACACCATTTCGGGTGAAGTCATCAAGGGCGGGCACGTCTCGTTCACGGGCGGCGTGATCACTTCCGTCGGTGCCGGCGCCGCGCCTGGCGTCGCGGGACAAGACCCCAAGGTCATCGACGCCGCGGGCAAGCATGTGTTCCCCGGCCTGATCGGTGCCAACACCGTCACCGGGCTGCTCGAAGTCAACGCCGCCCGCGCCACCCGCGACGCCAACGAGACCGGCGAGTTCACCCCCGAGGTCCGCCCCGCCGTCGCGCTGAACCCGGACTCGACCATCATCCCCGTCACCCGGACCAACGGCATCCTGCTCACCGGCGTGATGCCCATGGGCGGGCTCATCCCCGGGCGCGTCAGCGTCATCCGGCACGACGGGTGGACGTGGGAGGACATGACCGTCACTGACGACGCCGGCCTGCTCATCAACTGGCCCAACATGCGCCCCAGCACCGGGTGGTGGGTGACGCGGTCCGAGGCCGAGCAGCTCGACGAAATCAAGGCAAACCTATCGAAGATCGGGCGTTTCTTCGATGCCGCCGGCGCGTACTTCGCGGCCCGCGCCGCCGACGCCTCGCTGCCCACCGATCTGCGGTTCGAGGCGATGAAGAAGCCGCTGACCGGCGCGCTACCCGTGTTCATCCGCGCCGACGAACTCGAGCAGATCGAGTCCGCCGTCCACTTCGTCACCACGCGGAAGCTCAAGGCGGTGATCGTGGGCGGGCGCGATGCGCCGCTCGCGGCGGAGTCGCTCAAGGCCGCCGACATCGCCGTCATCGTCACCGGCACCTTCCGCATGCCCAAGCGCGAGGACAGCGCGTACGACGACGCGTTCACGCTGCCGGCCCGGCTCGAGGCCGCGGGCGTGCGCTGGTGCCTGGCCACCGAGGGCGGGGATTTCCAGACGCCCCACGAGCGCAACCTGCCCTATCACGCGGCCCTCGCCGTGGCCCACGGCCTGCCGCGCGAGGCGGCCCACAAGGCCATCACGCTGTCACCGGCGCGGATCCTGGGCGTGGGCGATCGCTACGGCTCCATCGAGAAGGGCAAGTCAGCGACGATCTTCCTGAGCGACGGCGACCCTTTGGAAATGACCACGAGCATCACCGGCGCGTGGATCGACGGACGCGAGATCGACCTGCGGAACAAGCAGACGGAACTGGACGCAAAGTACCGCGAGAAGTACCGGCAGCGATAGCGTGACGCGCTGTGCGCGAGGCGACACGCGCCGAACCGTCGGCGAAAGCGGAAGTTCCCGAAGGAGAGGCTGCTTTGTGCGTGCGGACCGAAAGCGTGCGCTATCGGTGCTGGTCCGCATGAACCCAGCGTGACCGAGCTTCATGTCTTGCTCTTGCGCACAGCGCATCGCGCAGAGCGCACAGCCTTCCCTTACTGGCACGGTCCGCCGAAGCGGGCTAGGAAGATCGTCAGGTCCTGCACGTTGATGACCTCGTCGCTGTTGAGGTCGTAGGGCGAGCCCGTTGAGGTCGCGGTGCCGAAGGCCGTGAGGAACCCCACGAGGTCGTTGGTGTTGACCAGGCCGTCGCCGTTGAAGTCTGCACGGCAGAAGCGTGCCATGACTCGGTAGGTGACCGGGACGTTGACCTGCTGGATGCCGCCGCCGAACACGCCGCCGCCGGGGTTGACGCGGAAGCCGTTATTGGGTGTGGCCCGCGGGTCCTGGTCGGTGGAGTCAAGGATGAAGCCCTGGAAACTCGACGGTGCGCGGTGCATGATGGCGATGTAGTAAGTACCGGCGGGCAGGACCAGGCCGTTGGCGCCCGACGGGGTGATGCCGCGGGGGTCGGGCTCTTCGGGCGGCCCGACGTTGTTGAACGCGATGGTGGGGTTGGTCTGGGTGGCGAGGCCCTTGGCACCGAGCGGGTTACCAGCGCCGATGAGGCTGACGAGGTCGTACTCACCGCCGCCGAGAACGGCCAGCGGCACGGTGTAGCCCTGGTCGTAAATGGTGTTGCCTTCCAGGCTCGGGTCGGCGACCGCAGCCGCGGGCGAGGCCCAGATGCTCATCAGCCAGCCGCCCTGCGGCGGGAGCGTCTGGCCGGCACCGGTTGTCACCAGCGTGTCGATGCGGGAAATGACCCGCGGCGCGAGGATCGTGAAATCATCGATGTAAGCGACGTTGAGAGTGCTGGGCGGCAAGGCGTTGACCTGTTGGCTGCCGCGCGGCAGGACCGCTTGGTCGGCAAGGTCGGTGCACGAGATCTGGTCGAGGGCGTAGAAGAAGCCCGGCTGGGGCGGGTCGTGCAGGAAGTTCAGCGCGGTGGCGCAGACGGCGCAGGGGGTGTTCTGGCCGCGGAAGACGCCGCCGCCGTTGAGGCAGGCCGCTTCTTCAAGCTGCTGGCACGGCCGGGCCTCGAAGCAGCACGCGCCGACGGTATTGCGGAGCTCCCACCCGGCGGTGCCGAGCTGCGACGACTGCGTCCCCGGGGGGTTGTTGCTGACGAACCCGCCCGCGCTGGTGGTGCGGAACATCTGACCGTTGATGTCGCCAGCCGTCGCGGGGCTGAACAGCCGCATGCCCAACTGGTTGAGCTGGGCGATGGTGGCCAGGGCCGGACCTGCGCCGCCGGCGTCGAATGACATGCCCGCCCACAAGGTGGCGGGCAGCGAGGCCGGCGTGACGTTCGCGAAGACGATGGTCACCGTGTTGCCCGCGAACGTGATTGGGTTGAAGTTGTAGCCTGTGATGAAGGTGCCCGGGCCAGCGGGCGGGGTGTCCTGATAGAAACGCACCAGCGCCCGCGCCGTGACCGCCCCGGCACCCTGGTTCACAATCGCAAACTTGAGGCGGTTGACGGTTCCCGGCCCGGTCAAAAACAGATTGCCCGCGATGAGCCGGGTGATCGCCGCCGCGCCCGCGCCGCTGGCACCCGTGTTCAGGAAGTTGACCCCGACATCGGTCGTCAGGTTCGCGTGCAGCGGCGTGGGCCCGAAGCCGCGCTCGGGCAGCGGTCCGACATGATCGATCGGATAGACCGCCTCGATCTCGCCGTTGATGGTCACCACGCCCGGGGTGTCGTGGGGGTTGATCTCGAGCACACGGCTCGATTGGGCGAACGCCGGCGCGCAGGCTCCCCAAAGCAGAACTGCAACGACCGACATGACCAACCGGTCAATACGGATCATCCCGCGGCCAACCAAGGACTTCTGAGTCTTCATCGAATTTCTCCGTTCGGTATCCGGGAGGCCCAGGTCGTGGTTGCCCTAGGGACACCCACGGCGCACGAACCGCGCCGGCTCTTTCTCGCACACTCAAACTAAGCGTCGAATATGGAAACGCCAGAGTCAAACGGAACGAAGGCCGATTTTTTCCACGAATCGGGTTTCGTTCGTCCACTCACCACCCGTCCCCGCCGGGGGGGGACGGGTTATTCGGGCTTCAGGCGGTCCGGACTTCCATTCGGGTGCCGCCGGTTCGCAGCCGTTCGATCTGCCGATCGCCCAGCCGCGCCCGCAGGGTCACTTTGGACCCATTGTAGGTACGGTCGAGCACTTCACCCTGTTTCTCGATGATCGAGATTGCCTTGCTCTCGCTCATCGGCAGGGTGATGTCGACCTCCGAGATGCGTCCGACCGCCATCGCGCGCACACGCTCGGCGAGTTCGGCCTGGCCCATTCCCCCGGCTTGCTTGGCGCAGAACGGGATGGCGCGGGCGGCACCGTTCAAACTGCCGATCTTCGCCGTCCAATACAGCAACTCCGCGCTGTCGCGCAGCTTGTCCGCCTTGTTGAGCAGCACCAGCCGCTCCGGCGGCGTGTACTCGCGCCCTTCCTTCTCTTCGATCTCCCGCACCTCGTCCATCAGTGTTTCGAGGGTCGAGAGGACGGTGTCGTACTGCAGTTCCGCCGCGGGGTCGGAGACATCGAGCACAATGAGCAGCAGGTTGGCGTGGGTTGCCTCTTCGAGGGTGGCACGGAACGACGCGACCAGGTGGGTGGGCAG
>JBJXFG010000053.1:0-52699 GCA_046154665.1 Phycisphaerales bacterium | reverse complement strand
ATCGACGCCAGCCAACGAACCCGAAGCGCAAGCGAGGGCCGGCGCACCGACACCAAACGCGCGGATATCAACTGGGATTCGCGTTACTTCTCCTCAGCCTCGTGCTCGATCGACGCCGAGTTGATGCAGTAGCGCAGGCCGGTTTCCGTCGGCCCGTCGTCGAAGACGTGGCCGAGGTGGCCGCCGCAGGCTTTGCAGGTGACTTCGGTGCGGACCATGCCGTGGGTGGTGTCGACGTGCTCTTCGATGGCGCCCTGGGCGGCGACCTTGTCGAACGACGGCCAGCCGCAGTGCGAATCGAACTTGCCGTCGCTCTTGAACAGCACGGCGTTGCATCCGGCGCAGCGGTAGACGCCGGGCTCTTTGGTGTTCCAGTATTTGCCGGTGAAGGCGCGCTCGGTGCCCTTCTCGCGCAGGATGCGGAACTGCTCGGGCGAGAGGCGGGCCTTCCACTGCGCGTCGGTCATGGTTCGAGGGTCTTTGGGCATGTCGTCGGGCATGTCGGTGGTGGCCTTGCCGGTGGTGGCGGTCGGTGCGGGGGAGGAAGGCGCGGCGGGGGAAGAACTGGGAACGCTCGGCGTTGACTTGGCGGATACCGCGCCGGGCGACGAGGCGGCCGGGCGCTCGCCGCAGCCGCTGAGGGAAGCGCAGAGCAGAATGGCGGCGTTGAAGCAGAGCATGGTGCGTTTCATCGGTTGTGGGTGAGAACTCATTGGTCCCTCCGTGGGGCCGGGCACTCGGTCCGGGGTGGATTCGAGGCGTGGAACCCTTTGGATGCCCCGACGAGCGGTGAGGGTTCAAGCCGGCATGGGCTCGGACGGGTTCTGCTCGGTGGGGTTCATGCGGGCCTCGGCGACGGCGCGGATGCGCTTGATGTCCAGCCGCATCCAGTCCAGGAGGTTGTAGTACAGCACCAGCGCAACGAGCGGCCCGATGTAGCACGCCAAAGCCCCGACGGTACAAAGCAGCGGGCCCAGCCACATGAACTGCTTGGCGCGGTTGAAGGCCTTCTCGTTGGGCACGCGCGGGGCGAGCCAGCGGATGTAGAGCATCGAGGCGAAGAAGCGCACCGCGATCGCGATGTAGTACGAAACGGTGAGCGCCACCAGCAGAATCGTGAGGCCGATGCCCACGCCCGGCCCGGTGCCCCAGCCCGACATAACCTGCAGCGACACGCTGGTGACTTGCGAGGCGATCACCAGAATGACTTCGACGATCACGGTGGTGCGGACGATGCGGCGCGGCTTTTCGCCGCGGTCGAGTTCACTGGCCCGCGGGTCGGGCTCGCTGAACTTGTACCAGCCGAAGAGCCCGATGAGCGTGGGGATGATGGTGAGCGCCGCGATACCCGCCATGATGACCAGAGCGACCGTGGCGGGATTGAAGCCGCCGGCACCGCCGCCGGGGCGTGCCGCCCCGAAAATGGTGGCGCTGAATCCGACAATCATCATCAGGATGAACCCGACGATCATGACGATGATGCCGGTCTGGATGAGGAACACGCCCTTGTGGATCGTCGCCAGATAGGTCGGCGACGAGTTCACCAGCAGATTGTCACGCAGCGAGAGCGCCACCCCGGTGCCGCACTCGGGGCACACGCCCGTCGTGGGCAGGCCCATGAGTTCATACGAGCAGGTGATGCATCGGCGTGATTCCGTGACGATCGGCGCCGTCGCGGACGGGACCGTCTCCATGGCTTCGAGCGGGATCGGCGGTGGCTGGTCCTGGTCGGGCGTCATGCGGGGCAGCGTACCGCGCGGCGTGTCGTTTGGGCCACCTTATGTTGGGGCCGTACCGGGGGTTTGTCCGTCGCCGAGCGGCGTGTCGCGGGCGGCCCTTGTCATAGTCGTGATTCGGATGTGCTTGACGTTGAGGCGCAGGCGGTCCACCACGTTGAAATAAAGCACCATCGCGATGATCGGTCCGACGAAGCACGCCAGCGCGCCCGCGACCATCAGCACCGGGCCCAGCCACATGAGGCGCTCGGTCTGGCGCACGAGCTGCTCGCTGGGCACACGCCGCGCCAGCCAGCGGATGTAGCGCAGCGAAAGGAAGTAGCGCAGCACCAGCGCGCCGAAGTAGCAGAGCAGGAAGATGTTGAAGAGAGTGCCGGCGACGCCGCCCGTCCCCGGCCCCACCCAACTGGCCACAAGGCAGAGCGCCGCAATCGAGATGATGCCGAGTTCGAGCCACAGCGCCGCGCGGAGGTTTCGTCGTTCGGGTTCGCCCCGGTCGTCCACGGTGATGTGGGGGTCCGGCGTGCTGACCTTCCACCAGCCGTAGAGCCCCAGCGCCACCGGCACCACCGTCGACATGACCAGGCCCGCGAGGGCCGCAAGCAGGAACAGCCCGCCCGCCGCGCCGCCCTGACCCAGTGCCGCGGCGATCGCGGCGGCGAAAAACCCGCCGAAAACCAGCGTGAGCGCCCCGATGCCCAGCGAAAGCACCGCGGCCTGCACGCACACCAGCCCGCTCTGCAGCGTCGCGAGATAGGCCCAAGACGATCTGGCCAGCATGTTGCCCCGCAGCGACAGCGCCACGCTCGTCCCGCACTCTGGGCATACGCCTTGGATGGGCAGGCCCTTCAGGTCGTAAAGGCACGAGATGCACGGTCGCGACACGGAGATGATCGAGAGTTCGGGCTCGGGCGCGGGTTGTGGCCGCGGCTGGTGTTGGTGTTGGGGCTGGGGGTGGGAGGTTGGCTTGGGAACGGGCCGGGGCCGAACCGGCTCGGCGGCACCGATCATCGAACTCGCCACGCTCGTCCCGCACTGCGGGCAAAGGCCGTTGGTGGGCAGGCCCTGCAGGTCGTACGCGCACGAGGCGCACAAACACGGGTCGGAAACGAACGTGAGGACGTGATCTATTTCGCGCGGCGGGGCGACGCCGCGCATCGACTGCTCGACGCTCGTCCCGCACTCCGGGCACAGGCCGGCACTGGGCAGGCCCTTCAGGTCGTACGAGCACGTGACGCAGGGCCGATGAAAAGGGACGAAAAGCGAGCCCAGATCAGACGGGGGCGACGCGTCGGGCTCGTTGGAATGGTCGGGAGAACTCAAGGCTCGGAGAGCGTATGGGATGGCGGCGGCCGCGGCTTCTGCTGTCGCCTCGAGCAACGGCATGACCTGCCGCGTGCCACTGCTGGCTCCGTCCTCGGAGACAGCAGTGCTGGATGGACGTGGAACATTGACGTTCGGCACTGATGTCGGTCCCCGAGCGGACCGCCATCAGTGGGACGGCGTCTCGCGTTCGTTGGGTCTGGTCCGCACCGCGCTTCGCAACCGCACCGCCAGCACGGCGCACGCTGCGATCCCCAGCACCAGCGCGATCGCCAACTCGCACCCGCGGTGCAGCAGTTCCGCCGACAAACCCGACGCCGAGGTGAGTCCGACCGAATAGGCCAGCGACGCGGGCAGCAGCGGCAGCGCGAGCCCCACCGCCCACTCGCGCAGGCCCAGGCCGTTGGGCGCCAGCGGGAACAGCACCGCCACGCCCGCGATGCCCGCCAGCGCCAGCGCCCCGCCCCATCCCACCGGCGTCCCGAGCAGGTCAAACACCACCCAGTACCGCGCCGCCCACACATGGAGTTCGAGCCAGCGCACCGCGAGCGCCGCGATCAGACGCCACACCTCGGGGTCCGGCTGCGGCTTCTTGATGCGTGCGTACCACGCGAACGCTCCGAGGAGCGCCGCCGGTGCGAGCGAGATCGCCCCGAGTCCCCAGCCGGGTCCGACCGCCATCGCGCCGACGCCAAGCGTCAGTAGCAGGCCCACCGCGGCGATGACGCTCAGCACGTTGGCCCAGATGATCACGCGCGCCCCGTGGGCGATGGGCATCCCCCGCGCCGCCTTGAGATACGCCAGCCTCCCCAGCAGCCCCGGCGCCAGCGGCAGGTAGTTGAGCAGCCACGAGGCCAGCGTGAGCGCCGTGTTCTCGCCGAAGGTGATCCGCGCGTAGCGGCGCGTTAGCACCCAGAACATCGCTGACGAGCAGATCGGCGTCAGCGCAATCAGCCCCAGCAGCAGGGCGATCGATTGTGGCGGCGCGGCGCGAATGGCGTCCCACAGCGCCGAGACGCTCGTGCCCGAGCGTGCCACCGCCCAAACCGCCAGCGCGATGAGTGCGACGCCGATGAGCCACGAAACCGGCCTGGCCCAGCGGATGGAACGGTTTGCCGAAGCGTTCGTCGGCGCGGGGTCGACGCCGCTCACGGCGTGGGACCCTGCCCGCCCTGTGGCGCCGCGCCGCTTTCAGGCCCGCCCACCGGAACGATCTGCACGCCCTCCTCGGGGGCCTTCGGCGCGGCGGACTTGCTCGGGTTGAACAGGTCGATCGCCAGCGTCACAAACGCCGAAAGATCGGCGTCACCCGAAGCAGCCTCGCGGGCCGCGGCGGTGAAAGACTCGACCGTCGCCGATTCGGGCACCGTCGTGAACGCCAGCACCCACAGCGCCGGTTGATTCAGGCGCTTCACCGCGTCGAGCGCGGCGCTCCGCAAAGCCTCGTCAAAAGCCTCGGCGGCCTCGAGCCGAGGAATGATGATGGCCAGCTCGGCGGCGGAGGCGCGGGACAGGCGTTCCGTCAGCGCCGCCGACAGCGTCCGCGCGTCGGGCTCGGTGATCGAGTTGAAATCGCTCAGGCGCCGCGCCGGGCCCACCTGGTAGCACGCCAGCGCCAAGTGCCGGTACGACCTCGGCTCGGGCTCGTTGAGCACCGCTTGCGCGAGCGTCTCGGCGGTGATGGGCGGGGGTGTCGGGTTCGGTGCGTCGCCGCGGCGCCGCAGGGTGGTATCTTCGGGCTGCGTCGAGCGCAGCGGGTTGCGGTGAAAGATCTCGCTCTCGGCGCGGATCGAGTTCGGCCCCGGGGTGAACGAACCGTACTGGAACATGAAGCCCTGCGTCACGCTCCAGCGCATCTGCGTGGGCAAGGCAGGGTGGATCAGCGATGCGCGGAACAGATCGCCGCGGCCCGCCCAGAAGGTGAGGTCGATCCTCTCGTTGGGGATGAGCCGGAGGCGTCGCCCGAGGTTGACGACCTCCGGGCGCACTTCGCCCGAGACCGCTTTGCCGCCGATGACCAGGTTGATCCCCAGCAGCAGCCGCGGGTTGATCGAGCGTCCGAGGCCCAGGCCCATCGGGACTCTGGAAACGTTGGTGAGGACCAGGCGTGCGTCGGCGCGCTCGAAGGGGTCGAGGCGCAGCTTGGTCGGTTCCACCGTGATGCTGGTGAACGTGCGTGCGTTCTCGACGGTGCGTTCGAGCCACGGCGCGAAGCGGGCCGCGTGACCGTTCAGGCTGTTCGCCACCGGCCCGATGTCGAAGGGCACGCCCTTGATCCGCTCCCAGCGCTGGCGCCCGGCGCTGCCCAAAGCGGCGGCGGCGTATTCACGCGCCAGCCGCTCGAACAAGCCCGCGGCCTTCTCCAGATCACCCTCGCGCTGCGCCGCCACACCCAGCGCCCACAGCGCCGTGCCGTCGGAGTCTTGCAGCGGTTCGAGCAGCTTGCGCCCCTCGGCGAGTTCGCCCCGCACCACGTGCAGCCAGCCGCGGAAGCGGTCCATCGCCTCCTGCCCGAGTGCCGGCCCGCCTTCGACGCCGGGCTTCGAGAGTTCGTCGAGGTCTTTCTCGACGTCTTCCATCTTGAGCCCGGAGAACAGCCGCACCCACACCCAGTCGGTGAGCAGCGTGCGCCGGATGCTCTCGCCGCGCTGCTCGACGGGCAGCTCGCCCCCGTCGGGCGCTCGCGGCGGCTCGGTGGCCAGACGCGTGATCGCTTCGTTGTGCCCGCCCTCGAGGCTCTTGACGCTGCTCTCGGCCCCCGCGTCGTCGATCCGCGCCACGTTGATCATCAACCGAACGCGCTCCAGCGCCGGCGGCAGGCGGATCTCGATCTCCGGCCCCGGATCGCGCCCGCCCTTGATCAGACCTTCGCGACGCAACCGCTCGGAGATGATCTCCAGGTCGAGCAGCTTGTTGATCTGCTCCAGCGATTTCTCGGGGCCCATCGAGTCCCAGATGCTCTGGAAATACTCGAGCTGCTGGGCCGCCGTGGGCTCGCGCCCCTCGAACGAGTTCAGAGCGCGGGCCAGCTCAAGGAACCGTGCCGCGGCCTTGAACGCCATCTGGCGGCGCAGTTCGTAGGACAGGTTGCGGTAGGTCTCCGGGTCGTGCGGGTCGGCCAGCAGCAGGCTTGAAAGCAGATCGAAACGCTCGGTGGGGTCTTTCGACTTGTCGAGATAAGTTGTGACGGTGAGGGCCGCGGCCTCTTTGTGCGTCACGTCGAGGCTGGTGGAGAGCAGGAGTCGATCGAGGAAGCCGCGCTCGTCGCCGGTCTCGCGGGCCAGCAGGGCCGCGTCGAGGGCCAGACGGCTGCGCACGCTGGCGTCGAGCGACTTTGAGTTGATGAGCCCGTCGTACGCCTTAAGCCGCTGGTCGGCGTCCTGCAGCCCGGTGATGCGGGCCGTGCAGATGCGCAGCAGGGCCACGGTGTCGAGCGGGTCGAGCTTGACCAGCTCGCGGGTCATGGAAAGGGCCGCGTCGATGTCCTGGGCGGCGTCCCAGGCTTCGATCTCCGCGCGGAGAATCTCGGCGTCGCTCGGGTTGTGCCGACGCGCCAGCCGCAGGCCCAGCGCCGCCGCCCGGTACTGCTCGATGGTCGGCGCTTCGATCGAGCGCAGCAGGTGGAAGACGCGGTGGGTGATGAGATCGCCGAAGTTCCGCTCCTCCCAGATGGCGGTTGGATCGACGGGGGCGGGTTTGGCAGGAGCGGGTTGGGCAGTCGCGGGGGCAGCCGCCGGCGTTTCAGCCGGAGCCGCGCCGTCCTGACGTGCCAACGCCGACCCCGGTCCGACCCAGCACGCCGCAACCAGCGTCAGCGCCCCTCGCGCGGCGAAACGGGGCGGGACATGTCGGGCATTCGGGCGGGAGGCGTTGGCAGGCTGACGCATCAAGAGGCTCCGAGGTTGGACACCAGAACTCCGACCACGCCGATCCCGAACGCCCCGGCGCACAGATATTGAAGCGCGTTGGGCAGACGACGGTCGCTCATCGGGCACAATCGGTCCGCGGCGACGGTCAAAAACACATACTGACCCGCCGACACCGCAGCCAGGCCCGCCCACCAGGTCGCGGCCCCCACGGCGGCGGCCCCGTTGAGCCACAACCCGCGCGGCCCGCCCACCAGCCAAAGCCCGCACAGCACCAGAACGCCGCCCCACAGCGATCCCAGCGTCACCCGAGCCGATTTGGCCAGAACCTGAACAGACACAACGCGAATCTCCATCGCCGACACCTGGCCCAGTACGACCGATGGGCCGGACGGGTTCTATTCAGGATACCTCACAAGAGTCGGTGGGGCAGGCTTCCATGCTGCCCGCCTCAGAAAACGAGCCCCGAACAAGCGACCCCCGAGCACACGAGCCCCGAGCGTGAGCGAGTGGGTCCCCAAGAAAGCCCCCCTCATTCCGAAGACAAGCCCACTGGCCTTTGCCGTTGAAGTTGTTTGACTCACTCGCTCGCCACCCGGATAGTCTCTTCCCCCTCCGGTTTGAGCCGGAACCCGACGCGGGCACGGACGCGCCGCAGGCCTGCCGCCCACGATCACCACCCTGAACGAGCCCTCGATGACGATCCACCATTCACGCCGCCCCAGTCGCACCTTGTCCCTGGCCGCCCTGCTGGCGGCGCTGGTGCTGTCGCTGCCCTCGGTCGCGGTGGGGCAGTCGCTCCCGCCCGAGGTGACGACGGCGGCGTCGATCACGCCCGATCAGGCCAAGAAGGTGCAGGAGTTCGTCGCGGCGCAGGTGGGGCGGCTGAAGGGCACGGACGCCGCGGCCCGCGAGGCGGCACGCGACGCGCTCATGTCCCCGCTCGACGGCCAGGGCGTGACGCTGGCGTTCCGGCTGGAGTATGCGAAGGCGATCACGCCCGAGCTCGAACGCCTGGCGAGCGCTTCCGAGGATCACACCGCGTTCAACGCGCTGCGGGTCGCGGGCAAGCTGGGCACGCCCCGCGGCGTCGACATCCTGCGCACGGCGCTCAACGACAAACGCCCCGCCGTGCGCGCCGGGGCGGCGCGGTCGCTCCGCGAGACCATCCGCGCGGCGGTGTCGGCGGCGCAGACGCCCATCAACCAGAACAAGCTCGAAGAAGCCGTCGAGAGTCTGGGCAAGGCGTTGAACGCCGAGGCGGACCCGATCGTGGCCAAGGCGATGGTGACGGCGCTGGATGCGCCGCGCTCGGGCGTTCCCTCCGGTCCGGCGGGGGCGCTGCACGCCAAAGCGATGGAGCGGCTCGCCGAGGCGCTTTCGGCTCGCCTCAAGGCGGCGCCCAACGGCGACGCGGCTGCGATGTGGGCCGAAGCGACGGTCGCGGGCGTCGACGCGGTTCGCCGCACGTTTATCGACCCGCAGCGCTCCTCGTTCACCACGCAGGCGGGCCTGAAAAAGCAGAGCGCCACGCTGTGCGGGCACGCCATCGCGATGGTCAAGGCCCGCATGTTCGCGGGCGTCAAGCCCGACGCCACCGAGGCCGCGGCCCTGCGCAGCATCGCCAACGCGTCCGAAACCACGCTGCTCTTGATCGAGGGCGCGGATCGCACCCAACGGCTCGCCGCAGCGATGGACGCGGGCGACCCCGGCGCGTTCGGTGCCGCGGCGGACGAGTGGCTCAAGCGCCTCGAAGGCCCGCCCTTCGGGCTGGATGGGAAGCAGTTCAAGAAGAACTGAGCGGATTGACTTTCGGCGTGGGATCGCCGTGACGGGCCAGACGCGCCTCGACCTCGCGCCACAGCGCTTTCGCGGTGCCGCGTGACGGAGCGCCGCCGCCGGTTTCGAGCGCCGCCCTCACCGCCCGCCAGCGCAGCGTCCGCGCCGGCGTGCGCCCGACGCCGACGCACTCGACGAGCAAACGGAAGAGCATCTCTCCCGCGCTGGCGGCGTCGTCTTCGCGCACGCCCACGGTGTCGATCTGAATCAAGAGCCACTCAGACCCACCCGCCTTGCGGGCCGCCAGCACGTTCGACGGCTTGAGGTCGCGGTTCCGCAGCCCCGCTCGGGCCATCCGGCCCGCCAGAGCGCCGGCTTCGCGTGCCAGCGCTCGATTCGCGAGTGACTCCGAGGGTCGCCCACCGGCGCGTTCCGCGATCACCTGCAGCAGCGTCGGTGCGTCAACGCGTTCCATCACCAGTGTCTCGACCACTCGGCCCGATTCATCTCGCCCGCGGGCCAGCACGAGAAGTTCCGGCGTCGCAAAGCCGCGCGACGCCAGCAACGCCGCCCCGGACCACTGGCGCAGCCCGCGCGTCTGGCCAAAGGCCCGCGCCAGAAGGTCCTTCGGCCGGTCCAGCCTGAGACACTTCACGACCACCGGCAGCGCATCGACGCGGCCCGCGTACGCCGCTGAACGACCTTCCGATTTCAGCACCGTCGCCCGCTGCAGCCAGGCGGTCGAGGCGGCCTCCCCCACGATACGGGCGGGGTCGGCGACGGTGCAGCGCAGGATTCGCAGGCTTCGCGCCGCCGGTGCGACCGTCGCGGCAGGGTTTCCCCTCGCTTCTCTCGGTGCGGTCCGATGAAGTTGTGGCGGGGTCGGCGTGGGCACGTCCCGAGTCATTAGAATCGCAACGCCCGCGTTCCGCCACGCCGATGGGCTTCGCTTGCCATTGGTCCCGCACTTCGCCACCCGCCACTCGCTCCCCTCCATCCGTTGTGAAGACCACGTTGCCTCAGCCATCCCGCAAAGAGTCCTCTCCGGCCCGCACCGCGCCCGCCTCGGCACCCGCCGCTGCCCCCCCTCCAGCGCCGCTCCCGCCGTACCCGTGGGTGACGCCCGGCGAAGTGCCGCTGGGCGCCCTGTGGACGCCCGAGGCCACGACGTTCCGCGTCTTCGCCGAGGCCGACGCGATGAAGCTGCGACTGCTGCACCCCACGTCGCTCGAAGTGATCGAGCGCGACATGAAGCCGATCGCTTCACCTCAGGGTGCCCACGGCCAGGTCTGGGAATGCACCGTCGAAGGCGACCGACACCACTGGGCCTACAGCTTCACCCTCACCCGCGCCGGCGTCACCCTCGGCGACATCGTCGACCCCTGGGCACGCCTCATCCGCGGCGGCGGCGGTGGCGGCGGCACGTTCGGCGGCGGACGCGCCATCGTCCATCACGATCCCGCGGTCGTCACCTGGCGACCCGCGCTTGAACCGAGCGACGCCGTCATCTATGAAATGCACGTCCGTGATTTCACCCGCGACCACACCTCGGGCGTCCGCCACGACTGGCGCGGCAAGTACCCCGGCATCACCCAGCGCGGCACCCGCTTCAACGGCACCGACGTCTCCACCTGCTTCGACCACCTCATCGAACTCGGCGTCAACGTCATCCAGCTCATGCCGGTGCATTCCTTCAGCCTGCCCTACCACCCGGAGTACGAGTGGGGCTACATGCCGATGGACTACAACGCGCCGCACGAGGGCTACGCCGCGGGCGTGGAGATCGACGCGCCGGTGCGAGAGTTCAAGCGTCTGGTGAGCGACGCGCACTCGCACGGCATGCGCGTGACGCTCGACGTGGTCTACAACCACACGTTCGAGCGCTTCCCCAGCACCCCGGGGGCCGACACCGCCGGCAAGCCCGCGCCTGCCCGCTACCGATCGCTGATGGCCCTGGCCCCGCACGAATACTTCCGATTTAAAGGAGACGGCGACAAACGCCGACCGTCCAACGGTTCGGCGTGCGGGAACGAGTTCCGCTCCGAGTCCCCCATGGGCCGGCGATTCCTCGTCGAGTCCGTCAAGTACTGGGTCTACGAGTACGGCGTCGACGGCTTCCGCTTTGATCTCATGGGCCTCATCGATGCCGAAACGATGCAGACCCTCACACGCGAACTCCACGCCATCGACCCGACCATCCTCGTCTACGGCGAACCGTGGGCCGGGGGCGAAACACCCATCGAAGTCAACAACAAGGGCAAGCAGCGCGGCAAGGGATGGGGCGTCTTCAACGACGACCTGCGCGACGGCCTGCGCGGCGAGGTCTTCAAGCCCGAAGAAACCGGCTTCCTCGCTGGCGGTGACACCGTCGAAGCCAAGCAGATCGCCCGTGTCAAGGCGGGCATGCTCGGCGGCGTCACGACTTTCGCCGACGCCCCCACCGAAACCATCAACTACATCGAGTGCCACGACAACCACACCCTGCGCGACCGGCTGGCGCTCTCGACCAACGGCAAGCACAAAGTCACCGCCGCCGACCGTGAACGCATGAACCGGCTCGGGGCCTTGATGCTGCTGACCAGCCCCGGCATCCCCTTCATCCACTGCGGCCAGGAACTCGGCCGCAGCAAGGGTGGGCACGACAACACCTACAACCTGGGCGACGAGATCAACAACGTCCCGTGGTCGCTGAAGGACGCCAACCACCGGCTGTGGACCTATTACTGCCAGGCGCTGGCGCTGCGGCGCGAACACCCGATGTTCCGCCCGCGCACCCGTGACGAAGTGCTCGCTTCGGTGAAGTTTCTCGACGACGACCTGGGCCTGAAGCTGCCCACGGGCGTGATCGGGTGCGCCGTGGCCGATGCGAGCGGGCGTGACGAGTGGAAGTCGGCGGTGCTGCTGTTCAACGGCTCGGGCGCGCGGGTCAGCGTGCCCATCCCGCCGGGCAAGTGGAAGAGCGCGGTCGACGACGGCTCGTTCTCGACGCTGCAGCCCGAAAAACGCGGCGTGACAACCGGCAAGGTCGAACTCGGCCCGCACGCGGGCAGCGTGCTCTACCAAGAGCGGAAGTAGCAAAGGTCGCGATTCACTCTCGTGCCGCTGACCGGTCTTCCGGTCAGTGCGATCGATGGACTACTCAGGAAATGCCGGGGCGTGCCAATGCCTCAGCACTGATCCGAAGGCGGGTCATCGGCACAGCGGCCGATCTTGCGTTTGCCCAGGTCACGGCCGTGAGTTGCTCCCGCTCGGCGCTCCGCCGCCATACCCTCATGCCCTCACGAGCACCCCTTGCATCCGAACTTCAGCACCATCACGTCGTTCCTGACCGACGGCTCGCTGGCCGCGCTGTGCGCCGCGATGAGCCGCTTGGCCGGCGCGCGCGTGGCGCTGATCGACCCCGAGGGCCGATCGATCGTGCTGGGCGAAGACGACCAGCCGTGGCACGTGCGCCCGCCGGGGCCGGAGAGCCCGCGCCTCGCCGCGGCGTTGCGTGACGGGGGGCTGGCCCCGACGACGATCGATGAGCGGTTCGTTCTGCTGCCTTTGGTGGTGCAGGGCTCGCCTGTCGGCGCGATCATGGTTGACTACGCCGACGGCTTGCCCGGGGCCTCGACCGACGCCTCGGGCGAGCGGCGTGGCGCGCCGGTGCAGCGCGACCTGCTCGAGTTCGCCGTGGAGATGCTCGCGTCGACCGTGTCCGAGTTCTGCGAGCAGGCGATGGAGGTGAACCTGCGCCACTCCGAGCTCCGCACACTGTTCCGATTGTCGAGCCTGCTGGTGGCCACGCGCGACACACAGACCATCCTCCAGGTGGCCATGCGCTCCGCCGTGGAGGTGTTCTCGATGGACGCCTGCGCGGTCCACCTCATCGACGACAACGACGGGCCGCTGACGCTGCGCGGGCACGTCGGGCTGCCCGACCCGTTCACCCGCGGCATCGCGCTGCTGCCGGGCTCGATCCATGAATCCCCCGCCGAGCGCGGACGCGATGTCGTGGCACGCCTCGCCCACGAGTCCTCATTCGAGGGCATCGTCGGCGTGGCCCTGCTGTTCAAGGACCAGCCCGTCGGCGTGCTGCGACTGTTCAGCCGCGAGCAGCGTCTGCTCAGCCCCTCGCAGCACGCCCTGCTCCAGACCATCGCCGAGCAGGCCGCCGCCGCCGTGTGCGGGGCGAAGCTCGTCGAATCGGAGCGCGAAGCCGTGCACCTGCGCCGCCAGCTCGAACTCGCCGGCGACGTCCAGCACCGCATGCTGCCGCAGAAGCCGCCGGTGTTCTCCACCCTCGACATCGCGGCCCGCTACGACCCGTCGTTCGAGCTCTCGGGCGATTTCTACGACCTGATCGAGCTCAACGGGCACCTGGGCGTCGCGGTGGGGGACGTCAGCGGCAAGGGCATCCCGGCGGCGCTGCTGATGGCCGCAACACGCGCGACCCTGCGGGCCCACTCGCAGGACGTGTTCCACCTCGACGAACTCATGGGCCGCGTCAACGACGCCCTCGTCCGCGACACGTTGACTCAGGAGTTCGTGACGATCTTCTACGGCGTGATCGACCCGAAGAACCTCCGTCTCACCTACTGCAACGCAGGGCACGATCCGCCGCTGGTCCTTCAGAAGGCGCCGAAGTCGGGCCCAAACGCTGGCAAGTGGACGCTGCACGAACTGAGCGTCGGCGGGATGGTCGTGGGCGTCGACCCGACCACCGAGTACGAACGCGGCATGTTCGACCTCTCCAAGGGCGACGTGCTGGTCGCCTCGACCGACGGCCTCACCGACGCCATGAACTTCCAGAGCGAGAAGTTCGGCCGCGCCCGACTCAAACAGACGATGCTCGACTTCCTCTCGGCGAACCCCGGCGCCAGCGCCGCCCACATTGCCGACCATTTGCTGTGGGACGTGCGGCGTTTCGTCGGTATGAACCGGCAGGTCGACGACATCACCCTGGTGGTCATCCGGGCGAAGTAGAGGCTATCCCTAAACCTCGTGAATCCCGTGAAACACACAGGCTGAAACCGGGTTTAGGTATGGCCTCTCGTGTGCGAGTGCGCCTGTCCACAGACGCGCACTCCGATGCCTTCTACCCGCGAAGCGGGTGGCCGATGGTTGCCAGATGCGGAGCATCTGGTTGCGGCTCGCCAGATGAACTCGCCCGTGAAACGGGCGCGCGTCGTGCATTCACGAATCGCCCGTCCGTTTCACGGACGCGCCGCTTCTGGCCGCCTTGCCCAGACGCGGCGCGTCTGGCAACCAACATGCACCCGCTCGCGGGTGTATAACAAGGCTCCTGAGGTCTCGGTACGCCTCTCACACCCCGCGCAGCGGCGCCCCATCCACCGCGCTCACCTTCCCCGCGATCCCCTGCTCCTTCAACTTCTCCGCCAGCCGCGGCAGATAGCCGCGCTCCGTCTCGGTGTGCCCGGCGACGATCACCGACACGCCGCGCGACAGCAGACCCAGCACCTCGTGGTGCTTCATCTCGCCGGTGACGAACACCTCCGCACCAAGCCCCGCGGCGTCCATGCCCAACGATCCGCCCGACCCCGGCACACACGCGACCCGCCGCACGGGCCGATCCTCTTTCGTCGCCACCTGCACGACCACCGGGCCGCCCGGGTTCCCGTCGCCCAGCGCCGCCTTCAACGCTCGCGCCATCTCGCTCGGCTTGATCGCGTGAGGCGATGTCCCGATCCGCCCCGCGCCCTCGCGCAGGCTCGCCCGCGGCTCCAGCTTCATCACATCAAACGCGGGCTCTTCATAGGGGTGTACCGCCCGCAGCGCCGCCAGCGCGGGGGCCAGGGCCGCCGCCGAGCACACCATTTCGAGCCGCAGTTCGGTCACATGTTCAAGCGTGCCAACTTCACCGATCGCCGGGTTGGCCCCTTCGCCCGCGCGGAACGTCCCCACGCCCGGCACGGTGAACGAGCACGATTCGTAGAGCCCGATCCGGCCCGCGCCCGCCGACGCCATCGCGGAGCGAACATCATCGATCAACTCCGGCGGGTCGGTCGGGATGAACACGATGATCTTGAACGCTTCGCCCGGCCGCACCTCGTTGTGTGGTTGGATGGCCCGCACCTCTTCGGCGTCCGGGCACACCAGCCCCAGCAGCCAATCGGTCACGCCGCCCTCGGCCGCGTCCAGCGCGGTGTGCGGCGAATACACCGCCACACCGGCGCGGGCGAGCGCCAAGAGCCCGCGCCCGGAGTCAGTGTCCGCCGTCAGCCGTCGAATCGGCGCGAAAATCGGCGGGTGATACGCCACCACCGCCGACGCGTCCATCTCGATCGCTTCGCGGACCACCGCCTCACGGAGGTCGATCGTCAGCAGCGCCGGTCCGTCGAGCGTCGCGCCGGAATCGCCCAGCAGCAGCCCCACGTTGTCCCATCCTTCGGCCAGGCGCGGCGGCGCGATCGCTTCCATCGCCGCCACAAGGTCGGCGATGGACATTGCACCACTTCTCGCAGCAGAGGACGCGCTCATGGGCGAGCGTATCCCGCCGCCCGCGCTCAAGCCTTGCAACGCTGAGTCGCGGCACTGATGTCGGCGAACACTCCGACATCAGTGGCACGACCGCCGCCAATCTCACTCACACACCCGCCCGAACTGCCCGAGGAAATCCACCAGGTCCTCGGTGTTCACCAGCGGGTTGCGGTTCAGATTCGCCGAGCACTCGTCGTCCGGCACGAACGTCCCGAACTGGCTCAGCAGGAACACCAGGTCCGCCGTGTTCACACGCGCGTCGCCGTTCAGGTCGCCCTCGCACGTCCGCACCGAGCGCAGCCGGATCGACAGCTGGTTGCACCCCACCTGCGGCGCCTCGGCGACGATCTCGATCGCCGGGAAACCCGGCCCGGTGTTCTCCACCAGCCCGCTGTCAAAAGTCTGCGTCGTGCCGTCGGGCAGATCGAGCGTCAGCACCAGCTGGTGCCGCGGCACCGAGCCCTGCCGGTTCAGCACATAGAACCCCGCGCCCTGGATCCGCCCGTCCAGCGGCCCGCCCAGCGCCGAGGTCCCCAGCGCCGACCAGCACACGTTCTCGACCGTGTACAGATCGATCCCCGGGATCGGCGTCACCGGCGACAGCCACAGGTTCATCGCTCCGATCGTCGGCGCTTGCACCGAGTTCGTCGGGCAGGCGCACGGCGGCAGACACCGCGTCTGCACCATCGCCGTGCCGGGCAACAAACGCTCCTTCACAAACACCGGCGTCGGCGTCGGTCCGCTCCCCGCCAGCGCCGCGCCGCCGACCACCGACATCATCCCCAACGCCAACTTGACGTTCATCGTGCGATTCATGAGCCCGTTCCTCCGCTGATTGCATGACTGGGTCCGCGCCCGCACACGCGAGCGTCCAAAGGCGAACCTTGCAAACCCGATGCCTAAACTCACCCATGCCGCAAACCGCCATTTCCGCCGTGCCAGACGCCTCGGGACGCTTCGGTGTCTTCGGCGGGAGCTACGTCCCCGAGACGCTGGTGGCGGCGCTCAAGCAGCTCGAGGCGGAATATTCCGCCGCCAGGCGCGACCCCGCCTTCGAGCAGGAGCTCAACCACCTCCTCGCCACCCTCGTCGGACGGGCCACCCCGCTCTACCGCGCCGCCCGCCTCACCGCGCTCGCCCGCGAGCGCTCTCGCAGCGGCAAAGCCGCCACCATCTGGCTCAAGCGCGAAGACCTCGCCCACACCGGCGCCCCCAAGATCAACAACACCATCGGCCAGGGCCTCCTCACCCGCCGCATGGGCAAGAAGCGTCTGATCGCCGAGACCGGCGCGGGGCAGCACGGCGTGGCCACTGCCACCGCCGCGGCCCATCTCGGCCTCGAGTGCGACGTCTACATGGGCGCCGAAGACATCCGCCGCCAACGCCTCAACGTCGTCCGCATGAAGCTGCTGGGGGCGCGCGTGGTTGAGGTCAACGCGGGCTCGCGCACGCTCAAAGACGCCACCAACGAAGCCATGCGCGATTGGATGGCCAGCGTCCAGGGCACCCACTACATCATCGGCAGCGTCGTCGGGCCCCACCCGTTCCCGAAGATCGTCCGCGATTTCCAGTCCGTCATGGGACGCGAGGCCCGCCAGCAGTTCCTCGCGCTCCACGGCAAGCTGCCCGACGCCGTCATCGCCTGCGTCGGCGGCGGGTCCAACGCCGCCGGAATCTTCTACCCCTTCGTCGACGACACGGGCGTCGCGCTCATCGGCGTCGAGGCGGGCGGACGCTCGAACGCCCCGGGCCAGCACGCCGCCCCGCTCTCCTACGGCTCCCCGGGCGTGCTCCACGGCAGCCTGTCGTACGTGATGCAAGACGAGTTCGGCCAGACCGCCGACGTCCACTCATGCTCCGCCGGCCTCGACTACCCCGGCGTCGGCCCCGAGCACTCGTACTGGAAAGACACCGGCCGCGTGCAATACACGGCCGTGACCGACGCCGAAGCTCTGAGCGGCTTCACCACGCTGTCCCACCAGGAGGGCATCATCCCCGCGCTGGAAAGCAGCCACGCCATCGCCCACGCGATCGCCCACGCGGCGACCCTGCGCGACGACCAGCACGTCCTGGTCAACCTCTCAGGCCGAGGCGACAAAGACGTGGACGAAGCAGTTCGGCTGCTGGGGCTGTGAAAGGATCGGCAGAGCAGAAAACGCGATCGCCATGATCCGGGCCTTGCAGAGGTCTCCGGTGTTGCTGCCCCGGATTCGAGTCTCGGATGATCTGTGCGGAGTGCGAACGCGACAGCTGATCGGCGGAGCAAGTTGTCGCACGGCCTTCACGGTCGGCTCCACCAACTCAGTTGTTCCCAGAGAATCAAGATGTGCCGGCGCATCAGCGCAGGTCCGTTTTCATTCCCCAAGCCCCAAGCCCCAAGCCCAATCCGCACCCGAACACAACATCAACAAACGCAACCCCACCTGACCCCCGTTCCGACCGGTCGCACCGCGCCGTGAACCGAGACTTCCCAGCCCCATTCGCCCGGGTACGGGTAGCATTCAGAACCGGACCCGAGTCCGGCTTTCTGACCGCACCTCTTTCCCGGGAGCCGGGCTTCCCCGGCATCTCAATCCGGGTGAACCACGAGAACGCCATGCCCACCTCAACCCTCGAACTGAAGGCTCCCACAAAAAACGCCAAACTCGTCGCCTGGGTCCATGAGATGGCCGAGCTCTGCAAGCCCGACCACGTCCACTGGGTCGACGGCAGCCAGGCCGAGTACGACCGCCTGTGCGAGCAGATGGTCAAGGCCGGCACGTTCATCAAGCTCAACCCGCAGAAGCGCCCGAACTCCTACCTCGCCCGCTCGCACCCCTCTGATGTCGCCCGCGTCGAGGAGCGCACCTATGTCTGCTCGATCAAGAAGAGCGACGCCGGACCTACCAACAACTGGGCCCCGCCCGAAGAGATGCGTGTGACCATCCGCGGCCTCTTCGACGGCTGCATGCGCGGGCGCACCATGTACGTCATCCCCTTCAGCATGGGGCCCATCGGGTCGCCCATCGCCAAGGTCGGCGTCCAGATCACCGACTCGCCCTATGTCGTCGTCAACACCCGCATCATGACCCGCATGGGAACCCGCGTGCTCGACGCGCTGGGCGACGGCCCGTTCATCCCCTGCATGCACTCGATCGGTGCCCCGCTCAAGCCGGGCCAACAGGACGTGCCGTGGCCCTGCGAGCCCGATATCGCTCGCAAGTACATCGTCCACTTCCCCGCCACCTACGAAATCTGGTCCTACGGCTCGGGCTACGGCGGGAACGCGCTGCTGGGCAAAAAGTGCCTGGCGCTCCGCATCGCCTCGGTCGTGGCCCGCAACGAGAACTGGCTCGCCGAGCACATGCTCATCGTCGGTTTGCAGTCGCCGCAGGGCGAGAAGACGTATCTCGGCGCGGCGTTCCCCAGCGCCTGCGGCAAGACCAACCTCGCCATGCTCGTGCCGCCCAAGGGCTTCGACGGGTGGAAGGTCACCACCGTCGGCGACGACATCGCCTGGATCAAGAAAGCCGACGACGGCAAGCTCTACGCCATCAACCCCGAAGCCGGCTTCTTCGGCGTCGCCCCGGGCACCAACACCAAGTCGAACCCCAACGCCATGGCCAGCATCGCCAAGAACAGCATCTTCACCAACGTCGGGCTCACCGACGATGGCGACGTGTGGTGGGAAGGCATGACCGATGCCCCGCCGGCGCACCTCATTGATTGGAAGGGCGAAGACTGGACGCCCGCCCGCGGCACCCCCGCGGCACACCCGAATGCACGCTTCACCGCCCCGGCCAGCCAGTGCCCCAGCATCGACCCCGAGTGGGAAAACCCCAAGGGCGTGCCAATCTCCGCGTTCGTCTTCGGCGGACGCATGAGCAAGGACATGCCCCTGGTCTTCCAGGCCTTCAACTGGTCCCACGGCGTGTACCTCGCCGCGACGATGGGCTCCGAAGCCACCGCCGCGGCGATCGGGCAGGCCGCCATGCGCCGCGACCCCATGGCCATGCTCCCGTTCTGCGGCTACAACATGGCCGACTACTTCGTGCACTGGCTCAACATGGGCCGTCGCGTCAGCAACCCGCCCAGGATTTTCCGCGTCAACTGGTTCCGCAAGAACGACCAGGGCAAGTTCATCTGGCCGGGCTTCGGCGAAAACATGCGCGTGCTCAAGTGGATCGTGGACCGGGTGCACGGGCGCGGCTTCGCCGTCGAGAGCCCGCTGGGCTGGATGCCCCGGTACGAGGACCTCGAGTGGAAGGGCCTGGATTTCCCGAGCGAAACGTTCTACGACCTGATGTCGGTGGGCCGCGAAGCGGGCACGGCGGAGGCCCGCTCGCACGAGGAACTGTTCGACAAGTTCCTCGACCGGCTGCCGAAGGAGTTTGTGCTGGAGCGGGAGATGCTGCGGTCACGGCTGTGGCGTTCGCCGGATCGGTGGGAGTTGGCGCATGAGGTTTGAGGGGTGATCGCGAGGTGAAGAGAGGGCGCGGGATGAGACTCCGGCCGTGCCACTGAAGTCGCTGCTTTGAGCGACTTCAGTGCGGCGTTGCCCAAGCTGTCATCGAGCACTGAAGACCCGAAGTTGGGACTTCGGCGGCACGCGGGACGTCGATGCCACGCCGCCATGACACGAACAGCGAGCAATTGCCCAGCGCGCTACTTGGGTTGGATGCTCACTAAGATCGCCTCGCAACGTCGCGACTGCCCTGAAGTCCCACAGAACTGCCCGTTCGCATGCAGCCCGGTATCACCAGAGCCTGCGAGGTGAGCCATGTAGTACACGTCGAAGGCGTTCGCCTGTGGACCCGTCAAGCGAATCGCAAGGCCCTCCAACCTCCTTGATTGCCCACGAGTGCCTATGAACTGGCCCTCGGAGACCCACCCAGTGTTCCCACTGCCTTCCAAGTGCGCCATGTACTCAAGTGAAAGACCGGAGACAGGAGTTACTAGTTCTATTTGAAAGCCCTCAAGTCGCCGGGCTTGTCCACGCGTGCCAGCCAGTTCGTTGTCGCGGTATAGGACGTCGCCGATGCCTTCGAGATGAACCCGGACCCTCAGTGCGGGGCCGGGTTTCCCGTAGAGCGATTGAATTCCAGCGATGTCATCCGACGAAAGCACTCGACGATTCTGGCCAGGATATAAAGCGAACATAACCGACGAGGCAACGGCGCTGTGCTGCAGCCCCAAAAGATGTCCGACTTCGTGAAGCGCTACGGTTTCGAGGTCGAACTTGCCCGCCGAGTGAGTTTGCGCCCAAACCTCGGCCTCGTCAAAGTGGCAGTTCCCTACATATGACCCTCCCAGAGGCGGCGGGTAATACGCATGCGCGAGCGTGCCGCTCGGTCCATCGAACGGGCTGTTGTCGCCGTGAGCGCCGAAGTGCCAGCCAAACTTGAGGGTTGGACCGTGCTCGATGGGCAACTCAACGAAATCCAACGGGATCACGGCTGCCCAAGTGGCCACGGCATTGCGGATTGCTTGCCGTTCCACATCGCCCGGCAGGTCTCCGCTGGCGTTGCTGAAACCAAACGTCAGCGTGCGGGCTTTTGCAAACCACGATGCGCCGCTCGGAACAAACTTCGGTTTCAACTGTAATCGAAGAATCTCTGGGTCGGGGTTACCGCATCGGGGAGTATTCAAGAGTTCAATCGTCGGAGCGTCGAGATGGCCTGAGGGCTGAAGTCCATACGAGCGTTGATAATTCCTGAGAGCCTCGATGAGTTCGGGGTCCCACGCGAATCGAGGCGCAGAAGTTGCCGGAAGGAATCCAGCTTTGCACAGACGGTGGTGCAGCTGGATTGCCCCGGTACTGCGAGAACCCTCTGCGATCGCTTCAGCAGCAAAGGAATAAGTGCAGCGTGTCTTCGGTGAGATCATTTGGTTTCTCGGCTGGATGTAGAGTACGACCAATACGACGCTAGAAACTATACCAGCGTGCTACGCGAGAAGTTGCGTAACGGGTTGCCAGTTGCCGGGGACGCCGCTCCGAGCCTACCCCGAATCGAACGCTCCCGATCGACCGCAGGCTTCGGCGAAGACGCCGAACCCCGGCACCCACAGTTTGCCCCGTGCCACGATGGGCCATCCGCGGCCCGTCATGCCCTCCGGCAACGGTCACAACTGCATATCCGGCACGATGCTCGGCTCGGAAGCCGAGCCGAGCATCGTGGCACACCCATGCCTCACCCCCGGCCCACCGGCCCACCCCTACTGCCACCCCCCAATTGTCCCCTTTCCCTCCCCCCGTGACACGACAAACCGAACCACCTACATACAGTCTGGCCGATGAATCCCTCACGTTGGCTCCGCATCGGTGCCAGTGCTGTGTTTCAATCCATCGCGACGCTCTCAGTTCACTCTTCCTTCTCGCCCACCCCCTTCCCCCCCCCCCCGCACGAGCCCCACCCATGTTCGGCAACTCCAACCCAACCCTCAATAAAGACGTCTTCGCACCTGCCCAGACCTGGGAAGACCTTGACCGTCAGGGTCGAGGCGTCCCCGGCGTCAACATGGGCCGCGCGGGCTCGGCGGGCACGCGCACCGGCGCGGGCTCCGGCCACGACGGCACCCTCTCCGACGCTGACATCAACCGCGCGGTACCCGCCTCCATCGCCGCTTCGCACAAGGTGATGACGCTGCAGGGGACCGTCAACAAGTCGTTGTTCCTGCTCGCGCTGGTTGTGACGGCGGCGCTGGGCACGTGGGTGCTGGTCGCCGAGGGGCGGAGCCCCGGGCTCGGTTACGGCCTCACCATCGGCGGTGCGATCGTCGGGTGCATCCTCGGTTTGGTGATGGCGTTCTGGCCCAAGGGTTCGCCGTTCCTGGCGCCGATCTTCGGCGTCGCCGAGGGCGCGTTTGTCGGCGGGATCTCGTCGATTTATGCGATGCAGTTCGGCGGCAAGGCGATCGCCGATGGGAAGGTGGTCTTGAACACCGGGCTGATCTTCAACGCCGCGCTGCTGACGTTCGCCATCGCGGGGTCGATGCTGGCGCTGTACGCGTTCAGGGTGATCCGCCCGGGGCGGGTGTTCTATAACGCCGTGTTTGTCGGGTCGATCGCGCTGATCGGCTACACGCTGGTGGCGTTCGTCCTGGGCATGTTCGGCTTCCCCTCGCTCCGCAGCGTGTTCGACCCCAACAACGGCGGGCTCGTCTCCATCGGCTTCAGCGTGCTGGTCCTCATCCTCGGCTCGGCGTTCTTCGTCATCGACTTCGACACCGTCAACAACGGCGTCAAGAACCGCGCCGAAAAGTACTACGAGTGGTACGGCGCCTACGCCATCACCTCGACGCTGGTGTTCGTTTACATCGAAGCCCTGCGGCTGATGGCCAAGCTGACGGGGCGGCGCGAGTAGTGGGGTGCGTGGCGGGCCCGCCGCCCAGACCTCTTGCGCACAAGTGGCTATCCTGTTTCCATGATCGAATCGCGGGAGAACCCCGAACTGCTTCGAATGCTCACAGCCGTCGAACCGATGGACGCCGAGCTCGTGGAGTTCTGGCGTTCGGTGAATCCCACACTCAAGCTTCGCATCGGCGCGCGTATGGCTGCAGAGATGTTCCTGCGCGTGCGAGAAGTGGTCCGGCGTGACTATCCCGATCGCGATGAGGTGTGGGTGATCTTGGAATGCCATCGGCGCCTCGGCGATGACGATCAGCGCCACATCCGTAGAGGCGAAACTCTGCCGACGCGGTGACTTGGTCGTCCGACCACCGCGATTCGCCGACTCATTGGCCCGCCAACCGGATCGGCTCGCTCGGCCCGGTGAACCGCGGCCCGCGCCCGATCACGCCGTCGATCACCGCGGCGCAGCGCGCCAGAGTTTCGCGTGCCCGGACCATTCCCCCTGCGGCCCCGCCGGGCTGCTGTGCGGCGAACCCGATCGCATCGATGCCGTGCCGACGCGCGAGATAGATCGCCCGCTCGCAGTGGAACGCCTGCGACACGACGACGATCCGCTGCTGCCCGAACACGGACCGTGCTCGGAACACCGAGTCGAGCGTCCGGAACCCCGCGTAGTCCAGCGTGATCGCGCCGGCAGGCACACCTTTGGTGATCAGCGCGTCGCGCATGGCGCCTGGTTCGTCGTACGTCGCGATGTGATTGTCGCCGCTGACGAGCAGGTGTCGCACCCGCCCGGCGTGGAACAGCTCCGCCGCCGCTTCGATGCGGTAGCGGAAAAAGAGGTTCTCGCGCCCGTCGTTCACGCGCGGGTTGGTGCCCAGCACCAGCGCCACGTCGGTTGGCGGTACGTCGGCGCTGGACGCGTGTGTCCGCCACGCCCCGGCCCGCGCGACAAGGCTGTCGCAGATCAGCACCGCGCCGCCCAGCGCCGCGAAGGCGATCATCGAACCGACTACCAACTGTCGAACTCGTTTTCGCATTTCGAGCCCCAAACCCGAACTTCATCGGCTCGCGCGACCGAAGCTCTCGAAAGCTCTGCTTGAGCGAGCGCGCGTCGTGCTCGCGGATTCCGGCCCGAGGCTCGCCGGAAGCGCGACGATTCGCTCCGAGGACTCCGCTCATCGTCGGCGTGATTCCGCACAGGCCTCATCAAGAATCGGCCCTACCGGTCTGCCTCCGCCCCCACCCCCGCCCCCGCCCACCGCGCCATCGCGCTCACCAGCCCCCCGATCGTCTCCGCCTTCGCGTCGTCCCGCACCGCGTTGATCCGCCCCGTCAACTCGCTCGGGCCCAGCCGGTCTTCAAACCCCGGCGTCGTCGCCGACAGCCTCAGGTTTGCGCCGTTGGTCTTGCCCGAGAACGTCGAGTCCCCCGGCGTCGTCGAGGGCAGCACGAACCCCGCACCGGTGTACACGCCGTAAACCTCGCCGCTCACCACGATGTGCGTGATCGACGCGTTGGCGGCGGTGTAGTCGATCGGGGTGTAACCCGCCCGCGGGTTCAGGAACAGGTGGACCCGCGTGATGTTGCCCGGCGGCAGCGGCTCGCTCAGCCGGCCCTCCGCCGCGTCGATCAGCCGGTCCATCGGCAGGTCGGTGAGATAGACGTCGAGCGTGTTCTCATCGATCGAGCGGTACACCGCGCTGGTGTACGCAGGCTGCAGGACCGAACTGGTGGTGCGGGCGTCAAAGGTGAGGTTGCTCTCGCCGCCGCTGAGCAGGCCGCAGCCCGCGGGCGCGACGGCCAGCCCGGTCGTGGCAACCACTGACGCGGTTCGCCGCCAGAACGTCCGGGAATCACGGTGTGCATCGATGGGCATCGCGCGGATGATACATGCCGCCCAGTCTTGGGATTCTCGGCATGCTCGGCTTCAGGACGGCTGCCGCAACGCCGAAGTCCCCATCGGCCCCTGCTTGGGGCCCCACACACGACGCGGACGACGGGCCACGGCCGGGCATTCCCCCGACCCCTGGGCCCGTCTTTTTCTTGCGCTCTGGGGGCCCTTCACCGACACTGGGGCTTGTGGACGCTCGAGCGGGTGGTAGGCTGTCGGGGTTCCGGTCCCGGCCTGCCCCAGCACGTTGCCCGGCCCGTTGCCCCCCGTTGCCCCCAGAGGAGAGAGCCTGATGCGTTCCGTGCACCGTCTTCCCGTTGCTTTGACTGCGCTGTTCGCCGGCGCTTCGCTCGCCTCCGCCGCGCCGTTCACCGTTCCCATCAACCCCGCCCAATCGTCGGTCACGGTCACGCTGTGCGTGCAGGGCCAGTGCGGCAGCGACTCGTCGCCCGCCTCCGGCTTCTTCACCATCGACGTCGACGACGTCGACGCCATCACCTCGATCACCGCCTACGACTACAACGTCTCGCTCGACCAGCCCATCAACCTGCTGGTCTCATTCGGCTTCCTCGGGCGGCTGACGGTCAACGTCAACGGCTTCCAGACCTTCGCGACGACCCCCGGCGTGCCCGTCGGGCCCGTCGCCGTCACCCCGCCTACCGGCGCGTTCTCCATCCCCGGCGTGCTTTCCAGCCAAGCAGGCCTGTTCGACTACAACGCCACCGGCGTCGTCTGCTCCCTCCTCCAGGGCCAGCTCCCGCCCATCCCCTGCACCGGCACCGGCGACCTCAGCACCCAGCCGCCCGCCGCCAACACGCTCAACGGCACCATCACCTCCGCCGCCCGCGTCGTCAGCATCGTCTCGCAGATCAACCAGACCGTGCCGCTGGACCCGACGAACCCGTCGCTCGGTTCGCTCACCGTCGTCGGCACGGTGCGCGGGTCGCTGCTCGTGCCGGTCCCGCCTTGCCCCGGTGATCTCAACAACGACGGCGGCATCAACGTGCTCGACCTCACCCTCTTCCTCGCCCAGTTCGGCACCAGCGTGCCCAACGGCACCGGCGGCGACCTCAACGCCGACGGGGTCGTCAACGTGATCGATCTCACCCAGTTCCTCTCCGTGTTCGGCCAGACGTGCGCGGATCATTGACGCGACGGCTTGGGCGCGCGCCCTTCGGTGCGGCAGGTCAGCGTCAGCACGCCCGCGCCTCCCTCGACGCGCGTGACCAGCACACGCCGGCCGTCGTCAAGGCGGATCGTGGTCAGTGCGCCGGAACGGCCCGCATCGCGCCGAACCTCGTCAAGAGTGCGATCGGCCAGGCGCACCGCGTCCGGCGCGATCATCTTGACCACCATCCGCGGCAGCGCGAGTCGCCCCACGCCGAACGACCACGGTTCCGCGCCGTGCGCCGCGCCGGGCGCGATCGGCAACGCCACCCGCACCCACGCGATCCCCCGACCCCCCAGGGCCACGACGGGCACACCCACCAGCGCCCGAGATTCTGAGATCGAAGCGCACGCCCCCGGCTCACCGGCATGCCACGGCACGCTTGTGCCCTGGTTCCGCAGCCACTCGGGCAGCCGATGGTTGAGCCAGTCCGCTGCGTCGTCGCCACTCAGCGTGAGCGTCCACGGGGTGCCGAAGGGGTGGGCGTCCGAGAGGGTTGACATCACGCGCCGCTCGAACGACTCCGCCCGGAGCGGCCCGTCGGCGCCGCCCGACGGCACCCTGAACCACGCGGGCCGCGTCATCGCCATCACCACCAGCACCGCGCCGCACGCCAGCAACAACGCCGCCGCGACGAAGCTCCACAGCACCCATCGTCGACGACCACGCGCGGCGAATCCCATGTGCCGAGCGTACACGCCCTCACCCGACCACCATCGCCCGGCTTCCGCGATAGTCTCCCCGCATGGCGAACCTGTTCACCAACCCGCCCGCGGGCACGCTGCCTCTGGTCGCCCCGTCCATCCTCGCCGCCGACTTCGCCGCCATGGCCGACGACGCCGGCCAGGTCCTCCGGCCTGTCGCTGACGGCGGCGCGGGTGCCGACTTGCTGCACGTCGACGTGATGGACGGCCACTTCGTTCCCAACCTCACGCTGGGTGCCGACATGGTCCGCTGCCTCCGCAAGAAACTGCCCGCGGCGTTCCTCGACGTGCATGTAATGGTGACCGACCCGGGGCAGTATCTCGAGGCCTTCGCCAAAGCCGGCGCAAACCACTACACGTTCCACATCGAGCCGGTCCTCGATGCACTTGCCGGCACCGGCATGAGCCCGCTGAGCCAGCAGTACGACCCGCGCCGACTCGCCGATCAGGCGCGGGCCCTGGGCCTCACCGCTGGCCTGTGCCTGAATCCGCCCACGCCCGTCGAGGCCGTGTTCCCGTACCTCGCCGACTTCGAACTGATCCTGGTGATGAGCGTGAACCCCGGCAAGGGCGGGCAGAAGTTCATGCCCGAGGTGCTCGAGAAAGTGCGGGCGATCTGCGCCCGCCTGCGCCCGAACCAGCGCCTCCAGATGGACGGCGGGGTCTCGCCCGCCACCGCAGCCGCCTGCCGCGAGGCGGGGTGCGACGTGATGGTGGCGGGCTCGGCGGTGTTCGACAAGCCGTGGGGTGAACGCGCGGTGATCGTGCGGCAGCTGCGCGGCGTTTGACGCGCGCCGAATCCAAACTCGCGCCTCACCCCTCCCGCAGCGACTTGGTGATCGAAACCTCGTGCATCCGCACGCTCGTGCGGTCGAGCGTTTCTTTCGCGTGTTGGAACGCGTTCGCATCGACAGAGCGCCAATCCGTCTCGGCCTTTTCAAGAAACCCGCGCAGCGACGCTGCCGCACCCTCGAGTTCCGCGAGATACCCCGCGTCGAGCAAGTCACGCACCTTTTCGATCCGGTCGGTGATCCACTTGAGATCGAGCCGGCTGTTGGCGATGAGGTCGACGACGCGGTGCCGCGTCATGTCTTCGCGGGCGTGGACGAGGCTGTCGCGCTCCATGCGCTCGACTTCGTCGCGCGTGAGGCCGTGGTTGGGGATAACTTGGAGCATGGCCCTGACGCCGCTGCGCAGCTCGACCGCCGACACGTTGAGCACGCCGGAGATGTCGACGAGGAACTCGACTCGGACCTGCGGGATTCCCGCGGGCATCGGCGGGATGCCCCGCAGGTGGAACTCGCCCAGCGAACGGCAATCGGCGGCCATCTCGCGCTCACCCTGCAGCACCTGCAGCTTGATCGACGTCTGACCGTCGACACTCGTCGAAAACATCTCCGAAGCCCGCGCCGGCACCGTCGAGTTCCGCACGATGATCTTCGCCACCGCCCCGCCCACCGTCTCGACGCCCAGGCTCAGCGGCAGCACGTCGAGCAGCAGCATGTCGCCGATCGAGCCCGACATCACCGCGCCCTGCACCGCCGCGCCCAGCGCGACGACCTCATCGGGATTGAGCGCCGTGTACGGCGCGCGGCCGAAGAGTTCTTCGACCTTGCGCCGAACCATCGGCGTGCGCGTCGCACCGCCCACCAGCACAACGCGGTCGATCTCGGCGGCGGTCAGCTTCGCATCGCGCAGCGCCCGCCGACACGCCGAGAGCGTCCGCTCGACCCACGGCGTCATCATCGCCTCAAGTTCCGCCCGCGTGAGCACGCGCGACACCGGCCCGGTCGAGAGCGTCAGCGCGATCGTCGTGCTCTCCCGCTCCGAGAGTTCGATCTTGGCCCGCTCGGCGGCGTGCTTCAGCGCGGCTTGGTCCGACGGAACAGAACCCCGACCGTGAGGGAGGGGTCTCGGCTCGGACGTGACCGGTTCTGCTGCTTCGTCATCGGCGACACCGCTCCCTGTCGGTCGGGGATCGGTCGAAGCACCTCCCACGAGCCACCGCACGATGAAGTGATCGACATCATCGCCGCCCAGGTGCGTGTCGCCCGCGGTGGAGAGCACCTCGAAGAAGTCCGCACCGAGCGGCACCGATGCGCCCGCACCGGCACCTTCCCCACCCGACCCCGCGTTCGGCGTCACCCGCAGAATCGAGATATCGAACGTCCCGCCGCCCAGGTCATAGACGGCGATGGTCTCGTGCTCGCGCGATCCACCACGCCCCCCGCCGCGCAGCCCCACGCCATACGCCAGCGCCGCCGCTGTGGGCTCGGTGACGATGCGGACGACGTCGAGCCCGGCGAGCCTTCCGGCGTCACGGGTGGCCTGGCGCTGCGCGTCGTCGAAATACGCCGGCACGGTGATGACAGCACGCCACGGCTTGCATTCGGGCGCTGCCGCACCCAGGGCCCGCTCGGCGCGGTGCTTGAGTTCACGCAGGATCGCCGCGGAGACTTCCTGAGGTGAGACGGTGATACTCGTGTCGTGGCGTGGCCCCGAGCTTGCGCTCGGGGTTCGGATCGAAGCAGAAGGCGTCAGCGCGATCCGCGCCGTGTTGTTCGGGCCGTCCACCACTTCGTAAGGCAGATACCCAAGATCGCCCGACCTCTCGGCATCACCCCGCGAACGCCCCATCAGCCGCTTCACGCTGGCGATGGTGTGGCGAGGAAACTCCGCCGCCCGCTCCCGAGCCTCGAACCCCATCGCCTCGACGCGCCCGCGATCATCGAACCGCACCACGCTGGGCAAAAGCGCCCGGCCCTGCCCGTCCGCGATCACCCGCGCCGCCGCGGCCCCGCCCGTCGGCGCATCGAACACGGCCACCAGCGAGTTGGTGGTGCCGAGGTCGATGCCGAGGATCAGGTTGGAGTGGTCGGTCGGCATGGGTGGATCGGTGCGGAGGGGACGTTACGCGCTCCGGCCCCTTGCTTCGCGCAGGGTCCGCGCCGCATCGCTGCCTCGTGCCGTCCTTCGTGGTCCGCGCTCGTTCGCCTCTATACTCCCGCCCACCCCGATCCATCCCCGAACGAAAACCATGCCCTACACCCTCAAACCCCTCCGTGACGGCTACGACACCGATGTCGAGCAGGTCGACTACCTCAAGGGCCACGTCGACACCGGCGACCGCTGGACCCTCAACTTCGGGCCGCAGCACCCCGCCACCCACACCACCCTGCGGTTGGTCCTCGAGCTCGACGGCGAGCGCATCGCCCGATGCACGCCGCACATCGGCTACCTCCACTCCGGCTTCGAGAAGCTCGGCGAGCACCTCGACTACAACCAGTACGTCACCATCGTCTCGCGGATGGACTATCTCTCGCCCATCGCCAACGACATCGTGTGGCACCACGCGGTTGAGAAGCTCTTCGGCATCGACATCACGCCGCGCTGCAAGGTGCTCCGCACCATCATGATGGAGATCGCCCGCATCCAGAACCACCTGCTGTGTACCGGCGCGGCGGCGCTCGACCTGGGCGGCTTCACCGGCTTCCTCTACGCCTTCAACGTCCGCGAGAAAATCTACGACATCTGCGACTACATCTCGGGCCAGCGATTCCACCCCGACTGGACCCGCGTCGGCGGCCTGATGAAAGACCTGCCCGATGAGGAGACCTTCCGCAAGCTCGTCCGCGCTCTCATCGACAAAGAAGTCCCGCAGGCCGTCAAGGACCTCGAAAGCCTCGTCCTCCGCAACAAGATTTTCATCGACCGCACGGCGGGCATCGGCGTCATCTCGAAGGCCGACGCCATCGGCTGGAGCCTCAGCGGCCCCGTCGCCCGCGCCTCGGGCGTCGTGCGCGACCTCCGCAAGGACGAGCCCTGCCTCTGCTACGCCGACAACTGGGACGGACAGGGCGCCGAGGCCGTCAAGTTCCAGGTGCCGATCCACACCGACGGCGACGTCTACGCCCGCTTCCACGTCCGCCTCGAAGAGATCCGCCAGAGCCTCAAGATCATCGACCAACTCATCGACAAAATCCCCGGCGGACCCGTCGACACGTTCGCCGACGGCAAGTTCGTCAAACCCAAGAAGTCCGAGGTCTACGGCTCGATCGAGGGCCTGATCCAGCACTTCGAGCTGGTGATGACCAACCGCGGCTGGAAGGCCCCCATCGCCGAGGCCTACGGCTGCATGGAAACGGCCAACGGCGAACTGGGCTATTACATCGTGAGCGACGGCGGCCCGCGCAGCTTCCGTGCCCGCACCCGCCCGCCTTGCTTCATGAACTACTCGGTCATGGCCAAGCTGACCGAAGGGCACATGCTCGCCGACGTCGTGGCGGTGATCGGCTCGATCAACGTGGTGGCGGCGGAGCTGGATCGCTAGGCTCGGGTGGCATGCTCAAACTTTTTGTTTGAGCATGCTGTCTTTGCAACGCGCCCACAGCACCAAGAGCATGCTCAAACAGAAAGTTTGAGCATGCCACCCTGAATGACCACCTCCACCGGGTTCCCCCCAAACTCATAAGCCAGCATCCGCTCATCGGTGTATCGCAGCAGGATGAGATCGGCGCGCGCCCCCGGCGCGATCACGCCGCGGTCGTGCAGCCCCAGCAGGGCGGCGGCGTTACGCGTACACGCCGCGATCGCTTCCGCCGGGCTCAGCTTCAAGTACCGCACCGCCAGCGCGATCGCCATCGGCATCGAGCCGCACGGTGCCGAGCCGGGGTTGAGGTTGGTCGCGATCACCAGCGCGCCGCCCGCGTCCACGAAGAAACGCCCGTCGCCGTACCGCCCGTCGGTGTGGAACCCCGCGCACGGCAGCATCACGCCGAAGGTGTTCGACTTCGCGACCAGTTCGAGCGTGCCGCGCGACGACGCCTCCAGATGGTCCACGCTCACCGCCCCGTGCTCGACAGCCCAGCGCGTCATGCCGAGTTCGTTGAACTGGTCGGTGTGAACGCGGAAAGGATGGCCGAGGCTCTTGGCGCGTTCGAACAGCCGCGAACACTGTTCGAGCGACCACGCCCCCTGCTCGCAGTACGCATCGATGGTGGTGCCGGGGTATGCCGCGTGCACGGCGTCGAGCGTCTCCCCGATCGTCCGCTCCACGAAGTCCAGATGATCCGGATCGATCGCATGCCCGATCAGCGCCGTGGAAATCACCGTCGGCAGTCCTGCTTGTTGCCTCTCCCCTTGATGCCTTGATGCCACGGTGCCTTGATGCCTTCCGATTGCCCGCAGCATCTTGAGTTCGTCCGCCGTGGTCAGCCCGTACCCGCTCTTCACTTCGACGGTCGTGGTCCCCTCGCGCAGCATCGCCGCCAGCCGCGCCGCGAGCGATGCCGCGAGCGATTCCTCCGAAGCCGCGCGCACGGCCCGCACCGTCGACATGATCCCCCCGCCCGCCTTGAGGATGTCGAGGTACGCCACGCCGCGGCGTTTCATCTCCCACTCGTCCAGCCGGTCCCCGGCCCACAGCGCGTGCGTGTGCGCATCAACAAACCCCGGCATCAGCACGCGGCCCCCGGCGTCGATCTCGATGACCTCGCCAGCAGGTCCCACGCGCGACGTGCCACCGACCTGCGTCCTCGCAGGTCGGTGCTCTTCATCACGCCCTCCCACCGCCGAGGCCGCGACCGAAACCACCACCCCATTCTCAACGACGACGTCACCGCGTGCGATCACGCCGAGTTCCCCGAGCATCGCCCCACGCAGCGGCCCCGCGTTCACGCGTGAACCTGCAGCGCCGACCCCGCACGCCGACGGCGCTCCCACAGCCCCGCCAGGCACGCCCGGCGTCAACGTCAGCACCCGCGCGTTGCGGATGGCGATCCTCATCGAGCTCCCCTCCCAGTCCAGCCGAGCCCCGAACGCAAGCTCGGGGCCACGCCGCGAACACAACGGCGCCCCCGTTCGTTCCTTTGACCCCGTGCTGGCGCACGGGGCTCGGATGATCGCCACGCCGCCGCGCCCAGAGCCATCACGACGCCCGCTCCGCGAACCCGCGCACAAAGCTCAAGAACAACAGCGCCGCGATCCGCGCCGTCATCCCCGCCCCAGCCGGTTTGTCATTGGGCGGCGAGAGCTCCATCAAGTCAAAGTGCCGCACCGCCGGGTGCTCGCCCGCTTCCCGCGCGATCTGCTCCACCTGCCGCACGCTCAGGCCCATCGGGTTCATCGCGCTCACACCCGGCGCGTAGCTCGCGTCGATCGAATCCAGATCGATCGACACAAACCCCGTGCCGAGACGTTGCGACGAACCGATCGCCGCCTTCCGCATGCTCCGCGCGAACGTGTCGGCGTCCGACACGCCGTACTCCATCACCCCCTCCACCCCCAGCACCCGCGCCCCGCGGCTGGTCAGCCACTGGTGGTGCTCCTTCGTATTCGCGAACAGCCCCGCGCCGACCACCGTGAACTTCCGCGGATCGACAAACCCGCCCTCGATGAGCGCCCGGAACGGCATCCCGCTGCCCACCGTCTCGCGCACATCAAGATGCGCGTCCACGTTGATGCCGCCCAACGGCCCGGTCATGTCGCCGCGGGCCATCGCCAGGGCGCGCACCGTGGGGAATGTCAGATCGTGCCCGCCCCCGACGCACACCGGCACCATCCCCGCCGCGTGGACCGCCAGCAGCGCCTCGGTCACCCGAGCGTGCGTCTTGAGCAGCGCCGCCGCGTCGTCGCCCGGCGCGGGCGTCACGTCCCCGGCATCGAAGACCTTGACATCGAGTTCGAGCTCGCCCTCGGCGTCCCACGCGGTGCCATACCGCGCTAGCGCCGCACGGAACGCCGTGGGGCCTTCCTTCGCGCCCGGCCTGCCGTTGTTGAGACGCACCCCGAGGTCATCAGGGAGACCCACGAGACACACGCGGCAACCCGCGGCGTCGTCGCGCGAAATGCCCGACGCGAACCGCCCCGCCCCGATGGCGGGCCACACGCCGGGTTGTGTGTTGGGCAGGCTCATCACAGCAAATTCAGTCTATCCGAACCGCCCGGTCCATCCGAGCCCCGTGCGCGAGCGCGGGGCCACGCCGCGACCACGCCATGCGGCCGAGTCACCTCCTGGTGCCCTGGCCTCGTGCTCGCGCAGGGGCCCGGATGTCCGACATCCCACCGCATCCCCGCCCCCGCTCACCCATACAGTTCTCCCGATGCCACGCCACAACCACCGCGCCGTGCTCGCTCTTTTCCCGCTCGCGGCGCTGGCCCTGGGGTCGTGCTCACAGCCGCCGCAGCACGTCTCGCTCGGTGCCGCCGACGCCGCTGGCACCGGCACCGTCGTCGCGACGCCGGGCATCCTCTCCGAAGAAGACTGGTCCTTCGGCGAGGTCAAGGGCTCCATCGTTCGCACCGAGCACTACCGCATCTACACCACCGAGAAGAACCCCGTCATCAAGTCGCGGATGATCACCTTCGTCGAGTACGCGCTGGCCCACTACCGCACCGCGTTGGCACCGCTCCCCGTCCCGCCGCAGAGGCTCGACACCTACCTCATGGACAACCGCCCGCAATGGGAGCGGCTGACCCAGCGCCTCATGCCCGACCAGGCCGGCGAACTCACCCGCATCCAGCGCGGCGGCTACGCCTTCAACGGCATCGGCGTCTACTACGACCTGGGCCTCTTCGACACCCTCGCCATCGCCGCCCACGAAGGCTGGCACCAGTACACCCAGCGCACCTTCAAAGACCCGCTGCCCACCTGGCTCGAAGAGGGCATCGCCGTCTACATGGAAGGCCACCGCTGGGTCGGCGGCCAGCCCAGCTTCATCCCCTGGGCCAACCTCGAACGCTTCGACCAGCTCCGCAAGGCCGCTTCGCGCGACCGCCTCATGACGCTGTCGAAACTGCTCCGCTCCAAGCCGCAGGATTTCCTGGGCGAGGGCGACAGCTCGCTGCTCGACTTCTATGCGCACCTCTGGGCCCTCGCGCACTTCATCAACTCGGGCGAAGGCGGGAAGTACAACGCCGGCCTGCGCAAGCTGCTCGACGACTGCGTCGACGGCGGGCAGCGCCGCGCCATCGCGAGCAAGCTCAGCGAACGCGCCGCGGTCAACGCACTCGCCACCCGCGGCGGACCGGCGGTGTTCCAGACCTACTTCAACGACGACCTCGACGCCGCCGAGCAGGAGTTCGCGGCGTTCACCAAGCGACTGATCGCACCGGGCACGCGCGACCAGATCGTGCAAGGGCGCGAGCCCGCCGACGTCGTCCGCGCGGGCACACGCTGAGCAGAACCGCGAGCGTGGGGGGGCGGGCCAGTGCCGCTTGCAAGACGCGTCTCACGCCGGAAAACCCCGCGACTCGGCGAGAAAAGTCACGAGCGCCGATAACCACTGGCTGCCTCAAGCCAGTGTTGTGTCCGAAGCAAAATCCACCCCAGATTTGGCGTCGAATCCCCTTCCGCACTCGGGAACCGGGCTCGGCCCATGCCCGTATCGCATCGCACGCAAGGTTCTCGCCCGCACAAACGTTCGTCCCAGTGATGGATTCGCGTGAGAAAACGGTTCGAGCCTTGCAATCATCGTGGAATTCTGGTACATTCACCTTCGGAAAAGGGCGGTTTGTACCGCAACAACTGAATAGATCTGCGCACGTCCGATAACAACGGACGAGCGATGATTCTGCCCTGTGTGACTCGGGCTCTGGTTCCGGGTCTGCACAGGTCACCCCAACCCAGGCTTCCCTCTTACTCAACGCCCCGGACTTGCAGCCATGCAGGTCTGGGGTTTTTCGTTTCGGCGAAAGGCATCAGGCACTGGGCATCGGGAGGAGTAGTCAGGTGGTCGAGTGGTCAAGTGGTCAAGTGCAAGAGCGCGAGATGCTGGCCTGCGGCGTGAACCCGTCTCCGCATCCTGCGTGCGCATGTTCCACCAGTGGGTACCACGCGCACCGATACACTCGCCACTCGACCACTTGACCACTTGCCCACTTCGCCACTCGCCCTCCATGCACGCACCCGACCCCACCCTCGTCGAGCTCTACACCGATGGTGCCTGCTCCGGCAACCCCGGGCCCGGCGGGTGGGCCTTCATCCTCAAGCATCCCGCAAGCGGGAAGGTCGTCGACGCCTCTGGCGGCGAGCCCGATACGACCAATAACCGCATGGAGCTCCTTGCCGTCATCAACGGCCTGGGTGCCATCAAGAAGCCCAGCCGCGTCGAGCTCTACTCGGATTCGCAGTACGTCCTCAAGGGACTCGACGAGTGGATGGACGATTGGAAGAAGCGCGGCTGGAAGACCGCCGCCAAGAAGCCCGTGAAGAACCAGGACCTGTGGGAACGCCTCGACGACCTCCGCGCCACCCACCGGCTGAGCTTCCACTGGGTCAAGGGCCACAACGAACACCCGGAGAACGAAGCCTGCGACCGCATGGCGGTAGCGGCCCGCGACAGCTACAACGCCGGTCTGCGTGCCAAGGACCAGCCGCGCGATGAGGAGTTTGTCGTGTGAGCACGCGGTCCGATGCACCCGCGAAGCGGGTGCCCGGCCGTTGCCAGACGCGCAGCGTCTGGTCCGCGGCAATCGCGGCAACACCGCCCGCGACGCGGGCGGGCGCATGGGCCGACACGCGACATCACTTGCCCATTTCATGGGCGAGAATGACCTGGGCACCTACCTTCCAGACACTCCGTGTCTGGCAACCATCAGGCACCCGCTTCGCGGGTGCGTCTGGCGGCGTGTCTCCACTTTCATCTGCTACAGCAGCGGCCCCATCAACCCCACCGCTTTCTCCAGCAGCCGTGTCCCCACCGCGCGCTTCGCCCAACCCTCCGCGTTGATCTGCTTTGATTGCTGGATGTACCGCGCGTGCTGGTGCTGCAGCTCGGAAGTAAACGCCTTGTCGTACAGCACGATGTTGAGCTCGAAGTTGAGGTAGAACGACCGCATGTCGAGGTTGCCCGAGCCCACGATCGCGAAGTCGTCGTCGACCGCAAGGCTCTTGCTGTGCAGCATCAACCCTTTGTGAAGGTGGACGCGCACGCCGGCGTCGAGCAGTTCCTGGAAGTGCGCCCGTGCCGCCAGCGACACCAGGATGTGGTCCGTCGTGTGCGGCACCACCACGTCGACGCTCACGCCGCGCGACACCGCGATCTTCAGCGCCAGCGTCACCGCCTCATCGGGCACGAAGTACGGCGTGACGAGTTCGATGCGCTTCTCCGCGTCGTGCAACGCCGCGATCATGAAGTTGTGGAACACGTTGCGGTCGTACGTCGGTCCGCTGGGCACCAGCTGGGCCACCGCCTCGCCGTAACGCTGCGGCAGCGGCACGGGGCGCGTGGCGGTCACCGTCGCCGAGCCCGCCTCGTGAAGAATCTCGCGGGTCGCGCTGTACCAATCCTCAAGAAACACCACGTCGCCCTGCACGGCGATCGGCCCGCGCAAACGCACGTTGAGATCGTCCCACTGCCGGTACGTCCGCGTGAAGCGGGCCCTGAGCCCCTCGCTCACGAGCCGACGGACGCCGTCTTCGTTCTTGCCGGAACCGGAGCCCGAGCCCGACCCGGAGCCCGACCCCTTGCTCGCGCCGCCCGAGCCCTTCCAACCGCTGGAGGCCGAACCGAGCGGCGCCGATCCCGGCTCACCCATGGCCGGGTCGACGATGTTCTGGCTGCCCGTGTACATCGTCACGCCGTCGATCACCACCAGTTTTCTGTGGTTGCGCAGGTCGATCCGCGCCAAGCGCCTTCGCAACGGCGTGACCGGCAGCATGGCGTGGACCTGCACGCCCTTGTCGCGCATCGAGGGCGCCAGTCGGCGCAGCATCTGGCGAGAGCCCACGGCATCGACCAGCAGCCGGGCGCACACGCCTCGGGCCGACGCGCGCTCGAGGGCCGCACCGATCTCGCGCCCGGCGCGATCGTTCTCGAAGATGTAAAACGTGCAGTGGACGTACGCCTGGGCCGCGTCGATGTCTTCGACGAGGCGGTTGAGGTACTCGGTCGGTTCGGCGATGAGTTCGGCTGAGTTCCCGCCGACGATCGGCATGTGCCCGAGGTTCTCGGCCATGCGCGCGAGGTCGCGCCGGTGCTCGAGCACGACGGCGGACCCGCCGCGGTCGAGGCCCAGGCGCGTGAGCCCGTCGACCACGCGCATGGCCCGCGCGTGCTCGCGCGAGCGCCGACGCCCCAGCCGGTTCCCGCCGATGAGCACATACAGAACGAGCCCGACCAGCGGGAACAGCGCACACAGCAGCAGCCACGGCATGGCGTCGCTCGACCGCTTGCGCAGCAGCACCACCACGCACATCACGATGCGCAGAACCACGTCGAGCGCGATCAGGGTCCACGTCAGCACGCTCGAAGCGTACAAGCAGGGCCCGCGCCGGCTTGTGGTGCCACACGCCTGCAGCGGGTGCGGATCACACGCGTGCGCCGATGCGTGCGGTGAGATTGGCACACCCGCGGCGGGCGCGAGCGTCAAGCCACGTTGTTCGGTCCCCGATCGGATTGGCGATTTTCCGCCGGAATTTCCGGCACAGCCCTTGCAATCCTCCCGTTTCTGGGTTATGGTCTACCTCGACCGCGTGCGCCCGCACAGTGCCGCGGCCTGAGTCAGATCCGTCCTATTCGAAGTTGTGGAGGACAGCAATATGGTTCGTCATGGCATTCGCGGCGCGGTCATCGCGCTCGCTTGTGGTTCGGCCGTCGCTACGGCGATGGGCGTCTTGAGCCGCGGTAACGACGTCGGTACCTCCCATACCCGGAAGGACGACATCAGCCAACGCGTTCGTTACCAGATCGAGAGCGACGGCACCGCGCTCATTCCAGTAGTCCGAGGGCTGCCCTCGAGCCACCTGGGCCAGGGCATCGTGAGCATCGGCGTCCCCGAGTTCATGACTCGTGATACCGCCAAGAGCTTCGGTGCTGGCGAAGGCGCCCTCGCCGCCGCTCAGACGATCCACCACTTCGCCGGCGCCCCGATGCGCGCCGGCGTGGCCCTGCCCATCGACGCGTACAGCGCCGCGGTCCGCGGAGGTGAAACCGGCGGCTTCGCCTACGCCTACTCGAACAAGGTCGACGCGAGCCAGAACGATCTCGCCGTTGATCTCGCTCAGGCTCAGGGCGTGCCCGCCTCCAAGACCTACGGCTCCGACGCGCCGTTCTCGGGCAACGCCGCCCCTCGCGGCGGGTCCGACCTCGCCGACGTGTTCCAGCCCTTCGCGGGCCCGGATGTCGTGAGCGAACTGCCGCAGAACACCCCCGGCGAGACCAACTCGACGGCCAATCCCGCTGTCGCGACCGGCCCGGTCGGCGGCCCGACGACGAACTCGATCCCCAACGGCGTGGCCCTCGACGGGCAGTCGATCTGGGCCGACCCCGCCCCGAACTCCGCCGCGGCTTCCACCGCCGTCCCCGCGCCCGGCGCGGCGGGCGTGCTCGCCCTGGCTGGCTTGGTCGGTCTGCGTCGTCGCCGCTGAACGGCGCTTGACAGCTCATTCTGAAACGAAGCGGCCAGACGCGATCAACGCGGGGCCGCTTTTTTTCGTTTGGGCCTGAGCGGAGCCGTCCGCGCGGGTGGACGGGCCGATGTCTCCCGAAACGACGCACGCTTGGGACCGATGGCTTGCGCCGTCGGCTCCGATCGCTTTTGCCGCGCCGCTCATGGCGGGTCGCACAGCCCGCCGGCAGCGCGCGGGGTGGCTTGGTCGGCCTGGCGCACGCTCGCGGCCCAGGCGCGGAGCTTCCGAGCGTTCTCTCGCTCCGCGCCGCTCGCCGACGGGCCGAGCCAGCGCGAGAGCTGTGATTCGAGGTTCCCCGCGATGTGCCGATCAAACCGTGTGAGGTCCCATTTGTAGAGCCGCCCGTCGAAGCCGCCGCTGATGACGGTGCGCCCGTCGGACGCGATCGCCACCGTGTTCATGGGCTGCTGGTCGGGAGTCTGCAGGCTGAGGAGGCCGCGCTGGTCGACGGCGTCCCACCAGCGGACGGTGCCGTCGGTGCTGGCGGTCAGCACATAGCGGGCGCGGGGGCTGAGCACGCAGCCGGAGATCAGTTGGCGGTGACCTTCCAACGTGCCGAGGTAGTTGCGCGTGGCGGGGTTCCACAGTTGGACCTCGGACCCCCAGGTGGTGAGGGCGGCGAGGGTGCCGTCGGACGAAACATCCAGGGCCCAGGTGGGCGCGTCGGTGGCGATGGTCGGGCTGGGTGCGAATCCGGGGAGCGACCATGATTGCCAAACGCGGTCGCGCTGGGTGAGTTCGAGCCTGGTGCCGCCCGAGTGGATGCGCATATAGAGCGGGTCCCACCCCTCGGTGCCCCAATACTCGATGAGCTCGCCGGTGTGCGTGTTCCACGAACTGATCGCCCCGCGCACCTCGGCGACGTACAGAGTCGAGCCGTCGGGCGATGAGGCCATCGCGGTCGAGAGCCGCGTCTGGTTGATGGTGCACAGCGGGGCCCCGTCGCGCGAGTCGCAGATGTAGACCGGCCCCGACTCGACGAGATACGCAAAGCGTGAGCCGTCGCCGATGAACGTGCAGTTCGTGCCGTACGCCCCGCCGCCGGCGAGCTTCTTGATGGGCTTGAGCGACGGGTACTCGCGGAGGAACAGCGAGCGGTCATAGCCCGAGGCGATGACGCGCCCGTGCTTCTCGTTGATGAACACCGCCGTCGAGCGGTGGTTGTGACCGGGCACGCTCGCGGGGATGACGCGGCTGGGAAGGTCCCACACCCGGACGTACGGCTCGACCGATCCCGTCGCGAACGACGTGCTGTCGGGTGCCCACGCCAGGGCGTGGAGCCCGCGGCGGTGCCCGGCGTACGACGCCTCGAGCGTCCATGTCTCCCAGTCCAAGAGGTCGGTGCGCCACCACCCGCCGATGGCAACCTTGGTGCTGTCGGGGCTGAAGTGGACACGCGTGATCGTGCCGTTGGCGGCGTCCCACTGTCGGACCACCGCCCGCAGCGTCGCGTCCCAGACCTTGACCATGCGGTCGGTGCCGCCGGTGACCAGCCACTTCCCGTCGGGCGACCAGTCCAGCCCGTGGGCGGCCTGCTGGTGGGCGAAGAGCGACTCTTGCAGCGCACCGGTGCGGGCGTCCCAGAAGCGGAGCATCTCGTCCGTGCCGGTGGTGGCCAGGGCCGCGGAATCGGGCGAGAACGCCACACCGCCCAGCAGCGCACGGCTGGCCAGGCAGCGCCACGCGACCGACCAGTCTTCGGTGTTGTAGACGGTGATGGCCCCGGCATCGCCGACCACGGCGTACAACGAGCCGTCCGGGCTCAGGTCGGCGCTGAGCGGGGCCGTCGGCACCGGCTCGGGGCACGCGGCGATGGTCCAGCCAGCGGTGTTCCACACATGAATCTGGCCGGTGATGTCCGCAACGATCAGCAAACGGTCGTCGGGTGTGAAGCACATGGTGGCGCGGAGCGTGGGGAGCCCGAGGGCCACGCGGGCCAACTCGGTCATGGTCCGTGCGTCCCACGCCGTCACGTCCCCGCGTTCCCCGGCGCTCACCATGATGGAACCGTCGTTCGAGTACGCCAGCGCCCGAACGCTTGGTTCGTGAGCCGGCAGCGTGTCGCGGCACGGGATGCGGCTGTAGAGCTCCCACACCGCCCAAAACGCGTGCGGGCTGGTCGGGTCACGCAGCAGCTCGGGCCACAGCTGCTCCTCGGCGAGCACCAGCGACCCGCCCGCGCTCAGCAGGCGCCCGCGCTCGATGTTGCTCACCGCCAGGTCATGATCGGCGCGGGAAGCGTTGGCGTCGGCGCGGGCCCGCTCGAGGTTGGCCTGCGCCAGCGCCGCCTGGGCGCGGAGGTTCTCGGCCTTGGCGTTCCTGGCTTCACGGTCGGCGCGGATCGCCTGGAACGTCGAGAAGATGCCCAGCGTGGTCACGCTGATGACGATCGCGCCGATCAAGGCCGATGCCAGCTTGTGCCGCCGCACCTGCTTCTTCAGCACATAAAACGCCGAGTCTTGCTTGGCGCTGATCGGAGAGCCTTCCAGGTGCCTTCTCAGATCATCCGCCAGATCGTCGGCGGACTGGTAGCGGCGCGACTTGTCCTTCTCCAGCGCCCGGGCCACGATCACGTCGAGGTCGCCGCGGAACTGCCGCCCGTGGCTCGCAAGCCGGCGTGGTTCGGAGTCGTGGATGATCCGCGCGGCCTCGACCAGCGGCTTGGTCCGTACATCAAACGGCAACTGCCCCGACAGCAGTTCGTAGAGCATCACCCCGAGCGCATAGACGTCGGAGCGGACGTCGATCGCTTCGGCGTCGCCCGAGGCTTGCTCCGGGCTCATGTACGCCAGCGTGCCGATGAGCTGGCCCGCGCTGGTGTGCATCGAGTGGAAGGTGGCGCGCCGGTCGGGGTCGACCGCCCGTGACACGCCGAAGTCGAGCACCTTGGGGCGGCCCGACGGGTCGACCAGGATGTTGCCGGGCTTGAGGTCGCGGTGGATCACGCCGCGCTGGTGGGCGTGGTGCACACCGTCGCACACCTGGGTCATCAGGCGCAGCCGGTCGTCGATGCCGAGTTCCTTTTTCCGGGCGTACGACGCGAGCGAGGGCCCGTCGATGAACTCCATCGCGATGTAGGGCTGGAGCCCGCGGCCGATGTCGGCGGCCCCGGCCTCGAAGATCTGCGCGATCCCCGGGTGCTGGAGCATTCCGAGCACCTCGGCCTCGTGCTCGAAGCGCCGCAGCGCCGACGAGCCGGCCACGCTGGCTCGGAGCAGCTTCAGGGCCACGGTTCGGCGCGGGCGCTCCTGCTGCGCGAGGTACACCACCCCCATGCCGCCCTGCCCGAGCACGCGCGACACCGTGTAGACCCCCACGCGCGTTCCGGGCGGCAGCGTCGGTTCGTCGGCACCGCTCTCTTCGCGGGCGATCTTGCGGACCTCCTCGGGGTCGAGGAAGCCCTGGTCTTCGTCGTGGTGGAACTCGAGGAGCGAGCGGACCTCGGCGAGGAGTGCCTCATCTCCGGCGCAGCGCTCGAGAAGCACCGCTTCGCGCGCATCGCGACCGATCTCGATGATTTCGAGGAAAATCTCCTGAGCGCGTTGGAAACGGTCAGCGTGCATCCACTTGGTACTTCGCCGATCCCTGGCGAGGTCTTCCTGGGTACCACGCCGGTCCCCGGCGTGCTGGTTTCTCACGCCGATCTCGGCGCGGCGACAGACTTTCTCATCCCACCCGCCGGGGACCGGCGGGCTCTCCGACCGGCGGGGTGCCCGGCCCTACTCCGACGCCGCCATCTCGCGGTGCAGCCACGCCCGCGCGAACGTCCATTCGTTCTTGATCGTCGCCGCCGAGAGCGACAGAGCGTCGGCGGTCTCTTCGATGCTCAGTCCCGCGAAGTATCGGAGCATCACCACGTCGTACTTCCGCTTATCCATCTTCTCGAGCTTCTGCATCGCCTCGTCCAGCGCGATCAGGTCGGTCCCGTCGTTCCCGTTGGCCCCGCCCGTGGCGTCGGCCATCGTCGCCGCCTCGCCCAGGTCCACGCGCTTGCGACCCCCCCCGTGCTTGATCCGCTTGCGGTGACGCGCCCGCTCGACCAGGATGCGCCGCATCGCCAGCGCCGCGGCCCCGAAGAAGTGCCCGCGTCCGTCCCAGCGCGGGCTCTTGCCCTGCGCGTCGACCAGCCGCATGTATGCTTCGTGCACCAACGCCGTGGGCTGCAGCGTCTGCCCCGTTGACTCGTGCGACATCCGCGACGCCGCCAGTTTCCGCAGCTCTTCATAGACCAGCGGCAGCAGTTGGGCGGCGGCGTTCTCATCCCCCTGCCCCACCGCCTGCAACAGCATCGTGACATCATGAACCGTCCGAGGATGATGCGTGGCAGGATCGGTGCCCTGCGGCTGAGAACCGCCGGGGCCCGTGGGTAATGGTTCCGTGGCCATGAGGCGCACTGTACGGAACGGCACGCCATGGGTCGTCGGATTCTCTGGGTCCCTGCTCATGGGTGGCCTGATCTGGGGAATTGGGTGGAGACGAAGAAAGATTGAGGCCGAAAGTTGGCTGGAAGGGGATTGGGTGTCGCACTGGTGAGCGGAGCCACGATGTCCAGCCGAAGCGAAACATTCCGACGGGTTCAAGAAAGCCATGCGACGCTGGCGGGTCGGATGGATGAGGTTTCGGGGTTGTTCTACGAACGATTGTTCGAGAAGCACCCGGTTGTTCGGGCGTTGTTCCCTACGGACATGTCGAAGATGCTGAAGCACTTCGCCGTGGGGCTGTCGCTGATCTGCCGCAACCTGCAGAACTTTGACGCCCTGGAGCGCCCTCTGATGGAGTTGGGTGCCCAGCACGCCGGGTTCGGGGCCCGTCCGGAGCACTACCCGATTGTGTGCGCCATTCTGGTGGAGTCCCTGCGGGAGACATCCGAGCGGGTCGGGCTTGCGTGGGACCCTCGGCTGGAGCTTGATTGGACCACCGTGCTCGATGAGGTTGCCCAGCGGATGCTCAAAGGGGCGGCGATGGTGGTGGACGATGCCCCGCCGGCGGTCGTGGTGGCTTCCCGGTCATTCGGCCCGCGCCGCTCGGAAGGGCCGGGGACCAGCCTTCGGCGTGCATGGGGGCCGGGCGGATCGGCAAGCGAATCGGGCAACAGCGGCAGCGCCGTCTGAGGACGCACTTTCTCGCGTGCGGAAGATCCTGGTGCTGTGACGGGGAGATTCTCTGGCTTCGCGCGGAGCGGCTGTCGCATGGGGGACGACGGTTTGCCGCGCCCCGCACCCCCCCGGGGGATGGCCCAGGGGCGGTCATTCCGAACTGGCCTTGTGGGGTCTGTCCGTCTTTCGGACTGATTCGTGGTGCGTTTGGATGGATCACGAAAACATGGTGACGGGCTCGGCGTGCTGACAGACCCCGCCGAAGTACCGACGCCTCCAGCCGGGGCGAGGGCCACCTCGCCTCGGCGGTTTGTTTGTACGGGTAGGGGGGGGTGAGGTCGGGGGGCGGAGGGGATGGCGGAGGGCGGGTCCCGGGGGGTGGGGCTTTGCGCGGTTGTCACCAGAACATGACGGATTCGCAGCGCGGACGGCGCAGGGTCTTTGCGCCCGGCTGCGACTGTGCCCGCACTCTTGTTCGCCGCTCTCGGTTGTTCGCCCCGGGTGTCTTCCCGGGCGTCGGCGCGGCGCACGAGCGTGAGGAGAATCCGATGAAGAAATTCTTTGTTGTGGCGGCCGTGGCGGCGCTCGCCGGGTCCGCGTTCGCCGGCCAGGTCCAGTCGATCTCGTACATCGGTCAAGAAACCTTCGCGACCAACACCAACGTGCTGGGGACGAACATGGGCGGGCTGTCGGGCCTGGCCTACGACTCGGTCAACGGCGGCTACTACGCGATCTCGGACGACCGCAGCCAGTCCAACCCGGCGCGGTTCTACTCGCTGAACATCAACGTCGCCGACGGCGCGCTCACCCCGGGCGATGTGTCGTTCACCGGCGTGACCTCGCTGCTGCGCCCCGACAACACGGTGTTCCCCGCCCTGAGCCTTGACCCCGAGGGCATCGCGCTGGATTCGAACGGGAACCTGTGGGTCGCCTCCGAGGGTGATGTGAACCAGAACCCGCAGGTGAACCCGTTTGTGCGCCGCTTTAGTGCCGCCGGTGCTCACCAGCTCGATCTGCCGGTCCCGAGTAAGTTCCTGCCCACCCCCGGGCCGGTCGGCATCCGCAACAACCTGGCGTTCGAGACCCTGACGCTCTCGCCCAGCGGCCAGTCGCTCTTCACCGCGACCGAGAACGCGCTGAAGCAGGACGGCCCCGCCGCCGCCGTGGGCGTCGCGTCGCCCGCGCGGATCCTCCGCTACGACCTGAACACCAATCTGCCGGCGCAGGAGTTCGCGTACATCACCGACCCGGTCGCGGTCGCGCCCGTCCCGGCCGGCTCGTTCGCCACCAACGGCCTGGTCGACATGCTCGCTCTTGACGAGCAGAACTTCATCGCCATCGAGCGGAGCTTCTCGAACGGGGTCGGGAACTCGATCCGGCTCTACGAGGTCTCGATCGCGGGCGCGACCGACATCAGCGGCACCGACCCCTTGGCCGGCCCGTACGTCGCCGCCACCAAGACCCTGATCCTCGACCTGGGCACGCTGGGCATCACGCTCGACAACATCGAGGGGCTCGCGTTCGGCCCGACGCTGCCCGGGGGCGAGCGCTCGCTCATCCTCGTCAGCGACAATAACTTCTCGAGCACCCAGTTCACGCAGTTCCTGGCCTTTGGCGTGACGCTGGTCCCCGCCCCCGGCGCGGGCGTGCTCGTGCTGGCGGGCGGCCTGGCCGCGATCCGTCGCCGCCGCTGAGCCTGTTCGGGGCTCGACATCTCGGTGACTCCAACAAGCCCGCGGGGGCCGTTTGCACCGCGGGTTTTCTCTTTTTGGCGTCGACATGCGGGGTCCGACGGGCCCCCACGCCGTGTGTAGCATTGGCCTCGCCATGACCTACACCGTGCTCGCTCGCCGATATCGATCCCGCACGTTCGACGAACTCGTCGGGCAGGAGGCGGTCGCGCGGACCCTGCTCAACGCCATCGCGCAGGACCGGGTGGCCCACGCCTATCTGTTCGTCGGGACGCGCGGCGTCGGCAAGACATCGACGGCCCGCATCTTCGCCAAGGCCCTCGCCGGGGGCTCGGCGGAGGTGGACACGGCCATCATGTCCGGGCAGGACACCGACGTCATCGAGATCGACGCCGCCAGCAACCGAGGCGTGGAAGACGCCCGCGAACTGATCGCCAAGGCGGCGTACCGGCCGCTGCGGGGCAAGTTCAAGGTCTACATCATCGACGAAGTCCACATGCTGACCAAGGACGCGTTCAACACGCTCCTGAAGCTGCTCGAAGAGCCTCCCGAGCACGTCAAGTTCATCCTGTGTACCACCGAGTCTGAGAAGGTCATCCCGACCATTCGCAGCCGGTGCCAGCGGTTTGATTTCCGGCCGATCCCGATCGCGAAGATCGCCGAGCATCTGTCGGCGGTGTTGAAGCAGGAAAAGCTGAAGGCCGAGGGCGAACTGGTCCACGCCGTCGCGCGGCTGGGCAACGGCTCGATGCGTGATGCGCTGAGCCTGCTGGATCGGGTGATCGCGGCGACGCCGCCGGGCGAAACGATGACGGTGGGGGGGCTCGAGAAGCTACTGGGCCTGCCCGAGCGCGAGGCGGTGCTGGGGATGGTGGACGCGATGGCGGCGGGCGACGCCGGGGCCGCGCTGCAGGGGGCCGATGCGCTGCTGGCCCAGGGGGTCTCGATCGATCAGCTGATCGAGACGCTAGTGCTGCACCTGCGTGACCTGATGATCCTGTGCGCCTGCGGCGGCGATTCCACGCTGGTGGACCTCACCGGCCCGGCCCGCGAGCGGGCGGCGGCACAGGCGGCGCGGTTTGATGCCGCGGGGCTGGTTCACATGATCGCGCTGTGCGAGAGCGTGGGGCGCGCGGCGTCGAACTCGTCGACGGCGCGGGCGCTGCTGGATGCGCTCATCGTGCGGCTGGCGATGACGGAGAAACTCGCCGACGTTGGGGCTCTGCTGAGCGGTGGGGGAGGGACGGCACTGAAGTCATCGCCGCAGACGACGATGCCTTCAGTGGCACGGTCAGGCGCCGGTGCGGAGACCCCCACAAAAAAACGCTGACGGCGGAGGCGCCGGTCGCCTCACCGGCACCGGCGGCTTCGCCGAGAACAAACGGAACCTCGACCGTAAGGGAGGGGTCTCTTCCGGTGGCACCAACAAAGCAGGAAATGCAAGAAACCCCTCCCTCACGGTCGGGGTTCCGTTCGGAGGCGCCGGTCGAGCCGGAAGGCGACGCCGGAGAGCTGTGGGAAGCGGTGCGCGGGCTGGTTGCTGGGAGTGCATCGCAGAGCGGCGCGGTCGATTTGTTCGAACTCAAGTCGGTGCGGGGGCGCTCGGTGGAAGTCGTCGTGCGCGATCCGAGCAAGGCGGGCATCGCCAAGTCGTGGGTCAACCTCGTCCAGAGCCTGCTCAGCAAGGCGGCGGGCGCGACGATGCAGGTCACCGTCGCGGACGCCAACGGCACCGCTTCGTCGGCGACCGGTGCCGCGCTCGATCCGGTGGGGACGGGGGTGGGGGCTGGAGTGGGGGTGGGCGCTGCGGGCGCGGCCCCGACCAACGGTGCCGGCAGCAAGACGCTCCGCATGGTCGACCCCGCCGCGATGGCGGGTGAGATGAGGTCGGCGGGAGCCCGAGCGGTCGAAGTCGACGCGGCGTCACGGGCCGAGGCCCTCGAACAACCACTTGTGAAGAAGGCGATTGATCTATTCAACGCAAGGCTCGTCGGCGTCGAGGACGACGCCGACGAGCCAGGCACCAGGGACCAGGGACCGGGCGCCAGATGATGCATGTTTCAGTCCTAGTGCCCAGTGCCTCATGCCTAGTGCCTCCCAAGAAAGGAAACCATGTTTGATCAACTGAAGCAGATGGGTGCCCTCGCCGGGCTCCTCAAGAACAAAGACAAGATTCAGGACTCGGTCAAAGCGTTCCAGGAATCGCTCGAAGGCATGTCGGCCACCGGCAGCGCCAGCGGCGGCGCGGTGCGCGTGACCGTGAACGGCAAGATGAAGGTGCTTTCGGTGAAGATCGACCCTTCGGTTGCCAACGGCATGGGCAAGGATGCGCACAGCCGCGAGATGGGCGAGCGCCTCATCCTGGAAGCGACCAACGATGCGATGGAAACGGTGCAGGGGATGGTGCGCGACGAGGCCAATCGGCACGCGCGGGGGCTGGGGCTGCCGGAGTTGCCGGGGTTGGAGGGGTTGTTGCGGTAGGGGGCGGTGGGCAGTGGGCAGTGGGGCTTGGGCAGTCGGGAAAGGCGTAGAGCGGGAGTCGGGAGTCGGCAGTCGAGAGTCGGGAAGGCCGAAGAGGAGGAATCGGTCATCGTGAACAGTGAATGATGGAGGGAGGCGAGGCCGCGGCGAGTAATAGACTCTTGTCCACTCGCCACTCGCCACTCGCCACTCGCCACTCGCCGCATGACACGCTCTCGCTCGAATCCCGCCGCCACTGCGCCGAAGCCCGAGGGCCCGCCGGTGTATCCGGCGTCCGTCGACCGGCTGATCGGCGAGTTCGCGCGGCTGCCCGGCATCGGGCGGCGCTCGGCCGAGCGGCTGGCGCACTGGGTTTTGCGGGCCTCTTCCGAAGACGCCTCGCGGCTCTCGTCGGCGATCGATGAAGTGAAGAAGTCCGTCCGTTCGTGCCGCGTGTGCGCCAACTTCGCCGACGGCGAGTTGTGCCGCGTGTGCGACGACCCGCGCCGCGACCGCTCGATGGTCCTGGTGGTCGAGCAGCCGCGCGACCTCATCGCGCTCGAATCCACCGGCCTCTACCGCGGGCTGTACCACGTTCTGCTGGGCCGCATCAGCCCGCTCGACGGCGTCGGTGCCGGCGACCTCACCGTCGGACGCCTGCTCGAGCGCATCGATCAGCCCCAGCGCAACCCCGGCGGCGAGCGAGTGACCGAAGTCATCCTGGGCCTGAACCCGACGCTCGAGGGCGACGGCACGGTGCTCTATCTCGCCGAGCAACTGGCGGCACGGACGGCCGTCGGCGGCGGTGGTGGGGGCGTCAAGGTGAGCCGCCTGGCCCGCGGCCTGCCGACGGGCGGGCAGATCGAAATGGCCAACCGCGCGGTGCTGGGGGACGCGATCACAGGGCGACGCGCGGTGTGAGGTGGTCGTGAGCGGCTCGTGCCGTCACGCCTGATGGTCTGATGAGAGTCATCCATGCTCGTCCTCGGCATTGAATCCTCCTGCGACGAGACCGCCGCCAGCATCGTGCGCGACGGTGTGGATGTGTTGTCGAACGTGATCGCTTCGCAGCACGAGCTTCACGCGGAGTACGGCGGGGTGGTGCCTGAGATCGCGAGCCGGGCGCACGTGGAGCGGATCACGCCGGTGGTGCGCCGCGCGCTGAGCGAGGCAGGGGTGACGCTGCGTGACATCGATGCCGTGGCGGTGGGGAACCGGCCGGGCCTGATCGGCGCGCTGGTGGTGGGCGTGTCGGCGGCGAAGGCGCTGGCGTGGTCGATGGGCGTGCCGCTGGTGGGCGTGGACCATGTGCGGGCGCATCTCTATGCCGCGCTGCTGCGCGACAGAACCTCGAAGGGAAGTGAGGGGGATCTCGAAGTGGTCAAGTGGTCAAGTGGTCAAGTGCCGGGCGGCGTCGCACCGGGGCACTCGGCCACTCGACCACTCGACCACTCATTCGGGAACCCCTCCCTGACGGTCGGGGTTCTGTCTGATGCCGCCGACTTGTTCCCCGCGCTCGGGCTGGTGATCTCCGGCGGGCACACGGCGATTTTTCGCTGTGAATCTCCTTTGAAGGTGACGCGGCTAGGGAGCACGATCGACGACGCCGTGGGCGAGGCGTACGACAAGTGCGCGGCGATCCTCGGGCTGGGTCACCCCGGCGGGCCGTTGGTCGACCGGCTCGCGGCCAGCGGCAACGACCGCGCCCACGACTTCCCCGTCAGCAGGCTCGATCCCGAATCGCTGGATTTCTCGTTCAGCGGGTTGAAGACCAGCGTGCTGTACGCGGTGCGCGGCAGGCCTCAGGTGGTCCGGGGGGCGCGAGACGGGGGGCTCGAAAGGCCGAGCGGCTGGCAGCGTGAGGCGTCGTCGCTCAGCGATCAGGAGCGTGCCGACGTGTGTGCTTCGTTCCAGCGGGCGTGCGCGCGGGTGCTGATGCTGAAGATCGAGCGGGCGCTGGAACGCGAGGCCGCGGCGGGGGGGGCGGGGGCGGTGGGAGGAAGGTCGCCGGTTCGCTCGCTCATCATCGGCGGCGGCGTGAGCGCCAACTCGCGCATCCGCCGCGAAGCGGTGGAACTGGGCGCGCGTCGCGGCGTGCGGGTGGCGCTGCCGGCGATGGCGTACTGCCTCGACAACGCCGCGATGATCGCCGGGCTGGGGCACGCGCGCCTGGCAGCGGGAGAGCTGGACGATCTCTCGTTGGCGGCTTCGCCGATGGGGGCGGTGTAAGGGCGGGCGACCGCGCCCGTGGGGGGCGACCTATGATTGAAGGAAGGACAGCGAACCATGCACACCACGCTTATCAGAGGGCTCCAGCCCGGCATCCGCAGCGCCGCCGAAGCCCATCAGACTCAGGGAGGCCGCATGTACGCCATCGCCTTCGACATGGACACGGAGTCTCTGCAGACGCACTACGGAAGTACTTCGTACAACAATGCGTACGCCGACATCCGCAACGTGCTGCAGCGCCACGGGTTCGTTTGGCAGCAGGGCAGCGTGTATTTCGGGGGTGACAAGGTGAACGCGGTGACGTGCGTGCTTGCCGTCGTTGACCTTTCGTCCACCTTTCCCTGGTTCTCGCTTTCGGTGCGCGACATCCGCATGCTGCGGATCGAGGAGTTCAATGATCTGATGCCCGCCGTGCATCGCGGCGCGAGCGGCGGCGAGTAGGTCGAGAGCAATCGCCGCTCACCGCCACCCACCCTCAAACGCAAACTCCGCGATCGCGTTCCGCCCGCTCGGGGCCTCGATCTTCTGGTAGTCCGCCGGCAGGGACTCGATCTCGCCGGGCTTGCCCACCGCGATCATCGCGCAGCAGTGGAAATCATCGGGCACTTTCAGGTCCGCCGCGGCCTTGCCCGCGTCGAAGCCCGCCATCGCGTGGACGGCCAGGCCCATCGCAGCGCCCTGCAGCGCCAGGCTCTGCCAGGCGGCGCCGGCGTCGAAGACGGCGACGCCGTTGGGCTTGCCGTTGCGGGTGAAGTTCTTGCTGGTGACGAGCAGCATGAGCACGCCGGCGTTCCTGGCCCACACCTGGTTGGCGTCCATGAGGCAGGCCAGGAACTTGGCGAACTCGGGCGTGCCCGCCATCGCGTAGAGGAACCGCCACGGCTGCTCGTTGTACGAGCTGGGCGACCAGCGGGCGGCCTCGAGCAAGCGCATGAGGTCGGGGCGCGAGACGCCGCCGGTCATGGCGCGGGGCGACCAGCGCTGCACGAAGACGGGGAGGATGTCGTGGTCGGCGCTGCGGTGCTTGCGTGGGTCGATCTGGCCAACGTTCATGGCGGGTCTCCGTGGTGGGGCTGTGTCTCGTCTTGAACTTGCCCGTCAGCATACGCCCTCTCGAAGCAGGTTCAACGCGAACTACGCGTTGCAAGGCCGTTGCGTTGGCCGGGGGCGCTTTCGAGATGGGTCCGTTTATTCGGTCTATTCCGGGCGCGACGCTTTGGCGCGCTCAAACGCGGCTGGATTCGCGGGCCGCGTCTTGCCTCGGGGCCGCGCGGTGCGATGCTCGTCCACAGCGCGCCGCTCATGGATCGGGCGGGGCCTGTCTGTCCGCGCCGAAGGAGTGTCAAGACATGGAAGTCCAGCGCCGCATCACCAATGCGCACGCCCTCGCCGCCGTTGCGGGGATGGCTGTTCCGTTGGGCCTCGCGGAGAGCGCCCGCGGCCAAGCCGCGCCCGCGCCGATCACGAACTTCAACACCTGGCGGAACGTGGCGCTCAGCGCCGGGCTTGACGCCCGCACCATGGGCTTTGACAACATGCCCGAGGGCGAGCTGTGCGACACCTGCGTCCACAAGCCGCTGGAGCTCATGACTTCCCTGGGCTTTACCAGGGTGTTCGGTTCGAACCCGTGGGTCGACTACTTCGGCACGCCCTCGGCGAACACGCGCGTCTTCATCGATAACCCGACGACGCCCAACAGCTACACGCCGGGGCCCGTGAACTTCGCGCAAGTCGACACCGGCACCAACGCCGATCGGTTCGTGCTGCGCCCCGTGACCGTCGGGGCCAACGGCGCGGGGTTGCAAGAGGGCGGGCAGCTTGAGTCGGGCCGGATCGTGTTCTACCCCGGTCCGTCGGTGTACGCCGTCGCGTTCGATCTGATCGATGTCGAGCGTTCCGGGACGCGGATCGTGGTGAGGTTCGGGCCTGATACGAGCCCGACGTTTCAGTTCACCCACAACGTGCCCGCCGCGGGCGACAACGCGCGGCAGTTCTTCGGCTGGGTGTTCACCCAACCGGTGTCGCGGTGTGAAGTGTGGGTCGGCGACTTCGCCAGCGCGGACGGCGCGGTGATCGGGAGCGTTTCGACGGCGATCGCACCTACCCCTCCCCCCCCGCCTCCCCCCCCGCCTCCGCCTCCGCCTCCTCCTCCTCCTCCACCACCACCGCCCCCGCCACCGCCTCCACCTCCGCCGGTGCCGGGGTGCGATGGTGATCTCAACGGCGACGACACCGTCAACGTGCAGGACCTGACGATCCTGCTCAGCAACTTCGGTCAGACGGGCGCGCTGGCAGTGGCGGCGGGCGACATCAATCAGGACGGCGCGATCAACACCGCCGACCTGATCACGCTGCTGACGCGGTTCGGGCTTGGGTGCGACGACCCGGTTTCGCCGCCGCCACCGCCGCCGCCGCCACCGCCGCCACCTCCACCACCTCCACCACCTCCACCACCTCCACCTCCGCCCCCTCCGCCCCCTCCGCCTCCACCGCCTCCGCCACCACCTCCACCACCTCCACCACCTCCACCT